>LVAN01000015.1 GCA_001604045.1 Clostridiales bacterium Firm_08 | reverse complement strand
TCGTCCCTGAAGACAAAAGTTTACAATCCGAAGACCTTCTTCCTTCACGCGGCGTTGCTGCGTCAGGGTTGCCCCCATTGCGCAATATTCCCCACTGCTGCCTCCCGTAGGAGTCTGGGCCTCTCAGTCCCAATGTGGCCGTTCAACCTCTCAGTCCGGCTACCGATCGTCGACTTGGTGAGCCGTTACCTCACCAACTATCTAATCGGACGCGAGCCCATCTTCCGGCACATAAAGCTTTGGTATATCTTTCATGCGAAAAATATACATTATGCGGTATTAGCACAGGTTTCCCTGTGTTATTCCCCACCGGAAGGCAGGTTGCTCACGTGTTACTCACCCGTCCGCCACTAAACTTCATCCTCTTCCCCCCGAAGGGTTCCGTGAAATCGTTCCGTTCGACTTGCATGTGTTAGGCACGCCGCCAGCGTTCGTCCTGAGCCAGGATCAAACTCTCTAAAAAATTTAAATCATTTTTTTCGTTTCATCCGCTCATTAACTGCTGACTGTTACATCTTTTGTTAATTCGCTTCTTTTAAAGCAATTAACGGGTCTCTTGATGATGCTGTTTAATTTTCAAGGATCATCGCGCCTCCCGCCCCGCTTCCACGGCGCTTCGGCGCTCGCCTCTCTTTAAAGGCGCTCTAACATAATATCAAATCATTCCCGATTTGTCAACACTTTTTTTCGGTTTTTTGAAAATATTTTCAAGGGACAAAAAAGACGGATGCGATCCGCCTTTTTCCGTCATTTTTCCGGGGCGCGCGCCGCGTCATTTCCATATCGTTTTCGCGGCGTCAAGGTCGGGCAGATAATAACTTACGCCTTCCCTTTTCATATCGTTGTATTCGCCGGGCAGCGTCAGCGACGTAAACTCCACGGTGCCGCCCGCCAGTTTCCGCAGCGTCGGCATCAGTTCCGTCACCGTCCCGATCGTCAGATCCGTTTCCACCATTTCGGAATAGACGCTCCAGAGTTTCGGAAGCGAGGTGAGGGTGGATATTTTGAGTTTCTGCTCGATCAGCGCCCGCAGCAGTTTCTGCTGATGCTCGGTGCGCGTCAGATCCCCTAGCAGATACCGCCGGTATCGGCAGTAATGCTCGCACTGCTTGCCGTCCAGCGTCTGCTTGCCCGCTTTCAGGCGGATATACAGATCCTGCCCGGGATCGGAATAGTACATATCCTGCTCCACCGTATACTCAACGCCGCCCAGCGCGTCCACCACGGCGGCGAAGGTCCCCGGCTTCATCGAAACGAAGTGATCGGGTGTGACGCCTGTTAGTTGCTCTATTTTCTCGATCAGCAACTCTCTGCTTCCCCGGACGATCGCGGCGTTGATCTTATGGGCGGATCCGTTGATCTCCACCTTGGTGTCCCGCGGGATGGACAGCATCGTGATGCCGTCCTCCCGCACCCGGAACAGCATGATGCTGTCCGGCCGCAGACCGCTCTCGTCAAGTCCCAGAAGCAGGATCGTCTCCTCCCGTGCCTCAGCGGGCGCCGCCTGCCGCGGATCCCGTTCCGCCCCGGTCACCGTCGGCGATCTCGTGATCACCGAGGTGGTCGTCAGCACGACCGCTGATAAAAGGCACAGAGCGATAAACAAACCTTTCCATATTTTTCCCAAGGGTCATCACCTCCCGGGTAGTATATGTCAAAAGCGCCTATTTTATAAGTTTCCGTTTACTTCCGTCGGGATATTGTACATAAGTATTTTCCAGCGTGGCGCGCAGGTTTTTGCGAAATCCCGCGAGATGTTCCCGGCGCAGTGCCGCCTGTTCCTCTTTTTCCGCGGGCGTCAGCCCTTCGGTCTTTGCCTTTTTCGCGAGATGATTGATGCGTTCTATCTTTTGTTTTTCCATATTCCTTCCTTATTTATATACGACCGGCAGCGCGTAAAACGCGATGCTCACGAAATGCGCCGCGGCGCCGAGCAGTACAAAAATGTGCCACACGGCGTGCATATACCTGATTTTTTTGAGTTTGTAAAAGATGATGCCGACGGTGTACAGCACGCCGCCGCCCAGCAGCCACCAAAAGCCGGCGTGCGCCATCGCCCGCCACATCGGCAGAGCGGCGATGATGATCATCCAGCCGCAGACGACGTAGCCGATCATCGAAAACACCTTGAATTTTTCGATGGACACGGCGTTGAGGGTGATACCGAGGATCGCCACGCCCCACTGCACGCCGAATATCGTCCATCCCAGCGCCCCGCCCAGCGTCACCAGCGCGTAAGGCGTGTAGGTACCGGCGATCAAAAGAAAGATCGTCGTGTGGTCCAGCACGCGGAACACGACCTTTGCGCCGCGGTGGCTGATGGCGTGGTACAGCGTGGACATCGAAAACAGGATGATGAGCGACGCGCCGTAGATGGCGCTGCACACCACGGCGAGCGCCGAGCCGCCCAGCGCGCTCCGCACCACCGTAAACACTGTGACGAACACGCCGAACAGCGCGCCCAGCCCGTGGGTGACGGAGGAAAAGATCTCCTCTCCGAGAGTATATGAAATGAGTTTATGCTTTGCCATTTTGCCTTGCCCTTTCAGCTTTTCAGAAATTCCTCTACCGCCTGTTTCATCTTTTCGATCTCATATCCCGTCGCCTGACAGGCCTGCCAGCCCCGGCGGCGGGCGGCAGCAATATTATCTCCGTTGTCGTCGATCAGCATAATGCTTTTCGAATCAAAAGCAAGGTCTTTTTCAACATATTCATAAATACCATCGTTCGGTTTTTCCATGCCGAGTTTATAGGAAAAATACACGTGATCGAACTGATCGATATGATACTGCCGATCGATGCGCTCCGCATCCGACAGGATCAGATTGGACAAAATCCCGTTGCGGCACCGCGCCCGCAATGAACGCGCATACGCCGCGACATCCTCATGATACGAAACGTCGCTGAATTCCTCCTGGTACGCCTTCATAAATTCCGCGTTCGACGTCGTAATGCCGAAGTTCCGTTTGATAGCGCGTATCCAGCTTTCAAAGTCCTCTTTGCCGCCGTATGCTATGATGGATCTTCCATCCTCGGTAAAATAGAGGAATTTTTCCTTAATATCTTTTTCTGTAACAGTCGGGACAAACTGCCGCACCACACGCAATTTGGCACCGTCCAACGACGCGGGGATCTCGGTCACACCGCCCCAATCAAAGATCACGATCTTATCATTCTGTTTTGCCACTTTTGTTTTCCTCCCGCTCCGGATATATTATAACTATACCATAGAAACGAGTTAGAAACAAGTCATTTTACAGTTTTAACAATTATATCCGCGACAGCGATCGCCGAGCGCTCGGCGTCCGCCGACGAACTCGCGTCCGAGCCGATCTCCATCAGCAGCGCGTAAGGCGTCGCGTGGGTGTTGTAGCGGTTGGCGTTAAGATCCACGGGACGGAACAGCCCTTTGTATTCCGCCTGCGCCGTTTGGGCGAGCGCCAGCGCGAAGCGCAGATTTTTCCGCCATTCCGGATGGGACAGTCCCTTGTCGTCCGTGCCGCAGATCAGCATCACCTGCGCGTAGTTTTGCCCGCCGATCGCCGCGACCGGCGCGCAGTCTTTGCCCCCATCCGTGATGGAGTCCCGGTGTATATCCAAAACGATCTTGATGGACGGATATTTTTCCAGCGCCTCCTTGACGCCCGCCAGCGAGCGGGTATAGGAGGTGTTGAAACTGCCGCCTTTGGTGAAATCCGTCGTGATATGTACGGTTTTCATCCCGTTTCGCTCAAAACGCTCTTTCATCCGCTCGCCGAGTTCCACGACGCCGCTTGTCCCCTCCGCGTATTTTTCCTGCGCGTGGGTGTGGTAGATCAATACAACGGGTCGATCTTTTGAGAGCGACGGCTTTTCAAATTTCCGGCGCAGCGTTTCCGCGATATCCACGGCGTATCCCGTGCCGTTTTTGAGCGCGATGCCGTCCACGGTGGTATACCGTCCGCTCGTCATCGCGAGATTGACGGTCTTGACATTCGGCGCCGCCGCCGCGGCGGGCAGGGCAAACGTCTCGTCATATCCCTGTCCGTGCTCCGCCGCCGCGGGTCCCGCGCCCGCCATCAGCGCCGCGCTCCGCCCCAAAAACGCCAGGATGGGCTGCCACCGGTAGATCACGACCGTCACCAAAAGGATCCAGCCGCACGCCCTTACGATCCGCCTGCCCATACACATCACCTCTTTATAGGTGTATGCGCGCGTCAGGAAAGATATCCCAGGATATCGGGGATGGGCATTTCAAAATGCGCCGCCCGGCTGACGGAAAGACCCAAAAGTTTCGCGCCGCCGTCCACGGCGGCGGCGATATCGTAGGGGATGACGACAAGTCCCTCATCGCCGGAAAATCTGTCATCGTTCATCACCGTCGGCATCCCGACGGAGATGACCGGCACGCCGAGTGTTTCCGCCGTCACGTCGGGGCGGTCGTTGCCGACGCCGCTGCCGGGGATCATCCCGCTTTCCGACAGCTGTACCGTCGCGCAGAGACGATCCTTTGAGGAGGTCGCCAGCGCGTCCACCACGATGACGGTGTCGGGGCGCACCTCGCGGATCGCGCCGCGCAAAAGTTCGGCGCTCTCGATACCGGTCACGCCGTAAACGTTGGTGCAGAGCGCCGAGAGCGTTCGCATTTTTCCGCGTCCCAGCAGTTCCGGCGCGATCTTTTCAAAAGGCCGCGTCACCAGGAGATGCCGCATCATTTTGGGTCCCAGCGCGTCCGGCGTGCTCTCGCTCGTGCCGAGCGCCGCAACCAGCACCCGCTCGCCCCGGATCATGCCCGCGAGATGCCGCGCGATCTCCTCCACCGCCGCCTCGAAGGGCGCGCCGCCGAGTTTTTGCACCCGCGTCGTCTCCACCGTGATATACCGCCCGCGGGGACGGCCGAAGGGATTGCCCTCCTCCAGCTCGACGACTGTCGTTCTGCCGCCCTCAAAGGTCCTCGTATGACTGCCAACGGCGGGCGGCGCCGTCTCCTCCATCGCTTCCAGCAGTAGTTTTGTACGAACATTATTCATTTTATCACCTCATTTTCAATATTTTTCCCGAATATGGCGATAATTATTGCATTTTTGTGTGTTGTTTGGTAAAATGGCTTAAAAGGAGTGATACACCTTGAAAACCGTAAAAAAAGTTTTGCAGTACATCTTCGTTGACGGTATGGCGGGTATGGCGCTGGGTCTGTTCGGCACGCTGATCATCGGCACCATTCTGGGGCAGATCGCGTCCTACGTCCCCGGCGATATCGGACTGTACGCCGTCCGCGCCGCCTCGGTGATCAAGGCGCTGACCGGCGCCGGCATCGGCGTCGGCGTCGCCTATAAATTCAAGGACAAAACGCTTGTCGCCCTGTCGGCGGCGGGCGCGGGCATGATCGGCGCGTTCGCGGCAAAGATCATCGACGGGTCCATCCTGCCGGAAAAAGCCCTTACCCTCGCCGGTCCGGGGGAACCGCTCGGCGCGTTCATCGCCGTCATCGTTGCGGTCACGCTGGGCCGCCTTGTCGCCGGCAAGACCAAACTGGATATCCTCGTCACCCCCTTCGTCTCCATCGTATCGGGCGGTATCGTGGGGCTGATCGTCGGCCCGCCCATCTCTAAATTTATGACCTGGCTGGGGGCGCTCGTCAACTGGGGCACCGAACAGCAGCCGGTGCTGATGGGCATCGTCGTCGCCGTCATCATGGGGATGATCCTCACCCTTCCCATCTCCTCCGCCGCCCTCGGCGTCATGCTGAACCTTTCGGGGCTGGCGGCGGGCGCCGCGGTCATCGGATGCTCGGCGCAGATGGTGGGATTTGCCGTCGCGAGTTTCCGGGAAAACCGCACCGGCGGGCTTCTCGCCCAGGGGCTGGGCACCTCGATGCTGCAAGTGCCCAATATTATGAAAAAACCGGTCATCTGGCTGCCGCCCATCATCGCCTCCGCGATCATGGGTCCCATCGGCATCGCCCTGTTCGGTATGACCTGTAACGCCGTGGGCAGCGGCATGGGCACCAGCGGTCTGGTCGGACAGATCATGAGTTTCCAGACGCTGACCGAGGGCGGCGCCTCGCCGCTGATGTCCGTTGTTCTGATCCTTGTCATCCACATCATCCTGCCCGCCGCCATCACGCTGGGCGTTTCCGAGGGGATGCGCAAGATCGGCTGGATCAAAAAAGGCGATATGAAACTCGATTTATAATAATATAAAAAGGAGAAAAATGTTATGAGCGGAAAGATCGGCGCCGAACTGTTTTATTTCTGGTCCGGCGATGAGCAAAAGGTCATTGACAACATGAAATATATGAAGGAGGCGGGATTTGGCTGTGTCTTTTTCCCGTTACTGATGGATAAACAGGCGCAGATGGAGCGCTATCTCCGCGCCGCCGAGGATCTCGATCTTGAGATCGACGAGCTGCACGAGATGCCCACCGCCATCAATCACATCTGGTACGACGACGAGACCGGCGAGCCGCCCTTCAAACTCGCGATGGACTCGGTGGATTTCTGCGCCGACCACGGCGTGGAGAAAATGGTGATGCACGAGTCGAGCGGCCGCGCCGCCCCGGATATGAGCAACGCGGGGCTTTCCCGTTTCCGCGCGATCTTTGAGCACGCCAATGAGCGCGGCGTCAAGATCGCGGTGGAAAACCTGCGCCGCACCAACTTTCTCGCCCGCATTTTCCATGAAAACCGCGACATCCCCCTCTATATGTGCTGGGACAGCGGCCACGAGATCTGTTTTACCCCCGGCGTCGACCACCTCGCGTTGTTCCCCGAAAAGGTGATCTGCACCCATATCCACGACAACCGCGGGCTGTATACCTATGACGACCATCTCCTGCCCTTTGACGGCGCCAACAACTGGGAAAAGAAAGCGCGGCTTCTCAAAGAGGCGGGTTACACCGGCAACTTCTGCGGCGAACTCAAACGCACCGACGAGCGCTACAAGGATATGACGGACAAGGAGTTCTGCGCCGAAGCCTACGCGCGGCTCGCGAAGTTCCGGGATATGTGCAGATAAGGGGGCGATCACGATGACAAAACGCAAACTCGGTATGAACGTTACTCTGCTCAAAAACGATATCGAATATACCAAGGATTATATCAAACGCATCCGCGCCGCGGGATTTGACGCTATTTTCACCCCGACGCTCAACAACCGTCAGGACGCGCTGGACGCGATGCTGACCGCCGCCCGGGACGAGGGTCTCGCGATCGACGAACTGCACGCGCCCTTCAACAACATCAACCGTATGTGGTATGATGAGCCGGTCGGCGATCCGGTGCAGAAAATGCTGATGGACTCCGTTGACATCTGCGCCGCCCACAACGTTGAAAAAATGGTGATGCACGAATGCAGTGGCCGCATCGGTCCCGATATGAGCAACGCGGGGCTGAAACGTTTTCGCGAGGTCTTTCTCTACGCGAGAGAAAAGGGCGTCAAGATCGCGGTGGAAAACCTGCGCCGCACCAATTCGCTGGCGCGGATCCTGCTGCTCAACGAGGATCTTGACAACGTCGGCTATTGCTGGGACTGCGGGCACGAACTCTGCTACACGCCCGGCGTCGATCACGTCGCGATGTTCGGAGAAAAACTGCTCTGCACCCACATCCACGACAACCAGGGCGTCTATATGGGCGACGATCACGTCCTGCCTTTCGACGGCAAGACCGATTGGGAAAAGAAAGCCCGCCTCATCAAAAAAAGCGGCTATAACGGCTTTATGACGCTGGAAGTCGGCCGCGCCGGTTACGAGGATCTGTCTGATGACGAATGGCTGAAAGAAGCCTGGCGCCGCATCGAAAAATTCGCCGAAATGTGCGATAACGCCTGAACGTACAAATAAAAACACGCCGCATGCCTATGGCACGCGGCGTGTTTTTATACTTTTTTAGTCCGCTTTATAAACGACCTCGCCGCCGACGAAGACGCGCCGGACGGTAAGATCTTGATCCAGCGCCACGAGATCGGCGGCTTTGCCCGTCTCGATCGCGCCGCGGTCGGTCAGCCCCAGGATAGCGGCGGGAGTCGACGTCAGCATTTTGACCGCGTCCCGCAGCGGGATGCCCGCCTCCCGCACGGCGACGCGCAGCAGCCGGTCGGCGGTCGCGATACTGCCGGCGAAGGCGCTCCGATCCATAAGTTTGCACACGCCGTCCTCGATGACGTATTCCGTATTCTGCATAAAGCCGTGTGTTTCCGCCGTCCCGGCAAGGGACAGACTGTCGGTGACCAGGGCGATCTTATCGGGTCCCTTGATCTTGTATACCAGGCGGATCAACTCAGGCGGCAGGTGCCTGCCGTCGCAGATGATCTCCACGAACAGATCATCCTCCAGAAACGCCGTTTCAATGACGCCGGGGATCCGAAATCCGTGATCCCGCGTGACGGTGGAGGTACAGGAATACAGGTGGGTCACCAGCCGGCATCCGTTTTCCATCGCGCGGCGCATATCCGCGTACGTCGCGTCGGTGTGCCCCGCCGACGGCAGGACGCCGTACTTTGAGAGCGCTTTGACGAATTTCTCCCCCTCGTCCCGTTCCGGCGCGTAGGTCCAGCGG
The DNA here is from genome assembly GCA_001604045.1 of Clostridiales bacterium Firm_08. Lineage (GTDB taxonomy): Bacteria > Bacillota > Clostridia > Oscillospirales > QAKW01 > Firm-08. The sequence goes on along the minus strand of LVAN01000015.1, from coordinate 12,235 downwards.
GCGATCGCCGTATGGCGCGCCGCCAGCAGCGGCAGATAGTCCTCCTCCCGCGGCGCCGTGATGCAGGCGGCGCACTGGGCGCCCGCCTGTTGTTCAGACAAATAAGGCCCCTCCGGGTGGGCGCCGGGGATGGTGCCGATAAGACGCGGATCGGTCATCGCCGCCCCGATCCGCTCCACCGCGCCCGTCATTACGGAAAAATCGTCGGCGGAGATGGTGGGACAAAGCGCGGTGGTGCCGTGCGACAAGTGGAAATTCGCCGCCGCCACGATATCCTCCACGCTCCCCGTAAAGGAAAAACCTCCGCCGCCGTGGGTGTGGAGATCGATAAATCCCGGCGCGATAAAAAGATCGGACAGATCGATCTCGCCGTCCGCGGGACGGTCGACGGCGCTGACGCGCGCGATCTTTCCCCCGTCCGTAAAGATCCATCCGTCCAGCATGCCGTCCGGCAGTATGATATTTTTACATCTGATCTTTTTCATAAGTCCAAAAGCGACGCGCTGTCGCCGTCAAGATAAAGTACGGCGTTCGGATGCCGCCGCAGGGCAGTGGCGGGGCAATGCTCCCCGATCTCTCCGCGAAGGGTGTCGCGCACCGCTTTCGCCTTGCTCGCGGCGGGAACGACGCAGAACAGATATTGCCCCGCGAGCAGCGCCGGGATGGTCAGCGTGACCGCCGTTTCGGGGACGCCGGAGAGGTCGGCGAAACAACCGTCATTGACCTGCTGACGGCGGCAGACGTCGTCGAGGCGTACCGTCTTGACCGCCTCCGGATCGTGAAGATCCGCCACCGGGGGATCGTTGAAGGCGATGTGCCCGTTCTCCCCGATGCCGAGCACCACGATATCCGGCGGATATTCCTCAAGAAGCGCGGCGTAGCGCCGGCATTCACCCGCCGCGTCGGCCGCCGTGCCGTCGATATAAAATACGTTTTTGAGACCGGCCGGTCCGAACAGCCGTTCTTTCAGGAAATTGCCGAACCCCTGCGGCGCGTCCGCGGGCAGTCCGATATATTCGTCCATATGGAACGCCCGAACGCGATCCCAGGGGATATCTGTATCGGCGGCAAGCGCCGCCAGGACCTCGTTCTGCGACGGCGCGGCGGCGAATATGATGTTGATCATCTCTTTTTCCCGCAAAAGCGCCGACACGCGGCGCTTGATATCCGCCGCCGCGCTCGCGCCCATTTCTTCCCTTGTCGGGAAGCGACGGACGGTCAGTTTATCAACGGTAAACGTTTGCATTTCTCATCCCGCCTTTCTTCTTTCAGTATACCACCCGCCCGGCGGATTGTAAACTCTATAAATTGCCGCGATCATCAAAAAAATTGCCCTGCGCGAAGCGCAGGGCATGACAGTTATATGATTTTAAAAGATATGTACGTTGACGATCAGTGCCGCGACGACGATGGAGACGACGCTGAGCAGTTTGATCAGGATATTGATGGCGGGACCGCTGGTGTCCTTGAAGGGATCGCCGACCGTGTCGCCGACGACGGCGGCTTTGTGTTCCTCACTGCCCTTGCCCGCGCCGTGGCCGCTCTCGATGTACTTTTTGGCGTTGTCCCAGGCGCCGCCTGCGTTACTCATCATAACGGCAAGGCAAAATCCGGAGACCGTCGCGCCGGCCAGCATCCCGGCAACGCCCGCGTATCCCAGCACCATGCCGACGACGATGGGAGCGAGCACCGTGATGATCGCGGGCAGCATCATCTCATGCAGCGCGCTTTTGGTGCAGAGTTCCACGCATCTGGCGTAGTCCGGCTTGCCGGTGCCTTCCATAATGCCCTCTATCTCTTTGAACTGTCGTCTGACTTCCAGGACGATGCTGTGCGCGCTCTTGCCGACGGAACTCATCGTCAGCGCCGTGAACAGGAAGGGAAGCATCCCGCCGAGGAACAGACCGATCAGCATATAAGGATTGGTCAGCGTCAGGCTGTCCTTGATCGCGGCTTTATCCACGCCGAGCTGTCCGATGCGGTCGATGAAGGAGGCGATCAGCGCCAGCGCGGTCAGCGCCGCCGAGCCGATGGCAAAGCCCTTGCCGGTCGCGGCGGTGGTGTTGCCCAGCGCGTCCAGCGCGTCGGTGCGCTCTCTGACTTCCTCGCCCAGCCCCGACATCTCCGCGATGCCGCCGGCGTTATCCGCCACAGGGCCATAAGCGTCTGTCGCCAGTGAAATGCCCAGCGTTGACAACATTGCCACCGCGCTGACGCCGATGCCGTACAGACCGGTGGTAAATCCGTCTCCGCCGATGCCGCCGACGATGGTGTAGGAGGCGATAACGCTTGCCGCGATGATCAGGATGGGCAGCAGCGTCGAACGCATGCCCAGCGCCAGACCGTCGATGATGATGGTCGCGCTGCCGGTGGTCGCGCTGTCCGAAAGTTTACGGGTGGGTTTATAGGTATCGGACGTGTAGTATTCGGTGAAAAATCCGATCAGCACGCCGGTGAGGATGCCGAACAGGATGGCAAAGTAGATCCGCCAGCTCGCGCCGGTGAGAAGGACGATACCGAGCGCGGCGGCCAGCAGCAGGAAGGTGCTGACGTAGGTTCCCTTCCGCAGGGCGGAGAGAAGTTGTTTGGAGGAAGCCTTTTCCTTTGTCTTGACGAAAAACGTGCCGATGATGCTCGCCACCACGCCGAACGCGGCGACAAGGACGGGGACCAGCATATAGCGCGTGGCGTCCGCGCCGAACGCGGCGACCGCCAGCGCGAGAGAGGACAGGATGGAACCGACGTAACTCTCATAAAGATCCGCGCCCATGCCCGCGACGTCGCCGACGTTGTCGCCGACGTTGTCCGCGATGACAGCGGGATTTCTCGGGTCATCCTCGGGGATGCCCGCCTCGACTTTACCGACGAGGTCCGCGCCGACGTCCGCGGCTTTGGTAAAGATGCCGCCGCCCACTCTGCCGAACAGCGCCATAGAGGAGGCGCCCATGCCGAAGGTCAGCATCGCGGAGGTGATCTCGGCGTTTTCTAATCTCAAGATAAATTTGAGCAGGCAGAACCACGCGGAAATGTCCAGCAGCGCGAGTCCCACCACGCAAAAGCCCATAACGGTGCCCGCGTTGAACGCGATGCGAAGTCCTTTATTGAGGGAATGAGAAGCGCCGTTCGCCGTGCGGGCGTTGGCGGCGGTGGCGATCTTCATGCCGAAAAATCCGCTCAGCGCCGAGAAAAAGCCGCCGGTGACGAACGCGAAAGGCGTGAATTTGGAGATCAGTTCCACCTTCCACGGTCCGAACGCCATAACAAGCAGGATCGCGAAAACGACGGCGAAAAAGATGAGCAGCGTTTTGTACTGTCTGCCGAGGTACGCGTTCGCGCCCGCCCGGATAGAGGCGGAAAGCTGTTTCATCTTGTCGCTGCCGCCGTCGGTTTTCAAAACGCTTTTCGCCTTGATACCGGCAAAGATCAGCGCGATCACAGCCGCCAGGGGTAAGAGCAGGAACAAATAATCCATTTTTACACCTTCCTCAAAATATTTTGTCGGAGAGATCTCTCCGACATGGCTTTTTGTATTTGAAAGTATACCACAAACCCGCAACATATGCAAGCAAAAGTCGTCATTTTCTATCATTTGGTGAAAAAAGGAAATAAAAAAAGCCCTTTTTCGTGATTTTTCATAGAAGGCTGACCCGCGATAAGGACAAAACGCCTGATAAACGGTAAAAACCGTCGCTTTTCGGTTTGTTGTCCCCGGCGGGCAGAAGGCTGACCTGCTTTTTTGTGTTCATTTTGTGAAAAAGACTTGATTTTAGAAAAAATATGTGCTATTATATGTAAGCCTGTTCAAAAGGCATGCGCCGGTAGCTCAGCTGGATAGAGTGACTGGCTACGAACCAGTAGGTCGGGGGTTCGAGTCCCTTCCGGCGCGCCAAATATGCCCTTGTCCCTTTCGGGACAAGGGCATATTTATTGTGATCGGGGGGACTCGAACCCTGAGGAGGGAGAAAAGCGATCAGCAAAACAGTTCGGTGAACTGTTTTGCCGCTTTTCAGCGCGAAGGCGGGTACTTCGTCGGGGCACGACCTGTTTCGTCCGCGACGATTTTATCAAATCGTCGAAAGGACTTTTCGGTCGACCCCTCCTCTTCCCCAAAAAGTCACGCTTCGCTACCAACTTTTTGGGGGCCACGAAAAAGGCGCGCGGTCGACAAGCGCGGATGACGCGAAGCGGCATCGTCCCTTCCGGCGCGCCAGAAAAATCCACGCGAAAGCGTGGATTTTTCAGTTATATTCGCCTTCGGCGAGTGATATTGCTTCGCAGTGATATTCGGCTTGCGCCGAGTGATATTGCGCTTCGCGCAACTTAAAGGCGAATATAATATAACTTTGCGGCTTCGCCGCAAAATATCACTATGCCGTAAGGCATAATATCACTGCCGCCAAGGGCGGCAATATAACTCTTTTCGTGTAAAGCGTGGATTTTTCAGTTATATTCGCCTTCGGCGAGTGATATTGCTTCGCAGTGATATTCGGCTGGCGCCGAGTGATATTGCGCTTCGCGCAACTTAAAGGCGAATATAATATAACTTTGCCTCCTTTGTGTAAAGGGAGGTGGATCGGCGGCAACGCCGCCGAGACGGAGGGATTGTGAACGGAACAAAGGGTGAGCGCCCCTACTTCGCTACGTTCACAGCCCCTCAGTCTTTCAATGGAAAAAGATCCTCTTTTGAGGCTCTTTTCCCATTGAAAGCCAGCTCCCCTTACACAGGGGAGCCGTGAAAATACACCAATTTCATTGGGAACGCAGGGGGCGACTCGTCAGCGTTCGACCTATGGAACCGGCGACGATTTGGTAAAATCGTCGCGACGGCAGAACGGTCGGCGCCTCCCTTTTCCCAAAAATGGCGCCCCGCCAGGTCAGAACGTGACTCGCGGGCGGCAGATTGCCGCCCCTACGGTGAAAAAACTGTCTTATTCCAACAAAAAAGACCGGGTGATCAGAAGCCCGAGGGGCAACATGTGCCGATGGGGTGATCGTGATCCGGTCTTAAACGCATTGTACTACGGCTATATACTCTTGTCAAGCCTGCTCTTTCAATCGACCATTGCGCGAAGCGACAAAAAAGTGATAGATAACATCGGCAGCCTTACCAGACGGAAAACCCCGCCTGCGCAGAATCTGCAAGTGACGTATCTATCACATATTTATTATAACATTTTTATTCGGTACTGTCAAGCAAAACGTCTCTCGCAAGTTTTCCTTACGAGAGACGTATTTTCTATTTCCGCCCCGTCGAGCCGAAGCCGCCGGCGCCGCGGGCGGTGTCGGAAAGGGCGTCGGTCTCGATGAAATCGGCGGCAAGACAGGGCAGCAGCACCATCTGCGCGACGCGCTCTCCCCGCTCCACCGTTTGTTCTGTCCCGCTCTGATTGAAAAGGGACACCATGATCTCGCCGCGGTAGTCCGCGTCCACAACGCCGACTTTGTTGGCGGGCGCAAGTCCCCGTTTGGTCGCGAGCCCGCTGCGGGCAAAGATGAAACCGCCGTAGCCCTTCGGGATCTCCATCGAAAGTCCCGTATGGATCAGCGCCGTCCCCCCGGCGGGGATGGCGACCGTCTCGACGGCGTACAGATCCGCGCCGGCGGCGTCCTCACTGCCGCGGGTGGGCAGCAGCGCGTCGGGGCGCAGTTTTTTGACCGGTACTTTCATCCGTTCCTCCCGTCAGTCCTCGGTGACGCGCTCAATGTTCGCGCCGAGGGCATTGAATTTTCTTACGATATCCTCATAGCCGCGCTCGATATACTCGATCTCCTCGATCTCCGTCCTGCCGTTCGCGACAAGCCCGGCGATGATCATCGCCGCGCCCGCGCGCAGGTCGCACGCCTTGACGGGCGCGCCGGTCAGTTTGGCGCCGCCGTTGATGGTGGCGGTCTCCCCGCTGACCGTGATATCGGCGCCCATCCGTTTGAGTTCCTCGGTATAGCGGAAACGGCTCTCCCATATGCTCTCTTTGATAGAACCCGTGCCTTCCACCGTCGCCATCAGCACGGCGGTCTGCGGCTGCATATCGGTGGGAAAGCCGGGATAGGGCATCGTCTTGACCCTGGCGTTTTGCAGCGGGCGGTCGACGAACACGCGAATGGAGTCGTCAAACTCCTCCACGCCGACGTTCATCTCCCGCAGTTTGCCGCTGATACATTCCATATGTTTGGGGATGACGTTGCGGACCAGCACGTCGCCGCGCGTCGCCGCCGCCGCCATCATAAACGTCCCCGCCTCGATCTGATCGGGGATGACGGCGTAGGAACCGCCGCCCAGCCTCGCGACGCCCCGGATCTTGATGACGTCGGTGCCCGCGCCGGAGATGTTGGCGCCCATCGCGTTGAGAAAGTTCGCGACGTCGACGATATGCGGTTCCTTAGCGACGTTTTCAAGGATGGTCAGCCCTTTCGCCTTGCAGGCGCCGAGCATCGCGTTGATGGTCGCGCCGACCGAGACGACGTCAAAATAGATATGGGTGGAATTGAGCGAGGCGGAAGTACAGTACACACTGCCGTGCTCGATGCGCACCTCCGCGCCCAGCCCCTTGAACGTCTTGATATGCTGATCGATCGGCCTGGCGCCCAGCGCGCAGCCGCCCGGCAGCGCGACGACCGCCTTGCCGCAGCGGCCGAGCAGCGAGCCCATAAAATAATAGGACGCCCTCAGTTTTTTCGCGTATTTGTAATCGACCTCGCAACTCGTGATCCGGCGGCTGTCGACGGTCAGGACGTTGTCCTGCCACTCGACCTCCGCGCCGAGGGATCTCAATATATCCATAATGATCCGCACATCGCTGATGCGCGGGACGTTTTCGATATGGCTGACGCCGTCCACCAGAAGGGTGGCGGGCAGGATGGCGACGACGGCGTTTTTCGCGCCGGAGATCTCCACCTCGCCCCGCAGTCTGGTCGGTCCGTGAACGATAAATTTATTCATACCGCTCCCCCTTGCTCGTATTTTAAAAAGTCCCGGCCGGGACCGTGATATGCTCTGAATATGATTATACCACACGCTCCGCAAAAAATAAAGAGTTTTCTCCTATTTTATATACGCAAAAAGAAAGGGCAAATAAATTTGCCCTTTCACCTGTTTTATTGACGTGTTACGCGCCGATCGCGGTCATATAATTTTTGATGATCTGGCAGATCTCGGCGCGGCTGGCGTTGTTCTTGGGATTGAACTTGCCGTCCGTTCCCGCGACGATGCCGGCGCGCTGGCAGATATAGACGCTCTCCTTGGCGTATCCGCCGATCTTGCTGTCATCGGAGAATTTGATCTTGGCGATCTTTTTGGGCAGCGTGATGCCCTGGTAGTTGACAAATCTGACGATGATGGTGCAGATCTGTTCTCTCGTGATCTTGCCGTCCGGATCGAACACCGTCGAGGAGTAACCGCTGACGATGCCTGTCTTTTCGCCCCAGGCGATCGCGCCGGACGCCCAGTGGCTCTTCGGCACGTCTTTGAAAGTGGTGGCGGTCTTTTTGGTGCTGACGCCCGCCATCCGCGCGATAACAGAGGTGAACTCCGCGCGGGTGATAGGATCGTTCGGCTTGAACATATTGTCGCCCACGCCGGTCATCAGACCCAGCGCGTTGGCGTACGCCACGGCGTCGTAATACCACGCGCCCTTGGCGACGTCTTTGAATTTCGTCAGTCTCGCGAGCACTTTCACAAGTTCCGTTTTGCCGCAGACCGAGCAGGTGTTTTCCACTTTGCCGGAAGCGTCGAAAGTCGGAAGCTGCGTGGTCGTCACAAAGGTATGCGCGCCGGTGACCCCGGTGGCATCCTCTTTTGTGATCTCCGCGCCGCAGACCGAGCAGGTGTTTTTCAGCACGGTCGCCGTCAGGCAGTCGCCTTTCGTCACGACAGTCCACGTTTTCTCATCGAGCACGTGCGCGGTCTCATCCATCGGATAGAACTCGACCGTCGTCTCGTCTCTCAGCTCACAGACCGTGCAGTAGCGCGCCTTGCATCCTTCGGCGTTGCAGGTCGCGGCGTTGGTCACGAAGTTGCCCCAGGTGTGTATGCCGGTCGCCGGGATCACTTCGTCCCTCGTCGGATCGACCGCGCCGCAGCGGGAACAGACGTATTGGATCAGTCCGTTGTCCACACAGGTCGCCTCTTTGGTGACGGTGCGCACGAAATCGTGTCCGAGCGCGGGGATGACAACGAATTCCTCCAGACCGCAGACCGTACAGGTACGGGTGCTTCTGCCCGGAACGGTACAGGTCGGCGCGTCGCCGGTCTTGACGGACCATTCGGTAAACTGATGTCCGGGAGCGGTCTCTACGATCTCCTCGACCTCGTCACAGCGGCTGCAGGTGCGGCGGGTGACGGTATCGGTGGTGCAGTTGCCCTCGATGGTCTCCCACTCGCTCCAGTCGTGACCCAGACGGGATCCGGCGACTGACGAGGAGGTGACGATCTCTCCGCAGACAACGCACTTGGTAACGATCGCGGCGTCCTCGGTACAGGTCGGCATCACCATCTGCGGACTGCCCGGCGTGTGGCCGAGCGCGGCGACGTTTTTCTCCTCCGTCGCGCCGCAGTTGCGGCAGACGCGGGTCTGCTTGCCGTCCTCGGTACAGGTCGGCTCATTGCCTTCCACCATTTCCCAGTCGCCCCAGTCGTGGACGGCGTACGGGCGCGCGGTGTGGAAAGCGAATACGATCTCTCTGTCCGCGACTTCGGTCTTGACGTAAAAGTCAAGCGCCGTGATATCTCCGGTCAGCTCATTCGCGCAGGCAGCGTCCGCGTAGATGCCGACGATGGCGGTCTTGTCGTTGCCGCCGACGATATCGGCGGGCGTAAAGGACGTCACGCCGCAGTGGAAGTTTCCGGTCACCGTCCAGTCGGGATACCCCGCGACGGCGATATCGCCGAGAACGGCGCTCGCGTCGACCGAGAAATCGCTCGTTTTGACAGTCATCCCGCGGTCGAGATACAGCCAGTCGGATTTCAGGACAGAGAGACTGGTCTGCGCCGTGATCATGCCCGGCTCCTCGCCCGTGCCGTCGTTGAACGCGTAATAGTTCTCATCAACGGAGAACAGCGGTTCCTCGCCGCGGTTGAAGCGCCACGGCTCTTTGAAGTTGACGAACACGTTGTTTTCCACCGTCAGATCGAAATCCTGCTGCCAGGTCTCGGCGGCGTTCGAATAGCAGAGATCGACGAACCGGCAATTCGTTTCGACGCTGTTGGTGACCGTGTTGTTCGTCACCTGGATCTTCGTCGGCGCGTTGGCGTAGGACAGCCGCATCATATAGCCTTTGGCGTCACAGCCCGCGGCCGGTACGTTGATAAAGGTGTTGTTGTCGATGATCTCATAGAAACCGTTGGGATAGAACTCGGTAGTGCCCTCCGGCGTCTGCCCCCAGGAGGTGGCGGTGTCCATATCGACGTAGTTGGGATAGATCCAGTTGCCGTTGTAGCCGTTGTTGTCGAAATAGCAGTCGGTGATCGAGATACCGGTCTTGAAGGGCGAGATGCCAAGGTATTTACCGGCGGCGCCGTGCGTCGCGAAAGAGGAAGAGGTAGACGCGCCGTAGAAATACGCGCGGCGGGATTCCACGATCTGCGCGGCGGCGGAGACCAGCGCGCTGTACTTGCCGGCCGGTATGACGGTGCGCGTCTCGTCGGTGTAGATGTACCGTTTGACGCTCATGATGCCGATAGACGTCGCGGAGACCGAGCCAAGCCCCGAGATCAGATGTTTCCCCTGATTGTAAACGAATACGTTTCTCGCGAAAATGAATTCCATCCGGCTGGTGCGCTCGGAATTGAAGGTGTAGCCGTAACCGTAATACTCGACGTTGTTGCAGACGACGCCGTCCAGCGTCGAATAACTCACGGCGGCGGAATAGATCCGGATCATACCGGTGCAGATCGCCTCTTTGGTCTCGTCGAAGGTCGGCGTGCCGCCGCTCATCGTGATGCCGCGGGCGGTGTTGAGCGTCATATCCGGATTGTTGGGGCTGACGCCGAACTGCGGTCCGAGGATGGCCGCGTGATCATGGAAGTTGGCGTCGACGCCGGTGTTGTCATGGATACCGGGCAGCAGGACGACGATCTGACATCCGGCGTCCGCCGCGGCGGGCAGCGAGGAATAGCAGTTTTCGTCGGTCAGCTCATAGGTCTTGCCGTTGAAGGTATAAAAAGATTCAGACTCCGTGGGATCGACGAACGAATACTGGTCGTCCGTCGCGATGCTGATCGCGTACACGACGCGGGCGGTCGTTGTCTTGCCCTTGTACTGCGCGACCATATACTTGCCGTCCAGTTCCCCGACGGTCAGCTGACCGACCTCGGAGGAGAGGTTCTCGTCATTGTAAAGTCCGATAAACTCCACGTCGTCGCCCTGGAAACGGAAAACATCCGCCGCGTTGTACAGCGCGGTGCTGCCCGCCTTGGGGATGACGGTGATCTCCGCCCGGATGCCGGCCGCCTGCTCGGAAAGCGAGCCGGCGATCGCGTTGACTTTGGCGATGGCGATCGCCATGTCCTTGCCCTCGACGGGCATGAACTGCTCGGCGATACCGCCGCTGAAATCATCGCCGGCGTAGGCGTCGTGCATCGCGGCGCTGGTCTGCAGACCGGGCAGGACGTTATCGTTCTCATCCAGCCACAGGATGCCGCTGCCGTCCACCGCGGGGTGGTTGGCAAAACCCATCGCCTGTTTGCGCGTGGATTTGATGATATTGTCCTTGAAGGTGAAGTTCTTGACCATGGCGGCCTTATCCTTCACACCGGAAAAGTTAAAGAAATTGCCGCCGCTGTCCTTGCCCTCGAACGCGAAATCGGTATACTCGATCTTGTTGTTTTTGAAGGTGACCTTCAGGGCGTCGTCGGGACACTGCGGCACGTCCTGGAAGGACAGGGTGTCCGTCATCGTCGTGTTCGTGGTGGTGTTGTTGTTATAATTGCTTTGCCGCGGGTATCTGCCGGTGTTGAGGAAGTAGTTGCCCTCGATCTCGACGACCAGGCTCTTTTCGGGATAACTCGCGTAGTTGGCGGAGTTGAATTTGAACCGGAAATTGTGCGCGCCGGGGTGAGCGTTGAAAGTAGAATTCTTAATGGAGAACAAAACGGACTTTTTGCCGTTGCCGAGCAGGTTCGCGGAGGCGTAGGTGTAGTTGGTGGGCCACACGTTTTTCTGATACGCCTGGCTGTACTGGTCGGACAGCGTCATCATCTTGGTGCAGTTCTCATAATAGTTGTCCAGCACCAGACGGGTACCGTAGAACGTATCGTAAGAACTCGCGCCGCAGGACGGCATATCGTCGTACTCGGTGTAGACGTTGGTAAACTGCAGACAGCCGTTGACGGAGGAGTTGTTGAACCGCCACAGCGGTTTGTCCGCCACGCTGACGTGGTAATAGAGACAGTCGATCTCCATACCGACGATGACGCTGGTGTCTGTTTTCGTCGCGTAGAGGTTGCAGTTGGAGTTGGCGGCGCAGCCCTCGATACGAAGCACCGCGTTAGCGGGCGCCCAGATCGTACCCGCCAGCAGCGTCTCTTTGTCGGTGGACAGACTTCTGCCGTTGGCGACCGTCGGATCGGTCATCGACGTCACCGGGTTTTTGCCCGCCTGCGCGCCGAGCACGGTGTACTTGAAGTACTGCTCATACGCGGGATCGGCGATGGTGGCGCCGCCCGCGTCGCGCGGCAGATTGAATTCCATCACTTTGTTGTTCTGGAACTGATCGTAGCCGATGGTGCCGGGGGCGGCCACGATGGTGTTGATGCCGGTATAGGCGGCATAATAACCGGTATATTTGTTCCAGTCGGTCTGGACGCGCTGGATCGCCTCCAGCATCGTGCGGTAGGCGTTGACGCCGATGGTCAGCGTGTATGTCCTGCCGTCGCCGTACGTCTCGCCGTCGCCGTACGTGTATTTGAACGTACCGCTTCCGAATTTGCTGTTGACGAATACGACGTTGGCGGCGGGCGTGTAACTGCCGTCCGGCTGCAGCGTGCCGCCGATGCTCTCGTACGGATCCGTCTCCGCCGCGAAGGCGGCGGGCAGAGTAAGGCTGGAAAGCATCGTGATCACGATAAAGATCGCGAGAACGAATGCCGCGGGCCTCTTACTTTTTGCAAACATAGTCTTGTTCTCCTTATAACTATATTTTTATACATTATAAGTTTACAACAAACGAGAAAAAATTTCAATAAATTTTGATATAAAATATCTGCGGCTTTTTTTATGCAAATTGCACAAGAAGTTCCCGC
>LVAN01000014.1 GCA_001604045.1 Clostridiales bacterium Firm_08 | reverse complement strand
CTCGCGGCTTCCTTTTTCTATTATAAAATATAAAAATCGCTTTGTAAAGAAAAAAGTACTTTTCTTTTCCCGCGGCGTGTGGTAAAATAAAAAAGAAAAGAGGTGCGCCTATGCGGAATAAACTCACCCGGCGGCAGAAAGAAGACCGCTTTCTCGATTATATCGCCACGCATAAGGCGGAGATCACACGCTATCTTTTTGTCGTGCTGGCGGGAGAGATCCTGCTGTGGGCGCTGGGCGCGTTTTTGTTCACGCCCTATCCGTCCGTTCGGCCGTTCGCCAATCTCATTGAGTTTATCCTGTGGGCGCTGCCTTACTTCATATTGTGCAAACTCTGGGTGTGGCGGCAAAAGGGCGACGGACCATATGTCTGGATGGCGCAGGGACTGAAATTCGTGATGTGTATCATCGTCGTCGGCATCCTCTGCGCGGCGGTGACGGGACTTTTGAGCCGCTTTACCGGACGGGCGGGGCTTTCCGCGTGGCTGACGACGCTTTTGCGGGAGATCCTGTACTTTTTCGCGATGATGAAGCTCATCATCCGTCCCGATATGAAAAAATACTGACGTTTTTAATGTGCGTTTCCTGCGCGCGGGTTATGATATTGTGTATAAAAGAAAGGAGAGACCGCTATGAACAAAAAGACCGTTTTGTCCATCGTGCTGGGCGCGCTGGCGCTGATCGGCGCGTGCGTCGGCGTTCTGCTCGTTTTGAAGCGCAAAGGCGTTTTGAAACTGAAAAAGACGTCCTATGACTATGAGGAGGAATTCCCGGAAGAGACCGCTGAGGAACAGCGGCCGGCGGAGGCTCCTGTCAGCGAGTAAACCGTAAAAGGCGGCTCTCTTTTTCGCGATCCGTTTTTGATACACAAACGCCGCTCGCACGCGGCGGCAATGTTTTGCCGCCGGATCGAAAAGTAAAATCAAAAAAGCAAGTCACATCCCGTGACTTGCTTTTTTTGCTATTTACAATATTTTTCCCGTCGGGCGAGGGCCACGGCGGGGTCGTTGACCGTCACCATCGAGACGCCGAGGGAGACCGCCTCGCGGAACTCCTCCTCCGTCGTGTTGCCGGTGCAGGACAGCACGCCGACGCTATTCAGGAATTCCGTACTTTCTTTCGGATCGGAATGCTTTTTCCAGTAACAGGCGATGTCCAGCACGTCCTTCGGGTCTTTTGTGACGTTTTTCATATAGGAATAGGGGTAGTAGCCGTGCAGGGTGAAACGGTCGCCGTAAGTTTCGCGCAGATATTCCAGCACATAGGCGTCAAAACAGTTGAACATCACGCGATCCGCCATCCCGTATTTTTCACACAGTTTTACCGTCTCGCGTACGGCGCGGGCGACGCGCTCCGGCCCTTCGTCGTCAAGATAGACCTTGATCTCGAGATCCAGCGTCAGCGGCGCCTTCGGCGCGGCGAACGCCAGCAGTTCCTCCAGCGTCGGCACGGGTTCCGGCGCCTCATCCGTGCCGGCGTTGAGCCGGCGGATCTCCGCAAAGGTCATCTCCCGGATCAGACGGTCGGCGCCCGTCGTGCGCAGGGCGCTGTGGTCGTGCATCAGCACGGGCGCGCCGTCCTTTGAAAGGTGGATGTCCGTTTCGATCATATCGACGCCTTTTTCATACGCCGAGCGGAAGGAGGACATGGTGTTTTCGGGATAATACGCGGGGTCGCCGCGGTGACCCGCGATCACGACGCCGCCTTTGGCGCTTTTGAAATCAAGTTTCATATTTTCACCTCTTATAAATCGGAAAGACGCGGTTTCACGCCGTCTTTTTCAAGCTGTTTCTGTAAGATCCCGCTGTCAAGCGCGGGCAGGTCGTCAGTCATCGCCGCCGCCGTTCCCGCCGCCTGACCGGTCACGGCGCAGGGCGGTATGACGCGGCTGATGTCCCACATCGTCTCCCCGACAGAGAAACATCTGCCGCAGGCGGCAAGATTTTTGATCTCGCCGCTGATCAGCGAGCGGAAGGGGATCTCATACACCGGTCCCCGCTCCCGCCAGTTGCCGATCATGCCGATACTGTCGTCAAACGCGGTGAATTTTTCCTCTTTTTGAAGGGTGTACAGACCGTCCAGGCGCCGGGTCATACGGATCTGCGGCGTGGCGGCGATCGTCGCCAGCGCGTGGCGGGCGGTAACGCCGCCGCGGGACAGGAAATCCTCTAAAATTTTCTCGTGCGCTTCCTGCGTCATATCGGAAAGTTCCCTGCCGTCCAGCCCGAGATACCGTTTTTGCCCCCGCGCTTCCGGCGCGGGCGGGCGGTCGATGTGATCGGCAAAGCCCAGCATCCGCAGGCGGTACTGTTCATCAAGATGCTCGTAGTACCAGTACGCCAGCACGTTGCCGCGCTGAAATTCCACGGTGGAGGCGCCGGAAAGTTTGCAGAGATCCGCGTCTCCCGTCGCGTCAACGAAAGAGCGGGCGGCAAACGCCTGTCTGCCCGATTTGTTTTCGGTGATGACGGCGCGGATCTTTTCGTTTCGCATATCGGCGGCGCAGACGGAGGTTCCGAACAGGATATCCACCCCCGCCTCCCGCAGGATCCGCTCGCAGAGAATGGCGAAGACAGCGGCGTTGAACTGTACCATAAAACGGTGCTCCCTGCGCTGTTCCGGCGTGCCGCCGTCCAGCCAGCCGGCGCCGTCCAGCGGCCGTTTTTCGGAGCGCGGCTCATGTCCGTATTTGACGGACAGCCGCAAAAGCTCCTCCGCGATGCCGAAGGAGACCTGACGGCCCTCGCCGTCGCAGAGCGGCAGGTAGATGGTGACAAGTCCCGCCGTCGCCAGTCCGCCCAGCATAAAACTTTTTTCTATGAGAAGTGTTTTCACGCCGGTACGCGCCGCGGCGAGCGCGGCGGAAACACCGGCGACGCCTCCGCCGCACACGCAGACGTCAAACTCTCCCGCGACGGGGATCCGCCGCTCCCGTTCGATGATCTCCATAGAACTACCCCTTTCTTTCGCTTCATTATACAACGCGAAAAAATTTTTTTCAATAAAAAACATCTTTAATTTTCATTTAACAAAGCGGGGTATAATGGGAGATGAAAGGAGATGTTTTGGGTGACTTTTCAAACCGTATTTCAAAGATATGAGATAAAATATCTGTTCGACAACGCCCGCGCGGCGCGGATCTTTGGCGGCATGCTTCCCTTTATGGAGGAGGACGCCTACGGAGAGACGACGATCCGCAACCTCTATTTCGATACCGACGACTTTCGCTTGATCCGTACTTCTATCGACAAGCCGGTCTATAAGGAAAAACTGCGGCTCCGTTCCTATCAACAGGCGGTGGGCGGGGATACCGTGTTCGCGGAACTGAAAAAGAAGTACCGCTCCGTAGTATTCAAACGCCGCCTGCCGCTGACCGCCGACGCCGCCGAGGACTGGCTGTGCGGGGACGGCGAGCCGCCGCGGGACACGCAGATCGCGCGGGAGATCGAGGCGGTGCGCGCTTTTTACGGGGAACTTTCTCCGAAAGTATTTTTAAGTTACGATCGTAAGGCGTTCTACTCGAAAACCGACCCGTCCCTCCGTGTGACCTTCGATCGAAACGTCCGGTTCCGCACCGACGATCTGACGCTGGGAGGCGACGCGGACGGCAGGCTCATCCTGCCGGACGGTCTGGTGCTGATGGAGGTCAAATGCGCCGGCGGGATGCCGCTTTGGCTGACGCATCTGCTCGCGAGCGAGCGTTTGTATAAAACGCCTTTTTCCAAATACGGAATGGCGTATCAGATGATAAACAAGGGGGAAATGATCTATGTTTGAACAAATTTTCAAGGGACTTTTCGACAGCGGTACGACCGCGGTGATCGATGTCGGTTCGTTTCTGCTTTGCGTGGGGGCGGCGCTGCTGCTCGGCGCGGTGCTTGCCGCGGGGTACGCGTACCGCACGCGCTACACCAAAAGTTTTCTTGTAACGCTTTTGATGCTGCCCGCCGTGGTCAGCGTGGTCATCATGATGGTCAACGGAAATATCGGCACCGGTGTTGCCATCGCGGGGGCGTTCGGGCTGGTCCGGTTCCGCTCGGTGCCGGGCACGGCCAGAGAGATCTGCGCGATCTTCCTCGCGATGGGCGCCGGACTGATCAACGGCATGGGATATCTCGCCTATGCCGCGCTCTTTACGGTTTTGATGAGCGCGGTGCTGTGGATCAGCAGTCGATTTGACTTCGGCACCCGCCGTCAGGCGGACCGATACAAGGTCCTTGGCATCACCATTCCGGAGGATCTCAGTTACAGCGAGGTCTTTGACGATATCTTTCGTGAATATACGACGTCCTGCGAACTCACCCGGGTCAAGACCACCAACATGGGCAGTATGTTCCGGTTGAGTTACGACATCGTTTTGAAGGATGAGAAAAAGGAAAAAGAGATGATCGATAAACTTCGCTGCCGCAACGGAAATCTCGAGATCTCGGTCGGCAGACAGCAGACCGCCGCGGCGGAACTCTAAGGAGAAACGGTATGAAACGAAAAATATTGGCTTTATCTTTGGCCGCGCTGCTGCTTTTTACCGGGTGCGGCAAACGGACCGGAACATCCGGCACCATGACCGCTGCGGCAAACGCTGTCCGCTATGTGACAAGCGACGTATTTACCGAACGGGACAGGGACGCCGCGTATGAAAACGCCGTCACGGTGACGCTGAACGGCGGGAGCGCGTCCTGTGGTGATGACGGCGTCTCCATCGACGGCAGTACCGTCAATATCGTAAAAGCGGGCGTATACCTTCTGACCGGGCGGCTCACCGGGCAGGTGGCGGTCGCCGTCGGGGAAAACGACAAGGTGCAGATCGTTCTGTCCGGCGCGGCCATCACGGCGAAGGACGGCGCGGCGATCCTTGTGACATCGGCTGACAAAGTCTTTCTGACCCTCGCCGCCGGCACCGAAAACACGCTGACAAGCACGGCGCTTTCCGATGACAGTATCGACGGCGTCATTTTCTCCAAAGAGGATCTGACGATCGGCGGCAGCGGCGCGCTGACCGTGACTTCCCCGAACCACGGCATCGTCTGCAAGGACGATCTGAAGATCACGGGCGGCACGCTGACCGTCACGGCGGCGGGGCACGGCATCGACGCCAACGACAGTGCGGATATCACCGGCGCGGTGCTGAATGTCACGGCGGAGCGGGACGGCATCCACGTCGAAAACACAGAGGAAGCGGACAAAGGCTTTTTCTATATGGAAAGCGGCACGGTCACCGTCACGGCGGGGACGGACGGCGTCAGCGCCTCCTCCTACGCGCAGATCGACGGCGGCGTGCTGACTGTCACGGCGGGCGGCGGCGCGGCAAACGCGGAGCAAAAAGTTAAAATGACGCGTCCCGGACAGCAGACGACGGAGACTTCCTCCTCCGTCTCCGCCAAAGGGCTCAAAGCGGGCGCGGCGATCTCGGTCACCGGCGGATCGCTGACCTTCGACACGGCGGACGACGCGCTGCACGCGAACGGCAATATCGATATCAGCGGCGGCGTTATCGAGGCGGCGACAGGCGACGACGGCATCCATGCCGACGATACGCTGACCGTCACGGCGGGTTCGGCGGAAATCACCGAAAGCTATGAGGGTTTAGAGGCGCAGGTCATCTGTATCAACGGCGGCGATATCCGCATCAAGGCGAGCGACGACGGCCTTAACGCCGCGGGCGGTACCGACGGCAGCGGCATGCAGGGCCCCTTCGGGGAGAATTTCGGCGGCGACAGCGACGCCTCCATCACCATCGCGGGCGGTAAGCTCGTCATCGACTCGGACGGCGACGGTGTGGACGCCAACGGCACCGTGGCGGTCACCGGCGGCGTGACGCTGGTCAGCGGCGCGACCAACAACGGCAACGCGGCGCTGGACTATGACGGCGCGGCGTACGTTACGGGCGGCGTGTTCATCGCAACGGGTATGAGCGGCATGGCGCAGAACTTCTCCTCCGCTTCCGAACAGGCGTCTGTCATTGCCGCGATCTCCGCACAGCAGGGCGGCACGTCCGTCGCGCTGGTAGACGGCAGCGGCAAAGTCATCGCTTGTTTCACACCGGAAAAATCGTATAACTGCGTGCTGTTCTCCTCGCCGGATATCACGGCGGGCGGCTCCTATACGGTAATGGTCGGCGGAACGGCGGACGGCGCGGACGAAAACGGATTCGCGACCGGCGCCGCCCTTACCGGCGGCACTTCCGCCGCCGCCGTCACGGCGTAAACACAACAGGACCCGCAAGCATCGCTTGCGGGTCCTTCGTTATTATTTCATTTTTTATTTCGGCTGCAGGACGTCGGCGAGGGTGGTGTCTTTCGCCAGCGTGTTGGCGTTGAACAGCAGCAGTACGTCGTCCGCTTTCTGTCCGCGGAGCAGTGTGCCGAGGTCGTCGGCGTAGTAGCGCGGGTCGATGACGATGATCTTGCGGTATACCTCGCCGAGGAACGGGATAAAGCAGTTGGCGTAGGAGTCTTTGAGGATGACGAGCGTTTTGTCGGACTTTGACGAGGTGCGGATGAGGATCTGCGGGTGGTTGCCGCCGAGGAACAGCGCGTACTTGTCCCGCGTTTCAAGCGCTTCGATGTTATAATAGGTCGGATCGGTCTTGCCCTCGCCGGTGTAGGAGATCATCTGCGTCCCCTCATCGCGGGGCAGGTAGACGCGGATCTCATCCCGCACGGGCAGCGTGTAGCCGGAGACGGCGGACAGCGCGCCGGTAAAGGAACGGGAAACGACGAGCGGATCGTAGACGGCGGCCGTTTCGAGATTTGCCGCCGCGGCGTATTCTTTGAACGCGAGATAGGCGGCGTCCGTCGTCCAGTGATGGTCGGTGCGGTAGTAAAGGGAGGTGGAGTTCTTTTCCATCAGAAAGGTCTGCCTGAGGTCGATGAAATGCAGTCCCGCCGCCGTCATATCCTTTTGCAGGCGGTCGATATATCCGTTCTGGTCGCCCGCGTCGCACAGAGAGGGCAGCGCCTCCGGCAGGATGCTGACCGCCGTCGGCACCACGCAGGCGTAAAGGGACAGATCCTTGTGTTCCGCGGCGAAGGACCGGATCGCGCCGTTCAGCGCAGCGTACTGTTCTTCCTTCGGCGGGATGAAATCCTCGACCAGACGGTCGCCCCGGCCGAAAAACACGCCGTTTGATTTTGTCTGCCCCATCAGGCGGCAAACACCGGTATTGACGCGGGTCCAGAAGTCCCTCGCGGGGAACTGGTCGCTGACGTACGTTTCAAAATGGCTCTCGAACCGGCCGTCCGCGATCTGCCGCGGCGTCGCGTCGGGCAGGGTCTGCAGCGTCCGGTTTTCAAGAGAGGAGAAGGTCTTGTCCGGCAGGCATACGAAAAGCACGGCGAGCGTCAGGATCACCGCCGCGAAAATGCCGGAGAGGGTGTAAAGATAAATACGTCTGTTCATAGCCTAAAACCTGAAATACAAGAATGGATTGTAAGAGCCCGCGACGAGGCTCGCGATACACAGAAAGATCAGCGCCGCGCCGATCAGTACGGTCAGCGCGGGGAGGTCGTGGGTGCGGCGGCGATACCAGGAGAATGTCTGCGGCAGCGCGCAGAGGATACCGGCGGCGATCCAGAGCCCGTAAGAGCGCAGGGCGTACGCCGCGGTCAGATCGGCAAGCCCGTGCCTGCCGAACAGGTCGGCGAGCATCCCCGCCGCCTCGGACAGCCCGCCGGCGGCGAACAGCACCCATCCGATCATAACGAAAAACAGGGTGTAGATATGCCGTATTGCGGCGGGGCATTTATCGAGCACTTTTCTGAACAGGTATTTTTCCAGCAGAAGCAGTACGCCGTAGTATAGCCCCCACAGCACGAAATTCCACGCCGCGCCGTGCCACAGACCGGTCAGCGCCCATACCACGAGGATGTTGCAGACGTGCCGCCAGGGTCTGACGCGGTTGCCGCCCATCGGGATGTAGACGTACTCGCGGAACCATCCGCCCAGCGTCATATGCCACCGCCGCCAGAAATCCGTGATGCTCGCCGCGATGTACGGGTGATCGAAATTCTGCGGGAAAGTGAAGCCAAAGATATGTCCCAGGCCGATCGCCATATCCGAGTAGCCGGAAAAGTCAAAGTAGATCTGAAGGGCGTAGGCGGTCATCCCGATCCAGGCGGTGAGCGCCGTCCTGCCGTCCGCGCCCTGCACGCTCGTAAAGAGCGCGCCCAGCGTGTTGGCAAGCAGGACTTTTTTGGCAAGGCCGAACAGAAAGATCTCCGCGCCGCGCGTCACCCGCTCGGGTGTGACGATCCGGTCGGTCAGTTCCTTTTCGATCTGCGCGTACCGCACGATGGGTCCCGCGATAAGCTGGGGGAACATCGTGACGTACAGGGCGAAACGGAGGGGATTTTTCTGCACCTCCACCCTGCCGCGGTAGACGTCGATGATATAAGAAAGGATCTGGAAGGTGTAAAAGGAGATGCCGATGGGCAGCGCCAGTTCGCGCACGGGCAGAGACAGGGAGAAAATACCGTTGATGGTGTCGACAACAAAACCGTAGTATTTGAAAAATCCCAGCGTCAGCAGATCGACGATGATCGCCGCGATCAGAAGGACCGTCCGGCGCGCCCCCGCCGACCGGCCGATGTCCACGCCGAGAACGTAGTTGACAAGAATGCTGAGGATCATCAGAAAGACGTAGATCGGCTCTCCCCACGCGTAAAAAACAAGGCTCGCGATGAGCAGCACGGTGTTGCGGCAGCGTTTCGGCAGCACAAAATAGCCGATCAGCGTGACCGGCAGAAAAATGATCAGAAATATCAGACTGCTGAATACCATACTGCTCCTTTATCGGATCGCCGTCAGGAAACGGTCCTGCCACAGGTCGGCGTTTTTATGGACGGCGAAGAAAAAGTAGTTGCCGCGCTCGCTCGTCACCGCGGCGTCAAGAAGCGCCGTCTGTTCGACGCCGTATCCGTTAAAATTCTTTTTTTGCGTTTCCAGGCGCTTTGCCACGGCTTTTTCCAGCGTGTCAAGCGCCGCGTTGTCTTTCGCCTTGACGACGAGAAGTTCCCGCACGTCCATCATGGACTCGGCGCTGTACAGGATATATTCGCCGCACTCCTGTCCCGTCACGCCGTACAGACGTTTGAGCGTGTTTTCGTCTCCTTTGACCATACCGTCAAAGGAACTGTCGATCTCGGCCGCGATATCGGCGACGGGACGGTCGCTCGCGCTGTCGGTGAGGACCACCCAATAGATATACCCCGCCAGCGCCGCGATCAGCAGTACCGTGAGCGCCGTAAAGGCTATGTCGATCCACTGTTTTTTCTTACTCATTTTCAAGCCCTGCCATATCCGCTAAAAACGTCAGAAATCTCGGATAAAACGCCTTTTTCGGGTGGATGCCGTCCTGATCGAACAGATCGGGGCGGCTTTCCAGGATAAAAGACGGATCGAGAAACACGGCGTCTGTTTTTTCGCACATTTTTTTCATTTCCCGGTTGTAAAGCGCGATATTTTTATAGGCCGGCGTCTTTTGCACCGCCTCCTCCGTCACCGGACTGAGCGCGCAAATGTAAACGTCCGCGAAGGGGACCTTTTCATGCAGTGTTTTGACGCACGCGGCGTAGTCTTTGATGAAACGGTCGACCTTGTCGCCGTACAGATCCATATCGTTGAGACCGAAGCAGAGAAAGACGGCGTAGGGTCTCGCCGCTTCCATGGAGGCGAGCACTTCGCCCGCCGTGCTGACCGACGCGCCGATCTTGCTGAAAATAACGCTGTCGTCCAGAATGCCGTAAGCCGCGATGGCGTCGATCATCGAATCGCCGACGATCGCCGTGCCGGAAAACCGCGCGACCAGCGTTTCCCGCGCCGGCAGTTCCATCGAGAGCACGTATTTCTTTTCGGCGGAGAAAGCGCGCAGCGGCAGACGCTCGCCGGTGGGGTGAAAATTGATATTCGCGTCCTGCGCGCGCCCTTCAAGGTAGGCGACGTTTCGGTCGATCGCCGAGCGCTCTTTACCGCTCATATCCGGCGCGCGGCTGAGGCGGATATGCAGGGCAATGCCCGCCGCGACGAGCAGTACGACAGCAAGCAATATAAGATTTTTCACGACCGTCTTTTTGCGCAGATCCACGCCGCTGTCTCCCCTTTCTTTTTTACCGAAAAAAATTATACTATAAATGAAAGAATTATGTCAACCTGTTTTTTACTCCCCGACCGGCGGGATGAAATTGCGGAAAGCGGCGACCATTTTCGGATGCCGGATGAGGAAATGGATGGCGGGGCCGCTCCCCTTGCTGACCAGCGCCGCCCTGTCGCTGACGGCGTAGGTGATATCATGGAACACCGGCGCGGGCGCGATCGTCAGCGCGGCGTTGCCGTATGAGGCGGCAAAGTGTTCCGTCGCCGCGAGATGCGCGGCGTATTCCCACTCGGTATACCCGATCTCTTTTTCCGGAAAGAGAGCGGCGATATCAAGGCGGGGCGGATGCTGTTCAAAGTCCCGCGCCGCGCGGCGGGAGACCTCTATCATGAGTTTTTGTTTGAGCAAAAAGCGTTCGGCGGCGTCCCGTTCTTTCCGGCGGAACAGAAGGATCTCATCCCGCTTTTCTCCGGTAACGCCCTGCCGGTCCAGCATTTCCGTCAGCGTCCGCTCCGGGATGGTGAAAAACGGCAGGGAGGCGTAAGATACCCGCAGGTCACGCCCGCGCAGGACGTCGATCGCCCCGGAGAGTTCGTCTTTTCGCTCCGCACGGTAGATCTGCATCAGCGGCAGCGCGTTTTCCAGCATCGCTTCGGCGCGGGCGCGGCAGTAGCGCAGATCCGCCCGCGTTTTGGAGAGGATATACCGACCCTCGGCGAGGTGTCCCCTGATCGCCTCGCCCGTCAGCGCGGCGGCGCCGGAGACTTTCAAAAGATGCAGGAAGGTATCCTCCTGTTTTTCCCGGAAATAATAGGGGGAGATCTGCCCTGTCATATACATCGGCAGATAGCGCTCCAGCTCCGGCATCATTTCCTCGAACGGACGGTGGACGTTGTGGATGATACGCAGGCGCAGACCTTTTTTCAGCATCGCCGCCATCCCGAGCATCCACTTTTCGGGAAATTCCGTATCCTTTGCCTGTTCTCCCGACGGAATGTCCGAGTAGAGGATGACGTCGCTGTCGGCGGCGGCAAGCGCCGTCGCGCGGCAGAAAGCGAGTTCCGCCTCCTTCCTCCCGGCGATCCCCTCATACATTTTTTTGGTGGGCAGGGACAGAGACAGCGCGGGCGGTCTCACGTCATCGAAACGGAGACCGCGGGTATAACTTTCGATATCGAACTCGTCTATTTTGGAGAGAAAGCCGTACAGGGGGTCCGGCGCGGCGTGTTCCGCGTTCGAACCGAGAAAGGAGACGATCCTTTGGAGCAGGACGGCGTCTCCCTCCGTTTCCCCCGGCGCGGTGCCGGGCAGCGCGGCAAGAGAGTGCCGGTCGGCGTGGCGGATGATGTACCGCGCGACGTCCTCCGCGAAGCGGGCGGGGTCGGCGGGATGCCGCTGCCCCGCGAGGATGCGGGAGATGTAGGACGGATCGAAGTTGAGCCCCTTGGCAAGCGCGCTGCTTTTGATCCGCGCGATGTTCAACAGCGCGCGCAGGTTGGCGGATGTTATTTCAAACGGCGTTTCCCGTCCGAGGCAGCGGCGCAGGGCGGCGAGGACTTCCCGCTCGTCCAGCGATACGCCGCGCTCAACGGCAAGGCGGGCGACGCCCTTCGCGACGGCGCCGACGACCGGATGATCCGCGTCCGGCACCCTGCGGCCGTTTTTATAGCGGCTGACAGTGCCCGGGCTGACGCCGGCGGCGTCGGCAAGCCGGCGGTCGCTGACGCCGAGTTGCCGGGTATAAGCGGTGAGCTGTTTGGCAAATGTCACGGGAAAAACCTCCTTTTCAGTATTTTAATTATAAAATCGTGTTTCCGATTTGTCAATGACAAATCGGAAACACATCTTGTTGTTCTTTCTGAAATGATATATAATATACAGGCAAATACGAAAAATCAATGAGAAGGAGTGGATCATTTTGAAAAGAAAATCACTTGCGAAGATCCTTGCCCTGCTGACGGCGCTCTGCCTGTGCCTGTCTCTGGTACCGGCGGCGTTCGCCGCCAACGGCCCGTTCGAAGCGACGTATGAAGATGACGGAGAGTATATGGCCTACGTCACGTTCTGCGAGCTGGACGAGGAAGGCTACTGGCTGGAAGACGGCGCGGTCGAGGTATTCTGCGACAACACCGTCAAAAACGAGATGAAAGGTGCGACCTACGACCGCGGCGCCAATACGCTGACGATCAAAGATCTCACCGCTTCCAACTACGCTTTGGAAACCAATATGATGGGCGACGACTTCAAGCTGAACGTCGTCGGCAACTGCGCGCTGGCATCGATCGGCGTTTACGGCGGGGAGCACGGCGGCGGTCTGTCGATCGTCGGAAACGGCACGCTGACCGTCAACAAGAGCAAAAAATCGGATATTGCGCTCGGCGTGTTCCCGGAGGGCGCGGACTCCAAAGTCACCTTTGGCAAGAGCGTCACCGTCCGGCTGTACGGCGCGGAAACGGAAGACGCGGAGGACGAAGTGATCTCCGCGGTCGCGTACGGTCCGGAGACCGATCCCTTTGTCTTTGCCGACGGGAAGAAATCTCCCGCCGTTCAGAAAAAGAACATCCTGACGCCGCAAAAACAGGTCGAAGGCCTTACGATCGAGCAAAATGAGGACAGCACCTGGCAGCTCGGCTATAAAGTGACGAAAAACGACGACCCCGAAGGCATTTATGCCGCAAAGCTCTGGACGGATATCGAAAAAAATGCCGACCGGTATGGTATTAAAAAGTATATTTACAGTGAAGCGTACGGATGTCTGATCGAGGACCGCGCCTTCCTTGAGGGTGTAAAGAATCCGTACATCGGCCTGGAAATGACGGAGGAAGAAATGACGGACGCGGGATATGCGTTCGTGATCGAGCCGCAGCCCGCCAACGTCTATTATTTGAGTTATGACGAGATCCCCACCGATGATCTGTTCTGGTATTACGGCAGCGACCGTGTTGCCCGCGCATCCGACCCGGACGGGCTGTACGGCATCATCTCCCGGACGATGGATGGCAACGAAGTCGTCACGGAATACACGATCGGCAGATTCGTCTGGGATGACGAGCTGTCCGACCGTTACGATCTGCCCTTTATGGATCCCGAATTCGAGGTCGTCGTATCAGCGCAGGATTTTGAGACTTCCGATGAGTGGTCTATTTATTATGAAGATCTGCCGGTCGAGCTGGAGGAAAAAGGCATCCATGCCGAGTTCGGCTTTTACGATATCTATGCGGACAACGGCGGCACCGAGTACGGCGTTCAGTCGTGGTACACGGATGACGGAGAAGAGTTGCGTGTGTTTACCGTCGCTCCGGCGCAGGGATTGGACGGCGTCCTGATCTTTGAGCTGACCACCGAAGTGGACGCCGCGGATCTCACCCCGGTCCCGGCGGGTGATCCGGAGGAAGAGATCTACTGGGTGATCCCCGGCAGACGCTTTGACTACAAAGGCGCCGCCGCGGCGACGGTCGACCCGGTGAAAACCTTTAAGGACATCAGCAGCAAGAAAGCCTGGTACTACGCGGCGGTAAGCTACGCGGTCAACAACGGTCTGTTCGCGGGATCAAATGGTAAATTCGATCCGGACGGCGATATGACGAGAGGAATGTTCGTATCCGTCCTCGCCCGGATGGCAGGCGTGGATATCAACAACAACGTTAAAACGAAGTTTTCCGACGTCAAGAAGGGCGCCTGGTACACCGGCGCCGTCAAATGGGCGAGCGAAAACGGCATCGTTTCCGGTTCGGGCGGCAAATTTATGCCGAACGATCCCATCACCCGCGAGCAGATCTGCGCCATCCTTGTGACTTATTCTAAGTATATGAAGATCACGCTCACTCCCACTACCAAAGCCGTGACCTTCAAGGATGCGAAAAAGATCTCAAAATGGGCGAAGTCGGCGGTCGCCGCCTGCCAGAGGGCGGGACTGATCGCCGGATCGAACGGCAGCTTTGACCCGCAGGGCAAAGCCACCCGCGCCGCCGTCGCGCAGATCCTTATGCAGTTCGATAAGAACTTCGGTTAAACAACAGATTTTGACCGCCATCGGCGATCCGTAAATATTTCGGGATGTCCCCTTTCGCGGGGACATCCCGTTTTTGTCACAGCGACGCGGGCGGCTGCCGCCTTTGCGACACGTCCGTAAGATCTGCGCCTTTTCCCGGCTTTCCGATAAGGGACGGTCCGTCTTAGAACAACGAGATCCATCCGTTCTCTTTACAACGTGATCATTGACACCCGCGAAGCGATCGCTTATAATAAAGATGTAAACCCTTCAAAAACCGTAAGGAGGATCCGTTATGAAAAAAATTAGAATACTGTCCCTGCTGATCGTCGCCGTACTGCTCGTCGGACTGCTGCCGCTGACGGCGTTCGCGACGGATGACGTGTACTGCGCGGTGGGGGACTGCTTTGCCTGGGGATGGAACGTCAATGACGCCGGCAACCTCGTCAAACAGGGCGACGGCAGTTATCAGGCGGTTTTTACGGCGACCTCGGAGAGGGAACACGCCCAACTGAAGATCGTCCGCAACGGTACCGATTGGATCGGCGAACCGAACGGCGAGAACGTTTCTTTCACGCTGACAGACTCCGGCGACTTTACCGTCGCTTTTGATCCGTCAAGCAACGAGATCACCGTGTACGGCGCTATCGTCGCCCCCTATTTCCCGAATTATGAAACGGTCTGCGCCGTCGGCGCCGCCGCCGGCAATTTCCTGCACGGCGTCAGTTGGGATCCCGCCGCGCCCGCCAATACGTTGACGAGGGTCACGCCCCGCGTCTGGGAGATCACGTATGATAACGTTGACGCGGGCAGCTATGATTTCAAATTCGCGCTGAACGGCGGCTGGACCGAAAACTTCGGCGTCACCGGCGCGCCGGATCTCCTGAGCGGCGTCGACTTCCCCGCCGTTTACAACGGATCGAGCAATATCCGGTTCAGCGTCACGGAAGATCATTCCACCGTCAAACTGCGGCTGGATCTCACCTGTTTTGAGTACTCCGGCAAAGAAGGCGCCACTTTCTCCGTGACCGTCAACGGAAAATACGAGGGCCCGCAGGTCAGCGAGCTGGACGAGGGCTTTGAGAGCGGCATCCCCGTCAGTTGGAAAACGGAGGGTGACTCCGCGTGGACGGCCGGAAAAGGCGATTCTTCCGAGTCGACCGGCGCCCATTCCGGCGATAGGAACGCCAAGGTACTGCACAATATCACCGGGAGTACCTATTGGCTGATCACGCCGTTCCTCGATCTCAGCGGCGCCGTCGCCGCGACGGTCTCCTTCTGGTACGTCAACCGTTCCTGGTCGGGGGACATCGACGAGTTCGGCGTCTATTACCGTATCAACGGCGGCGATTGGAGGGAGCTTTCCGTCGACTCCTCAGGGAACGACGACTGGAAGTATTCCTCCGTCGATCTGCCCGACGAGGCGATGACGGACAGCGTTGAGATCGGATTTGCGGCGACGGATCACTACGGATACGGCGTCGCGCTGGACGACGTGCTGCTGACCGTGACGCACGTCCATTCCATGACGCCGGTGGCGTCGGTCCCCGCGACCTGCGCGGCGCCCGGCAAGGCGGCGTACTACCACTGCGAGATCTGCGGCAAGGATTTCGAGGACGAGGCCGGCCTGACCGAGATCGACGATCTTGCAAATTGGGGCATCCTGCCCGCTTACGGCGTGGACTTTTCCGACGTTTCAAAAAAGGCGTGGTACTATGAGGCGGTGTCCTACGCCGTCGATCACGGCATATTTGCCGGCATCACCAAAACGACCTTCCAGCCGAACGCCCCGATGACGCGGGCGATGTTCGTCGCCACGCTTTCCCGTATGTCCGGCGCGGAAGTGGACAACAACGCGAAGACCAAATTCTCCGACGTCAAGACCGGCCAGTGGTACACCGGCGCCGTGAAATGGGCGAGCGATAACGGCATCGTCGCCGGATCGAACGGCAGATTTATGCCGAACGATCCCATCACCCGTGAGCAGATCTGCACGCTGATCGTTTCCTACGCCAACTTCGCGAAGATCAAACTGACGCCCAACACCGCGGCGGTGAAGTTCAAGGACGAGAAAAAGATCTCAAAATGGGCGAAGTCGGCGGTCGCCGCCTGCCAGAGGGCGGGACTGATCGCCGGATCGAACGGCAACTTCAACCCGCAGGGCAAAGCCAGCCGCGCCGAGGTCGCGCAGATCCTGATGCAGTTCGATAAGAACTTCGGTTAAACAACAGACCGTTATTTCAGCATACGACCCGGCGCTCCGATCCCATCGGAGCGCCGGGTTTTTGTCAGGATCCGGCTCCCTTTACACAAGGGAGCCGGAAAAAACGATAAAAAAGATCTCCGAAGCGTCGCTTCGGAGATCTTTTTTCGTATGAAATTACTTTACGATGTAACCCACCGCGTCGCGGGGCAGGGCGACGGCGTTGGCTTCGTCGGTGTCGACGTGCATCGCCGTGGCGTACTTCGGGCTGACCCGGATGACGGTGTCGCACAGGACGGCGGAGCGCTCGCTGTCGATCCTGACGCAGACGGTTTCCTTATCCTTGACGCCGAATTTTTCGGCGTCCTCCGGCGTCATATGGACGTGCCGTTTGGCGACGATAACGCCGT
The DNA here is from genome assembly GCA_001604045.1 of Clostridiales bacterium Firm_08. GTDB lineage: Bacteria > Bacillota > Clostridia > Oscillospirales > QAKW01 > Firm-08. The sequence continues at coordinate 45,683 of LVAN01000014.1, read as the reverse complement.
TTTTCAGTTCCACCTCGCCGGCGGGTCCTTTGAGGATGACGCCGGGCGTACCGGCGAGGTCGCCGCTCTCCCGGATGGGCGGGACGAGCCCCAGCGTTCTCGCGTCGGTAAAGGAAACCTCCACCTGCGTTTCGGGACGGCAGGGCCCCAGGATGCTCATACCGGCGATGGTCTTTTTGGGCCCGATGACGTCGACACGCTCCTCACATGCGAACTGTCCGGGCTGGGAGAGCATCTTTTTGACGGTCAGCTCATATCCCTTTCCGAACAGTGTTTCAAGATCTTCTTTGGTCACATGCACGTGACGGGCGGACATTTCCACAATGAATTTTTCCATTTTTGTTCTCCTTTTTTTCAAATATTGATACCATTGTAAACCCTTTGCGGCAAAAATTCAATCGTTTTTTTGGAAAAAACGTGGACAAGCGGGAGAAAATATACTATACTTAAGTTTAGTATTCAGCAAAGAGGTGTTTACCATGGCAAAACCAAAATACTATCTGACGACGGCGATCGCGTACGCCTCGGGCAAACCGCATATCGGCAACACGTATGAGATCGTGCTGGCGGACGCGGTCTGCCGTTTCAAGAGGATGCAGGGATACGACGTCTATTTTCAGACCGGCACCGACGAGCACGGCGAAAAGATCCAGCTGAAAGCCAAAGAGGCGGGCAAGACGCCGCAGCAGTTCGTGGATGACGTCAGCGCCGAGATCAAGCGGATCTGGGACGTGATGGACACGACCTATGACTGCTTCGCCCGCACGACGGATCCCGTCCATATGAAAAAGGTCCAGCGGATCTTTGAGAAACTCTATGAGCAGGGCGACATCTATAAAGGCGAGTACGAGGGGATGTACTGCACCCCCTGCGAGTCTTTCTTTACCGAAAGCCAGCTGGTGGACGGCAAGTGCCCAGACTGCGGCAGGGAGGTCCATCCCGCCAAGGAAGAAGCGTATTTCTTTAAAATGCAGAAATACGCCCCGAAACTAATGGAATATATCGAGAGCCATCCGAAGTTCATCTGGCCGGAGAGCCGTAAAAACGAAATGGTCAACAACTTTCTCAAACCCGGACTGCAGGATCTGTGTGTTTCCCGCACGTCCTTTGACTGGGGCATCCCGGTGTCCTTTGATAAAAAACACGTCGTTTACGTCTGGCTTGACGCGCTGACCAACTACATCACCTTCCCCGGCTACGATCCGGACGGCGCGCACGGCGATCTTTATAAAAAATACTGGCCGGCGGACGTGCATCTGATCGGCAAGGACATTTTGCGCTTTCATACCATCTACTGGCCCATTTTCCTGATGGCGCTGGGCGAGCCGCTGCCCGAACAGGTGTTCGGCCATCCCTGGCTCATTATGAGCGACGGCAAAATGAGCAAATCCAAGGGCAACGTGCTGTACGCCGACGAACTTGCCGAAAAATTCGGCGTGGACGCGGTGCGGTATTTCGTACTGCACGAAATGCCCTTTGCCAGCGACGGCGTCATCTCCTATGACCTGATCATCGAGCGGATCAACGCCGACCTTGCCAACATCCTCGGCAACCTTGTCAGCCGCACCGTTTCGATGGTGGACAAATACTTTGACGGCGTCATCCGCGCCCCCGGCAAGACCGAGCCGGTGGACGAGGATCTGAAAGCGGTCTGCCTCGCGGCGCCCGCCAAAGCCGCCGCCGCGATGGACGAGATGAGAGTGGCGGACGCCATCGACGAGGTTTTCGCCGTCCTGCGCCGCGCCAACAAATATATTGATGAAACACAGCCCTGGGTACTCGGCAAGCCGGACGGCGATCACGACCGTCTCGCGACGGTGCTGTACAACCTGTGTGAAAGCATCCGTTTCGCCGCGGTGCTGATCGCGCCCTTCCTGCCGAAGACGGCGGAGAAAATGCTCGCTCAGATCTCTGCGGACAAAAAAGATTTTGACTCTCTGTCCGCGTTCGGCGGCATCACGCCGGACAGCCGGGTGGGAGAAAAAGAGATCCTGTTCGCCCGCATCGACGCCGAGAAGATGAAGGCGGAGATCGAGGCACAGCAGAAAGCCGAAGCCGAAACCAAAGAGCCGGAAAACGTCATCACCATCGACGATTTCGCGAAAGTGTCCCTAAGCGCGGCGGAGGTCACCGCCTGCGAGCGGCTGGAAAAAAGCCGCAAACTGCTCAAACTGCAAGTGGAAAGCAAGACGGGCGCCCGGCAGATCGTCAGCGGTATCGCCAAATGGTACGCGCCGGAGGATCTTGTGGGCCGGAAAGTGCTGATCGTTGATAACCTCAAACCCGCCAAACTCTGCGGGGAGTTGAGCGAGGGCATGATCCTCGCCGGGGACAACAAAAACGGCGATATCAAGGTCATTTTCGCGGATGATCTCGATACCGGCGCCGAGGTACACTGATGATATTCGACACGCATACACATCTTGACGACGAGCGCTTCGCGGAGGACCGCGAAGCGCTCCTTCAAAAAATAAAAGCCGCCGGCGTCAGCCCGGTGATGGCGGTCGCCGCCGACCGGGACGGCTGTCACGCCGCCGTGCAACTCGCGGCGGACAATGATTTTATCTACGCCGCCGTCGGCTACCATCCCGACGCCGCGCAGAAAATGACCGAAGAGGACCTCGCTCTGATCGAGGACCTCGCGAAACGCCCCAAGGTCAAGGCGATCGGCGAGATCGGGCTGGACTACCACTGGCCGGAGGACACCGACAAACCGGCGCAAAACCTGTGGTTTCGTCGGCAGATGGCGCTGGCGGACCGCCTGCGCCTGCCGGTCATCATCCATTCAAGGGACGCCACCGCCGACACGCTGGCGGTACTGCGGGAGTTTCCGAACGTCACCGGCGTTATGCACTGCTTCGCCGGTTCGACGCACACCATGAAAGAGGTGCTGTCGCTGGGCTACTATGTCGCCCTCGGCGGCGTCGTGACCTTCAAAAACGCGAGGGTCGCCAAAGAGGTCGCGCAGTGCGCGCCGCTGGACCGCCTGCTGGTGGAGACCGACTGCCCATACCTTGCGCCGGAGCCGCACCGCGGTAAGCGTAACGATCCGACGCTCATCCATTACGTCTGCCGCGAGATCGCCGCGCTTCGCGGCGACACGCCGGAGCGCATCGCCGCCGCCACCCGCGAAAACGGCCTGCGCCTGTTTGACATCGAAGCATAACAAAAAGCCCTTTTGAAAAGGGCTTTTTTCTCGGCTCCCTTGTGTAAAGGGAGCCGTTTTTTAGGAACAAAAAGGTTTCTGAAAAACTGAGGGATTGTGAACGGGTCTTTGCGGGCGTCAGATCAACGCCCTCTTTCCTTTTTGATCATTCAAAAGATCAGATCATCGTCGGGATCGTCAAGGTCGTCGGCGCCGTCGAGATCGTCAGAGCCGTCGTCCGTTTTCATCAGCTCGTCGATCATCATAAACTCCAGCGCGTGCTCCCCCGCGTCGAGAATACCGTTGCCGTCAAGATCGAACAGATCTCCGAAAATACCGTTCATATTTCATTCCTCCTCGTTTTTTCTCCATTATACGCCGTCTGCTGTCCGATAGAACGGACAGTTTTTTGTTTTTTAATGAAAAGTTTCTGACAATCGTCCATCGCTCGACGGTTTATGGCGCCGTGATCAGAAAACCGCGCCGGAGGGCGTGTATATAATCCGCTTGAAAAGCGGAATGTAATCACTTGCGTCAGCAAGTGTATGTGATCCGCGCGGGGCGCGATGATGACATACCAAGCCGCCGTCCCGTCGGCTTGGATGCAAAAAGACGCCTTGCGGCGTCTTTTTTGCTTCTGATGTTTTTTAAGAATTGTCTTTGGCGGTTTTGATGGAGGCGATCAAGAGAATGCGGATGGTGGAACAAGTTTTGTCAAGCGATTTGAAAGTGGCGTAATCAATGTATTCGGATTTCAGAAGCATCTCAAGCCATCTGCCGGTTTCACTCGCTTCTTTCAGCGCGATCTCAAGTTTTGAAATAAAATCGGCACGGCTGTGACCATATTTACTTTCGGCAATATTAGCGCAAACGCTGGTGGCGCTCCTGCTGATTTGATTGGATATGACGGTTTCGCGTTTTGACCTGAGTTCCTTTGTGAGTTTCAAAACGGCAACGGATAACTGCATTGACAAATCGGAGAGTTTATCCTCTTTCATCTCATTCACCTCGTGACGATATTATACCATGAATTCGCGCGAAGCGCAATACGTTTACAGCGTAAGCCGTAACATCATTGCTCCGAAGGAGCACATCGTTTACACAGAAGGTGTAACATCATTTTGTGTCCGCCGGAAAATACGATGTTTGCGACAAAGCCGCAAAATGATGTTTTCGCTGAGGCGAAAAACGATGTTGTGTCCTTGCGGACACAAACACAGCCAAAAGAGCATCGCGAAAGCGATGCTCTTTTGGCTGGAGCGGGTAAAGGGAGTCGAACCCTCCTATCGACCTTGGGAAGGTCGCATTCTACCGATGAATTATACCCGCGTGTAAATGGTATTATACCTTGCTTTCTCTGTTTTGTCAAGTTTAAATTTTATCCATTGATTTATGACAAAAGATATGATAAAATGATGAGGACATCGTTAGAAGGAGGACGAAACATGTCCTTTTTTGAAAAACTTGACGGCATATTTTTCAAAGATCGCGTGCCGCGTGCCTTTTGGCGATTTGTACTGTTGCCACTGAGCATTCTTTATACGGAGCTTGTGGTGCGTATCGCCTGCTGCAACCGGTTTTGGGGCGTCGGTCTTTTCATGATCCCGCTGTACAGCGTCGTGCTCGGCGTTTTGTTTACGGTGCTTTGCTCCTTTTGGTCGCGCAAGGTCAACCGCAGGGCGCTCGTCGGGGTGCAGATCGTTCTGTCCGCATGGGCGTGCACCCAGATCATCTATCATTCCTTTTTCGGGAAATATATGATCCTCTATTCCATCGGCGCGGGGGGCACTGATCAGATCATCGGATCCGGCATCGTAAAAAATACGGTGGGCGCCATTTTCGGCTGCTGGTGGACCTTCCCCGTGCTGGCGCTGCCGGTCGTCGCGCTGATCTATCTGACACGCAAGATCCCCGTGCACCGGATAAGCGTCAAACCAAACCTGTTGAGAGCGGGCGTTTGCGTGATCGCGTACGCGCTGCTGTTCGGCGTCGGCTACCTTATCCCGCCTGTGGCGGAGATCCAGAAGGGCGCGTTCAACACTGAACTTTTCATCAACACCTTCGGGATGGTACGTACCGAGTTTCTCGACTTCCGGTGCAATGTGCTGGGGCTGGGCGGCAACGGCAGGATCGAGGCGGCAAGCCCCCTGACGACGGAAACGGTTCCGGTGGACGGAACGCCGCAGGATGAGACCGCCGAAAAACCGAAAGCGCAGGTGCTGGATATCGATTTCGCGGCGCTCGCGGAGAGCGATACCGATAAGGCGATCAAAGAACTTGATGAGTATTTCAGCGCGGAAACACCGTCCTACACCAACAAATATACCGGTATGTTCGAGGGATATAACCTCATCGAGATCACGGCGGAGGGCTTTTCGCCCTACGCGATCGACGAAAAGCTGACGCCTACCCTCTATAAAATGCGGCAGGAGGGATTTCGTTTCAATAATTTCTATACGCCGATCTGGGAGGTCAGCACCTCGGACGGCGAATACGCCGCGGTCACCGGGCTCATCCCCAAAAGCGGCGTGTGGAGTTTTTACCGCTCCGGGCTGGAGGAGATCACCTTCCCCTTCACGATGACCCAGCAGTTTCTGCGCGGCGGCGTAAAGACGGTGCGCGGCTATCACAATCATACCTATTCCTACTATCACCGCGATATTTCTCATCCCAACCTCGGGATGATCTACAAGGGCGTCGGCAACGGGCTGGAAAGCGTCATCAAAAACCGCTGGCCGGAAAGCGATGTGGAGATGATCGACGGCACCGTCGGGGATTTCCTGGGCGGCAGCGAGCCGTTTATGACCTACTATATGACGGTCAGCGGGCATCTCGAATATTCCTTTGACGGCAATTCGATGTCCCGGCAGAACAGGGATCTTGTCGCGGACCTTACCTGCTCGGATACGCTCAAAGCCTATATCGCCTGCAACATTGAGCTGGACCGCGCGATGGAGCGTCTGCTCCAAAAACTGGAGGAGGCGGGCGTCGCCGACCGCACCGTCATCGCCATCACGCCGGATCATTATCCCTACGGCCTGGAAGACAAAGACGATGAAAATATGTATCATTACTTCGACGAGGCGGCGGGACATCCGGTCGAGACGACGTTCGAGCTTTACAGAAGCGTGTTCCTGCTCTACTGCCCCGGGATGGAGGAACCGGTGGACGTTGATAAATACTGCTCGACGCTGGACATCATCCCGACGCTCAACAACCTGTTCGGGTTTTCCTATGACTCAAGGCTTCTGCCCGGGCGGGACATCCTGTCCGACAGCGCGCCGCTGGTGCTTTTTATGGATCGGAGCTGGATCACCGACAAGGGGAAATATGACGCCGGAACCAAGGAGTTCACGCCTTTCCCCGGGCAGACGGTGGCAAGCACCGAGGAATATGTCGACAATGTGAAAAAGATCGTGTCCAACAAGTTCAAGGTCAGCGCGCGGATGCTGGAGACCAATTATTTCCGGCACGTTACCGGGCTGACGACGCTCTACTCCGAAGGGCAGAAATGACCTGATCGAAATAAAAAGGACGGTTTTCTTACGGAAAACCGTCCTTTTTTATGCTGTTTTTTTATCTTTTTTCCATCGGGATATAAGGGTAGCGCGGAGATACGTTTTTGTACGCCGGACGGATGATCTTGCCGGCGTTGATGAGTTCCTCGATGCGGTGGGCGCTCCATCCGACCACCCGCGCGACGGCGAAAAGCGGTGTGAAAAGTTCCCGCGGCAGATCGAGCATGGAATAGACAAATCCGCTGTAAAAATCGATGTTGGGGCTGACGCCCTTGTAGATCCGGCGCCGCTCGCCGATCACGACGGGCGCGAGCCTGGCGACGGTCTGGTAAAGCGCGAATTCATCCTGTCTGCCTTTTTCGGCGGACAGGGGACCGACGTATTGTTTGAAAACTTCGCTTCTCGGATCGGACAGCGAGTAGACGGCGTGCCCTATCCCGTAGATCAGCCCGCTTTTGTCAAACGCCTGTTTTTCCAGCAGTTTCACGAGATAGGCGCGGATCTCCTCCTCGTCCCGCCAGTCGGAGACGTTCGCCTTGATATCGTCGAACATCTGCACGACTTTGATATTGGCACCGCCGTGCTTGGGCCCTTTGAGGGAACAGAGAGACGCCGCCATGGAGGAATAAGTATCCGTCCCGGAGGAGGATACGACATGGGTGGTGAAAGTCGAGTTGTTGCCGCCGCCGTGTTCCGCGTGCAGCACCAGCGCGAGGTCGAGCAACCGCGCTTCCAGTTTGGAGTATTTTCCGTCGGTGCGGAGCATATGCAGGATGTTTTCCGCCGTGGAAAGAGAGGGATCGGGCGGCTGGATGAACAGCACGCGGCCCTCGATATAGTGACTGTACGCCTGATATCCGTATACCGAGAGCAGCGGGAACGTCGCGATGAGCTGGAGACACTGCCGCAGTACGTTGGGGATGGAAATGTCGCAGGCGCTCGCGTCGTATCCGTACAGCGTGAGAACGCTTCTCGCGAGGGTGTTCATCATATCCGGCGTCGGCGCCTTGAGCACCACGTCCCGTACAAAATTGGTGGGCAGCGTGCGGTATCTGGCGAGCAGTGCCGAGAAATCCTCGAGAGCCTCTCTGTCCGGCAGTTTGCCGAACAGTAAAAGAAAGGCCGTTTCCTCAAATCCGAAACGGTCGTCTTTTACAAATCCGTCTACGATGTCGCCAATGGGGATGCCGCGATAAAACAACTCTCCGCCTTCCGGCATCTCTTTGCCGTCCCGCAGCTTTCCGGCGTTGATCTCGCTGATCTGCGTCAGCCCGGTCAGAACGCCTTTGCCGTCGAGATCCCGCAGCCCCCGCTTGACTTCCAGTTTTCCGTACAGCGCCGGGTCGATGCCGGAATTGCCGACGCAAAGATCGGCGTAGTCTTTCAGTTGTGTTGTGATATCGGAGTAGTGTTTTGCCATGTCATCACCTCTTTTACCCTTTCGTAAGACAAAATGCTTTTTTATTTAGTTTACCATATTTTCAGGCAACTGTAAAGTTAATATTTTATGAATTTTTTATGTATTTCAGATATTTACGGATGGTCTTTTCATTCATATTGCTCAAGCTGACGGCGCGCACCGAGCCGTCCTTCCGTATGAAATAACTGACGGGACCGGCGGAGATATGGTAGGTCTCCGCCGCGGCGCCGTCATCCGCGGCGGCGGGGAACGCGATGTTGTTTTCCGAGAGGAACGCGGAGAGTTCTTTTTCGGTATCGTCAAGAGATACGAGCAGGACGGGAGTGCCGTCCGCGGCGGAGAGATTTTGCAGCAGTTTTACGCTCTGTTCGTTTTTGCGGTCGAAAAAGACGAGGACGGCGCCGCTTTCCTTATAGAAAGTGGACAGTGTGATATCCTCGCCGGCGACCGTGTGTACGGTGAGGTCGGGCGCTTGTCCGAGGTCGCGGTCGCCGCCTTTCAGAAAACCGTAGAGCAGGACCGCGCCGATCAGCAGTACGACGATCAGCAAAACGATGAGGATGTTTTTCATAACGTTCATAGGTATCTCTCCTTATCTTTACTCGGCACCACGCCGAAACATTCCTTGTAAACGCGTGTAAAAAAACTCTGTCCGCGAAAACCGCACGCTTCCGCCGCCTCCGCGACGGTCGCGCCGCGCCGCAGCATACTGCGCGCCTTTTCGCACCGCACGCTTTGCCAGAACCGCGACACCGTCCGCCCGGTCACCTTTTTGAAGGTGTGGCAGAGGTAGTAGCGGCTGACGCCGACGGCGTCCGCCACCATATCCAGCGTGAGGTCCTCTCTGGCGTAGTTGTTTTCGAGAAAACTGATGGCGCTCCTGACGATGTCCGTCATCCGCCTGCCGTGATCCGGCGTCTCGCCGCCGTTCAGACGCGCCAGCGCCGCGAACGCCTGCAGCAGCCTTCCGCGGATCTCCGCCTTGTAGCAGGGCGGGCGCTCGGTCCACAGCCGCGCGACCTCCCGCAGGGCGCCGGCCGCCGCGGGATCGTCCGCCACCAGCGGCAGCGGCTGTGTGAACAGATCGGTGCCCTCAAAGATCTCCGGCGGCAGGATCAGGCAGTAATACCGCGCGTCGCCCCCCGACGCCGAGTAGTTATGAAGGTGATTGGAATGGACGCAGACTACCTGCCCGGGACGCGTGACACACACCTTTTCGTTGCTTTGTATGCGCAGAGTCCCTTCCCGGACCAGCAGGACCTCGACAGGTTCGTGCCAGTGGATATGCATATCGATATCCGTGTGGCGGGTGTCGTCGCGAAAGATCATCGGCAGCGCCGGATCCTCATATTGAAGTTCCTCGTATTTCACAGGCCCACCTCATAGCAAGATAGTGATAAAAGAAAGCAAGATGTTAGCTTGTAATCCGGTTTTTAGAGCATTATAATACAAACAGAAAGAAAAATCAAGCGAAAGGAGCAACAAAGGATGAAAATTTGTGTGTTGGGGTACGGCATGATCGCCCGCAGCCATGTGAGCGGTTATCTGAAAACGATGCGCGCGGGCAGCGAGGACAAACTGGTCGGCGTCTGCGACATCCGCGCCGAGCGGCGGGAGGCGCTGAAGGATCAGCTCGCGAATTTTGCCGATGTTTCGGGAGATGTACACAGTTACGCCGACTATAACGAGATGCTGGAAAAAGAGGCGCCGGATATCGTGGACATCTGCCTGCCCACCTATATGCACCGTGATTTCACGGTGGAACTGTTAGAGCGGGGCTACCACGTACAGTGCGAAAAGCCGATGGCGCTGAACGCCGCCGAGTGCGACGATATGATCCGCGCCGCCGAAAAAAGCGGCAAAACGCTGATGATCGGCATGACGCTTCGCTTCGAGGCGCTGTATCTCGAACTCAAAAAGATGATCGACGACGGCAGATACGGAAAACTGAAAAGCATCCATTTCGAACGGCTCAGCGATTTTCCGGTATGGGGATATGAAAACTGGTTCGGCGATATCAAGCGCAGCGGCGGCGTGGCGCTGGATCTGCACATCCACGACGTCGATATGATCCGTTTCCTGTTCGGCGAGCCGGAGGCGGTCAGCGCCGTCGCCGTCGGCAATCACAACTGCGACTGCATCACCATAGAGAGCCGGTTCCATTACAAGGACAAGATCGTTTCCGCCATCGGGGATTGGGGCAGAGCGGAAGGCACGCCGTTCGCGATGTACTACTACGCCAACTTTGAAAAAGCGACGGTGCTTTCCGACACCAAGGGCAACATCACGGTCTGCGCCGACGGCGAGGTGACGCCCTATGAGTACGAGCGCCCCGACCGCATGCAGATGGAGGAGCAGTATATGGAGGCGGTCGTCAAAGGAGCCTCAAACGATATCAACCCGCTCCCGTCCGCCAAAAGAGACGTGGAGATCGTTCAAATACTTATGGAAAGCGCTAAACGGGAAGGAGAGAAGATCGCATTATGAAACTCGGTGTTTTGATCCCGCTCCGTAAGGATACGGACCTGGAGGAAAAATTCAGAAAGGCAAAGGAAATGGAACTGGACAGTTGCCAGATCAGCGTTTGGGACATGTCCTTATATACCGATGAGAACGCGGCAAAGATCAACGCGCTGTGCAGGGAGACCGGACTTGAGGTCACTGTGCTTTGGGCAGGCTGGTCGGGTCCCAAAGAGTGGAATTTCACCTACGGCCCCGTCACGCTCGGGCTGGTGCCGGCGGGTTACCGCGGCACACGGCTGCAGGATCTGGAAAAAGGATCGGAATTCGCGGAAAAGATCGGCGTCAAATATGTCGCCACCCACGTCGGGTTCCTGCCGGAGAATATGAACGACCCCGATTATATCGGCACCATCGGCGCCCTGCGGGGACTTTGCAAGAATATGAAAAAGCGGGATCAGGTCTTTCTGTTTGAGACCGGGCAGGAGACGCCGGTGACGATGCTGCGCGCCGTCGAGGACATCGAAGCGGACAACGTCGGCATCAACTTCGACACCGCCAACGTTATGCTTTACGGCAAGGCCAACGCCGTGGACAGCGTCCGCATTTTCGGAAAATACGTGCGGCAGACGCACATCAAGGACGGCTGCTTCCCCACCGACGGCAGACATCTCGGCAAGGAGACGCCGGTCGGCGAGGGCATGGTCGATTTCAAAACGGTGATAAAAGAACTCCAGGCGCTTGGCTACGAGGGTCACTACACCATCGAGCGGGAGATCAGCGGGGACGAACAGATCCGCGACATCATCAAGGCCCGCGACCTGCTGCGCGCCATTGACAAAGAGATCTGACGAACCTATAATAAAACCGGATGATTTATCTCATCCGGTTTTGTTTTGGAGGACGTATTATGGATCCGAAAACGGTCACGTTAGGGGAACTTTTAGAGCGGGACGGTTTTTCCTGTTCCTGCGGCAGAAAGCATTTCGCGGGCACCGACGCCGTCGTTATCAAAAGCGGCGCCATCCGGGACAGGCTGGCGGAGTTTATCGTGCAATACGGCGGCCCGCAAAGATCCGGTATAATAAAAGCGGCTCTCCGATCTCATCGGAGAGCCGCTTTTTGATTTAGTCTAATCTGAACGTGTTGGTCAGCGGCGCGGCGGAGGAGGGGGCGAGGGCAAGAGAAAACTCGCCCGGCTCCGAGCCGTAGGTGCCGTCCGCCCGCCAGAAGCGGAGCGTTTCGTCGGTGATCTCAAAGGAAACTTCCCGGCTCTCTCCCTTGCGCAGAAAGATCTTTTGATAGCCTTTCAGCTCTTTGACAGGGCGGACAAGACTTGCCACATTGTCCCGCAGATAGAGCTGGACGACCTCGGCGCCGTCCCGGTCTCCGGTGTTGGTGACGGTGACGGAAGCGGTGATCTTTCCGTCGGGTTTCATACTGTCGGCGGAGAGTTTGATCTCGCCGTATTCAAACGTGGTATAGGTCAGCCCAAAGCCGAAGGGATAAAGGGGATCGTTGGGGCAGTCCTGATATCTCGAACAATAGGCGGCGGTGCGGAAATCCTTTTTCAGCGGCCGGCCGGTGTTCATATGGTTGTAGTAGACGGGACACTGTCCCGTCATATAGGGGAAGGACATGGCAAGTCTCCCGCCCGGCGCGGCGTCGCCGAACAGCAGATCGGCGGCGGCGTTGCCGCCTTCGGTGCCGGGCTGCCACATATTAAGAATGGCGGGCGCCGCCTCGCCCAGCTCGGGAATGGCGAGAGGACGGCCGGTGAACAGCAGAACGGCGGTGTTGGGATTGGCGGCGAGCACCGCCTCCGCCAGTTTTCTCTGGGGATAGGGCAGGGAGATGTCGGCGCGGCTGTTGCCCTCGCCGCTGTGGTTCTGATACTCCCCGATACAGAGAATGGCGATGTCCGCGCCGGCGGCGGCTTTCGCCGCCTCGTCGACGCCGCTCGTGTCACGGTCGAGCAGTTCATGGGAACAGCCCTTCGCGGTGACGATGTCCGCGTCGGGCAGTTTGGCGCGCACGCCTTCCGCCACGCTGACGCAGTCCTCGTCTTTGCCGTAGCAGGACCAGAACCCTTTGATGCCTTTTTCCTCGGCGAAGGGGCCGACGATCGCGACGGACTTTACGTCTTTGGAGAAGGGCAGAACGCCGTCGTTTTTGAGAAGCACCGCCGCCTCCGCCGCCGCCTTGCGGACCAGCGAGCGGCTCTCGAAACTTGTCGAGAGCACCTTTTCGGTGATGGCGCTTGCGTAGCGATAGGGATTTTCAAACAGACCGAGTTTGTCTTTCAGGCGCAGGACCCGCATGACGGCGCGGTCGATCTGTTCCATAGAGACCTTGCCTTCCTCTACCAGTTCTTTGAGGTGTTTGGGATACGCGCCGGACATCATTTCGATATCACAGCCCGCCTCCATCGCTTTGAGCGCGCCTTCCTTATCGGTTTCGACGTAGCCGTGGACCCGCATCTCGCGGATGGCGGCGTAGTCGCTGATGACGACGCCGTCAAAGCCCCACTCATCGCGCAGGATATCCCGCAGCAGATGTTTGTTGGCGACGGACGGCGTGCCGCCGATGGTGTTGAAAGAGGGCATCACGAGCAACGCGCCCGCGTCGATCGCCGCCTTGTAGGCGGGCAGGTAATATTCCCGCAGGACGTGCTCGCTCATATCGACGGTGTTGTAGTCCCGGCCCGCCTCCGCCGCGCCGTACGCCGCGAAGTGCTTGACGCAGGCGGGGATGTATTCCGGACGGTCGAGGATATCGCTCTGAAAGCCCTTGACGAACGCCTCGCCCATACGGGCGTTGAGGTAGGGATCCTCGCCGGTGCTTTCCATCACTCTGCCCCAGCGGGCGTCCCGCACGAGATCCAGCATCGGGGAGAACGCGACGTGCACGCCGCTCGCCGCCGCCTCTTTGGCGCTCATCGTCACGCATTTTTTCACAAGTTCCGTGTCAAAGGTGCATCCCATCGCCAGCGGGATGGGAAAGATGGTGCGGCAGCCGTGGATGACGTCCATCATAAACAGCATCGGGATGCCGAGCGGATCCTGCTCGAGATGCGCCTTTTGCAGCGCGATCATACTTTCCGCGCAGTCGAAGTTGAGGACCGAGCCGCAGCACTGCAGCATTTCGGGCGTCAGTCCGAGCTTTTGCTGAGGACCTGTGACGATATTCGTCTTTTCCCGGTTGAGCAGACTGCTGTTAAGCTGCAGCAGTTGTCCGATCTTTTGGTCGAGCGACATTTTTTTGAGCAGATTTTCAAGTTTTTTCATAATAACCGGTCCTTTCCCGTGAAAAATCACGCATATATTTTATCATTTGGAAATTATTATGTCAATCTTGACAATGCAAAACAAGTATGCTATATTTTAAACCAATAAAAGGGAGTAGTTTGGCGTGTTTCCCGGGCCGTCCGGGCGCGTCGTACGGTTCGTCATCACGCGGCGGGGTCTCCGCCGCCGGATCGTGCCCTTCGAAACAAGACTTTTATTGTATTTTTAGCGTACAATAAAGGTCTTATTGTGCGTTTGGGGAGGAAATGATATGACGGACCTTTTGCTTTCGTTTTTGCCGGTCCCGTCGCCGTGGGGGGCGCTGCTGCTGTTTTGCGCGGGGCTGGTGCTGATCATCAAGGGCGGAGACTGGTTCGTGGACGCCGCGACCTGGATCGCGGGGGTCACGGGTATTCCGAAATTCATCGTCGGGGCGACCATCGTGTCGCTGGCGACGACGCTGCCGGAACTTCTGGTCAGCTGCATCGCGACGGCGGGCGGCAACAATGAGATCGCGGTGGGCAACGCCGTGGGCAGCGTGACCGCCAACGTCGGGCTGATCATGGCGATCTCCATCGCCATCCTGCCGATGGTGATGAAGGATCGCGATATCATCGTCAAGGGCTTCATTATGATGGGCGCGACGGCGCTGCTCGGCGCGCTCTGTATCAACGGTTCGATGACGGCGTGGGAAGGACTGCTGCTGCTCTGCGTGCTGGCGGTGTTCACGGTGATGAACGTCCGCGCCGCCAAGGAGCATATGGATACGGCGGCAGGGCGGGAGCCTGCCACGCACGTTCCGACCAATCTTTTGAAATTCATCGTCGGCGCCGCCGCGATCGTGGCGGGGGCGCAGCTTCTGGTGGACAACGGCACACTGCTTGCCAAGGAACTCGGCGTCAGCGAGAAACTGATCGCCGTGACGATGGTGGCGATCGGCACTTCGCTGCCGGAACTTGTGACGACGGTCTCGGCGCTGATCAAAAAGGAGCCGGGCATGTCGCTGGGCAACATCGTCGGCGCGAACATCATCGATATGACGCTCATCCTGCCCGTCTGTTCCTTCGTGTCGGGCGGCAGGCTCACCGTGCCGAAAACGGGCGCGGCGCTGCCCAGCCTCGTCACGCTGGACGTGCCGGTGACCTTCGGGCTTATGGCGCTGGCGATCCTGCCGACGCTGTACGGGAAAAAATTCCGCCGCTGGCAGGGCGTTCTGATGGGAGCGCTCTATATCGGCTACGTGCTGACCATCGCGTTTGTTTTGTAAGAGAGAGGGATACTCTATGCAGGCAGTCATCGATTGGACATATCTACCATGGGAGAACGCCCGCGTCTGCGGCGTGATCTGCTGGACTTGTGTGGCGCTCGGGCTGTTGTTCGCGATCGGCACTTTCGTGATCGCGGGGACAAACGCCGGACATAATATCCACGTGGCGCCTTTTACGGCGGTACGCGCTTACGGCGCGGCGCTGTTCGTCAACACCGCGATGTTCACGCTGTTTTTTTGGTACGCGGCGCTGCCGATCGGGCTTTTTATTTCCACTGTGTGCATCGTGAGCGCCCGCGGCGTGCAGAAAAACGCGCTGGTGGACGAGAAAAACGGCAAATGGGGGCTGGACCCCGACCTGCGGCAGGTGCGGGGGGAGATGTTCTCCGACCTTTCGCCGGAGGAGCAGATCCGGCGCAAAAAAGAGGTGGAGCGCGTTTTTCGCAAAACGCGGATCCTGCCCTTTTACCTGCTGACGATCTGCCTGCCCTTTTTGCTGGTCGTTATTTTGTATTTCTGCGGGGCGTCCTACGTCTGGATCCCGCACGCATTATAGGAGGGAAAAATCATGCCATTTCATCATCCGCTTTACGCCTGCTTTCCGGGCGTCGTAAAAGTCGGGCAGGAGACCCGCGTCGCCATCGTGCCCGAGGGCTCCAGCCGTTTTTTCCGTGAGGAGGACGAGTATGAGATCTGGGTCGGCGGTATGTGGGACGATATGGTGGATTACCACGATCCGCTGATCCCCAACGCGCCCTGCGAGGTCAAAGACGGGTACCTCTGGTTCACCTTCACCTGCCCGGAGGAGATGGAGTACAGCGTCCGTTTCCGCAAAAAAGACGGCGCGTACGTCAAGATCCCGCTGTACGCGGTGGAGGAGGATCTGTTCGAGCGCCGTCCGCTCAAAGGCGATCTGCATGTCCACTCCTACTATTCCGACGGCAAGGACGATGTGCTGATGACGGCGGCGGCGTACCGCGAGATGGGCTTTGACTTTTACACGCTGACCGATCACAACCGCTACTACACCTCCGAGATGGTGCAGGAGGGGTATAAGGACGTCCGCCTCGGCATGACGCTGCTGCGCGGCGAGGAGATCCACACCCCCGGCACGGCGGTGCATATCGTCCGCATCGGCGGCAAAAAGAGCATTTGCGACCGCTACATCAACGACCGCGAGAACTACGAGCGCGAGGTCGCGGAAGTCGAGGCGGCGGTGACCGGCGTTCCCGAGCAGTACAAGCACCGTTTCGCGATGGCGAAGTGGGCGTGCCGGGAGGCGCATAAAGAGGAGGACTCCATCGTCATTTTCCCGCACCCGTTCTGGCGGGCAAATATCTATAACGTCTCCCGCGAGTTGTGCGATCTTTTGTTTGACGCCAAAATGTTCGACGCGTTTGAAGTGATGGGCGGCGGCCCGGACGGCGAGAACAATCTCCAGCTTTCCCTGTGGCAGGAGCAGTGCATCAAAGGGAACATCATCCCGGTGGTCAGCAGCAGCGACTCTCACATCCACGCTTTCATGCAGGGACAGTTCGGGCGGACCTTCACCGTCGTGTTCGCGAAAAGCAACACGCAGAAGGACATCCTGGACGCCATAAAGAACGGCTGGACAGCGGCGGCGGAGATCTCCGCGGCGGGCAGTGAAAACATCCGTTTTTACGGCAGACACCGCTTTGTGATGTTCGCGCAGTATCTGTTCCATAACTATTTTGAGATCATGCGGCATATGGTCGCGGGCGAGGGCGAACTGATGCGCGCCTGGCTGCGGGAGGAGATCGACGGCGAAACGCTGTCCCGCCTCGCCGACGTCTCGACGAATTTCTACAAACGTTTTTACGGACTTATGCCGGCGGTGACGCCGAGCGACAGCCGCAAGGCGTTCTATGAGAAATGGCGCGATTATCACGTCACCAAGGGACCCAAGACCAACGGCACGTCGCTGGAGTTTTACCCGAGCGGCAAAAATAAAGCCAACCGCTGACAAAGCGGCCTGACGCGGAGTTTGGTTCCGACAAGGCGGGCGGCAGGTTGCCGCCCCTACAACGCACCCGGGCGGCCCGAAAAATTGAAAAAGAGAGTGGCTTATGACTTACAAAGAAGTATCCCCGAACGTGAATTTCGTGCGGGAAGAGGAGAAAATAGAACAATTCTGGCGGGAGAAGGACATTTTCAAAAAAAGTATGGATTCCCGCGCCGAGGGCGAGCCTTACGTCTTTTATGACGGACCGCCGACGGCGAACGGCAAACCGCATATCGGCCATGTGCTGACGCGGGTCATCAAAGATATGATCCCGCGCTATCACGCGATGAAGGGGCAGTTCGTCCCCCGCAAGGCGGGATGGGACACCCACGGGCTTCCCGTCGAGCTGGAAGTGGAGAAAAAACTGGGGCTTGACGGCAAGGAGCAGATCGAAAAATACGGGCTCGAACCTTTCATCGACCACTGCAAGGAGAGCGTGTGGCAGTATAAAGGGATGTGGGAGCAGTTTTCCGCCAAGGTCGGTTTCTGGGCGGATATGGACGATCCGTACGTCACCTATCATAATGATTTCATCGAGTCGGAATGGTGGGCGCTGAAAAAGATCTACGAAAAAGGTCTTTTGTATAAAGGCTTCAAGATCGTGCCTTACTGCCCGCGCTGCGGCACGCCGCTGTCCTCTCACGAGGTCGCGCAGGGCTATAAGACGGTCAAGGAACGCTCCGCGATCGTCCGTTTCCGGGCGAAGGGGGAGGACGCGTGGTTTTTGGCGTGGACGACGACGCCCTGGACGCTTCCGTCCAACGTCGCGCTCTGCGTCAACCCCGATGAGACGTACTGCAAGGTCAAAGCCGCCGACGGCTACGTTTATTATATGGCGCAGGCGCTGATGGACGCGGTGCTGGGCGAGGGCTGCGAGGTTTTGGAAACCATGCCCGGCAAGGCGCTGGAGAGGCGCGAGTATGAGCCTCTGTTTTCCTTCACCGGCGACGTCGTTCAAAAAATGAACGGCAAAGCGCATTTTGTCACCTGCGACAGTTATGTTACGATGACGGACGGTACTGGCATCGTGCATATCGCGCCGGCGTTCGGTGAGGACGACGCGCGCATCGGCAGGAACTATGATCTGCCGCTTGTCCAGCTGGTGGACGAGAAGGGCGACCTGACGGCGGACACGCCGTACGCCGGCGTGTTCGTCAAAAAAGCCGATCCGCTGATCCTGACCGATCTTGACAAAGCGGGGCTTTTGTTCGCCGCGCCGAAATTCGAACATGAATATCCGCATTGCTGGCGGTGCGACACGCCACTCATCTACTACGCCCGCGAGTCGTGGTTCATCCGTATGACGGCGGTGCGGGACGATCTGATCCGCAACAACAACACCATCCACTGGATCCCGGAGAGCATCGGCAAGGGCCGCTTCGGCGACTGGCTGGAAAACGTGCAGGATTGGGGCATCAGCCGCAACCGCTACTGGGGCACGCCGCTCAACGTCTGGCAGTGTTCCTGCGGCAAGCGGCACGCGATCGGTTCCATCGCCGAACTCAAGGAAATGTCGGACAACTGCCCCGACGATATCGAACTGCACCGGCCGTATATCGACGCGGTGACCCTCAAATGTCCCGATTGCGGCGGCGAGATGCGCCGCGTGCCGGAGGTCATCGACTGCTGGTTCGATTCCGGCAGTATGCCTTTCGCCCAGCATCATTATCCCTTTGAAAATCAGGATCTTTTCGAGGCGCAGTTCCCCGCGAGTTTCATTTCCGAAGCGGTCGATCAGACCCGCGGCTGGTTTTACTCCCTGCTCGCGATCTCTACCTTGATATTTAATAAGGCGCCTTTTGAGAACGTTATCGTCCTCGGCCACGTGCAGGATGAGAACGGACAGAAAATGTCAAAATCCAAAGGCAACGCCGTCGATCCGATGGAAGCCCTGCAAACTTACGGCGCCGACGCGATCCGCTGGTATTTCTATACGAATTCCGCCCCCTGGCTTCCCAACCGCTTTCACGGCAAGGCGGTGACCGAGGGTCAGCGCAAGTTTATGGGAACGCTTTGGAACACCTACGCGTTTTACGTCTTATACGCCAACATCGACTCTTTCGATCCCACAAAATACAAGTGGGAGGACGCGGCGCTCACCGTCATGGACAAATGGCTGCTCTCCCGGCTGAACAGTACCGTGCGCGCGGTGGACGGTCATCTCGCCGCCTACCGCATCCCCGAGGCGGGCAAGGCGCTGGAAAAATTCGTCGATGAAATGAGCAACTGGTACGTCCGCCGCGGCAGAGAGCGGTATTGGGTCGAGGGGATGACGGCGGATAAGACCGCCGCATACCTTACGCTGTACCACGCGCTGGTGACGACCGCGAAACTCGCCGCGCCGATGATCCCCTTTATGGCGGAGAACATTTACCGCAATCTTGTCTGCTCGGTGGACGCTTCGGCGCCGGAGAGCGTGCATCTGTGCGATTTTCCCGTCTGCGACGCGTCGAAAATAGACGAGTCGCTGGAGACCAATATGGCGGAGGTGCTGGACATCGTTGTTTTGGGCCGCGCCGCGCGCAACGGCGCCGCCTGCAAGAACCGGCAGCCGCTCGCCGCGATGTACGTCTGTACCGATAAAGCGCCGGACGCGGCGTTTTTGCCCGTCATCGAGGATGAACTCAATATCAAACGCGTGATCTTTACCGGCGCGGCGGACGCGCTGGTGGATTACACCTTCAAGCCCAACCTGCGCACCGTCGGGCCGAAATACGGTGCCAGGCTCGGCGTCATCCGGCAGATGCTCGCGGGTCTTGACGGCGCGGCGGCGAAAAAGTCGCTGGACGAAAAGGGCGCGCTGACCTTCGATCTGTCCGACGGAAAGATCGAGCTCGCGCCGGAGGATCTGCTCATCGAGACGACCTCACGCCCCGGCTTTTACAGCGTCAGCGATCACGGCGTCACCGTGGCGCTGGACACCAACCTGACGCCCGACCTTGTCGAGGAAGGGCTGGTGAGAGAGTTTGTCAGCAAGATACAGACGATGCGCAAAGACGCGGGCTTTGCCGTGATGGATCACATTTTCATCACGGTGGAGACGGGGGATGACCTCTGGTCGGTCATCGACCGCAACCGCGCGTCCATCGCAAGGGATACCCTCGCGCTTTCCATTGACCGCGCCGCTCCCCGCGGGTCTGTAAAGACGTGGGATATCAACGCCCTCCCCGCCACCGTCGGCGTGGAGAAGGACTGAATTTCAGTCCCCGCCTGCAAAGCAACCACGTAAAGGGCCTATGACCCGGCCGCCGCCCGGTCATAACTCTAAACTCCGGCTCCCTCTGACGAGGGAGCTGGCGAGCGGTCAGCGAGACTGAGGGAGAGATAACGCAACAAAAACACCGAGGGAGAGAATGAAAAAATACAACAAAGCAAACATTCCCCTTGCAAAAGAGTTAAGGAAAAATATGACCCCGTGGGAAAGAAAATTGTGGTATGAATTTTTACGAAGTTATCCTGTTCGATTTCAACGGCAGAAAGCACTTGGAAATTACATAGCGGATTTTTACTGTGCAAAAGCGGGGATCGTGGTTGAACTTGACGGCAGCGAACATTATACAGAAAAGCAGTCGGAACAGGATAAAATACGCACAAAAGACTTAGAACAAATGAAATTGAAAGTTGTAAGGATCAGCAATTTGGATATTGATCGTAATTTCAGCGGTGTTTGTGAATATATAGATGAAATTATCAAGAAAGGCTCTCTCTGACGAAGAAAAACCCGATTAGCGAAGAAAAAACTTATTCATTAAAGGCTCCCTCTGACGAGGGAGAGATAACGAGATAAAACCCCGTTCTCTCTCCTTCCGTCAAAACCTGCGGTTTTGCCACCTTCCTCATCAGAGGAAGGCGAGACGACGCAGGAACAAAAGCCACGGCTCTTTCTGACGAGGGAGAGATATTGCGACCTGTTGTTTTATTAGGCGGCTCCCTCTGACGAGGGAGAGATATTGCGACCTGTTGTTTCATTAGGCGGCTCCCTCTGATGAGGGAGCTGTCTTTTTGTCGCTTGCGACAAAAAGACTGAGGGAGAGATAACGAGATAAAACCCCGTTCTCTCTCCTTCCGTCAAAACCTGCGGTTTTGCCACCTTCCTCATCAGAGGAAGGCGAAAAACCTGCTTTTGTTGTTCTCGTTTTTAGAAAAACCAATACTCAAACAGAAATAAAGAAACATTCTGTTCAGAATTACAACCTCAAACCAACTTTTATATTGACAAACCGTCCGTTTGATGTTATATTGGATATGTATAAATGGGATATTGTCTGCTTTTTTGCGTGAAGGACGGAAAAGGCAGGACGTCCCTTACCCGAATAAACGTTATTTGAGGAGGAACCACTATGCTGAAAACAAGCAAACGGCCGATCGCTTTGGCGCTGGCACTCATTATGTGTTTCGCGCTGCTTTCGGGCATCGTCCTGCCGGAGGTGGCGGAGACGGCGCTTGCTGTATCCGATCCCTACGCGCGGATCACCGCGACGGATAACGGCGACGGCACCTATACGCCCGACGCCAATATCTACTTTATCAACACCGCCTGGGAGTCGTCCGCGCCGGCGGCAAGCAGCGCGACGTTTGATGTCGCGTACGGCAACGGCGTCACCTGGGGCAACGGCGTTACTTACCATCTGACCTACATGGTCAACGCTTTTCCCTCATGGTACGCGGTACGGCCGATCCTGCGCGGACTGGATCCTGCGTCGGCCAACAACCCGGTGCTTGTGTTTTTCCCGGGAGAGGTAAATGCGACCGCGAACATGTCGGATTATGATAAAGTTGACGGGGCGAAGGTCAATGGTCGGACCGCCATTACGATGACCGCTCCCGCCGACCCCGATACGGCGACGGAGGCGGACTACCTCAACGTCTGGATGCTCGGTCCCCAGGCGGGCAAGAGCCCTGTCACGGCGAAGGGCGACACCGCCGTGGCGAATGGCAGATCGGTCAACAATACCAGAGAGTTTGTTTTTACAGACACTTTCTGGCGTTTCGACAGCGGCGTGATCCATATGGACGGGCTCGCGGGAAAGGGTACTTTCAATTGGTACGCGGCGGGCAACGAAGGGGCATATGTCGCCGGACTTTATGTGGACAATTTCTATTATGCGGAGAATAGTACGGGTAACAGCTCGGTTTTCCACTGGGGCGGCGCGAGCGGCAATGTACTTTCCACGGGTATACCGTATGTTTCCAAGGTGGAGATCACCAACAGTTATTTCTGGCAGACCCGAGCCAGAACCGGGGCTACGGAAGCACGGTTCAATGGTATCGCTGCGAACCATATCCTGCTCGAGAACTGTTTTTTCAACGGGTTCAGAGATACCGCCGGCAGCGTTAATGACCAACAGTTCCGGCTGAACACAACGGCGGGCACGACGAAGGGTCACCCGTTTTTGGGCGATGACGCCGGTGAGTTCAGCGCGACGGTGCGGGGCTGCACCTTCCATAACATTACAACCAATTATGTATTCTATATCAATTATTCAGTACAGGATACCGCGTTTGACAGTCATGATACCATAACGTTTGACAGCAATCGGTTTTCTTATGATGAGGACGTGCCGGCGTTTTTGAGCGGTCATGCCACGGGGACGTTTTATATCGCCCCGCTGGAAGAAGAAGAAGAAAACAATCTCCATCCGACGCTGAACATCATAAACAACGACGTAACGCTCTGTCCGCTGACCGTCCCGGCTTCAAGAGAATCGTTGTTCATACATTTTGTCAGCTCGACAAATAGTTACGTTAATTTCAACCTCAAAAAGAATATCGTCCGGGGTGACTTCGGGAGTACGCTTACGAGACCTCTTTATAAAATGAAGGGGCTTGTCGACGTGTCCGGCAACCTGTTCACCGATTACGCCGGCAACGTGCACGCGGCGAGAGCGTATTACAATTCGGGCGATGGTGTGCCCGGCTTCAACCGCACGGAAGGCACCAAGGTGCTGAGCGACCTTTATATGTCCGACGATATGGCGGGCGGCGTCGCCGAGAACTTCACGGTGCAGGATACCGACAACGACCTTTTGGTGGCGTACTGCCGGGTGCTCACCTATGAATACGGGGATACCGGGAATGCCGCCCGGGTCATACAGCAGACCGGCACCGCCATCCCGGCGACCGTGACGGTCGTCCCGGAAAACGGCAAGAGCTATCCGACGGCAAACCTTTTCAAATACAACAACCCGGATATCGTCTTTGACGGCGTGTATTCCGACGCGGCGTGCAACACGCCGGTCGCGACGCTGACAAAGAATTTTGGCACCCTCTACGCCAAGGCGCATTACACCAACGGCCGCACCACCTGTACCGTTCAGTACACCATCGTTGAGCCGACGGTTTTTCGTATCGCGGATCCGACCGACGCCGGCACCTATACCTTTAATGGCGATACCTTTACAAACGGTTATCGCAACGAGGTCGCTAATGCTAATGTTATTTTCTATGGGCATCGGGCCGATACATATGGCGATTATGCTGCTTTCGATGCGTGCAGCGCTGCCACAAATCCCTATAATTCCTATCAGCTCACCCCTCAGACCGACGTCGTGCTGCTGATGCCGGGCGAGTATCGGCAGACTGACCTTAGAAAGAGCATCTGCGTGATCGGCCCCGGTTTCGGCAAGCCCGCCGCCGTCGCCGACTCCTCCGCGGTCGGCAACAGCCGGTCGACGTCAGCGTCGACCGAGGCGGTGTTCCATGTGCTGACCCGCGTGAATTTCAGCAGCAGTTATGATTTGAAATACGGCGGGTATGTTTCGCTCGCCGGCGTGACGTGCAATACCGGCATAGGCAACACAGGCACCGCCTGGGATGGTTTGCGTATCCAGATCGATCAGGACGCCAACACATTGTGTTTCCTGACGGTGCAGGATGTGTACAACAAAAACAACAACACC
The DNA here is from genome assembly GCA_001604045.1 of Clostridiales bacterium Firm_08. GTDB lineage: Bacteria > Bacillota > Clostridia > Oscillospirales > QAKW01 > Firm-08. Next base: position 21,664 of record LVAN01000014.1, on the reverse strand, counting down.
GCCGCCGGTTTCGTCTATAATGAACAAACCGCGCAGTGGAGCGCGAGCAAAGGCGCGCAGGTCTTTCTCCATATGGACCGCGTATATGACGACGGCAGAAGCAACAGAACTGTCGCCTCCATGAGAACCTTCAACTGTCACTATGTGAAAGTGGAGAATTCCGTTTTTGTCGACCAAAACAGAAATGTGTTCTACGGCGGTCCCATCAACGCGAAAGCCATCGCCGTGGCGCCCAGTACGACCGGCGTATGTTTCGTCAACAACCGCTTTGATACGCTGACAAATTCCAATAGTAATAATTATATATTGGGGTATTGCTTGCATAACAGTAAAGATCGTCTTGCGGCCTGCCGTGTCACAAAGGAGGATTATCCCAACGGCGTAGATGTTATCCTGAAAGATAATCGGTTTTTGGATATAGATCCGAGCACGAACGCGATGGAAGCGCTGCGTATACTGTACGGCATCTCGGATCTTGAGAATATCGTGATAGCGGGCAACCGGTTTGAGAGCACAACGACGGTCAACGCCCCGACACGCATAGCATCTTTTAATAATTATTATGCGTTAACCGGAGAGACCAAACCCGGAAAAACCATTACGATCCGTGACAATGTGACCGTAAACTACTCCGGCGGCAGCACGCTCTACAATCTGGACAGCGTCAACAATGTCAATGTGGACGACAACGCGTACCTGCGCGTCTCCAACGGCGCGGAGGTCGCTATCGCGACGTCGAAATGCGTCGGCACGGCGGCGCCGGCGTACGCCTGGATGGACGCGGGACACACCTATAAAAACGACGTTTTCGCGCTGGCGGACGGCGGGTTCGACTCCGTTACGCAGGGCAGTGACATGTTCAGCTGGAACGCGAGCGGCGCCGGCGCCGCCAAAACCGCTTCGGACATCGCGTTTGCCGACCCCGGCGTGTCGCTTGTCGGCGTCTATTCCGATTTCGGGTGCACCACTCCGGTCGCGTCCATCAGCTCCGGCGATACCGTTTATGTAAGAGCGCAGAAAGGCTCGGTCATATCCGTACAGACCCTGACCTATACTTCCGCGTGGGCGGAGATCGGCCTGGCGCCGGCAAGCGAAGGGCAGATCGTCAATGTGCCGGAGGACGGATCGGTCCTGTTCCTCTCTCCCGATAATTCGAAATTCACCGGGTATCTTGTGAATTCGGACGGAACCCCGACGGCGACCGAGCCGAACGCGGGCGACTATTTCTACGCCAAGATGCCCACCACCGGATTTATCTATAAACTTAAATACGGCGTCAACGCCTCGGCGTTTTCTCACGCCAATACGCGTTTTTCGCCGACCATCGTACTGTTCCCCGGGAACTATACCACCAAAACCGCGTTTGATGATGAGAGCGGCACTACCGTTTACTCCGACGCGGCAGGCACGAACGAAGGCTACCTCGCCATCGGGTCCGCCGACGTTGCCGGCGCCTCGGCGGAGCTGCGGGCATATGCCTCCGAGACAGAGTGGAGGATCGTCGGGCCGTATCTCGGTGTGGAAGCGTCCTGCGGCGAAGGCAGCGGACTGCTCAACGGCCGGGGACTTACCAACGGGTATGAAGCGGTCCTCGCCTCCGATAGCTGTAAAGTTGTCCCGATGAACAACGTCATATCGGAAGGGGGCAGCCTGACGATCGACGGCATCGGTTTCTCCGGGAAGTCATACGTAGTGACGGCAACACCTCTTGCCAGCAACTTGTACACTTATAATTACAATTTCAGCATTGATCTTAAAAATGTAGTTGTGGGCGACCGTGCCAGTAACTCGACCAACTTTTTCCGGTTGTTCTCCAACGGCGGAAGCGTCGGCAACACCGCTGACGACGCGGAGGCGAAAAATAAAAACACATCCATTCTGACGCTGAACATCGACAACTCCCACTTTACCTGGGACGCCAGTACGGCCAGTAAAGGTCTGGTGGGCGCGGATTTCATCAACATCCGCCATACGACGTGGATGGATACTACGCGTCAGGACGCGGGCAGCACGGGCTTGTACATCAACCCGACCAGACCCGAGAACTACGCGAATACCTCGCACAAACCCGCCTATCTTGCGGAGAACAATTATCTCAGCATCGCCTGCGGCACGCTGTTCACCATCGGTACGAGCAAAGCCGCTACGAAAATCAGCAGCAGCACACGCGCAGGTATCGATATCATCATTCGCGACAACATCATCGTAGATTCCTGTATCTCCAACTCCACCGGCATCCGTTCCGCGATCGCCACGACTTATGCGAGCAGTAACCAGAACAAGATAATCAGCTGGACCTTCACCGGCAACACGGTGACCAACACCTCGGGGGAAAATCCGGTGTACGGCGCGCTGCTCTACGCACAGAACAGCAATGCTTATGTAAAATCTGCCGATATTTCGAACAACGTGATCTCCGGCTATCCGAGGCCCTTTGAATTTTATAATTACGCCGCCTGTGAGAATAACCTGTTTTTTGGTCTGGACGGTAGGACGCCTTACGTCATCCAGCCGCGCTCCGGCTACGCGCTGAGAGATGTCGCGCTGTACGATTACGATCACTGGGCGAGCGATTTCAACATCACCGCCGTCGCGGGCGACACGTCCGCCGCGGCAGACATTGAATGGCCGGTGAACGCCGCCTGCACGCTCACGCAGAACTTTGTGCGCACCGTCAACGACGGTCTGACGACGACAAACCCAGGGCTGACCTTCCAGGGCGATAACGTCGTGGTCAAGGGCGTCTACACCGATGCCGCGCTGACCACGCCCGCCGCGGCGGGCACGCTGACGCCGGGGACCCTCTACTACGTCAAAGCGGGCTACAACGACAGCAACACCGCGTTCGCGACGATCAAGCTCTATGTTGAGCCGGACTTCGGCGCCACGCCCCGTTACAACGGCGACAAGTACTGGATCGCCAATGACGCCAAAGATCTGCCCGACGGCACGCATGTTTCCGAGCAGGTCCTGGAGGGCGCGCCGGGCAGCTACACCAAGACCGCCTATGTCTTTACCGTCGGTGAAAACGTGTTCGACCATCCCAATAAGGTCCCCGCGGCAAGCGCGGAGGATACGACCAGGAACATCTATCTGTTCCCGCAGGAATACACCATCGACATGCCTACCGGCAGCACCAGCTTAAGAGGCGTTCTGTTCAAATTCTACGGCGCCAAACACGGCGTCAGCCCCGTTACGCTGGACGGGGACGGCATCCCGACCTCGACGCGCAACGCCGCGCGGACCAGTGACGCCGAGGAGAGCATCATCTCGTATAGCATCTCGGCGAACTATCAGACGCAGCTCTATGTGGACGGCGTCGCCTTCGGCGGCACCGCCTCGGTCAACAACGGCGCACGTATCGTCAGCACGTCCGCCACAGCCAGCGCTTATACCAGCCCCTCCGCCTTTACGGTCACCAACTGTATCACGGTCAACGCCGGCACCTATTTGGCGGGATCGACCTACGCGCCTGTCACCTGTAAGGCGCAGCATCCCCTGGACATCACGCTGACCAACAACCATATCGTTTTGCCCGCCAGCCATCCCGACCATGAACTGCTGGTCAGCCGCTGCGCGAAGTCTATCACAGCTTATCGGAATTACGCCGTCTGCGCGGGCAACTCGCGGAATTTCATGTGGATGTCGTCAGTAACCGCAGACAGCAAACGCGGATACAAAAGCTTCACCGCCGATATCCATCACAACAATACCGACGGAAATATACCTTTCGACAGTCTGTCGCTTGTGGACAGCTCCTCGATTTCGATCCACGACAACCGTCTCGCTTTTGACAGCACGGACCCGAACGATAACAGCACCATCCGTTTCTATATGAACGACAAGGAGCATACGGCGTATGACGAAATGTCCGTTTCCATCGCGGACAACATCTTCGAGCCGACAGGAAGCGTCGAGGAAGGATATGTCGCCGTCCGGATCGCGGATACCGGCGAAAGCGACATCAACTCCTTTACCGTCTCCGGCAACACCTTCGACAATACGTCCGGTATATTCGGCGCGGCGATATTCAACGAGTCGCGGTCCAACGTCACTGTATCCGGCAATACCTTTATCGGCTTTAAGTACAACTTCGGCAGTAATCGGACGAAGGCGCATCGTGCGGGCGGCTGCGTAGCCTTCAACTACGCCGATCCCAGCATCGGCGAGACCGCGCCCAACGTCACCATCGCTTCCGACAACACCTTCAACGGTCAGCTCGCGAACTATGTTGACGGCACCGATACTCTCGGCAGTCATATGACGGTCGGTGACGCCGGTGTGGACGACGGTACGCATATCGCGCTGGATTTCTGCGGCGACGAATATTACATCTTTGAGCCCGGCACCAATATGATGGTCAAAGCCACGGTGGGCGGCGTCGTCTACTACAACATCGTTCCCGTCGGCACGCGGACCTTCACCGCGCAGCTCTGCTCGGTGGACGGCACGCCCGTCGGCTCGGCGTATACCGTCACTATCCTTGACGAGATCCTGAATGTCAGCGCCACCACGGCTACCTGCGTGATCCGCGAGATGGATCCCGGCGAGACCGGTTACGACATCACCAAGCCTTACGCCGCCACCTTCGTCGGCAATATCAGCGTAACGTCCGAATTTGAATTCCTGCCGGGCGCGGTCGATATGAAGATCGTCGATTATGGTATGTATTACTCCAACGTCAGCACGGCGTTCGACGATTTCTCGCTCTATGAGAATGACGCGCTGATCGTTGACGGCAATACCGTCGCTGTCAGACGCTCCTGCGCGTACAACGCCGCGGGCCTTGAAAGCGTGTATCAGAACTACTCCTACCGCTTCAAGTGCATCGTCCCGGGCGTCTACCGCTACGGCAAGATGTACGTCACCTACAAAGTCGGCGACAACGTCCGCACGGTGTACAGCGACACCATCGCGCTCGAAACGCCGTCCGGCGCGCCGATCGAGTAAGCAGCTTACACGCGCGGTGAATAGCCAAAGCGCGTAGTGCGCAGTGAATAACTGAAAATGATTTCCCGAGGCTTTTTGCCTCGGGAAATCCGCGTTTTCCGGGCTCCCTTGTGTAAAGGGAGCCGGATTTCAAGAGACAAAGGTCCCCGCCGGGGACCTTTGTCTCTTGAAAGACTGAGGGATTGTGAACGGAGCGAAAAAAGTCGATAATAACTTCCGAATTTGCATCAAAAACGCGGCAACAATGAATAGTGTACAAACACACAACAAACTTTTTGTTCCTTTTGCCCAAAAGGAACAAACACACTGGAAAATTTCTGTTTTTGGATTGACAAACGGTCCCTTACCTGTTACAATGTAAATGTATCGTTGGCATACTATACCCTTTTGCACCCTTTTTCGGGTCGCGGCGGGGTGAAAATGCCTTGATATAGATGCTTGTCAAATATTATTTTGAGGAGGAACCACTATGCTGCAAACAAGCAAACGGCCGATCGCAATGCTTATGGCACTCATTATGTGTCTCGCGTTGCTTTCGGGCATCGTTCTGCCGGAAGTGGCGGAGACGGCGATGGCCGTATCCGATCCTTACGCGCGGATCAATGCGACGTCCGTGGGCGCAAATGTCTATGCTCCGGGCGCGAACGTCTACTTTGTCAACACTGCCTGGGCTTCATCTGCTCCGGCCGATGAGGGCGAGACGTTCACTGTTACGTACGGCGACGGTACCACTTGGGGTAACGGCGTCACATATCAACTGACCTACGGGACGAACGCTTTGTCTTCGTGGACACTTGTCACGCGCACCCTGCGCCACCTGGATCCCGCGTCGAACAACAACCCCGTGTTCGTCTTTTTCCCGGGACAGCAGTACTCCACCGCGAACGCGGACCCGGACGAGGGCATCGCGTCTGACGGCAGCAACAAGTCCCTTACGATGATCACGCCTGCCGACACCTCGACGGCGACCGAAGCGGACTATATGAACGCTTATTTCATCGGACCGCAGGCGGGCAAGAGCCCTGTCACCGCGAAGGGCAATATCGCCGTCGCGAACGGCAGAACCGTGGATGCGACCAAAGAGTTTGTTTTCAAATCCACCTTCTGGGGTCTGAAAAACGGCATTATCAACGCGGACGGTTTCGCGGCTGACGCGGCGTTCAAGCTGTTTTCCGAAAATACCACGACCGCCGCCAGCGCGTACGTCACCGGGTTCCATCTTGACAACTGGTACGTCGATCTGAACACCACCGGCGGCGCGGCGTTTCTGGCGATGGGCGGCAACAACAAGACCAACCTCATCCTGTCTGTCGCGACCATCACGAACAGTTACTTCGTGCAGTCCGAGCGCGACGCCAACACGCAGGCGCCGGTCATGCAGAACAACTACACGCTGATCGACAACTGCGTTTTCAAAGATTTCAGGTACGCGACGACCGACGCTTATAAGCAGAACCAGCATATCAAGCTTGGTCCTTCTGCTTATAGCGCCGCGAACGGTGCCGCGTTCCTCGGTGATTACGCCGGCAAGTACTCCGGCAACGTCACCAATTGTACATTCTACGACTGGACGTCCAACCACATCCTCCGTATGAATTACAACAACTACACCGATTACGGCGCGAACGCCGCGTTCACCTTTGACAGCAACATCATCGCGTTCAGCGGCAACGAGGAAGTGACCGGCGGCGGCGACTTCATCTATCTGGATAAAGTCGAGAGCAGCACGACCTGCGGCGCCCTGCTCAACATCACCAACAATGACGTTTCTCTGTCGAAAGTCGATTCCGACCAGAATTACGTCGAAAAATTTGTTAATGGCGGCGCCGGGTTCAATATCGCGATGACGATCCGCGAAAACGTCATCCGCGCCGACTACACAAAAGTCGATGGCAGCGGCATGATGGTCGTGGAGCCTTTCTACAGCTTCAGCGGTCTGACCGACCTGTCCGGCAACCTGTCCGTTGACTATCAGGGCAACGTCCATACGGCGAGATCTTCCTACATGATCACCAACCGCAGCGGCTACTTCCATGTTATGACGGACATTTATGCGTCCGACGAGATGGCGGGCGGCGTCGCGGAGATGTTCACGGTGCAGGAAACGACGGGCGACCTGCTTGTCACCAACAGCCGTGTCATGGTCCAGACCTATGGCAACGAAATCTCCGAAATGGAGACCGACGGCATCATCAAAGGTACCGTTGTTGTTCTGCCGGAAGCCGGCAAAGCGTATAGTACGGCAAACCTCTTCGTTTATAATAACAGCAAAGTCGAGTTCCTCGGCGTATATTCCAACGAGGCGTGCACCACGCCGGTCACAACGCTGTCCAAGGGATTTGGCACGCTGTACGCCAAGGCACGTTACGCGACGGCGAACACCACCTGCACGGTGCGTTACACCATCACCGAGCCGGACACCTTCTTTGTCGTCGACCCGAGCGGTCTGGGCACGTATACTTTCAACGGAGACACCTATACCTCCGGCGCCATCAACGGCACGTCGGCAAACGTCACCTTCTACGCGACTTTGTCCGCCGCGAGGGACGCGCACACCACCAGCCCGGTATTCGGTTCCAACCAGCCGATGAGCAAGGTGTTCCTGCTGATGCCCGGCAGCTATGCCGGCTTCGGCGGCAGCCGTTCCATCGCGCTGATCGGTCCGAAATTCGGCGTCGATCCGCGTTCCATTGACTCGTTTGATATCCAGAACTCCCGGTCTTACGATGACAACACCAAAGAGGCGATCTTCACCTCGCAGCCGCAGTTCTGCTATTACAACGTGTCTCCGGATTCGCACTTCTACATCACTTTCGCCGGTGTGTCCGCCAAGACCACCAGAGGTCTGCGTATCAACAACAACACCAAATCGGGTTCCGGCACGACGTATGACACCCGCATGCTGGCGTTCATCAACGCGCAGGACTTCCTGAACAGAGGTACCGGTTCCGGTAACTTCTTCTATTCCGACTACACGCAGGCTAAGGATAACAGTTGTGAGATCTATCTGTACGTCAACCGCTGCTATGCGGATTGCGACGGTGCCCAGGGCACAAGCGGCAGCCCGGCGTACTGCTTCTCCGACACCACCTACGCTTCCTTTAAGGTCAACAACTTCACGGCCGGTCATCTCGGCACGCGCGTCTGCTATTCGCGTCCGATGAACCAGAAGTATGTCGCCCGCAGACTGGAAGGCGCTTACCTGACCGTTAAGAACTCCAACTTCCAGACCCCGGCGGTCGGCTCCACCTACATTATCGGTATGGTAGGCAGCTCCAACCAGGATCTGTCTGTTTGCGACAACAGCGCCTACACCGAAGGCGTTACCGTCAACATCATCGGCAACAAGTTCAGCAACAACACGCAGGACGGTCTCAAACTGCACGCCGATCTTGATGACGTTTTCAATCTGAATGTCATCAACAATACCTTTGATCGCGGCTCCGAGGGTACCGGCGCCAGCATTTTTGTCACCTCTTACTACAGAGTTGATAAACATGACGGACGCGGAGAAGGACATTACGCCATAAAGAGCACCAGACTGCGGTCCGCTACCCTGACCGGCAACACCTTCATCGGCAAAGCCGAATCGTCCCGCTACTTCAAGCTGGACGAGGATGGAGATTACGGCGTCAACAACTTTGACGCGACCGATAACTTCTACTTCCAGCGTTCCGGCAGCACGCTTGTCGCGGACGACCCGAACAGTACCGGTGTTTCCATCCCCTATGTCTATACTGACACCAACAAGACCTATACCGACGCTGACTTTGAACTCGCCGCCGGCGGTTTCTCCTCCGTTGAGAAGACCAATAACCGCTTCTTCCGCTGGACCGCCAACGGCAACGGCAATAAGAACGCCTCTGACATCGCGTTCAAAAACTCCGGCGTTACTTTGGTCGGCGTCTACTCCGACTTTGACTGCACGACGCCTGTGACCAACATCGCCAAAGGCAGCACCGTGTATGTCAAGGCTACCAAGGGCGCTGTGACCACCGTGCAGAGACTGCTCTACACCTCTCCCTGGGGTGAGCTTGGTCTGGCTCCGGCTACGGATGGTGCCGTCGTTGTGGTTCCGACGAACAACACCGTGATGTTTGTCACCCCGACGAGCGATCGTTTCGCCAGCGTGCTGTGCACCAGCACCGGCGCCGCGACCAGCACCGCGCCGTCGTCCGGCGATACCTTCTATATCAAGATGCCCACCACCGGCTTCATCTATCAGCTCGTTTACGGCACCAACGCCGCCACCATCCAGGAAGCGAACCTGCGTCAGTATCCGACGGTCGTTTTCTGCCCGGGTAACTACAACACCGGTACTAACTACAACGGTTCCGGCACGGGTAACTATGCGGTCGGTCTGCCCAACAACGGCAATAACGGCAAATTCCATGACTGGAAATTCGTTGGTCCGTACCTCGGCGTTGCGGCGTCGGAGGGCGAGAGCGACGCGCTGATCAACGGCAGAAGCCTCAGCGGCACCTATGAAGCGAGGATCTCGACATCGTTCATCTACATTATGAACGATATCATCAGCGACGGCGGTTCTTTCACCATCGACGGTATGAACCTGTCTAACAGCGTCTACGTTTCCACGGCTGCGGGCACCAATGCCAGCAACATGTACAACAAGAACAACAACTTCTCTATCAACTTTAGAAACATGGTTGTTGGCAACCTCAACGAAACGGACAATTTCCTTAAATTGTTCTCCAACGGCGGCGGTTACGGCAACTCGGCGACTACGAAAAACCTGACCAAATCCATTATGACGTTCAACGTCGACAACTGTCACTTCACATGGGGTTCCAGCACCGTCACAAAAGGCGGTCTGAACGCGGATTTCATCAACATCCGTCATACCGCGTGGCTGGATACCACTCAGCAGAACGTTGACAGCACGGGTCTGTATATCAACCCGACCAACGCCGCGAACTACGAGAACCCCTCGCACAAACCCACCTATCTCGCGGAAGACAACTATATCAGCATCGCCTGCGGTACCCTGTTCACCATCGCGACCGGCGGTTCGAGCGATATCACCAGCGCCAACCGCGCGGGCATCGACATCATTTTCCGCAACAACAAGATGGTCAACACCGGTATCTCCAGAGATAACGGCATCCGTTCCGCGGTCGCCACGACCTATACGATGGATGCTGATCAGCGCGGTATTTACAGCTGGATCTTTACCGGCAACACCGTGACCAACACCACGGGAGAAGATCCGGCGTACGGCGCGATCCTCTGCTCGCAGACTACCGGCGACGCGAAAGTCGTTGATATTTCGAACAACACGTTCACCGGTTATCCGCGTCCCTTCACCGGACTGAGCAACGGCACTTATGAGAACAACCTGTACTTCGCGCTGGACGGCGTCACGCCCTATGTCCCGCAGCCGCGTCACGGCGAAGCGCTGTCTGATGTCGCGCTGGGCGATTACAATCACTGGGCGAGCGACTTCAACGTCACCGCTGTGGCGGGCGATACTTCCGCCGCGTCGGCGGTCACATGGGCTGTCAACGCGAACTGCGCTCCGACCGGTTCCGCGCTGGTTTCCAAGATGGATAATCCGACGGCGTCTAATCCGAAACTCAGCTTCAAGAGCTCGAAAGTCGTCGTGAAAGGCGTCTACACCGACGCCGAGTGCCAGACCGCCGCGTCCGGCGACCTGGCGTCCGGCAACACCTACTACGTCAAGGCCGGCTACAATGACAGCAATACCACTTACGCGGTCATTACCCTTATGGTAGAGCAGGACTTCGGTGACACACCGGTCTACAGCGGCAACAAGTACTATCTGTCTCAGACCGTTTCCGGTTTGCCGGACGGCAAGAAAGTTGTACTGGAGCTCCTGGAAGGCAGCACCAAGACCGCCTATGTCTTTACCGTCGGCGAGAACGTATTCGCCACGCCGAACGCTGTCCCGTACGTCAGCGCCGCGGATCATACCAGAAATATTTATCTGCTTCCGCAAGAGTATGACGCGGCGATCGCCTGCGGTACGGCGGACGACAGAGGAGAACTCTACAACATCTACGGCGCCAAGGCGGGCATCAACCCGGTCACGCTGAGCAGCGGCATCCCGACCGCGACCCGTAAGTCTACCCGTACCAACGATGAGCAGGAGTCCATCATCTCCTACGGCATCAGCCTCGGATATCAGGCTTGCGTCAATGTGGACGGCGTCGCCTTCGGCGGCACCAAAGACGATAACAGTGGTATCCGGATCAACGAGACGTCCACGGCTGCCACCGGCATCGAATACGTCACCTATAGGGTCACCAACTGTATCACGGTCAACGCCGGCGGTTACGGCACCGGCACCAGTTACGCCATCATGTCCGCGAAGAACACCATCGCCAAGGACATCACGATGACCGATAACCACTTCATACTGGAGAACAGCTCCGGTCATGAAATGCTGATCGCCCGCTGCGCGAAATCCATCGAGGCGGCCCGCAACTATGTGAATGAAGATGCAACGTCCTACGCCAACTGGATCTGGTTGTCCACGACCAACTCCAGCAACGCGTCGTTCGCGTACAGCACCTTTGACGTCAACGTTCACCACAACAACGTGAACAACAGAGTGTACTTTGATAATATGTCGCACGTCGACAGCGCAAGCCTCACCTTCGCGAACAACAGATTCCGCTACACGGCGACCTCCAGCTGGCTGGCTCCGGTACAGGTCGCGTTCCCCGAAGCGGCGTGGGAGAACACGAATTTTGAGAACATCACTGTCGCGTTCAACAACAACATCGTCGCTCCGTCGGATACCGCCGTGCACAACTACTACGGTCTCCGTATCAACGCTACCGACGGCAGTGAACTCGGCTCCATCACCGTCAGCGGCAACACGTTCGACAATACGTCCGGCGCGTTCGCCGCGGCGATACTGAACTTCAGCCCGACGCCGATCACCATCACCGGCAACACCTTTACGAACTTCAAGTACAACTATACCAGCAGAAACAGCGCGACTTATTATGACGGCGCCTGCGTTGCCTTCAACTACGCCGAGGTTGACGTTGATGAGCAGAACGTATTCATCGCCTCCAACAACACCTTTAACAGCAAGGCGGCGAACTACTTCAACAACGCTGATACGCTCGGCGCTCACATGGCTTCCGGCGACGCCGGTGTGGATGAAGCCACGCATACCGCGCGCGACATCACCGACGCGGATATATATCTCTTCAATCCGGTCGGCAACATGATGGTCAAGGCCACCATGCCTGACGGCACCGTCTACTACAACGCGGTCCCCGTCGACACCGAAGACACCTTCACCGCGCAGCTCTGCTCGGTGGACGGCTCGGTCGTCGGAACGGCTTACACCGTCACCGTTACCAAGGATGTTCTCTCCGTATCCGCCACGCCGGCTACCAGCGTGATCCAGGATATGACCGGTGAGGCCGGATTTAACTCCGCCAAACCGTACGCCGCTTACTTCGTCGGCAACATCGCCACTACGAGCGAGTATTCCGACATCGTGGTCGGCGCGGTCGATCTGAAAGTCCTTGACTACGGTATGTACTATGCGAACATCTCCACCGCGTTTGATGATCTGACCGCGTATGTGAACAACGCGCTGGTCATCAATGACAAGACCGTCGGCATCAAGAAGAGCTATGCTTCCAACGCGAACGGACTTGACTCTGTCTACCAGAACTATTCCTTCCGCTTCAAGTTCATCGCACCTGACGCGTATCGCTATGGTAAGATGTACGTCACCTACAGGATCGGCGACGCGGTCCGCACGGTATTCAGTGACACCATCACGCTCCACGCTCCTGCTGCGGAGTAAGATCGGTAATTTGTTAAGATCCCTTCCTCATCTTTCCGGAAAACTTTTTCCGGAAAGATGAGCGAAAGGTATTGACATTAGGTTCAAGCTGTGCTATGATTATCGTATCGTAGTATCAATAAATGGAGGGCATATAAAATGAAGAAAGAATATAGTGCTCCGGAACTTGAATATATCGATCTGATCGGTCCCGCGATCATGGCGGGCCCCGAGATCGGCGGCGAAGGATCCACCCACGAAGAGGTTGACCCGTTCGACGATTGATCCTCACCTTGTTTTGGAGTAATTAGCCGAAAAAGAAATCGAAGCACAGCCATATTTTTATGGCTGTGCTTCCTTGCGTCTTTTTCATGCCTTACCGTGTCGAAACATGGAAAATATTGCCGTCTGAATTCCGTCATCTCTCCTTCCCTTCCGACGTGATTTGCCGCCGGTCCGCCTTGCTCGTCAGAGGAAGACAAGAGGGCGGATCATAAAATGATCGCGGAGATCGCCGTCCCCGTCATCTTTTTTACAAAACGATAAAAATATCTTGACAAAACACGTAAAAATGGATATAATCATAGTGTTGTTTCCAAAGGGAAAGCGCTTGGTGATCCGTCGCCGTGATATGCTGGTGTGGCTCAATGGCAGAGCAGCTGATTTGTAATCAGCAGGTTGATGGTTCGACTCCGTTCACCAGCTCCAAATGGGAGAGTTCCCGAGTGGCCAAAGGGGGCAGACTGTAAATCTGTTGCGTGAGCTTCGGTGGTTCAAATCCACCCTCTCCCACCATCCGGGCAGGTTTTTTAACCTGCCCGTTTTTTGTGCCAAAACGCCCTCAAACGCCCTGTTTATGCGGGTTTCCGGATTTGCAGTAAAAACGCTTTGAGTCATTTTAAGGTCGTAAAAATTGGCATAATATTGGCATAAACGGATCGTATTGGCATAATTTTGGCATACAAAATCACGCCATTTTTATGATTTTCGGTTTCGCATTCTTATAAATTGAAAGTCCGTTTTCCCTTAAATATTTTTCCGCCTTTGTGATATTATCAAACTCAAATTTGTCAAACACATCGCCGTAGGTGTTATAGGTCGTTGTTATATCCTTGTGCCCTAAAATGTGTTGCAACACTTTCGCCTGCATTCCCGATTCGATACATCTTGTAGCAAAGGTGTGTCGCAGGGAGTGCAGGTCTACTTTTGTATTGACCTGCGGTTTAATAAAGTGGTACTTGTCATCCATCCTGCGAAACTGGCTGTATATCATCGGTCTTGAAATAAATCTGCCGTCAGGACGGGTAAATACAAACTCGTGTTTTTTACGACCTTTGCAAATATCATTAAGAAGTTGCTTTACTTCATCGGTAACTTTTATAACCCGCATTCCCGTATCGGTCTTTGTGCGGTCGTTTATATACGGATTGCCGCCTTCATCGGTCGCCATAGTGCGGTGAATGTTTATATAGCCGTTTTCTAAATCAATATCGCCTATTGTGAGGGCGACCACTTCACCCATTCTCATACCGGTAAAAAGCGATATGAGCATTTCGTCGGCGAACTGAATATCCTCTGTTTGAAGCAGGCGGATAAATTCAGTCTGCTCTTCAAGAGTCAATGCCCGTACTTTTACTTCACGTTTTACCGATCTTGGCTTTTCAACCCGCTTCATAGGCGTTTCGGGAATCAACTTATCGTCAACCGCGTTATTGAAAATCCGGTTTAAGAGCATATAGATTTTGTCGATAACCGAATTGGTGTAATTGGTGCAATAATCAATAAGAAAGTTTTGAAGCAGCATAGGTGTGGCATCTTGCAGTCGTGTGCCGTAAATCGGGCTTAACATATTAAGAGTGCCAAACTCCCGATGCGCGGTTTGAGATTGGATTTTATTCAGTTTAACCTTCTTTTCAATAAGTTGATTGCCGTAGGCATAGATTGTAAGGTCTTCGGAAGAATAAATTGTTCCGGTTTCATACCTGTTTACAATCTCTTTCATTTTCTTGCGGCATTCGTCCTTGGTCTTTGCGTAAACGGCTTTCCTGATCGCTTTGCCGTTTTTATCAAATTGTCCCGGTATGGTCAGGCGATACTGCCATACTTTACGCTTTTCGTTGTAACTGAACGAGCCGTCGCCGTTTGACCGCTTTTTAATTGCTTTTGACATATTTTTTTACCTCCTTGTTATGTGCGGGCATTGTAGAACAATGCCCGCACCGTTTTCAAATATGCGATTATACACGCCTGACCGAAGCCCACTCGATTAGTTTGGATTTCATAACTTTAAGATTTTTACCGCATTTAATAAGCGGGAAATCCTTTCGCCTCATAATCTGCCGTGCAACCGGGATAGAGCAACCCATAAGAGCGGCGACTTCTTTTGTGCCTATAAACTGCATAAGGTTCTTGTCCTCCTTTGTTAACGCTAATTCACTCATGTTCTGCCACCCCCTTATCTCGCACCGTCGTCACGGAGACGGCACTGGCGTTCGTAGTTTTCTTTTGCAAGACGGATAAGAAGGTTTTCCATATCTTTCGGCGTTGAACCTCTCGGGGCATACTGCCTTATGCTATCAACCGGAATCTTTAACTTTTCAACCTGATTAGGTTTTAGTTCGGACATTATTTCGTTGATTGAATCATAGTCAAGACTGCCTTCGGCGGCGAGTTGTTTCATACGCCTCGCCTGTGCGTGAGACGGAAAGATTTCGGTTTCGTCAATTCGGTCAACTATATCCCTTTGCAGTTCCTCGTCAAGAAACGAAATCTCTACTGCGGGAGACACTTTCATCCTGCCTTCATCTACAAACTGTTGCAGTTCGGGGACAAGATGGGTTAAACGAATAAGGCGTTTCACCTGCGACGGGCTGTCATTGTCGGATATTTGCTCAACTGTCAACTTCGGACCAACTTGGTCCGAAGTTGCTTTGCCCTGATGGGAAAGTGCGTCGAATTTCATCTTATATGCCTTTGCCTTTTCCATAGGGGACAAACTCTCACGCTGACAGTTTGAATCGACCATTAAAACGGTCGCCTCGTCACGGTCGATGAAATAAACAACCGCCGGGACTTCTTTTATTCCAAGAAGCTCGGCGGCGTGCACTCTCCTGTGACCGGAGATTATTTCGTATTCGTCTGTGTTTTCAATCGGTCGGACAATTATTCGGTTTAACAGTCCTTTCTCTGCGATACTGCTTTTTAGTTCCTCCATTGATTCGTCATCGACTATCTTGTAAGGATGACCTTCAAATGGTTTTAACTTTTCAATCTTGATATTTGCCAGTTTCGGCTTTTGTTTCTTTTCAGCCGGTTCCTTTGCCATTGCCATATCGAGAAAACTGTTTATTTCCTCCGGTGTTGATTTTTTATTTACCGTTTTTACGGTAGATTTATTTGTTTCTTTTTTCATAAATTCTATCTACTCCATTCTTTCATTTTAATTTTTTGTTTTGCTTGTATCTCAAGCGATTGTTCCTGCTTAACAAGCTCTAACAAATGCGGTGATTTATTCCAAATCTTTTCCGCCTGTTTGAGCCGTTTTCGCAGGGGTGTAATTTGTTTTGTGATTTCCTTGCGTTTTTCTTTATAAATGTTAATGTCGCCGGGAGTTTTAGCCCGACGACGCTTGTTGTCTGATTTTATACGCTGTTGCTCTAATTTGGATATTTCTGTTTTTGTTCTTTGGACATCGTTATATAGGTCTTCAAGTGTTTCAATGTCGTTGTTACGCATAAAATGATAGTCGCTGATATACTGTTTCAGATCTCGCTCCTCGTGCCGCAGTTGTACGGACAGTAACATTTCCTCTTTAATTTCGTGCAATAACTCAAAGGTGATTATGATGACGAGAAATAATAGTGCAACATAAATCTTGCCGATACTGTGGCTGTGTTCAATAGTAAACTTCAACTCTTCCATCTCGTATAAGAGCGGAAACGCTTTCGGCTTATAGGGCGGATACCTTCGTTTGAAATATGAAATGTCGGGATCATTATAGTTTTCGTTAAGCCGCTTATTAAGGTATTCTCTTGTAAAGCCGAGAGTGTCCATACGCACAGGTCTTCGCCAACCGATTGCCATAATCGTAAGATGTTTTCTGTCGTCATTTATTGTGTAGCCGATAGATTTAAGATATCTATATACATCATCGGTCGACTCGGAAAACTGCAAAGCGTATTCAACATCCTCTTTAATCATATCACTATGAGTCATTTGTCCGTTATGCCGAACCCAATATTCTTTCTTTTTGCCCTTTGAGTAAAAGTTACTGTTTTCTAAAACCGACTTACCGTATTCACGGCAGACTTCATCGGATACCTTGCGGAGTTCTAAATGGTCACCGATTTTATTTTTGAACTTTTGACCGTCTTTGAACGAGCAGGGATTTACGATGAAGTGGCAATGGGTTGATTGTGTGTTTAGGTGAACGGTAACAAGAACCTGGTATTTATCTCCCCACATACGACGTGCGGTTTCTTTGCCGATTTCAAACGCTTCAAGTGGTGTAACCTCGCCCGGCTTAAAACTTTGTATGCCGTGATAAGCAACAACTTTACCTTTCATGCCGAACCGCCTCTGAACCGAAACCATTTCGGCATAGGCGTTTTGCTTTGAGCAGTTGATACCGGCAACAAACATTTGCTTATCTGTTTTGTCGTCGTTTTCAGCATAACGAAGAGCAGAATACAAATCATCGTCAAGATATTCCCGCGGTATGGTTTTGTCCGGGTTGTCGGCATACTCGAGCGTGGCTTTCAGGTTTCCGTAGACCGGCCAGAATCCTGTAACTGCAATAGTGAATCACCGTCCTTTCCGGGCAATAGCAAAGTGCTTGCGATGTCGGACAGCAACTTGCCGATTTGAGCGTCCAGTTCAGGTGAGGTGCTTTTCTCATCTAACTCGCCGATCCTTTCGAGCAAAAGAAAAAGAGCGTCAGGCGGAACCGCTCTCGGTTCATAACCCAATGCTCTTTGCTTAACATATTCAGTTCTTGAGATACCGCATTTCTTTGCCTTTGCCGTAATGATTTGCTTTTCCTTCTGTGACAAGCGAAAAGCGATTCTTGTGTCTTTCCCCATATACACATCACTCCTTTTCCACGGGGGTTTGGGGGCGTTAAGCCCTCAAAGATTCAGCCGTATTAGCGGCTGTGACGGGACTTGCGTGGCACACAAAGTCCCTGCTTGCTAAACTATAGGACAAACTATTTCTTTAAGTCGTCCCATTAGTCTTTGGATACCCTCATAGGCATCAGCTCCTTTCTTGTTTTTATATATAAAAATGACTGATTTTCATCAGCCGTCTTTACATCTTTGGTAGCAGTTGTAGCAGTACTTTTGTAGCTTGTCTTTGCACTTTTGAATTTCGGAAACGGTTTCCGAAAATGATTGATTAACCAAAATCTTCACAATAAAAGATTCCCCTGTGGGTCAAAACGACCCACAGGGGAAGAGCAAAAACTAATCTTAAAAATATCGTTTGATTCAGTTTACTAAGTGGACATTTTGACCAGTTAGTAAATGCAAAAGAATATAAAACTTTAATTAAAAATTGGTACTGGTATTTTTTATTCAGATAATCGTATTAAACCTGCAACATAAAAAATGGTAGTAGTTGTTTAGTAACAAAAAAATTGTAGAACAAAACAAATTATGGTATAATAATTTCAAACAATGAAAGGAATATTCCATATGAGTGAAAAGCAAATAGAAAAAGCAATCAATAATGCCGTATTCTCAACAGAGATGGAAGGATATATTATTGACGACGCTGCCAAAGAATTATGTCGTAAACTGCTCAAAAAAGAAATCACTATGGAAGAATATATTTCATTTGTAAAATCGAGTGATGGAATTGATGTGTAAGAAAATAATTTTCCCTTTTCATAATTTTTATTGGGCTTTTAAAAAATATTTTTAAATACACTTTCCCCCTTCATATACAGTACAAGGTTAAAAAGCAAAAATGTTCCAACAAATTTAAAAATTTTTTATTTTTCCTCAAAAATGTTTTCAAGGCACAAAAAAATGCCGGCATATAGCTGGCGAAAAATTGGTAGCAGTATTCACATTTCATTTTTGGTAAAAAAATAAGCCGGTTGGATTTTTATGTCCAATCGGCTTAAAAAATTATTGTTTGAAACCTAAGAATTCCTGAAAATCTTTATTTATCTTTTTCATCCGCTTTGAAACGGCGGAGTGGTTTTTGTATCCGAGTTTTTCGGCAATTTCTTTTTTCTTGTATCCTTGCTCAGATAAGTAATATATTTCTCTGTCAATTCCGTCCAATGTCTTTGCATATTCATCACGGAAAAAATTATACTTTATTTCCATACCGGGATTGCTTCCGAAGAAATTTCTTGCCCCTTCAATGTCAGTTGATTCGTTTTCAGATAACTCGCTGAAAAAGAGCGGTGCTCCGAGTTTAGTATCGGAGTGAGTCCATTTTTTATGGAAGTTGATTTTGTCGGCGGACAGTTTGCCTGAAAAATCCTCGTGCTGCGGAATTTTTGTTGAAACACCGAAAAGTTTCGGCACCTGCTGACCTTGCATAATAACGTTTGTGCCGACTTCGCCAGCAATCTCCGCCACCTTTTCTACAACATAACATATTTCGTCATCGGTCAAATCGTCAACATCCTTGCCGAGTTGAGCGGCATATCCGATAAGACCTTTTTCAATCGGTTCTTTATATATTACGAACATAGCGTCAATCGCATCATTGAGTTTCTCAGGATCGGAATAAATCTCTGCCACACTTTGAGCGATATAATCGGCGTCCGCGTTTTCGAGGAAATTGACGGGATAATCTTTTGAAAAGTTTTTCATAGTCCGCTTTACGCCGAGCGACCTTAAATTGCCAAGCCAATACTTACCGAAAAATTCTTTTGCCTTTATAAAGACCTTTGATTCTTCAAGTTTCAGATCATACTTCCGGTCAAGCATCATATTTTTAGTGAAATCGTTTTCTTTGAAATACTCGGTCAATTCGGTCAATTGTTCTTTTGTCAATTCAATCTTTTCTGCCATAAAACTATCCTCCTTGCGTCTTATGGCTATATTTTAACATAATGAGTGTCCCAATAAAATCCCATTAAAGCAAAAATCGCACATTTTATGAAAAAGGATCAACGCAATATAATTATTAAAATAAAATTCGCAGAACATTTCCTTCTGCGAATACAAAATCACATAATATACCATTTGATAGTATACCATAGTCGAGAAAAGATGTAAATGCCTAATTAGTAGTCCTCATCTAATAAATCAAAGTTATCTATATCTTCAATGGATAAGGTGTCATCGCTGTTTTTATCTCTATCAATCATCTGATGCAGTGCGGCGATTTCCATTGCTTGCTCTGTAAAATCGAGTTTGCCGTCATTATTAAAATCGAATAAATCACCAAAAATCCCAAACATATAAATACCTCCAAAAAGTTGTTTTTTATATTATAAACGACTCACTGTCCCAAAATCATCCCTTTACTAAAACTTTTTGCCGTCATATTTCTGGTCAAGTAAAATAATCGAAAGGAGTTGATCAATATGCCAAAAAGAGGTGCTAATATTTACAAACGCAAAGACGGCAGATGGGAAGCAAGATATGTAAAAGAGATTTTACCTGACGGCAAAAAGAAATACGGTTCTGTTTATGCTAAAACTTACTTTGAAGCCAAAGAAAAACAACATTATTATATATCGAAAAAAGATGATAAAACCGTAACATGCAATTTGACAGTTTCCGAGTTGTCAAATATTTGGCTGAAATCCATCGAAAAATCAGTTAAGATTTTGACTTTTCAAAAATATGAGGGAATTATTAAGAATCACATTGTTCCCATTCTCGGCAATTTTTTTGCGAAACAGATATCCGGGCAAAGAATCAATGACTTTGCAAATCAAAAACTTAAATGCTTGTCACCCGGAACCGTTAATGAAATACTGATAGTTTTAGGTGAAATATTCTCTTTTGCCGAAAAAGAATACGGCATCACTAAGCCGCAATATAAAATGATGAGAGAATATAAGAACGAAATGCGAGTTTTGACAAAAGACGAACAGCAACGACTTGAAAACTTTTTATATAATGATATTGATGTTTATAAATTTGGGGTACTTTTAGCACTATATACCGGTGTAAGAATCGGTGAGCTATGCGCTTTGAATTGGAAAGATATTGACACCGGGGTATTAACCATAAATAAAACTATGCACCGTATCAGTACGCCAAACGGCAGTAAAATAATAATTGAAAAGCCAAAAACAGATTCTTCGATCAGAAAGATTCCTGTACCGGATTTTTTTGCTGCAATTATAGCTAAGTATAGGAGTATGGGCTCGGTTTTGAAAACAAGAAACGGAACACCGGTTGAGCCACGGTTGTTACAACAAAAGTTCAGCAAATATTTATGTGCTTGCAAAATTGAAGGAGCGACCTTTCACACGCTGAGGCATACATTTGCCACAAGATGTGTTGAGGCGGGTTTTGAGATTAAATCGTTATCAGAAATATTAGGACATGCTTCAGTAAAAATTACACTTGATAAATATGTTCATTCATCACTGGAACAAAAGCGAAAAAATATGAATTTGCTAAAAGCGGCATCAAATTTTTAGCCGTCAAAAAAATGGTCCCGATTGGTAGAAACACTTCTACTGATCGGGATTTTTTATGTTTTTTTCGCAGAAGGAAATGTTCTGCGAAGAAACGAGGAATGAATGAAAAACCAGGTCAAATCCAAAAAAAGAGTAGCCGACCACGGCGAGGTATTCACCGCCGAGCGCGAGGTCAAGGCGATGTGCGATCTTGTAAAGGACGAGTGCGACCGTATTGACAGCCGATTTTTAGAACCGGCTTGCGGCAACGGCAACTTTTTAGCCGAGATACTTGCCCGCAAGCTCGCCGTTTGCAAACGCCT
>LVAN01000040.1 GCA_001604045.1 Clostridiales bacterium Firm_08 | reverse complement strand
TTTTGCGGCACGTTTTTTATTCTTTTATTATAATATCCTCTCTCGCCGGACCGTTGGAGACCATTTTGATGGGGAAACCGATCTCCCGCTCAATAAACTCGATGTAGTCTCGGCAGGCCTGCGGCAGATCTTTATACTTCCGGATACCGCCGATATCGCACTTCCAGCCGGGCATCGTTACAAGCACCGGCTTCGCTTTTTCCAGCAGCGGAGTGACGGGGAAATCTTTTGTCACTTTACCGTCGATCTCATAACCAACGCAGATCTTGATCTCATCGAGATATCCCAGCGCGTCAACGACGGTCAGGATCCCGTGGGTCGTGCCCTGCACTTCACAGCCGTAGCGGGTGGCGACGCAGTCAAACCATCCCATACGGCGCGGTCTGCCGGTCGTGGCGCCGTACTCGCCGCCATCGCCGCCGTGATCCCGCATCTGTTTGGCTTCCTCCCCGAAGATCTCACTGACGAACGCGCCCGCGCCAACAGCGGAGGAGTACGCCTTGATGACGGTATAGATCTCCTTGATCGCATAGGGCGGCACACCCGCGCCGATCGCGCCGAAGCCCGCCACGGTGGACGATGAGGTCACCATCGGGTAGATGCCGTGGTCGGTATCCTTCAAAGAGCCGAGTTGTCCTTCCAGAAGGATAGTCTTGCCCGCTTTTTCCGCCTCATAGACAAGTTTCCGTACGTCGCCGACATAGGGAGCGATCCCTTCCTTCCACTTCATACAGGTGGCAAAAACAGCATCGGGATCGATGGGATCCTTGTGGTACAGTTCCCGTATCGTCACGTTTTTGACGGCGATGATACGTTCCAGTTTGGCGCGCAGCGCCTGCTCGTCGAACAACTCGCAGACCTGAAAACCGATTTTGGCGTATTTATCCGAATAAAACGGCGCGATGCCAGACTTGGTAGAACCGAAACTCGCTTTGCCAAGCCTCTCCTCCTCATACTCATCAAACAGGATATGATAGGGCATCACCATCTGCGCCCGCTCGGAGATCATCAGGCAAGGCTTTGGCACTCCGCCCGAGACAACGCCGTCTAACTCACGGAGAAGTTTTTCCACATCCAGCGCCACACCGTTGCCAATGCAGTTGATGACGCCCTCGTTGAACACACCGCTGGGCAGTGTGTGCAGCGCGAATTTTCCGTACTTATTCTTGATGGTATGTCCCGCGTTCGCGCCCCCCTGGAAGCGTACCACGATATCGGCGTTCTGCGCCAGCATATCGGTGATCTTGCCTTTTCCCTCATCGCCCCAGTTGGCGCCCACTACTGCTTTGACCATTGTAACGTTCTATCCTTTCCGATATAAAAATCATACACATCAAAGTATATCACCTTTCAAGGGAAAATGCAACAAACAAAATGAGCGTGCCGCAAAATTTTGCGGCACGCTCATAAAAACGTTTTTTAGACTTCGGGAATGGTGACCTCGACTTCTTTGCCGAGTTTCGCGGATTTGCAGATCGCGTCAATGATCGCCTGGTTGTAAACGATCTCGGAAGAAGGAACGGTCGCCGTGCCGCCCTCTTTGATCGCGTCTACGAACGAACGCAGTTTACGGTAGAAGAAGGATTTACCCTCATCCTTGATCAGCGGCACCTCATAAGAGATGTTCTTGCCGGCGACCTTTCTGTAAACGGTCAGCGGTTTGTCGAATTCGCCGTTCCAGCACTCGGTAGACGGGATACGCAGTCCGCCCTTAGTACCGAGGATCAGCGCGTCGCCGCAGGTATCCATATTCATCGCCCACGCGATACGGAAGTCAAGGATGATATCGCCTTCCAGACGGACGAACGCCGCCGCGAAATCGTCCACGCCGAATTTCTCGGCATATTCCGGATGTTTCGGATAAGTCTCGGGATCCGTGCCGAAGTAAGCGGAGGTATAACCGGAAACAGTCAGCGGCTTGGGATAACCGACCGCGTTCAAAAGCAGGTCAAGAGAGTAGGAACCGATATCGCCCACAGCGCCGACGCCGCCGGTCTCTTTCTCGATAAAGGTGGTGCCAAAAGGGGTGGGGATGCCGGAGCGTCTGCCGCCGCCCGCCTGCAGATAATAGATCTTACCAAGCTCGCCGGATTCCACGATCTTTTTGACCATCTGCATATTCTGGCTCATACGCGGCTGGAAGCCGATGGTCAGGATCTTGCCGGAGGCTTTCTCCGCCTTCATAACTTCGATCGCCTCGTCCAGCGTGACGGTGAAGGGCTTCTCCAGCATGACATTGACGCCCGCGTTGAGACAGCGAATAGCGGGGCCCGCATGCTCACAGTTATAGGTGCAGATGCTGACGCCGTCGAGATCTTTCTCGTTTTCCAGCATCTCGACGTCGCTGGTGTAGTAGCGCGCGCCTTCAACACCGTACTTCTTGGCGAAGGCTTCCGCCTTACCGGGCACGAGATCGGCAAGCGCGACTACGTCGACATCTTCCATTTCCAGATAATTCTTGATGTGGCTGCCGGCGATCCAGCCGGTGCCGATGATACCGATCCTGACACGTTTGGAGGTGTCGATCGCTTTGCCTTGCTCCTGATCTTCTTTAAAGGCGTTAAGTGCTGCGTCTTCTTTCATTCCTTAAGGTCTCCTTTCAAAATTTGTTCCAATAATGTTTTTTTGCATATCTACTTGCATTATATTATTTTTTAATATATAATACAAGCCATAAAGGCATAAAAAACAGACAATTATTGCACTCATTGGAGGGGAAACTGTGTATTTCGAAGTACAAAACAAAACCATGCTGCTTGAATCCAACACCGGACATCATCTGACCGGCGCGCCGCACGTCCACCATCATATCGAGATCGTTCTGATGTACGAAGGGCAAAGCACGGGCGTCGCGGACGACAAAGAGGGGGTCATAACCCCGGACAGTCTATACATCGCGATGCCCAATCAGATCCACTGGTACAGCGACACCGCGGAACAACATCGCCACGCGCTTGTCATTTTATCGCCCACGCTTTGTCCGGAGTTCAGCGGCATTTTCAAGTCCTTTGTGCCGGAAAGTCCCGTCCTCAATAATATCGGCAAAGACCCCACTGTGCGGTTCGCGATCGAGAACCTTGTGCGGCTCCACCATGTGGACGAGGAAAGCGACGCGGCAACGGAAGTGCGCGGCTACGCGCTCATCCTGTTTTCCGCGCTGTTCCGTCAGATGAAACTGGTGGAAAACAAGCCCTACGACTACGACCTTGCTCGTGATATCATCAGTTTTTGTTATGAAAACTACACCGAGGATATTTCACTGCACTCCATCTCCGAGGCACTGCACGTCAGCCGCTACTATGTCTCCCATCTTTTTGCCAACCGCCTGCACATCCGTTTTCCGGCTTATATCAATTCCCTGCGCATCAAAAAAGCGTGCGATATGCTCAAACAGCACGATCTATCCGTCACTGAGATCAGTTATGCTGTCGGCTACAACTCCCCCCGTACCTTCGACCGGTGTTTTCTCGCGCAGAAGGGCGTCACCCCTAAACAATATCGCATCAAGGCACTCCAGCAACATAAAACATAAAAAATCGGCGCCACGCGCCGATTTTTTATTCTATTTAACCTTTAACATTATAGTCGGCACAGATCAGGTTCGTTGCTTTGAACAGTTTGTGATAATACACAAAGGGTCCCACGACGATGAGAGAGCCGAGAATGTTCCACAGCCAGTAATCAGAAGCGCCGAAACCATAGGCGATACCGCGCCTGTTCAGTTCATTGCCGATACGAGCGGAGATCCTGTGATACCAAACAAGATTGGCAATCCCCAGCGTCAGTCCGGAAACGATGAAGAAAAGCAGGCAGTAATGCATCGTCTTTTTACCGTCATAGCGGCTCGCGACAGTATCGATACTGGTCGAGACCGAGGACATCACAACGATCCCATAGATGCCGAACGTGATCATCGAAAGAAAAATGTACTTGACAAGGCTTTTGTTGGTCTTGAGCTGCACCGCCGGCGCGGCGGCAACGGTCGTGTTGGTGGTGTTTTCCATAAAGTTCTCCCCCTATATTTTTATATTTGAAAGTGTGCCGATGGCACCCCTCATTTCTAATTATATAAGAAACCCCGGCGGTTGTCAATCATTTGTTCTGGCGGTGTCAACGCTGTTGCGGAAGACGAACCAACGCTGAAACAGAAACTCCGTTACAAAATTGACGATCATATTGAGCGCTGTCACAAGATATTCATTCCATCCCGCCGTCTGTACAAGAAAATTCCCAAACAGTGTTGACGAAGGTGTGAACACAACGTAGTATCCGAAGGTCTTTGCCATCGCCACCGGTACGTTGGCGGCGGACTTGAAGGTGAACTTGCGGTTGAAAGTGAAGTTCCACACCACGCTAAGCACCAGCGCGGTAAGATAGCACACCCAATAGTTCCACCTGCAGATCTCATTCATCAGTGTAAAACTGACGATCTGTACGATCCCCGCGCTGGCGGAAAACAGTGCAAATTTCACAAACCGCACGAACTCTTTCATTTTCCCTCTTTCCGATTTCAATAAACGCTCCAATGGCGCCGTCTCGTCACAGAAGGCTGACCCACGATAAGGACAAAGGACTTAAACGGTACCGATTTTTGGCTCACCGCGTGAGATCACCATCAAGTATGGAATCACGGACACTTTTCGTATTTTTTTGTTTCTTTATTCTAAAAATAATTTCTTCTGAAAGCGCAAACAACACAATAAACAAATAGGTGAATTTCTCACGATGTCTTAGTGCCGATCCGGAATTGGAAACGCCCCATCCAAACATGATCGACGCTATCAATACAATGACCGCCAATACGATAAAGTAACTGCTGATATTATCGCTCCTGAGTTTTTTCAAAGGTCTGTTTCTTATCACCTTAATCACAAAATATACCACATAAATATAGAACAAAGCGCTTCCGAAAAACGCTATAATATCCGAGAGACCTCTCCATTCCCACGGGAGCGGGGAGAAAACAAAGTACAACACTCTGACCGGGGTATTGACCACCAGATCCAAAGCGGGCGGCAAACCACCGATCCCGATCACATAGACGCCGCCGCCTTCCTCTCTCTTTCCGGTAGCTTCTACAATCGACTCTGCGCTGATTTCTCCGCCGAGTTTTCTCAACAGTTCGTCACCGAACACCGATAACACAAGCAGCAAACCGAATATCGCCAATACCACAAATATGATCTTAGATACAGAAAACCGCATCACATGTTTTTTATTGATCGTCAACGGCATCAAAGCGAGGATCCCGACAATAACCACGATCCCTCCCAGATGCAGCATCGCGGCAAATACAGACGCAACGACCGCTCCAATTATATTGAAAAAACCCTTGCCGAACCACCAGCGTGTGTATAGATACAACGACAGGATGATCATGAATGAAATGATGGATTCCTGCAAAAAGAACGTTGTGATCATCATCAGGTTAGGTAAAAAGCAGGCAAATATCATGGTTCTGCGCCTGATATCGGGATCCACCTTGAACATCACTAAAATCTTATAGATCAAAATAACGGAACAGATCGCGAAAAAAACATGCAAAAACTGAACGGTTATCTTCTGCACTCCGATAAACTTATAGAGCTGTCCCACATAGTAGGAATAATACTTTGTGTTTACCTGATCGGACAATGAACCGAAAGAATACCTGACAGCGTTT
>LVAN01000039.1 GCA_001604045.1 Clostridiales bacterium Firm_08 | reverse complement strand
GGTAGACACGAATATCATGATGTTAATTATGGTTTTATCCATAAAAATGAGTTTGATGAATATTATTCCAAGGTAAAACCTCACACTGTATATAGAGGAGAAATACGAATATGCACAGATGGATCTAGCGGTGAAATCAGTGACGGCAATTATAAATCGGGAACAGCGTGGACACATAATGAAAAACCACTGGATGCATATACTGTTCCATATGTTGTTATTCCTTTAGGAAATAATAGCGCTGAGCTAGGAGATTGTGCTTTACTAATTAATCATGATACCGGAAAACGGGTTTTATGCATTGTGGGCGATAGAGGACCATCAAAAAACGGGTGGGGTGAGGTATCGCTTGCTGCAATTTGGCTTGCGGGAAATCCAGAACACAAGACGGCAAAGCACAATAGTGGGCTTAGTAAGGATTATGAGATCATACTAATGCCGGGTGTGAAGTACAGATGGGATGACTAATATGTTTAATATTAAAAAAATAATAATTTCTTGTTTGACATTGCTTCTATTATTGTATTTTGGCGGATGTGCAAACAAGTCCAATATAGAGTTGTCTTTGTATGAGTATGAGGTGGTCGATAATGCGGTACGGTTGACAGGGTGTTTGGATTATGAAAGCAAAACGATTACTTTGCCAGACAAAATAGAAGGAAAGCCCGTGGAGATCATCGGAAAAGACCTGTTTTATCAGCATAAGGATGTTCATTTTATTGTTTTGCCGGAAACTGTGACAACAATAGAGGGATGTCCGTTTTATCGTTGCTATTCTCTGGAGAAGATCCTGATTCCTAAAAATGTAACTTCTATAGAGTGCAACCCGTTTTTTCGGTGCAGTGCATTGACGAAAATTGAAGTCGCAGCGGAAAACCAGGTCTTTTCATCGTTCGACGGCATTCTGTATGATAAAGATATGACAACATTGATCTCATACCCGGAGGGAAAGATTGATGAAACCTATCAGGTGCCGGATACGGTCATAAAATTAAATAGTGAGTGCTTCGGCTATTTCCCACGTAAACTAAATACGGTTATAATTCCGGAGACTGTCACAGAGTTCCCCGATGAGGATATGTTCATTTATCCGGCTATGATAAAACTTGTGGTGCAGAAAAATTCTGTCGCTGAAGTATATGCTAAAGAACACGACATGTCATACGAGACGTCAATCAGTTAATCAGAAGACGGTTAGACAATCAGGGGGGGTGGATGACTTTTTAATCAGGGGACGGTCAATCAGGGGACGGTTCTGTGATTGACCACCAAGCTGGTGCAGACCCGCAAACAGACCTCAACGGGCGTCGGGTTCCAGTTCCGCGTCGTGGCGAACTATACCTATGACGCTTACGGCAGCGTCACCGTTTCCTCTCCCATCTCCGGCGAGGATCTCGGCGTCGTCAACCCCCTGCGCTACAAAAACTATATCTACGACACCGAAACGGACTGGTACTATCTCCAAACCCGCTACTATGACCCCGCCGTGGGCAGGTTCCTCAATGC
>LVAN01000070.1 GCA_001604045.1 Clostridiales bacterium Firm_08 | reverse complement strand
TCCTTGAGGATACGAAGCGCGAGTTCTTCGTGCTGATCCCGGAGCCGCCGATGAAGAAGATCTGGTATTCGCTTCTCGGAAGCGTCGCAGTCAATGCGATCGATCTCCTGCTGCCTGTTGTGGTGGCGGCGATCATGCTCGGGACGAATCCGCTGGTTGTCATAGGATGGTTCCTGTTCATCCTGTCCATATCACTCTTCGGAACCGCGGTCGGTGCTTTTATCGACGTATCCGTGCCAGGCGAGGCGGGCTCGACGATCAAGACATTCGTGCAGATCATGATGCTCTATTTCGGCCTGATGCCGGCGGCAGTCTTTGTCATCCTGGGTGTGGTGCTCCATATCCCGGCGGTCATGTTGGCTATCGGCGCGGTCATCAATGCCGGTCTCGGCGCACTGTTCGCGCTGATGACACCGCACTTCCTTGTGAACCGCTAAAAGCAGCTGTGACCTTCACGGTATATTCTGATGAAAACGAGTGCTTCTCGATGAGAGAAGCACTTTTTTCTTGCTGATTTTTTCAAAACAGGCCAAAGTGAGAAATCGGATGGAAAACGGCGCTGCTCTTTTGCTATAATGGGCGCAGGAAAAATGGAAGAAGGACGATCCGATGAATAAGAAACATATGCGCTTGATGCTTCTGCTGGCCTGCCTGATCGTGGCAGTGGGTGTTTCTGCCGGATGCAGAAAGAAAGCGAAGAAGACTGAAACTCCTACCACGACGACAACTGCCACGGTGACGGAAGATACGAAAGCGACGGAAGCGCCGGTTACGACGGAAAGCGCTTCAGCGGAAACGACGGAGAAAACTGAAGCGACGACCGAGGCGCCAACAACGACGACCGAAGAAACCACCGAAGCTCCGACAACGACAACTGAAGAAACGACTGAGGCGACGACCACAGAAGCACCGACCGAAGCTGCGATCGATGAAGACGGCGAATATACTTCCAAAGATGATGTGGCACTATATATCCATACTTACGGTCATCTGCCGAAGAACTTCGTGACGAAGTCCGATGCCAGGAAGAAGGGCTGGGAAGGCGGCTCGCTCGAGGATTATTTCCCGGGCTGCAGCATCGGCGGCGATTCTTTCGGCAACAGAGAAGGGATCCTTCCCAGTAAGAACGGACGCAAATACACCGAGTGCGATATCGACACGAAGGGTAAGAAGTCACGCGGCGCAAAGAGGATCGTGTTCTCAAACGACGGCCTGATCTACTATACCGATGACCACTACGAGACATTTACGCTGCTTTACGGGGAGGAATAATATGAATATCTATCTTCTGGACGGCAAGGATATGACGAGCAAGGATGCGGCGTACGACGTGATCGCAAAAGAGATGGCTTTTCCGGAGTATTTCGGAAGAAATCTCGACGCGCTCTTTGACTGTTTAAGTGAGAGATGCTCCAGTGAAGCGGTCCTGTTCGTAAATACGGCGATCCTCGAGGAGAACCTCGGCGACTATGCGGAGAAGATCCTTTCCTGCTTCCGCGATGCCGCTTCCGAGTGCGGCTTCTTCCTGAAAGAAAAGCGCTGAAAGGACACAAATTGAACATGCTGGCAAATTATCACACGCACACGATCCGCTGTAACCACGCACGCGGCTCGGAGCGGGAATATATTGAAAATGCGATCAAAGAGGGATTTACAGTCCTCGGATTTTCAGACCATACACCACAGACCTATCCGGAGGGCTTTAACTCCTGGATCCGTATGGCGCTCTCGGAGATCCCGGAGTATACGTCGACGCTTCTTACACTGAAGGAAGAGTACAAGGGCAGGATCGATATCCTGATCGGCTACGAAGTCGAGTATTCCCGAAGATTCTTCCCGTCGCTCATCGAAAAACTCAGAGAATATCCGCTGGACTTCCTGATCCAGGGACAGCACTTCGCGATCAACGAGGTCGACGGTTTCTATGTCGGCGGGCCGGTCGATAGTGAAGAGGACCTGATATCCTATGTAAATACGACCATTGAAGGCATGGAGACGGGGCTCTTTACCTATCTGGCGCATCCGGATCTGGTGAACTACACGGGGCCGGACGATATCTACTGTAAGCACATGCGGCGGATCGTGGAGAAGTCCCTCGAACTGGATATTCCGCTCGAGGTGAACATGTACGGCTTTTCGGACGGACGCTGGTATCCCTGTGACCGTTTCTTCCGCATGGCTTCAGAAATGAGTCCGAAGTTCGTGCTCGGATGCGATGCACATGACCCGTTTATGGTCAGACAGCCGGAACACGCACCGGGACTTACGGAATTTCTCGAAAAATACGGCATCGACTGCGGGGACAATCTGGTCACGCTCAAAGATCCGCACGCTCCCTGGAAGCTTGCGTGAGCGCTTCAGCCTGCGCGCGAAAGCGCATGCCGCCGACACCCGGAAAATGAATGAGATGACTTAATCCAGATTCAGCTCCTGAAGGATCGCCTGGATCTCTTCGATGTCTTTATCTTTCACATCTTCGGCCATGAAGGCGATGATGTACTCTCTGGCCGCAGAGTGCACGTAATACACATCGACCGGTTCTGCGTCATCGAGGTATTGACCGCGGAATTCCGCAAAGACACCGCCGCCGGTGACTTCGCCCTCGAGAGATCCATCCTCGATTTCCTCATAGAGATCCTCCATCATATCCATACCTTCGTAGAGGCAGGACGTCGGATCATAATCATTACCGGTTATCACTTCGACCTGGATTTTGTCTTTGGTGTATTTGACCGGATCGCTAAGGCCGTTCTTATTCGTGTCCCCGGTATACCCGTGTGCGAGCATGACCTGATCAAGATGATCCAGATCGTGGGTTGCTTCTCCGAATGTGCGCATGAGCCGCTCGTAGTCCTTATCGTTGATACGGCCATCGTCATGCAGGGTCTGGATCGCTGCGCGGTATGCCGCGTATCCGTATTCATCGTCTTTATCATCCAGATATTCCTCAATATCCGCGAGCGGGAAGACCTCGCTGAAATCTCCGTCGAGCCTGTATCCGTGCTCGTAACTGTCTCCCAGTTTGATCACGCCTTCGACATCGAGCGTGATCGTATTTTCAGATTCCAGAACATTCTTAAATCCGGGGAGAAGCTTATCAAATTGTAAGAGATCCATGTTGTCGAGGTCGGTCATCGACGGATCTGTGTATACGATGATGTTGAGCATATCTTCAAGAAGAGGAGAAACATTTACAGGATCATCGAAAAAGTCTTTGAAGGCTTGATCTTCATCCTTTTTCGAGAGGTGGATGATGAAACCGGCATCGGTATCGCTGATGCTCGTGAGTTCGATCTGATATGTGATATACGATGCCATTGTCTGATAGAATCCGTGGAAGAACTGATCATAATCGTCCAGATCATACATGCCCGTAGAAAAATCCCTGCTGTTGAGATATTTCATATCCATCGCGACGAGCTTTTGCATGAACTCGTTAAGACAATTCTCGAAAGAAGTGGAGTTGTCCGGAGCCGCGGCCGCCAGCAGGTCGATCTCTGACTTGATCGTATTGAAAAGCACCTGTGTGTTATCGATCGTGCATTTCTTTCCGTCTTTTATACAGGTCAGCTCGATCGTGGTGTCCACTTTCTTATAGGTATCGCAGTCGGAGACGGCATCGCAGATCTCGCCTAAGGATCCGAGTGACGGGTTTTTGCTGAGGAACTTTTTCGCATCGATGATCTTGAGCTCGATGTCGACATCAGTTGCATCGTCCATATCCTCTACGATGAAGAAGTCTTTTATCTCATACTGGATCTTGCTTAAGTAATTATTCCAGAGTTCGAGCTGTGACTTATCGATGAGACCATCGAGATTCTGGAAAGGATCGTACTCCTTATCAGTGTAGCGGGAAAGCTTGTCGTACTTTCCTTTCGTCAGATAAATAAAGTAATCCTCGACGGCCGCTTCACTGGATTTTTTCTTTTCGTCGTAGTTTTTGATCTTCTTCCCACAGGAAGAGAGCGCGAAACTTCCGAGAAGAAGTGCTGCACTTAAAACTGCGGAGATGATCCGCGTATTCTTCGTCTTCATGTCCTTTTTCCTCCGATTGAGAGCTGCGTATGGCGCGGAAAAACTCACAATTCTTTTATCATTATATCACGAGGAGGAGGGGACGTGCATGGTGTTACGAGGCGGAAGGGACTCGCATGGCGCGAAGGGAGTTGAGGATCGCGAGGATCAGGACGCCGACATCGCCGAAGATAGCGACACGCATGCCAACCAGTCCGAGGGCGCCAAGCACCATGATGGCGACCTTGACGAGAATCGAAAAGACGATATTTTCAGTAACGATACGCATGGTCTTTCTTGCGATGCGGATCGCGGTCGGAATCTTGCTTAAGTGGTCATCCATGAGAACGACATCTGCGGCTTCGATCGCTGCATCGGATCCGAGCGCGCCCATCGCGATACCGACATCCGCGCGTGTCAGGACCGGCGCGTCATTGATACCGTCTCCGACGAAAGCCACGTTGCCGGAAGTGCCGGAGGATGTGTTACCGGTGCTTTTCGTGCTGAGGAGGGACTCGAGCTTCTCGACTTTCTGGGCGGGGAGAAGTCCCGCGTAATATGTATCGATGCCGACTTCGGAAGCGACCTTCGCGGCGACTTTTTCGTTATCTCCCGTAAGCATAATGACCTTTTTTACGCCGGCGCTGCGGAGTGCTTCGATCGCGTCAGGAGAATCCTTCTTCAGGACGTCGTTGATAACGATATGACCGAGGTATTCTTTCCCGAGTGCGACGTGCACGACCGTGCCGGGGAGATGGCATTCATGGAAGTCTGCGCTGACGTCTTCCATGAGCTTGCCGTTGCCGACAAAGTATTCCTCTCCGTCGATCACGGCGCGGATGCCGCGGCCGGCGATCTCTTCGACGTCGCCGAGATGGGAAGCATCGATATGGGAGCCGTGGGCTTTGACGATAGACTCGGCCACCGGATGGTGCGAACGGCTCTCTGCGAGTGCAGCGATGTCGATCAGTGTGTCCTCACTGATCTTTGCAGGTGCTTCGTCATTATCTGCACCGCAGGCACTTGTGTGCACGGCTTCCACGGCAAAAGCACCTTCCGTGATGGTTCCGGTTTTGTCGAGTACGACGGTGTCGACCCGGGCGAGGGCTTCGAGGTAGTTGCTTCCTTTTACGAGGATGCCGCGGCGGCTGGCCGCACCGATCCCGCCGAAGAAGGAGAGAGGTACGGATACCACGAGTGCGCATGGGCAGGAGACCACGAGGAAGATCAGGCCGCGGTAGATGCTGCCGGAGATCCCGAGGTCAGTAAAGACCGCGCAGATGACGGCAATCACGACTGCCAGAAGGACGACGGTGGGTGTGTAGACACGTGCAAATCTTGTAATGAATTTTTCGGAACGCGCTTTCTTGTCGGTGCTGTTTTCGACCAGCTCTAGGATACGCGCGACGGTGCTGTTTTCGTATTCAGTCGTTGTTTCGACTTTGATCGCGGAAGTAAGGTTGATGGATCCCGAGTATACAGAACTTCCGACACCGGCCTCGACCGGGAGGCTCTCACCGGTCAGTGCGGCGGTATTGATCGAAGTATTTCCTTCCAGGATGATGCCGTCGATCGGGATCTTCTCGCCGGGCTTGACCAGCACGGTCTCGCCGACGGAGACCTCGGACGGATCGACTTCTTCCTCCGAGCCGTCACGCAGAACGATGGCTGTATCCGGGCAGATATCCATCATGGCGGCGATCGATTTTCTGCTCTTTCCGACTGCGATGCTCTGGAAGAGCTCGCCGAGCTGATAGAAAAGCATAACAGCGGTCGCCTCAGGATATTCTCCGATAACAAAGGCACCTGCCGTGGCGATCATCATAAGGAATTCTTCGTCGAGAAAATCACCCGTCCCGATTTTCTTGAGTGCGCCGATGACGACGTCATAGCCTACGATAAAGTAGGGAATCAGATATAGTGCGACTGTTCCCAGACGGCGCAGGACCGGAGCGGCACCATCCGATGCATCTCCGAAGATCGCTTCCATCATGTCGGAAACAGGCAGAAAGTGCAGCAGCACCAAAAGTGCGGCGGCCACCAGGATACGTATCAGGGTTTTCTTCTGCTTTCTCGACATGAT
>LVAN01000069.1 GCA_001604045.1 Clostridiales bacterium Firm_08 | reverse complement strand
AGCTGCGTCTTGCCGCCGCGGGTGTTGGGCCGGCCTTCGATGGCTTTCACCAGGTCGTCGTACACGCGCACCGCCAGGTCGTCCGCATACTTGTCGTCGTTGCCGAAGAACGGGGTGTGGTTGCGGATATAGAGGCGCATGGGCTCGTGTCCCTTCCAGTCATCGGCCACCGCGGCCAGCATCTGGTCCATCGTGTAGCGCCCGTCCTCGAAGACATGCTTCTTCAGGGTGGTGAAGCAGTCCGTAACGGTTCCGAGTCCCGTGCACTGGATGTAGGTGGTGTTGTACCGGGCACCGCCGCTGTAGTAGTCCTTGCCCTTGTCTATGCAATCATCGATATAGAGGCTCAGGAAGGTGGCCGGGGCGTAGAGGGAAAACATCCGTTCGATGTAATTGTTCACCGAGAGCTTCAGGTTTACGAAGTACACCATCTGCCTGTGCCAGGCGGCGTACAGCGCTTCGAAATCCTTGAAGAGCCTCGGATCGCCGGTCTCCAGGCCGATCCGTTTGCCCGTTTCCGGGTCAATCCCGTTGTTCAGGGTGATTTCCAGAATCTTCGGGGTGTTCAGGTAGCCGGTCAGAAGGTATGCCTCCTTGCCGAAGGCGCCCACTTCGATGCAGCCGGAGCAGCCGCCCTCGCGGGCGTCCTCCAGCGTCTTTCCCTGGCGGACGAGCTCCTTCACGTAGGTGTCCGGATTGAACACCGACGGATAGCCGTGGCCCTGGCGGATCACCTTGATGCCTGCGGCGAGGAACTCGTCGGGGGTGTTCTCCGCGATATGGATGGAGAGTCCGGGCTGCAGCTGGTGCAATTCTTCCTGGATCTCGAGAATCATGTAGGAGAGCTCGTTCACGCCGGAGCGGCCGTTCCGGTCCACGCCGCCTATATTGATATTGGTGAAGTCGTTGTAGGTGCCGGATTCACGGGCGGTAATGCCTACCTTGGGCGGTGCCGGCTGGTTGTTGAACTTGATCCACAGGCAGCAGAGCAGTTCCTTGGCCTTGTCGTAGGTCAAACTGCCGTCCGCCAGCCCTTTTTTATAGAAGGGATAGAGGTGCTGGTCAATATGGCCGGGGTTCATGGAGTCCCAGCCGTTGAGTTCCGTTACCGTCCCCAGATGTACGAACCAGTACATCTGGATGGCCTCCCAGAGGTCGCGCGGAGCGTGGGCGGGCACCCGGCGGCAGACGGAAGCAATCTTTTCCAGTTCCGCCTTGCGGACGGGATCGGTGCAGGCGGCGGCCATCTCTTCCGCCAGCGCGGCGTGGCGTTCGGCCAGCAGGATGGCGGCATCGCAGGAGATGGACATCGCTTCGAGTTCCTGCTGTTTGTCGGTGGCCTCGGGGTCATGGATATAGTCCAGTTCCGCAATCCGCTTTGCAATCCGCGCCTTCATGTCCAGGAGCCCTTCGCGATACATCCGGCCGTCCATCGCGGTGTGGCCGGCGGCGCGTTGTTCCATGAATTCCGTGAAGACGCCGGCGCGGTAGGCCTCCTCCCATTCCTTCGAGACGTGGTTGAAGATG
>LVAN01000068.1 GCA_001604045.1 Clostridiales bacterium Firm_08 | reverse complement strand
CAGGCATCTTGCCGCCATTGTCATCAATGACCTGCTGCGTGATGCTGCCGCCGCCGCTCGATGCTGGATCATCCGCGAATACTGCAGCTGAGAAAATTGTGAATACCATTGCCAGAGAGCAAAGTGAAGCAAATGCTTTGATGTGTTTTTTCACTTCAATATCCATCCTTTCCGAATCAACGAATAGCGTTGAGCTTACTATTAACCTTATATATTATATCACTTTTTGATATTCGGTTCCAACACAAAACTATTTAAACTGTAGCCGTTTTCTCCT
This sequence comes from Clostridiales bacterium Firm_08, assembly GCA_001604045.1. GTDB lineage: Bacteria > Bacillota > Clostridia > Oscillospirales > QAKW01 > Firm-08. The sequence goes on along the minus strand of LVAN01000068.1, from coordinate 5,244 downwards.
CATGTTATAATGGTTTACAGTTGAAGACGAAGCTAAGGAAGCAAATTAAGAAAACAAAAAACGGCATCGAAGTTGTAACAAACGAGTGTTTTTTTGCATTCACATAGTAGAACAAACCAGGAGGTCCCTCCCATGAATACGCATTCCCTGCCAAAAGCACTCGCCCTCATTCTCTGTGCGGGCCTGATCCTGCCGATCGCATCTTCCTGCAAGAAGAATACGAAAGATCCGTCCGACCGCCCAAGTGACGTCGTCCAAACGGACGCAACGGAAGAAAACGGCGAGCCGGTCAAAGCAAAATACGTCCGAGCGACGGATGCTTTTTACTCCGACAAGACAACCGAATTATATTTGCCTGTAGATGAAACCCGTGAGTTCATCGGACAGTCCGCGACGCGGACGATCTTTTCCGGGGACACGATCGTGGTCGCATTTCGCCAGGGCTACGAGCTGACGCCCGAAGAAGTGGACGAGTATGACCATCTCGATTTAAATAAGCAGGAAGACATATCGCGCGGCTATGAGATCCAGGCGCTGAGAGATCAGTCGGGCCTTGCTTTCTACAATATGGAAGGCGAATGGGAAGCAACCGTAAAAACACCCAACCAGGTGGACATCAGCGGGATCTTCGGAAGCCCGGACGGACGGGTGGGTGTTTTTACCAGCGAATTCGTATATGACACGAGCGCGGCGGCTGACCAGAAGATGAAAAACGTCATCAAACTGACCTACTACTCCGCCACCGGAGCCATCCTGGAAGAACACGAACTCAGTGACGAGGCACAGCTGCTTTTCGGGGCGGAATATGTGACCGTGATCCCGATGGGCGACCAGGGAAAACTCCTCATCCAGGCGAGCTCGGAAATCGTCATCACTGATGCCGCAGGAATGATCCTCGCGCATTCGGAATGCAAGAAAGACCAGGCCGCGATCTTCGAATCGGACGGCAGATACTACGTCGTGTACTCGGAATCGAAGATCAAAGCGGACGAGACCGAGCGGCACACGTATGTCGAGGAGATCGACCCGCAGACGGCGGAACTGAAAAACAGGACGGAGACGTTTACGGTGAAGGATAGAGTGAGCGTAAGTGACGGCAAGTGCTACATGGCCGGGCAGAGAAAGTCCATCTGTTTATGCGACTTTATCGGCGGGACCGTGGAGACCGTCGTCGACTGGGGAAATACGAATATGGCGCCGACGGAATACCTGCCAGAGGTCAAGTCTGTATCCGGCGACGATATCTATCTCCTTTACAAAACAGTGGAGGGGTCCGGGCAAACCGCGGTGGCAACGCCCTGCCTGACGCGTCTTCACAAGGAAGCGGACAATCCATACGCCGGGAAGAAGACGATCTATGTGGCTTCGTGCGTGGAGGGAAGCGAGGACTTCGACCAGCTTCTTGCCGCGTATAACAAACGCCCGGAGAGCAAGGCGCGCGTGATCGCGTACGTCGAGGAAGCGGACATCAGCATGGACTATCAGAAACAGATATCTACCGCGGCCGACCAGATGCTCCTGAACATGAAGTCCGGAAACGGGCCGGACATCCTTCTGAACTGCTCGGCATTCGGCCAGTTCAACTCCAAGGATGTCCTCATCGACCTGAATCCCTACATGGACGGCCCGAACGGTATCGACCGCTCCAAGTATTTCGACAACATCTTCCGCGCCTTCGAGGTCGACGGCAAACTCTACCAGATGCCGCTGAACGTGGACATGAGAGGCCTGGTCGGAAACCCCGATCTTCTGGGACAGATCGACAGCTGGACGATCGATGAGTTTGACAAGAAACTGAATACTCTCGGCACGCAGACCCTGCCGCTCCTGGGTTGGGATCCGGAACTGCGGAACTATGATGTCTCCGAGCAGATGGGATTCCTGCTGGAACTCCTCTTCCACGATATGAATCACTACGTGGACTACAGCAACTACACGACAAACTTCGACAGCGATGACTTCCGCCGCCTACTCGAGATCTCGAAGAAGTACGGCGGCCGCGTGAACTTCGACACCATTCAGCAGCTCTACGAGGAATACGATGACATGTTCCACGATGCGCAGTGCATGATGATGCAGGACGGCGTCTGCGCGATGCGGACGATGTACTGCGGCGGCCTGACCAGCGGCGGTTTCGCCATGTACGCCGACCTCTGCCACGGAGATGCGCTTTACCTCGGCTGGCCGATGACATCCGGAAAAGGACTCGCCTCCCAAGCCGCTATCTCCGTCGGCATCTCCGCCTACTCGGAATGCCCGGACGAGGCCTGGGACTTCGTCGCCTTCCTGCTTTCCGCAGAATCCCAGAGCACGCTTTCCGGCTCGCACTGGGGCGGCATCTGCATCCACAGGGAAAGCGAGCGCGACGGCCTTCTGCTCGAGGTCGAAGAGTACCGCGCGGGTAAGCGCGCGAGCGACGAGCCCGTCTCCGAGGACCAGATCGACCGCTACATCGCCCTGATCGAAAAGATCGACACCTCGATCCACACCGACCCGACGATCGTTGAAATCGTCGCCGAAGAGGCCCCCGCTTTCTTCAACGGCCAGAAAAGCGCCGATGATGTGTGCCGCATCATCCAGGACCGCGCCGGCCGCGTCGTCGCCGAGATGCAGTGATGTGGTGCAGCTGGGGCGCGGGATTTGGGCCCCGGCGCGGGTGCTTTTGCGGAAGAAATAGGGAAAAACATCGTTTGACGCGATTCGTATGACTGGGAATCAAAAACTGTCTCCCAGTCATACGTTTTTTTCGCCTGCGTATGACTGGGAAGCAAAAACTGTCTCTCAGTCATACGTTTTTTGCGCATTTTTATGACTGAAAGAGAAAAAACGTCTCCCAGTCATAAATTTACAAAGTCGAAATATGACTGGAAACCAAAATCTCTCTCCCAGTCATACTTTTTCCGAAATCTCGTATGACTGCAGAGCAAAATCTTTCCCACAGTCATAAAATGCCATGCCCGCGTATATGACTGGGAAGCAAAAACCGTCTCCCAGTCATATTCCGCCTCCCGAAATGATATAATTATCTGAGATTGTTACCGTTCCTGCGCCAAAAGCACCCGCGCCGCGCAGGCCGGTTTTCCTAAAGATGCGGGACTGCCTGATGAGGCAGGATCCCCTAAAGAGGCGGGGCTGCCAGATGAGGCAGGATCCCCTGAAGTGACGGCGGTTCGGAAGAAGAGAGGGACAGCGGTGGCGAGCAGAAATTTCGGCAAAAAAGAGATCAATTCACTCAGCAGCAGGATCATTTTGGCGCATGATCTGGCGACGGACGGGATCCGGAAGGTCGCGACGACCCGGGCGGACATCGAGTCCGCGATCCAGGAGGCCATCCGCCCCGAGTGGGCGCGCGTCCTGCGCACGATCCCGGTCGACGAGCTCAACGCCAACAAAGACGGTATCCGCACGAATCTTCTGAAAGAAGCCGGCTACAACGATATTTACTCCGTCCACGCGGCGAGCCAGCAGACCCTCGCGATGATCAACGGGATCGGCGAGGTGATGTCCCTGCGCGCCAAGCAGAACGCCGAGAAAATCGCCGCCAGCGTGAACAGCAATGTCAAATTGAAAATCAGCGTCGACCACAAGACCGAGGAGTATTCGCGCCTCGTCACTGCGGTCGCCGAGCATATGCGCGCCCGCGAGAACCAGCCGAAGTGCGAGCAGCTTCTGGTCATGCTCCCGCAGGACCCGCAGGGCGAGATCGCCAAGATGAAATGCGCGAAGAACGGCCTTTCGTGGGCATTTACCGGTAGCGCGAAAAAAGACCTCGCGACGGGAACGTTTGAGAGGCTATCTGCCTGCGCCGCCGCTATCGATGCAAGCGGCCTGATCCCGCAGATCCAGGGGTATTCCGCGCCAAAAGCACCCGCCGCGCAGCAGTTTTCTTCTCCGGCCGTCCCGGCTGCTCAGCCTACCCCGGCCGAGCCGGCGCCCAGCGGCCTTACTTCTATCATCGGGCCGATCAGCATCGCGGCCGCCTGGAACGACTTCGCCCGGCGCCCGATCGAATACTATCAGGTGCTTGAGGAGATCGCGCCGGAGCGTTTTGACAGTGACGAAGACGGCTACGGCCTGAGCGAAGAGATCCGCGAGGACGTGGCCAATACACCCGTAGATCTGACCGGCCTGAAGTGCACGCTTCGCGGCTATCAGCTCTGGGGCGTCAAGTATATCCTGCACCAGAAGCGTGTGCTTCTCGGCGATGAGATGGGCCTCGGCAAAACCATCCAGGCCCTCGCCGCGATGGTCTCACTCCGCAACGGGTCGGCCGACGCCAAGCCCGCCGCGGCGCCTGAACAGTCCGAGGTCGCCCAACCGGCAGCGATCGAGCCGGCGCCCGCGCAGCCTTTCGAAGAATTTGCTCCCTCCGCGATCCCGACCCAGCAGCCCGCCGCCGCGCCCGACCCGAAGCGCTTCCTCGTCATCTGCCCAGCGAGCGTCATCGTCAACTGGTGCCGCGAGATCGAAGCCAAAAGCGACCTGCCCGCATACAACCTGCACGACAAAAAACGCGCGGGTGCTTTTCGGGAGTGGAAAGAAGAGGGCGGCGTCGCCGTGACCAACTACGAAAGCCTCGAGAACCACTTTGTCATCGACGAGGGTTTCGAGATCGACATGATCGTCGTCGACGAGGCCCACTACATCAAAAACACCGAGGCCAAGCGTTCCAAAAACGTCATCAATCTCTGCGACCACACGGACCGCATCCTCTTCATGACCGGCACCCCGCTCGAAAACAACGTCGGCGAGATGATCCGCCTCATGGACTATCTCCAGCACGACGTCGCCCGGCTTGCGCAAACCGTCGGTACGACGGCGTATGCGGATGATTTTCGCGAGAAGATCTCGCCCGTTTACTACCGAAGAAAGCGCGAGAACGTCCTGTCCGAGCTCCCCGATCTGACCGACATCAAGGAGTGGTGCGACATGACGCCCGAGGACGAGCGCGCCTACGAAGACGACGTGCTGAACGGCTCTTTCATGGACGCCCGCCGCGTCTCCTGGCGCAACGAGGACTACCTCAACACTTCGTCGAAAGTCCAGCGCCTTCGCGAGATCGTGGAGGATGCTTCCGAGGACGCGCGAAAAGTTCTCGTCTTTTCGTTTTTCCTCGACACCCTCGAGAAGGTGCGCTCCGTGTTCGGCACGCAGTGCGTGGGCGTGATCAACGGCGCCGTCCCGGTCGAAGAACGCCAGAATATTGTGGATGCTTTTGAAAAAGCACCCGCCGGGTCGGTGCTT
>LVAN01000067.1 GCA_001604045.1 Clostridiales bacterium Firm_08 | reverse complement strand
AGTCGGAGAAGGCCATCGAGAGCGAATAGCGCTGCGTACTCTTGCCCGGACCTTTGCCGATCAGACCGCCCTGCGAGATGGCAATCTTGGCGTTCATGCTCTGGCGCTTGGTGTCGCGGATCTTCTCCACCTCTTCCTGAGAAAGGGTTTCAGAAGCCTCCTCTTCGTCGACTTTGACGCCGGTCACAAAGTTCATTACGCGGCTCTGGGCTGTTCCCACGCGGTTGAAGAAACTCTCGACTTTCCCGGGTCTCTCTCCGGGGGGATGCGTCTTTCCGGCGTAGGCCACATTGTAGACCAGCACCACCAGCGCGATGGCAGCCACACCTGCTGCAATGGTCAGCAGCAGGTATTTGGGCTTTACGCCCATAAAAAACATGATCAGGAAACTCAGCAGTCCCAGCAGCAGCACCGTGGAGGCACTGTTCGGCAGCACGAAGATGCAGGTGACGCCAATCGGTACCAGCAGCTTGAAGAAGTAATCCTTCAGGGTGCCCAGACTGTCTTTCCAGAGTTCCAGCGCCTTGGCCAGGTAGAGAATCAGGCCGATCTTGGCAAATTCGAGCGGCTGAACCGTGAATCCGGCTATCCGGAAACTGCGCTTGGCACCGTTGATGTCCGCGCCGAAGAGCATGGCAGCTACCAGACCCACCAGCGTGATGACGAACACCGCGAAGGCGGCCCGGCGGTAGAGGCGCATCGGCACCAGGTAGAAGACCAGCAGCGTGAAGAATCCCAGGGCCACGAACTTCAACTGGCTGAAGAAGATGGTCGTCTTGGAGGTATCCATCCGGTTCGCGATGAACGAACTCGACGAAAAGACCGCGAGCACGGAAATCATCGCGAAGAGCATGACACAGATCCAAAGGACCTTGTCGCCCCGCAGCTTCGGTTTGGGAATCTTCTGTAACAGTTCCTGGGCTTCCATCATTCAGGTATTATAGTCTCCGGACGGCCTCTTTGAACTGGCGGCCGCGGTCTTCATAGCTCTTGAACAGGTCGAAGCTTGCGCAGCAGGGGGAGAGCAACACCGTGTCGCCCGGCTCGGCGATCTCGGCGCACTGGCGGACGCACTCCTCTGCGGAGAGGGTGTCGTAGATGGCCTCCACCTTGTCTTCGAAGCATTCGTGAATCTTCTTGTTGTCCACACCCAGGCAGACGATCGCGCGCACCTTCTCGCGCACCAGGTCGTAGATGGGTTCGTAGTCGTTGCCCTTGTCCTTGCCGCCCAGAATCAGGATGATCGGCGCATGGACGCTCTCCAGCGCGTACCACGTGGAGTTGACGTTGGTCGCCTTGGAGTCGTTGATGTAGAGCACGCCGCCGACCGAAAGCACCTTTTCCATCCGGTGCTCCACCCCCTGGAAACTCATCAGCGAGTCGCGGATGGAGTGGTCGGTGATGTGCATGATCTTGCCGGCGATGGCCGCAGCCATCGAGTTGTAGACGTTGTGGCGCCCCTTGATGTTGATCTCGTCGATCGGCATCTCGAACTTTTTGCCCGCGTAGGCCACCACCATATTGCCGTTCTCCGTGTAGGCGCCTTCATCCACCTTGCCCTCCTGGGTGAAGGGGAGTTTCTTGGCCTGCAGCACGATCTTGTCGAGCTCGCCCATCGTGATGGCGTCGTCGGAGCAGAAGATGAAGCAGTCGTCCTTGCTCATGTTGCGGGTGATGCGGAACTTGGCGTTGATGTAGTTCTGCATCTTGTAGTCATAGCGGTCCAGGTGGTCCGGCGTGATGTTCAGCAGCACGGCGATATCGGCCTTGAAATCGTACATGCCGTCCAGTTGGAAACTGCTGAGTTCCAGCACGTAAATATCGTGTTTCTCGAGCGCGACCTGCATCGCGTAGCTCTTTCCGATATTGCCGCCCAGCCCAACGTCCAGCCCTGCGTTCCTGAGCAGGTAGTAGATTAGCGAGGTGGTCGTGGTCTTGCCGTTGCTGCCGGTGATGCAGATTTTCTTGGCGGTGTCGTAGCGGCCGGCGAACTCAATCTCGGAGATGATGTTGACGCCGCGCTTGCGGAGCGCCGCCACCATCGGAGCCGTATCCGGAATGCCCGGGCTCTTGACGACTTCGTCGGCGTTGAGGATCAGCGCCTCCGTGTGACGTCCCTCCTCAAAGGGGATTCCATACTGCTGCAGGGTCTCCTTGTAGCTCTCCTTCAGCGTGCCGCTGTCGGAGAGGAACACATCGAACTGTTTGACTTTTGCCAGAACTGCGGATCCGACTCCGCTCTCTCCGCCGCCCAATATGACGATTCTCTTCATATCTTTTTCTATCGGATTTTCAGGGTAATGATGCTCAGCACGGCCAGGAGGATGGAGATAATCCAGAAGCGTGCTACGATTTTATTTTCAGGAAGCACTCCTTTGGGCCGCTGCAGGAGCGCATCCGGGTTTTCTTTCTGATAATGATGGTGCAGGGGGGCCATCCGGAAGATGCGGACCCCCTGGCCGTATTTCTTCTTGGTGCGCTTGAAATACCAGCGCTGGATAATCACCGAAAGGCTCTCTACCAGGAAGATGCCGCAGAGGATGGGGAGCAGCAGTTCCTTGCGGATGAGCACGGCGAAGACTCCGATGATACCGCCCAGCGCCAGGCTGCCCGTATCGCCCATGAATATCTGGGCCGGGTAGGCGTTGTACCACAGGAAACCCAGCAGCGCACCCACGAAGCAGCTGATATAGACCGTCATCTCGCCCACATTGGGCAGGAACATGATGTTCAGGTATTCTGCAAATCCGGTGTGGCCCGACACGTATGCCAGTACACCCAGCGTCGCACCCACGATGGCCGAAACGCCGGCTGCCAGGCCGTCCATGCCGTCGGTCAGGTTGGTGCCGTTCGAGCAGGCGGTGATGATGAAGGTGATGACCAGCACGTAAAGGCCGCCCTGCAGGGCGCGCACGAACTGTCCGGAGAAGGGAATCAGCCACTTGTAGTCGAACTCGTTCCCTTTGAAGAAGGGGATGGTGGTGCGGCTGTAGCTCACCCCCTGGTCGGCGGTGAGGTAAAGGGTCAGGCCCACGGCCAGTCCCAGCAGCACCTGCCCGGCAATCTTGTACTTGCCGTTAAGGCCCTCCTTGTTGTGTTTGAATACCTTGATATAGTCGTC
>LVAN01000066.1 GCA_001604045.1 Clostridiales bacterium Firm_08 | reverse complement strand
ATAGTCGGTAATAGTGGTTGTCTCCCAGGTCCAGACCGGGTCATTCTTCTGAAAAGTCTGTTTCTGCACACGGAGACGGATATTGGTGAAGTCCCCCGGTGTATTGATCTTGCAGTAGTAGACCATACTCAGGTCATTCTGGACTGAACACGCAGCGGAAAAATCAACGTCGATCGTAATCGAAGCATCCGCATTGACTGTTGCCGGAACGAGTGTGAAAAGTAAAGTGATAACTAGAAAAAAGCTGATTAATTTCTGACGGCACGATGATGCATAGTTCACGAAGAAAACCCCCAAATAGATATTTTTGTGTTCTTCCCCAAAAACACGCCTTCATCCTCATATTGCGCAATATATCATGTCGTTCACAATTTCGCAACATATGATGTGCCCTTTGTTCATATTTTCGTCACATTTCACGGAAAGGCGTGGCTGCTTTTGCACATATTAGACAAAAGAAAACCCGGTTCCGGGATGCTCCCGGCCGGGCAGGATCAATATACTTTCGCGGTCACTATACCGTCCCGTCTTTCATCCGGATCGAATAGGATACATCGATCGGGATCGTCTCCCCGTCCGTAAACACAAGCGTCCTGTGGTAAGTGTCGATCGTTCTGATCGTTCCTTCTTTCTCCTCGTATCTTCCGCCGGACTTTTTTTCATCCGGTATGAAATAAAGGACGAGGATCTTCGGATGGTCTTTCGGATCTTCAGCAAGTCGTTCTGTGAGCACCTGAAGCATCTCGTTCAGTTCCCTTGTCTCTTCTTCCGACATCTCTCTCCTTCTGTCCGTGAGGCGCTCCGTCTCGGCGACGGCATCGTCATAGCCGACCAGCGCGGCAAACGGCGAGAACTGCGCCGCCCGGTCATGAATCGGCATAGGCGGAAGATCGGGATACTGTGGGCGCTCAAGATGCCGGATGTCATCATATCTACTCATGCTTTATGACCTCCGATCTGCTTATTTCTCTCAATCGCCGTACCGCCCTCACTCAGGTTCTTTACCTTAACAACAGCATTCTTCCCAAACTTCTTCTTGATCTCGATCATCGCTTCCTGAAGTGCGCGTTCCTTTTCCGACTTCTCCTCATTCTCCTTCTCCTCCTCGGGCGCTGCCAGATCGAAAAGACTCATCTGTCGGTACTGCCGGTTCTCCGGAACATTTCCTTCCGGGAAGACATTACAGGCAGCGATACAGATCCTTCTCGAATATAGAGACTTGTCGTATATCCGCTCAAAGAGTTCCACCGTCGCTTCCGTGATCTTCTTCGTGGAGGAAGTATGTGCGTTCAGATTCGTCGAACCGTGTGCATGCTTCGGCACGACTCTTCCGTAAAAATCCATCTTAACTTCGCCCTGATAGCTGCCGCTCTCGAGGGACTTCTGGTCGTAGCCGACCGTAAGTACGATCTGATCCGTGACAAGACCTTTCTCTACAAGATCGAGCGACAGGACATCGGCCATCTCCCACACGATCAGCTTCGTCGTCGCATAGTCAGTCGCTTCCTTCAGGACCTGCCCTGTGGAGATGCTGTTATTCTTCGGCTGGTAATCCTTCACATCCGCGATCGTCGTCGGCTCGATCCCCCAGGCATGGTCGATCAGGAGCTCCGCGTTCTTTCCTAGTGCATCGTAAAGGAGACCGATCGTCTTCCGGTCAAGAGAACAGCGCGCGATATCGCCCATCGTGCGCATCCCGAGCTTCTCGATCCTTCGGGCGATGCCCCGCCCCACACGCCAGAAATCCGTCAGCGGCTGATGATCCCAGAGCGACTCTTTATACTTCTCTTCCGTCAGTTCGGCGATACGCACGCCGTCCTTATCCGCCGGGATATGCTTCGCCCCGATATCCATCGCGACTTTACAAAGATACATATTCGTGCCGATCCCCGCGGTCGCCGTGATCCCTGTCGTCTTCAGGACATCCTGGATAAGCATGCGGGCAAAATCGTGTGCCGGCACATCGTAGGTTTTCAGGTATCCGGTCGCATCGATAAAGACCTCATCGACCGAGTACGCGAAGATATCCTCAGGTGCCACATACTTGAGATACGTCTCGTAGATCTTCGCACTGACTGACATATACTTCGCCATCTGTGGCGGCGCGATGATAAAGTCCACCGCCAGAGAAGGATCCGCCTTCAGCTCGTGATCGAAATGACTCTTCTTAACGGGTGCTTTTGCCGAGGAAAGATAATACCTTTCCTGGTTGACTTCGTTTACTCTCTGGATGACCTCGAAGAGACGCGCACGACCGGGGATCCCGTAACTCTTAAGCGATGGCGAGACCGCAAGGCAGATCGTCTTCTCGGTCCTCGTCGGATCGGCCACAACCAGGTTCGTGTCCAGCGGATCGAGGCCGCGCTGGACGCACTCGACGCTGGCATAGAAGGACTTCAGATCGATCGCGATATAGCATCTGTCCATCCTTCTCACTCTCCTTTTTACATTAACCGAACATATTTTCTTTTATTATAACACGGTCACCGGAGAGCACAAGTGGGAAACGGAAAGAAATCATAAAAAATGAAAAGGCGGTCAGATCTCGACCGCCTTCAGTGCTTCGTAGGCTTTCCACCTCGGATCGTCGTGGTTCGTGACGTTATGCTCCGTGATGGTCTTCATGTAGTCCTCGGCCATATCGTCCACGAGGCTCTGCCAGATGCTGTCGTCGACTTTCTGTCCGTCGCGGCCGATCTCGAGGATCTCCGCGATGAAGCCCATCCATGGCGTCGTATAGACGTTGCCTTCGTAGGCGCTCGGCGCATCGTCCCCCTTCATGACTTTACTGTGGATCTTATTGGTGAGGATCACGACGACGAGCTCATTTTCCGGATCGATCATGGTCACGGGGCCCGTAAAGCCCTGATGCCCGAAGACATTGGAATCCGTGACGGATCCGAAGTAGTAATCGCGCGTATGGTCGCCTTCGCGCCACCAGCCGAGCGCATAGCCCGGGCCGTCCACATCGTGAAGCGACGTGAACATGTCGATAACATCCTGCGAGAAGAAACGGTGCCCGCCGTAACCTCCGGTCAGCATGACCGAAGCCAGGACCGCAAGATCCTCCGCATTGGAAAAGAGTCCCGCGTGGCCGGAGATGCCGCCCATGCAGTAGTAAGCGACCGGATCATGGACATCACCCTGGACGGTGCCCTTACGAGCGCCGGACTTATCGATCCGTCCGTCACGGGTATTGCCTTCGAGCTCTGTCGCCGCGCAGCTGTCCTTGGTAAAACCGTTTATAAGCGGGTTATATGTGATGTGTGTCAGCCCGAGAGGCTTCCAGAATGTCTCTTCCAGAAATTCATCCATCCTCTTGCCGGTGACTTCTTCGACCACGTAGCAGAGGATCATGTAGTCGAGGTCGCTGTAGAGCGTCTTCGTGCCAGAGCGGAACATGAGTGGCGTCTTGAAGATGTTCTTCAGCGTGAGCTCGCGAAGCTCATCGCCGGCGCTGTTTCCGGCATAGTATTTGTCTCTTGATCCCGCGTCA
>LVAN01000065.1 GCA_001604045.1 Clostridiales bacterium Firm_08 | reverse complement strand
CAGATAGCGCCGTGTCACATAAGTTGCTTCGGCCCGGCCATAGCCCGTCATGCTGAATGCCATGAAAAAGACCCCGTTTCGTAAAGATATGCGCTGCTGCGGCAAAAGGTGCTGCAGGGCGCATTTTTGGTACATAGAATTATAGTACAGGGCGCAAAATCTTGCAAGTGTGAAATTCGCATTTTTCCTTACAGCCGCAGGCGTTACAAAAAATTTTCAGGTCGCCTTTTTTGGTATTTTACACTTCGATCGGATCGAATTTTAAGTAATCTGCCGCGATCAGGCGGTAGGAGACCCCGTTTTTCTCTCCGTTAAAAGCACTCTGGTGGGCCCTTCCGTGCAGGTGTCCGTAGATGCACAAGTCCACGCCGTACTTCTCCAGCGTCTCCGTAAAACCATTCTCGCGCCCGGGATCATAGATCGGCGGATAGTGAAGCATGGCGATTCTCCTGACGGAAGTAATATCCGGCTCCGCTTCTTTGACCGGTGCTTCTGCCGAAGGAACTTCTCCTGCTTCAAAAGCAGAGAGAGAATCGACAAGCGATCTTTCGAGGCGGCCGACCTCGCGCAGATAGATCTTCTCATCGTCCTTTTTGCTCTCGGGATTTTCCGGCAGGATCCATCCGCGGGTGCCGGCGATGAGTGTATTCTCGACGACAAAGCCCTTATTCTTCAGAATCTTCATGGATGTCAGGCCATTGGCGGCCATAAAATCTTCGACCTTTTTCGTGGTGCCCCACCAGTAATCGTGATTGCCTTTACTCAGGATCTTCGTACCCGGAAGAGACTCGATAAACTTTAGATCGGCGAGCGCTTCCTCCATCGAGATCCCCCAGGAAATATCCCCCGGGATCAGGACCGTATCCTCCGGTCTGATCTTCGCACGCCAGTTCTCCTCGAGCCGGGAAACGTGGTCATTCCAGGCAGGCCCGAAAACATCCATCGGTTTATCGACAGACAGTCCGAGATGCAGATCTGCAATGGCGAATATACTCAAGTTCCGGCTCCTTTCTATAGGCCTCTTTCTGAAAATATCATACCATATTTGGCGTTCAGTCCTTCTGAAAATGCTTTAGGATCGCTTCCGCGTCTTTCTCCGAAATGCGTTCCGCCTGCATCAGTTCTTCTTTTGTCGCCTTCGAGATCGCCTTGATCGAGCCGAACTGCTTCATGAGTGCTTTTCGCTTGGCGGTACCGATACCGGGGATCGTCTCGAGCGAATAGGTGAGATTTCTCTTTTTGCTGAGCTTTCTCTGGTACGAGATCGCGAAGCGGTGCACCTCATTCTGGATGCCGGTGATCAGACGGAAAAGCACCATCATGTCCTCGTCTTCTCTCGCATCTTCCGCCAGATCGATCGTCTCGCCGTCGAGCGTCACCAAGCCGTGCGTTCTGTGTCTTCGATCCTTGACCATACCTGCCAGCTGGATCTTATCGGAGAGGCCGAGTTCGGTGAGCACTTCGTAGATCGCATGCACCTGCCCGAGACCACCGTCAGCGAGGATCAGGTCCGGCATCTTCGCAAACTTCTCGTCGCCGGAGTGTGCGAAACGCCGTGTCAGCACTTCCTTCATAGACGCATAGTCATCCTGGCCTTCGACCGTCTTGATCTTGAAAAGGCGGTAGGCCTGCTTGTCCGGACGCCCGTCGGTAAATACCACCATACCGCCGCAGCGGTCGTCGTTTCCGAGGTTACTGATATCGTAGGACTCGATGCGGGAAGGAACATCGCGCAGATCAAGTTTATCACGAAGGAGAGCAAGTGCCGTCCCGACGCTCTGCTGGGACGTGCCGACACGGAGGATACGGCGGCGGAGTGCTTCTTTCGCATTCGCATTTGCCATCTCAAGAAGGCGTGCGCCGTCGCCTCTCTGCGGCACATGAAGCGAAACTTTGTGTCCTGCCATATCGCAGATCGCCTGCTCGACAGTGTCGTGATCCTCGAGACCGATCGACACCAGGATCTCTTTCGGGATCTCTGCCGCCGTCGGATAGTACTGCATCAGGAAAGCTTCGAGAAGACTCTCTTCCGATTCGCCTTCATCTTTCAGGAAATACGTGGATGAACCGATGATACGGCCGCCACGGAGCTCGAGTTTTCTAAAGCACATCTCGCCCGCATCACGGAAGAAACCGACCGCGTCACGGTCAGACTCCCTGGGGAACGATACATTCTGGCTCGCCATCACTGTCCGCAGCGCCTGCAGACGGTCGCGGTAAACAGCTGCTTTTTCAAAATCAAGAGCTTCGGAAGCTTCATCCATCTGAGCTTGAAGATCGCGGAGGATCCCGTCATACTTTCCTTCGAAGAACCGGCAGATATCCTCCATAACTTTTCTGTATTCCTCCGCGGAGACATCGCCGCGGCAGGGGCCGACACAGCGGCCGATATGGTAATTGAGACAGGCGCGTTCTTTTCCGATATCGCGCGGAAGGACTTTCCGGCAGGTCTTCGTCGGGAAGATATCGCGCAGTGCCTGGAGCGCACGGTAGAGGTCGCCGCCGAGGAACGGTCCGTAGTACTTCGCGCCTTCCATGTTCTTGTCGGGACGGAAAACCTTCATGATGCGCGGATACTCCTCCTGCATCGTGATACAGACATAGGGGAAGCCCTTGTCGTCACGGAGAAGGATGTTATAGTGGGGCTGGTATCTTTTGATGAGATTGCACTCGAGAAGGAGTGCCTCGAGCTCGGAGCCGACGACGACATACTCGAAATCGGCCACATGGGAGATCATGGCGAGAACTTTGGCGTTGCCCTGCGGGTTCTTACCGAAATAGGAACGCAGGCGGTTCCTGAGATTCTTCGCTTTTCCCACATAAATGACAGAATCCGAGGCGTCCTTCATCAGGTACACTCCCGGATCCGTAGGTACTATATCTAATCTTGCGTCGAATTTGGAAACTGCGTCACCACTCATTGGATCTTCGGATCTTTAAGATATCCTACCAATGCATCGATGGCTTCTTCCTGATCGATACCGTCCGCAGTCACTTCGATCTCTGCGTCATTCTCGATACCGAGAGACATAACACCGAGAAGGCTCTTCGCGTTTGCGCGTCTGCCGGATCTGGTAAGATAGATGCTGCTCTTGAATGCAGAAGCCTTCTGGATAAGGATCGCAACCGCCTTCATCTGGAGTGCTTCATCACACTGAAAAGTAACTGTCTGAGAAACCATGTTTCTTCCTCCTCGAGTTCGTGTATATTTCTTGTCCGCGCGTGTTTTCCGGTGTATCGGCAAACTGCGCAAACTCCGCTTTTTAGCCTACAAGCAAAGTATATGGACACTTATGTTCAATGTCAATCGTTTGACAACTGCGCGCAGTCATTTTCGTGTTTTTGCGTGAAAAACACTTGCTCGGGGGGTGTTTTCTTGTCAATCTGTCAAATAGAAAATGTAAAGAGGATCGCGTCGTCTTTCGGGGCCTCATAATAGTTCTTTCTTCTTCCCACTTCGAGGAAACCGAAAGAGCGGTATAGGTGTACCGCGGCCTCGTTTTCGGATCTCACTTCCAGGTGGATCTTCGTGATCCCGCGCCCGATCGCGAAGCTTCGGATCTCCTCAAGAAGGAGCCTGCCGAGGCCCTGTCGCCTGAACTTTCTCTTTACTGCGATGATCGCGATCTCCGCCTCATCCATCACATACTGGAGCGCATAGTAGCCGACAAGCTCGCCAGTCTCTTTTTCCCTGGCGCACACCAGTGTCCGGATCTGCTCATCCGAGGCAAATGCCCACAGCGAATCCACGCTCCATGGATCCGGGAACGAAGCGATCTCGATCTCATGGATCTCCCTGAGGTCTTCCTTCTTTGCCCTTTCAAAAAGCACCTGCATCTTCCCGGCCTCCTTTCGCTTCCGGCCACGTCCCACGCTTATCTTTCGCGCCGGGCTTCCCGGATCGTGCGTTCAGTCGTTCGTACTGTAATAGCGGATCGGTATCTCCTTCACTTCTTTTCCCTGCTCGCCGGCATTTCTCTCCGCCTGCGTCTTACTGAGATAAACAGGCATCAGCGCGGCAGACGGATACTCCGAAAGAAGCATATCCGCATCTTTTCCGTCCGCAGTTTTTTCCGCCACTGCGGCCACGCTCTCCGGCAGGATCTCATCAAAGCCTTCTCTATATTCCGTATCCGGGACCTCGGTTTCCAGGAAAAGTTTTGCGCCGGTCCCGATCAGCAGGATCTTCTTCCCGGGGGTGTTTTTCTCTCTCCAGGCAAGGCAATTCTCACGGATCTCCGAAACGTCGGAGGCAGTCTCCGGAAGGATCTGCTCACCTTTGTAGTACGCTGCCGCCCAGGCGCGGTGATTCCGGCAGTCGATCAGCGAGACGACCAGTGCGTCCTCTTCCCGGAACGGCCATGCCATTGCTTCCAGGGAAGAAACCGGGACGGCGGGCTGCCCGAGCACGAGTGCCATCGTCTTGACCGCAGATACGCCGATGCGGATCCCGGTAAAAGAACCCGGCCCGACGGTGCAGGCAAGAAGATCGAGGTCTTCGTAGGCGCAGCTATTCTTCTCCATCAGGTCATGCATCATCGGCATGAACGTCTGTGAGTGCGTCAGTCCGTCATTTCTAAATCTGGTATCGATCGCTCTTCCGTCTTCCCACAGGCAGACGGAGCAGGCTTTATTGGATGTGTCACATGCAAGTATCTTCAAAGTGCATGTCCTCCTTTTCCATCTTCTCTT
>LVAN01000064.1 GCA_001604045.1 Clostridiales bacterium Firm_08 | reverse complement strand
ATCGCCTGTTTTCCGTCCATGACGCACTTAAAGATCGCACGGAAAGCCACCTCCGTCTTTCCGAATCCGACGTCGCCACAGAGGAGTCTGTCCATGGATCTTTTCGATTCCATATCCTTCTTGATCTCCTTGATCGCCGTCAGCTGATCCTCAGTCTCCTGATACGGGAAATCGTCCTCGAACTGTGCCTGCCAGACCGTATCCGGCGAGAAGGAATACCCGTCGACCGCCTGCCTCTTCGCGTAGAGTTCGACGAGGTCAAAGGCGAGCTGTTTGATAGAGTTTTTCGCGCGGCTGACCGACTTGCTCCACTCCGCACTTCCGAGGCGCGCGAGCTTCGGTGTCCGTCCGTCGGAAGCGACATATTTCTGGATGTGATCGAGACGGTCCATCGGGATATAGAGATGGTCGTCATTGGCATAAGTAATCTGCAGATAGTCGCGCTTCGTTCCCTCGACTTCGAGGTTTACAAGGCCGTCATACCGGCCGACACCGTTTTCATCATCGACGACCAGCTCGCCCGGAACAAGATCCGAGAAAAGGTCGATCGTCATGCCGCCTTTTTTCTTCTTCTTGATGCCCCTATCAACACCGAAAATATCCTGCGTACCGATCATCAGAAGATCGATCGCCGGATAGACGAAGCCGTTCGGAAGCGGCTTACTGAGCAGCACCGGCATACTGTTCTTTTCGAAAAGGAACGTTCTGAGTTTTTCGGCGCGGTTTCCCGTGCCGCTCATGATATATGTGTTTTTCCCGGCTTTATTTCTTTCGGCGATCAGGTCGGAAAGTGCATCTTCGTGCCCCCTGTAACTGTTGCAGGCCGAGCCCGGGATGCTGATACGGATTCCTCCGGGAAGTCCGTTATTACTGCTCGGCAGGACCGCCATCGCGATGACCTGTTTTCTGTCGAGCTCACGTAGCGTATCCGGGATGCTTCCAAGTGCCATGGAGCATTCATTCGGGATCAGTCCTTTTTCAAAAGCCGTCCGGAATCTTGTTTCAAAATCAGCCGCCACGCCGTCCATTCTGGAGCGGACCTGAGCAAATTCGTTGAGGTATACGGTATCTCCCATTGCTCTTACAAAGGACAGGATGCACTCTGTCTTTTCTTCGAGCACGGCTGCCCATTTTTCCCATCCGGAGAATGACCCTCCGGCGCGGAGGCCTTCACTCTCTTTTCCGATCATGCGGAGCATGGAATCGATATTGTTTCTTTCCGCACCGCATGCGGCTGCTTTTGCCGCGGCGGCATCTCCGATACTGACCATCTTATCGGCAAGCCTCTCCCAGTCTTTTCTCGGGAGAAGAAGTTCGGATGCCGGAAGGATCGTGAATTCTTTGAGCTGCTCTTCGGATCGCTGGGTCTTAAGGTCGAATCTCTTGATCTGGTCGATCTCATCATCGAAGAAAGAGATGCGGATACCCATATCGGATCCCGCCGGGAAGAAGTCGAAGATATCGCCTCGTCTCGAGAACTCGCCCACGCCCTCGACCTCACGGGTCCTGACATATCCCATGGAGGTCAGTGTCTGGGAAAGGTCCTCCGGCGGAAGTCTCTTCCCGAGACGGAGCTGGACCGTCGTACTCATGAAGCGTCCCATCGGGAGCATCTTCGTCAGAAGCGCGCCGGCCGTGATGATCAGGCATCCGCAGTCGCGTGTGCCGTACTTGATGAGTGCCCTGACACGTCCCTGCTCGATCTCGCGGCTCGATGCGGAGACCGCGGAAAGATGCGTCTCCCTGCCACGAAGGATCACACTTTCTTTCTCGAAAAAAGCATCCAGGTAGGATTTCATTTTCCGTGCGGAAAGTTCGTCGGAGACGATGATCACCGGGATCGGGATATCGTCCTTTCCAGTAGCTTTCCCTGAAGCGGAAGACATATCATTTTCATACTGATACAGTGTCGCGGCTGCGATCAGAAAGGCCTTCTGCGTCTCGGTCATTCCGGTCAGATTGACGTGTCCTTTTTTCGCAGAAAAAGAATCGACCAGCTCCATAAAGGCAGGGTCGATGAAAGCTTCTCTGAGCATCTTTTCGATAGCAGGAAGAAATATCATTTACTGCCTCCCGCCTCTGTTTCTTCCACCCGGGATCGGTTTCCCGGAGAGGATATCCTCGACTGCCTGTGCTCCTTCTTCGAAGGCCTTGAGCATCGTTTCCTGCTCGTCCTTCGGGATCGCCGACAATACGAAATCCGCGAGATCCCAGTGCTCGGGGACCGGCCCGCAGCCGATCCGGACGCGCGCGAAATCCTGGGATTCGACACAGTAGATCACGGACTTCATGCCGTTATGTGTACCGGCCGATCCGCTCGATCTGACGCGGATCTTTCCTCTTGCGATATCGATATCGTCATAGATGACGATCAGGTGGTCGAGCGGGATCTTAAAGAAACGCATGACCTCGATCACGCTCTGTCCCGAGAGGTTCATGAAGGTATGCGGACGCAGGAGGATACAGTCTTCCCCCTGGATCGTTCCTCTTCCGTATTCGCCTTTCCACTTGAGTTTGTCGACCCGGATATTGTGCTTCTGCGCAAGAACTTCCAGCGTCATGAAGCCGCAGTTATGGAAGGTGGAAGTATACTCTTTGCCCGGGTTTCCCAGGCCCACGATCAGCCACATGTTTTCACCTTTCGCCGTCCAGTCGTCTTCCTTATTTCGTTTTCTTCGGAACAGCATCGGATCACATGCCGCTCGTGCGCTTCTTATCCGGCTGGATAACAGTAGACGCACGGGAACGGTTCTTCTTGGCCACCCAGTTCTCCTTGACGACCTGCTGGGATCTGGCGATCGCAAGACCCAGCTCCGGAACATCTTCCGTGATGGTGGAACCTGCAGCGATGTAGGAGTTCTCTTCCAGAGTTACCGGAGAAATGAGGTTGCTGTTACCGCCGATAAATACGTTATCGCCGATGACGCACCAGGTCTTGTCCATACCATCGTAGTTACAGGTCACAGTACCGCAGCCGAAGTTGACGTTCTTTCCGACCTTCGCATCACCGACATAGGTCAGGTGGCGGGCACGGGAATAATCGCCGATGGTCGCGTTCTTGACTTCTACATAAGCACCGATGGTGACATTATCTTTCAGGATCGTATCCGGACGCAGATGAGAGTATGGTCCGATACGGCAGTTCTTTCCGACATCACAGTCCGAAGCGATCGAGTTGTCGATCGTCGTTCCGTCACCGACTCTTACGTTCTCGAGACGTGTATTCTCACCGATGACACACTCATCTCCGATCATCGTATTCCCGAGAAGGATCGATCCGGG
The DNA here is from genome assembly GCA_001604045.1 of Clostridiales bacterium Firm_08. Taxonomy (GTDB): domain Bacteria; phylum Bacillota; class Clostridia; order Oscillospirales; family QAKW01; genus Firm-08. The sequence goes on along the minus strand of LVAN01000064.1, from coordinate 573 downwards.
AAGGATGATCGTATCCTTACCGATCTCGACGGTATCCGCGATCCAAGTCGTCTCGGTATCCACGATCTGGACACCCTGCTGCATCAGCTTCAGGCAGGTCCTTCTGTTGAGCATCTTGCCGACTTCCTGGAGCTGGACACGGTCGTTGACGCCGCGTGTCTCATCGAAGTCCGCGACATATGCGCCGACCTTATGGCCGTCACGGATCAGGATCTCGATGGTATCGGTCAGGTAGTATTCCTTCTGCGCATTCTTCGCATCGATGCGGCCGAGCGCGGAAAGAAGGAGCGGTGTCTTGAAGCAGTAGATCGAAGAGTTGATCTCATTGACCTTCAGTTCGTCTTCCGTGCAGTCACGGTGCTCGACGATCTTGACGACGTTGCCCTCATTGTTTCTGATGACACGTCCGTATCCCTTCGGGTCCGGTGCCAGGCCGGTGATGATGACGGCACCGTAATCACCCTGCTCGAACATCTCCAGTGCTTTGGAAATCGTATCGGAAGTGATCAGGGGGGCGTCACCCGGAAGTACGATCGTACATCCGTTTCTTCCCTCGAGAAAAGGAGCCGCCTG
>LVAN01000063.1 GCA_001604045.1 Clostridiales bacterium Firm_08 | reverse complement strand
CACAATCTCTCAAGGCAGGCGAATATATCTCTGCCAATACTGCATACGATTTCATGCTGACCAAAGAGCCGCACAATTTTCTCGCGCTCCGCGGAAAGATCCTGGTGGCGGCAAGTGCGAAGAGCATGGATGAATTTAAGTCGCCGAACCGTCTGCGCACACTTCCGTACGGAAGAGTCGATAAAGAGGCCGACGCTGCTCTGGAGAATGCCAAGAGCGAGCACACGGGCTATTTTTCCAAACTAAAAGAACTGTTCGATCTGGGAAAAGAGTATAAGGAAACGGTCGCCCGGATCGATGAGAGCAAAAGCGAGAGAAACAAGAAGAACAGGGAGATCCGGAACCTTTCGGAGCAGGGATTTGATACTTATGTCGTGCTTCCCGATCCCATCGAAAAAAACTCGACAGTCTCGCTGCATCCGATGCTCGTCATCAAAGGCGTGATCGTGATCTTTGTTATCTGGTGCCTCATTCTCGCGGGCATTGGCTGGGCTCTGTCGAGCAATCCATATGCGAAGAAGCCTGAGGAGGAGACCACAAGCACTACCACGTACCGCCCGTCTCATGTCTATATTCCGGGCGAGGGGGTTATTGCTATTGGACAAGGCAATGACATCAGAGGCTTTGCTAAATATGCCGATGAGGAGCGTAAGGAGTCCCAGAGAATCAAGAATGAGGAGAATTGGGACAGGGCCCATGCGAACGATAAAGAGATCCTCCTGGCGCTGGCGATCATCCCGGCGATCATCGGCGGGCTCATCATCTTTTTCATGGTGGGCAAACTCCGCGAGATCGAAAGATACGAGGAAGCGATCAGCCGCGTCGCCAAAACGAAGAATACGATCATTGAGAAGACCAAGTCCTATGAGGCCACGGCCGAAGCCATAAGAGACAAGATCGACACAGTATTCCGTGAGCTTTCGGCACTGGATCCGTTCCCGGAAAATAAAGTGTGATATACTTGTATGGAAGCCGGCGAAAGGCAGGGTATTCCTATGCAGTATGAATTATCAGCAAAGAACATAAAGAGCGGAAAAACCGCATTTGTCATCGATTCGGGCGTGCCGTCCGGGGTCGTAAAGATCACGGAAAAGGTGCAAAAAGACCTTCTGGCTGTTTTTGGTGCGGCCCCGGAGATCTATTCTCTGGACTTCCTTGGCAGAAGCACCTCTGAGGCGAAGCGTGCGCGGGAGCGGATCGAGTTCCCGATCCTGGTCAGCATGGCCGGAAGCGGCGCGGCTGGCGTGGGCGCAAAAGCCGCCGTGGCCCGGTCGGCAAAGCCGGGCGCGAAGAAGGACGCCGGCGCACGTAACATTCTTACAAAGCTTGAAAAATCTGGGCTTGCCGACACGGCAAAGATCGCCGGGAAGCGGGAAGTCTATCTGCATAAAGTGATCGAAAAAGTTCCTGGAGAGGTGCTTTTCGGGAAAGAAACGTGCGCACTTCTGATCGCAGGTTCCGACAAGCGGGGCACGATCTACGGACTGTTCGCGCTGTCGGAGATGCTGGGTGTGTCGCCGTTTATCGACTGGCTGGATGTGCAGCCGGAAAAGAAGACGGCATTCACACTTTCCGCGAAATATGAATTTGTGTCGAAAGAGCCTTCGGTGAGATTCCGCGGATTCTTCATCAACGATGAATGGCCGGCATTCGGGACCTGGTGCAATAAACGCTTCGGCGGGTTCAACGCGAAATGCTACGAGCATGTTTTCGAGCTGCTGCTGAGACTGAAGGGCAACTATATGTGGCCGGCGATGTGGTCGGCGATTTTTCCGAACGACGGGCCGGGACTTCAGAACTGTGAGCTCGCGGACGAGCTGGGCGTCGTGATGGGCATGTCCCACCATGAGCCGTGTCTGCGCCAGGGCGAGGAGTACAAGTACCTTCGCGGGCCGAAGTCGGTCTACGGCGATGCGTGGAATTTTCTTTCGAATGAAAAGGGAATCACGAAGTTCTGGGAGGACGGCCTGATCCGTTCCGGCAAGTTCGAAAATGTCATCACCGTGGGTATGCGCGGCGAGGCGGACACGGCCATCATGGGCAAGGAAGCGACGCTGGCGGATAACATCAATCTATTGCGGAAGGTCCTGAAGACGCAGAACCGTCTCATCAAAAAGCACGTGAATAAGAACCTCGACGAGGTGCCGAGGATGCTTGCGCTTTATAAGGAAGTCGAGCCGTATTTCTATGGCGACGAGAAGACGCCGGGACTGATGGGCGACCCTGAGCTCGAGGGCGTGACGCTCATGCTCTGCGACGATAATTTCGGTAATCTCCGCACAGTGCCGACGCCCGAAATGCGCGGCCACAAGGGCGGTTACGGCATGTACTACCACTTTGATTATCATGGCTTCCCGATCTCTTTCGAGTGGTTCAACACGTCGCATCTGCCGAAGGTCTGGGAGCAGATGACGACCGCATATGACTTCGGGATCCGGGATCTCTGGATCGTCAATGTCGGTGATATCTTCAGTAACGAATACCCGCTCGCATACTTCCTCGATCTGGCATATGACTTTGAAAAATGGGGCACGTCGAACAGGAACAGCGCGCATGAATATACGAAACTTTTCGTAGAAAAATACTTCGGAACGACGCTTTCTCCGGCGCAGAAAAAGAAGGCGTCCGAACTGCTTCTGGGCTACACGCGCATCACTTCTGCGAGAAGAACGGAAGCCATGAACGACGATGTGTACGCGCCATTTGCGTATGGCGAGACGGAAGAACTTCTGGCGCAGATAGAAAAACTCATGAGTGATACGGCGCGCCTCTATGGCAAGCTCTGTGCGGCGGCTGAGGGCAAAGGCGCCGCGGGCAGGACCGGTGCGGCCTCTGCGAAACTGGCGGAGAATGTGGCATACCGCTTCTACGAACTGATCTATCTGCCGCTGATGGCGAATCTCAATGTGCAGAAGATGTGGCTTCTGACGACGCAGAATCATGCGTATGCGAAGATGGGCAGCACCTATGCGATGGCGCTCGCCGAGAGGATCGGCGAATGCCTGGAATTCGATCAGGAACTGGTCGATGAACTCCATAAGATCCATGGCGGCATGTGGTACGGTATGGGGCTTTCCGAGCATATCGGCTTTAAGAACTGGTGCGAAGAAGGCTGCCAGTATCCGGTCGTACACACGTTTCTCCCCGGGAATAAAGACCGCCTGATCGTGTCGGTCCCGGGCACGGGCGAATACTCGGAAGGATACTTCTGGACACGCCGGGAACTTACACTTCCTTCTTTCCTCGATCCTCGCGCCGTTGAAGGCGTGATCGAGCTGACGACGGGATGCGACAAGGCGATCCGGTACACGGCTGAGTGCGACGTGAAGGGCGTCAGCGTGACCCCGGGATCCGGAACGGTCGCCCCGCGGACGAGAAAAGAACTGACCGTTAAGATCGACAGGAAGAAACTGGGGAAAAAGATCAAAGAGGCAAAAATCACGATACGATTCGGGGCGGGTGGTTTTGTAGAAGTAGTGGCGCCGCTGGAAGGTGATGCCGGATATGTCGCCATCTGTGCGGAAAACTATGTGGAAAACACCCCCGGCAGAAAGGGTGTTTTCGAGGTGATCCCGGACTACAGATGCGGGCTCTCCGCCATGAAGG
>LVAN01000062.1 GCA_001604045.1 Clostridiales bacterium Firm_08 | reverse complement strand
TCTATGCTTACCGGGATGCCTGGCTTGCTTCGGATTTTCCCTCCGGAAACAGCCTGATCCATCTGCACTATACTGCTCCGGGCAGTACTCTTGGCGGATGGATCAGTGGTCTTTCGTTTATTCTGCTGGCGGTTCTGGTCAGTCTTCCTCTTCGTCGGAAGAACCGGAAATAACATCGAGTTCCGGTGCATCCTCAAGAAGCTTGTAAGTAAATCCCTGATTCTGCAATTCTTTAAGGAATGGGAGCGGATCGAATTCCGACAGCATATGTACGCCCGGCTTTCTCCAGGGACCCAGCTCGATCATGATCGCACCGGCGACCAGTGCCGCAGCTCCCATAAAGTCGGTAGCGGATGCACCAAACTTCTCGAAGCACTCCTGATGATCAACAAGCGTATAGATCAGGCACTGCTTGGCAGCCCCCTCTTTACTTCCGTGAACGAGCATACCTACACCGGTCTTGCCGCGTGCTGTCGCGACGAGGTCCTCCTGCTGCGGCATAACTTCCGAGAGGAAATCCAGAGGTGTGATCTGCTGTCCGTCGATATCGACCGGCGTCGTGGACGTCATGCCGACTTCTCTGAGGATACGGACCATCGAGAGGAACGGACGCTTGAAGGCGGAGAAATAACGGATCGATGTGGCATCCGGAACTTCGCCGCTGAGAGCATCGACCACCTCATGGTCGACCATGAAGAGGTTTCTCTTACCGATCTCCGGGAAGGAATACTTCGCCTGGGTACTCATCGGCGGGAACTTCACGATCTCCCCGTTTGACCACATTCTGGCCTCGGAAGAGATCTGGCGGAGAGATGTCAGCATCGGGGTATTCATCAGATACGGATGCGCATTCGTGCCGGCATTCATGTCGAGGATATCGATCGTTCTGATATCGTCCATCTGCTTGATATAGACATACTGGGCAAAGGCATCGATCACGCCGGGATTGAATCCGCAGCCGATGACTGCGGTCAGTTCCTTCTCGCGGAACTTCTTGTCATAGGCATACTCGGCATCGATATCGCAGGTCGAAGATCCTTTCGGGATATATAGAGACGCGTCGATGTAATTTGCGCCCATCTCGAGGCACAGATCCATCACCTGAAGATTCAGGTGGGAAGGCGTGAGGTTGATGACGAGATCCGGATGATAGATCTTCGCCATGAGAAGCGTCTTCTCCATATTTCTGACATCCGCATATGCGGTGACGATCTTCTGCTTGTCCCCGGAGTATTTCTTCTTATATGTGTCGCACTTTTCCTTCGAGCGGCCGCTGAGGCACACCTCGCGGAAATAGACGGAGTTTTTCGACAGGAGCGGTATCACAGCACGGGCGAGCTTGCCGCAGCCAATTACCAGCACTCTTTGCATTGTATCTTACCTCCTCATTCCATAAAGAAAGGACGGTGATAGTTCGAATTATCGATGACGAAATCGCGTCCGTCGAAGGGGTCGTGCCGCTGCACGTACATCTTCTGTGCCGGTATGTGCTTCGCCTTATAGACTTCGACCGGATCATCGCCGTAAAGCGGCATATCCATCAGTGAAGCCCGGTGCTCCGCCTCGCGGTAGTCCACGCGCATATACACCGTCACATCGAAGTAGCGCATAAGCGGTTCTCTATACATCATCGTTCCGATCAGGACCATCACGCCATCCTCGGATAATTTGTAGTGTAGCTCATTGACGAAAGCGTCATTTTCACTGTCGAGACAGTAAACGGTCTTGTCGATCGAGCCCTGCTTCTTAAACGGCTTTAATACTTCACCGATCAGCTTCTCGGTATTGAAACCGTTGAAGTAGTAGGATTCGACAGGATCCTCGCCTTTGTAGCTCGCCTCGACCGCACGGTGGTAGTCTTCCAGGTTGACGATCGTGTACTCTTTCCCCAGAAAATCAAAGTACTTTCCGAGTCTTGCGGCAAATTCCTTCTTGCCCGCAAAATCGATACCGTCGATACCGAGGACTCTGGCATTCTTTTCGATCGTTCTTCTCGCCACACTGTGGATGACCACCGTAGTGTAGATCTGGTCTTCGATCTCCAGCGGATACAGCGCCCAGGCAAAAGCTTCCTGCGCATAATCCCTGAAATACTCGCCGTAGGCGATCACGGGGATCTGACAGAGTTCGCACGCTGCGATCACGATACCGTTGCAGCCGACGAATATGGAGAGATCCTCATTGCTTCGAAGCTTCGAAAGACTGTTGGCCAGAGGTCCGGCACTTCCCGCACTGACGATCTGGTGGAAATAAGAACTGATATTCAGTTCCCCGAGGATTTCCCTGATCTCGTCGGCCGGACGGGTATCGCAGATATTCATGTCGAAACCGTCCGCGGAAAGATTGCGGAGCATCTCGATAAGATCCGGATCGACCCTTTCGGATCCGTCCAGAACATCGAAAAGCGCTTCTTCATCTGAAACGAGAACCCCGCCTTTGGAGACCAGACGCTTACTCTCAAGCGCCTCTTTGGACCAATAGGTGAATACTCCAAGGTCAAAGTAAACTCGATTCATCCCATGCCTCCCGTTTCAAGAGCTTAATCTATTATACAGCATTTTTGAGACTTTTATATATCTACTTTAACGGCGGGAGGCAGTTTTGGCTTTTTATTTTCATCATTCGTGATATACTATCGTTATCCGATGCTAGAAGAAAGGAGCTTTCCGATGCGCCACTCCGCACGCCGCGAACAAAATGACATCGCAGATCCTTCGGAGATCATGGAAGAGGTGAGTGCTCCGGTATCCACCGTGGAGAATCCTCTGATGGAAGAACTGCACACGGTCCAGGCAAGCGCGGTCCCCGCGTGGAAGACAAAGAGCGTCGTTGTCGAGCAGGAGCCCGAGAAGAAAGATCCTTTCCGCACGAACAGCATGTTCGTGTCCATCGATGAAGAATTATCCAGCACGCAGAGCCGTCCGATCGCCCCTTCCACGGCGACGATCATTTCCGAAGAGGAAGTGAAGGAACGGTTCTCCTATTCCGACGAACAGCTCGAATACAGAAAAGGCATGCCGTTCGGTGAACGCATGAAGGTCACCTTCCGTAAGATCGCCGTCTGGTTTTCCGATGTGTGGGATAAATACGTGCTGTTCATGAAGAAGCATTTCCCGGTCATTTTCGAATCCCATGATGTTTCGAAGATCACGACCATCGGATGCTGTATCCTTTTCGTACTTATCGGCATTATCGTAGTCTGCGCAGTCGCCCTGCGCTGACTTCTTTTTCTATAAGGGGAGGTCTATACCATGACGAAAGAAGTATCTTCCTCAGAGGATTTCTTCAAAGATTTTCCGAAGGATACTCTGTTTCAGACCCTTCTCAACCAGGTCGACTACTCGATCTGCTTTAAAGACAGAGAGCATCGCTACACGGCCTGCTCCTCTTCCTTCGCGCGCCTTCTCGGCTACAAGATGCCCGAAGAACTCGTGGGAAAGACACTGGGTGATTTTATCTCTGAAGAAGAAGCGAGAGATCACGCTCTCTGCGAATCCCGCGTCATGGAGAAGAAGACCCCTGTCCTTCACCTCGAGAAGCACCTCGAGCTGTCCGGTCCGCGCTCGACCATCGGGACCATCTGGCTTTCGACCTGCATCTATCCCCTGATCGATGATAAGGGCGAAGTCCGCGGCACCTGGAGCATCACGCGGGACATCTCCGAAGAGAAGAATACCGAGCAGAAGCTCATGCAGAAGAACAAGCAGTGCGATGAACTGAATTCCCGGATCACGATCCTCTCCACCGTGGACGAGGTCACCGGGCTTTATAACCGGAAGTATTTCGAAGAGATGATCAACCGTAACATGCGATTGTTCTCGCGTGTTCGCGGCAGAGGCTACAGTGCCGGATTCTCGATCATATTGATGGATATCGATCATTATACGAAGCTCTGCGCCGATCACGGTGCGGAAAACCGGGACATCATCCTGCAGTATGTCGCAAACATCCTCCGGTCCTGCTCAAGATCCGCCGACGATGTCTTCCGTGTCGGAAACGATGAGTTCGCGCTCCTTCTTTCCGATACCGGTCTTTCCGGAGCCAAGGTCCTCGCCGGCCGAATCAAGGGAAGACTCCTCCGGACGCCCCTGATCCTCGATAATCAGGAGATCTTCATCTCCATGAGCTTCGGTTTCTCGACCTACGAGGACCAGCTGGATGCCTCCGAGCTCATCATCAATGCCGACCAGGATCTTTTCAAAGCGAAAGAAGAGCGCTGAGTAAGGCAGACTGATACAAAACACGGAAAAAACTTGGTTTTGTATCACTGTTTTTCGGATCCAAATGATACAAACTAGCTGAAAATAGTGTTTTTGTATCAGTTTTCAGTTCTTCTATTGATACAAAAACGCCTTTACGCGAGGTTTTGTATCAGCTTCCGGACGCAATCGGATTCCAAAACTGATACAAAACTCTTTCTTTTCAATTTTTTGTATCAGTCAGGTCCACAATTTACTGATACAAAACAGCATAAAATCACGTTTTTGTATCAATCCGCGTCTTATCCTTCCCTCTTCATCCACGGCACGCCGTCCGGGAAAATATACCCGTAGTAGTCCTTGTCGATAATGTGCGAGGATGTGTAGAAGAGCTCGCTGACATATTCGATGCACTCTTTCACATATTCCTCCGTGATGTCTTCGTCCACGAGCGCCGTGACCTTGCCGTTTCTCGCGTTATACATGATCTTATCGTTGATGAAGCTTCTATCGTCGAAGATGACGTAGTGCGGTTCCGGTGCGAAGATATCGGTGCCGATGTAGAGACGGCTGTCATACGTAAGTCCGAACATGTTCGCCAGTGTCGGCGCGATGTCCATGCTGCAGCAGTATTTATCGACCTCGACGGGCTCGGTCATGTCGCCGCTCCAGAGGATGAAGGTGTTCTCATAGCGTGTAAACGGATCTTCCATCTTCTTTCCGCAGAGCTCGTTATACTCGCTCGGCTCAAGGCCGTAAGGATAATGGTCCGCGCCGAGGGCGATAACGGTGTTCTCGAGTTCGCCGGCCTCATCCAGTTTCTGAAGGAGGAGCTCCAGCGCGAGGTCGAGTTCCATCTGGCAGGCCTTATATGCTTTTACCGCCGTACTGCAGTCGAGATCCTTGACCGCATCTCTGTGGCGCGAGGACATCTGGTTGTCGCCGAAGGCATAAGCCAGGTGGCCGCTGACCGTCATGTAGTAGACGTGGAACGGCTCCCCGCTTCCGTCAAGATAGTAGTCGATGGATTTCTCGATCATCTCGACATCCGACTCCGGCCAGATCTTCTGGACATCGAGGCCGTTGCCCAGTCCGTAATACGTGTAGCCCATGACCGGATAGGAGCGGTCTCTGTGGTAGTAGTCATACGTGTTATTGTGGAAGGCGAACGTCTTATATCCCCTTGCCGCGAACTGGTTTCCGAAGGCAAACGGCATGAAGTTCTTGGCGATCTTCGTATAGCTCCAGACGCCGGACTTCGGGATGAGGCCCGTCGTCTCGACGAACTCACCGTCCGAGGTACTGACGTACCAGATCGGTGTGTAGAAATTATTGAAGCGGAAGCCCTCGGTCGAGAGCTTATAAAGGGTCGGTGTCAGTTCCGGATCGATGACGTATCCGGAGAAAGCCTCCGCCGTGATCAGGATCAGGTTCTTCCCTTCAAAAATACCCGTGTATTCATTCTGTGTCGTCGGTTCTCTCTGGGAGAGGAACTCGTTCATGTGGCGGTAGGTCGCGTCATCCTCTTCGAGGTCGAACTCGATATCCATCACATTCTTCGGATAGGGAGTCGGTGTCGGCGTCGGTGCAGGTGTGGGGGTCGGTGTGGCCTCCGGCTCACGGGTCGGCTCCGGTGTCGGGACCGGCGTCGCTGTCGGTGCAGCATGCATCCCCGCCTTTTCTTTCTCCTCTGGGCTCATCGTCTCGATGACGATCCCCTCGACATCGATCTCGGCTTTTTCCTCTTTCTTGATGCCCAGGATATTCATACGGAAATCCAGGCTCATGGTCGGAAGCAGTCCGAATCTTCGAAGCGAAGCATCCTGCGAGAACTCGGAAAGAAACAGAAGTCTCGGGTTCGCGGCACCCTTTCTGTCATGCACGATCAGGTGCTGTCCGATCACGGCGACCAGAAGGAACGCCAGGATCATGGAAAAGGAATACTTCCAGCCGGGTGTCGGGATCTTCCTGACGAATCTCCGGATGACGGGCCAGTAGAGGATCGTCGGGAGAAGAAGGATCAGGATACCGATCCAGCCAGCGATCATGGCATTCTTGACGACGCCGAAATACTCGACGACAGCGCCGGCGCCTCCGGACGCGAGAGATCCCCAGACGAAGATCGTACCGAAGATCCGAAAGTAGATATACTGCGAGATATAGACGACTGTCAATATATGTGTGATTATGCCGATGGCGATGACGCGGAATCTTCTGTTCGGGATGAGAAGAATCAGGCCCGTGATCATCGCGGATGCGCTTAAGGAAAGCAGCACGGTATACTTGGAGAACGGATAGCTGATGAGCCGCGCGAAGCAGAACTCAGAGATCAGCGTAACGACAGGAAGCCACAGCACTGTCAGGAGATTGACCCACAGCGGCTGATAGATGAACTCCGGCTTCTTCTCTTTTTTTTCTTTCTTCGGGGCAGACGGCTTCTCAGGGGCGGCTTCGTCTTTCTCCGGTTCGGTCTTTTCCCCGGCCTCCGCTTCGTTTTCCTCAGCTGCCGCCTCGGTCTCTTCTGCAGCCGCTTCGTTTTCCCCAGTCGCTTCCGGCTGCGCGTCTGCCGCCTGCTCTTCGGCCTTCGGCGGTTCTTCTGTCACGGATTCTTCGATGATTTCTTTCTCTTCGTTGTCACTCATGTATTTCTGTCCTTTCTGCCCAGCGGATGAATATCAAAAGACTCCAGGAAGTCCTCGCCTTTTTGGACCTCTGTCATCGAGAGATTCGGGTAACCGAGCTGGCGCATCACCTCGTAAAGCGCGATCGCCACGGCATTTGAGAGATTCAGGCTCCGGCAGGAACCGGCCATGGGGATGCGGAAACAGTGATCCAGGTGCGCGCGCAGACGCTCGTACGGGATACCGGTGCTTTCTTTACCGAAAATGAGATAGATGTCTCCTTCGACGGAGGCATAGTCGAAACTGCTGTGCGGCTTCTTGCCGTAGCGTGTCATATAGAAATAGGTGCCGGGATTCTTCGATTCGAAGTCCTCGAAATCCTCGTAGAAATCGTATTCTGCGAGATCCAGGTGATTCGACGCGGCACGCTTCAGGGTATCGTGATTCAGCTCGAAGCCCAGAGGCTTGATGATGTGGACCTTCGTGTCCGTGGCGACACAGGTGCGAAGGATATTGCCCGTATTCTGCGGAATTTCCGGTTCATAAAGAACCACATGAACTGCCATTTATCTGACCTCCATTCCGCTGATATTTTATCACATATCGGGTGGAATCAGATATCGCGGAGGATCAGACGGCAGCGGCCACTTCTTCCGCCGGACGGAAATCGATGATGCTTGCCTGATCGATCGCCTCGGCGATATTCAGGAGATGGTCGCCGATACGCTCGAAGTCCGTAAGGAGCTCGGAGTAGATCATGCAGGCTTCACCCGAGCAGGAGCCGGCTGCCAGACGGTCCATCTGGTTCTGGCGGAATTCACGTGTCATATCGTCGATCTTCTGCTCGGCCGCCTTCATCTTCTCCACAAGGAAGACCGTCGTGCCGAGGTCTTTGTACTCATAGATCAGGTCCAGGGCGTCGACGCTCACCTGACGCATCTGCTCGACTTCGGCAAGCGCCGACTCCGAGAAGTGGATGCCCTTCTCATCCATGAGCTTTGCGTATCCGGCGATATTTGTCGCATGGTCGCCGATCCTCTCGATGTTTCCGGAGATCTTGAAGAAGGAGTTGATCGTCACGGAGTCCTTCTCGACCATCTCGAGGGAGATCACGTGAGAGATGTAGTAGGAGATCTCTTTATTCAGGTAATCGATGTATTCTTCGGTGTTCCAGACCTGATCCTGCATCTTCTCGGACGTCTCTTTCTGGGCGCTGAAGCATCTGTCGATATTCGTTCTGGCCATGGTGAGCATACGCTCGGTCTCGCGCTGCAGCTGGGTCACGAAGATCGCGATGGCACCGACCTTATGGTGATCGACCTTCAGGATCGAAGGCTCTAAGTAGCGGAGGTGCTGCTCGGTAAGGAGGTCTTCCGGACGGTCCGGAAGGATCTTCTCGGCCAGCATCACGATGTACTTACCGAAGGGCAGGAGCACGATCGTGGTGGACAGGTTGAAGATGAGGTGGAGGTTTGCGATCTGCACCGCCGGGCTGTCCGGCCAGAGAGAAGCGAGCCACGGAACGAATGGTGTAAAGATTGTGACCATCGAGAAAAGCACCGCTCCGATGACGTTGAAAGTAAGGTGCATGACGGCGGTCCTCTTCGCATTTCGGTTCGATCCGAGCGCGGATACCAGAGAGGTCACGCAGGTACCGATGTTGATACCGTAAAGGATGAACACGCTGTTCTCGAG
>LVAN01000061.1 GCA_001604045.1 Clostridiales bacterium Firm_08 | reverse complement strand
CGGATGTCGCGGCAAGAGGTATCGACGTATCGGATATCGACACGGTCTTCAATTTCGAAGTGCCGAATGAAAATGAATATTATCTCCACCGTATCGGAAGAACGGGACGCGCGGGACGTGCCGGCCAGGCATTTACCTTCGTGACGTATGCCCAGAGCCTCCGTATGGACGACATCCTTCACTATACCAAGGTACAGACACAGGAGCTCGATCTGAATGAAATGGAAAGCAATGAAAGAGAAAGCTAAGATTGCCGTGCTATGCGGCATTTTTCTTGCCGTCGCGCTTCTTATCGGCGGCGTCGTTTTCGCATGGAAAAGCACCTTTAAAGGGAAAAAAGATGAGGAGACCACGACTCTTGAAACCAGTGTTTCCGAGGAGGTAAAAGACGTCACGGAAGAGCCTTCCGCGACAGATGTTACTACTGAAGAACCGTCTTCGGAAACGGAAAAAAGTGAGAGCACGGCTCCGTCGGAAACCACGGCGCCGGATGCTTCCCCGTCCGGACGGAAAGAGTACGGTACTATTACGGGAAACGGTTACGAAGGCACCAAGGGAACAGGCAAGTATAATTACGGAGAAGCGCTCCAGAAATCGCTCCTGTTCTATGAGCTTCAGAGATCGGGAGACCTGCCGGAGAACACCCGCTGTAACTGGCGCGGGGATTCGTGTCTGAACGATGGTTCCGATGCGGGTGTGGATCTTACCGGCGGATGGTTCGATGCCGGAGATAATGCGAAATTCAATCTTCCGATGGCTTACTCGGCATCCATTCTGGGCTGGTCAGTCTACGAAGATAAAGACGCTTATGTAGAGAGTAAACAGCTCGAATATGCACTGGCGGATATCCGCTGGGCAAATGAGTATTTCATCAAGTGCCATGTCTCGGATGAGAAATATTTCTATCAGGTGGGAAGCGGATCTGCCGATCACAGCTGGTGGGGCCCGGGCGAGTGTGTGGAGTATCAGATGTCCCGTCCGTCCTACTTCGTAGACGGAAGTAATCCGGGATCTGCGGTAACCGGCGAGACGGCCGCTTCGCTGGCCGTCTGCAGTATCCTTTTCAAGGATATCGACGCGGATTTCAGCAAGACCTGTCTGGATCACGCGATGTCTCTTTACGCTTTTGCGGAGAAATATAAAAGCGACGCCGGATATACACAGGCGAACGGTTTCTATGACTCGTGGAGCGGCTTCTACGACGAGCTCTCCTGGGCAGCTGTCTGGCTCTACCGTGCCACCGGCGATGCCGCATATCTTGCCAAGGCGAAAGAGTACTATCCGAAGGCAAATCAGGATTTTAACTGGGCGCTCTGCTGGGACGATGTGCACATCGGTGCCGCCGTTCTTCTTGCACAGGAGACAGGCGATCCGGCCTATATTCAGGCGGTCGAGAAGCATCTCGATTTCTGGACGACCGGGACTTCCGCCGGAGAGCGGATCACCTATACACCGAAGGGGCTTGCATGGCTCGACAGCTGGGGGTCTCTCCGCTATGCGACGACAACGGCTTTCGTCGCAGCGGTCTTCAGCGAAAGTGATGCATGTCCTTCCGCAAAGAAAGACACGTACTGGAACTTCGCCGTCGCGCAGGCCGGATATGCACTGGGCGACACCGGCCGTTCTTTCCAGATCGGATTCGGCGAGAACTATCCGAAGAACCCGCACCACAGAACCGCGCAGGGTTCCTACTGCGATAACATGAACGAACCGAGCCCGGCCCGGCATATCCTCTGCGGAGCACTGGTCGGCGGACCGGATGCATCCGATGGATATACCGATGAGGTCAGCAACTACAACACGAACGAAGTCGCCTGCGACTATAATGCCGGATTTACGGGCCTTATGGCGAAGCTCTACACCCGCTATCACGGCGAGACCCTGACGGGATTCGGCGCCGGTGAAACTGTGGGCGAAGAGTATCGGGTAGATACGTCCGTCAATGCCGGCGGTGCGGATTTTCTGGAGATCAAGGCTCTGACATATAACATGACCGCCTGGCCGGCCAGAGCACCGGAAGCACTCGAGCTCCGCTACTACTTTACCCTTCCTTCCGGAAAAACAGCGGACAGCCTGTCGGTTTCTTCTTCCTACGGGCAGGATGTCGCTTCGCTGACGATCCTGGGCGGGACGGGAAATACCGCCTGCGTACAGGTGGTTTTCAAGGAGCATTCCTGCTATCCGGGCGGACAGGAAGAGTATAAGAAAGAGGTACAGTTCCGCATCACGGGCCTTCCGCAGGATGCTTCTTCATCAGCCTCCGTGGCACTCTTCGAGGACGGCGCCCTCGTCTATGGACAGGTGCCGGATGGATCAGGTACCGCCGCACCGGTGACACCGGCGCCAACCGATCCGACACAGGCAACAACAGCTCCTTCGGCGACCACAACTCCGTCCACAACACCTTCCGGCAACGGGAAAGTGACGCTCTCCATGGAGTACAGCATGAGCGGGGGCAGCAATATGTTCGGCGGGAATATGACCATCGAGAACACGGGATCCGATGCGATCGACCTGGGTTCGATCTCGATCGAATACTACTTTACGAATGAGAATTCCGGCTCACTTGCCTTCGACTGCTACCACTCGGCCGTAAGCCGGAAGAACGGAAACTACGAGGCAATTAACAGTGTTACGGGTGCTTTTGCCAAAGACGATTCCGGAAAGAAAGGCGTGGATTCGATCTGCACGATCAGTGGTTTCGGTTCCGGAAAACTCGAAAGCGGAGACAAGCTCATCGTACAGTTTTCGGTTCACCATAACGACTGGTCCAGCTTCGATCCTATGGACGATTACTCGGTACAGTCGAGCGAAAATATCGTGATAAGAAGCGGCGGCAGGATCATCTTCGGGAAAGCCCCGTTCTGATGATATAATGGTCGGGAAGGCGGGTATTTGAGCATGAGTTTTCTATTCTTTATCATCGGAATGATCCTGGGCAGCTATCTGTTCGGATGGCTGCGCGTGCTGTTTCTATATCTGATCTTCCATGCCAAAGGATACACGTGTCTGCGTGTGGCCGGTCTCTTCATCCGATGGGATAAGGATTATTACGATCCGGTTCGCCCGGGGAAAATGAAGTTTACG
>LVAN01000060.1 GCA_001604045.1 Clostridiales bacterium Firm_08 | reverse complement strand
GCCATGGTGCGGTCGATCTTCTCGTCATGCAGCGCCATCTCGAGACGCTCGTAGCAGTACTTGTCGTGCATGTAATGAATGACGTTCAGTGTGTTGATATAGAGTTTCGAAAGCCATGCGCAGGTCTCGTCGAAACGCGCCATGACCTCGTCGTAGTCGAGGTATTCAGAAGTAATAGGATTGCGAACAGGGCCGACCTGGTCGCCGGTCTTCTCATCACGTCCGCCGTTGATCGCATAGAGCAGGCACTTCGCGAGGTTCGCGCGTGCGCCGAAGAACTGCATCTGCTTGCCGACACGCATCGCAGAGACGCAGCAGGCGATCGCGTAATCGTCGCCGAACTTTTCTCTCATCAGCTCGTCACTCTCATACTGGATAGAGGAAGTGTTGATGGAAATCTTCGCGCAGTACTTCTTGAAATTCTCCGGGAGGTTCGGGCTCCAGAGGATCGTCATGTTCGGCTCCGGTGCCGGTCCGATGTTCTCCAGGGTGTGGAGGAACCGGTAGCTCATCTTCGTGACCATGTGACGGCCGTCAAGACCGATACCGCCGATGGACTCGGTGACCCATGTCGGATCGCCGGAGAAGAGCTCGTCATATGCCGGCGTTCTCAGGAAGCGGACCATTCTGAGCTTCATGATGAAGTGGTCAACGACCTCCTGGATCTCGGACTCTGTCATCGTGCCGTTCTTCAGTTCTTCTTCCGCATAAATATCGAGGAAAGTGGACACACGTCCGAGGGACATGGCCGCACCGTTCTGTTCTTTAACCACACCGAGATAGCCGAAGTACAGCCACTGTACCGCCTCGGTGAAATTTCTTGCTGCACGGGAGATGTCGAAGCCGTAGCTCTGTGCCATCTTCGTCAGCTCATACAGGCTCTTGACCTGCTCGGAGATCTCTTCTCTGTGCTGGATCGTCTCGACGTCCATGACATCCGGAAGGATCTGATCTTTCGCCTTTCTCTTCTGGGCGATCAGGAATGCCGTTCCGTAAAGCGGGATACGGCGGTAGTCACCGATGATACGTCCTCTGCCGTATGCATCAGGAAGACCGGTAAGAATACCGCAGTGACGTGCACGCTGCATCTCCGGTGTGTACGCATCGAAGACACCATCGTTATGGGTTTTTCTATACTGGAATACTTTCTCGACTTCAGGATCCATCTCACGGCCGTATGCCTCAAGAGATGTTCTGACCATGCGGATACCGCCGAACGGCATGATCGCACGTTTCAGGGGAGCATCGGTCTGAAGTCCGACGATCCTCTCTTTGTCTTTATCGATATAACCGGGTGCGTGGGAAGTAATGGTGGAAATGGTATGCTCATCCACATCCAGGACGCCGCCGTTCTCCTTCTCTTTCTTACGAAGCTCCAGGACCTTATCCCAGAGATCGAGCGTATCTTGTGTCGGTGGAGCCAGGAACGACTCGTCACCATCGTACGGCGTATAGTTCTTGTTGATAAAGTCGCGGACACAAATGTCCTCGGACCATTTCCCAGGTACAAACATTGCAATAATCCTCCCTCGCGAACCGTTTCTGCGGAGCACCCTTAGTCGGGCCCTCTCCCGAATCATTCATCTTAAAAAGCCTTGCATAAAAACCAGTTTTCCTTTTATTTCTCTTCCTTTCCAAAAGCACCGGTCCTCATTCGTCAGGTGCCACCCTGACATGTTCTGCGTCTCCCGGCAGGTGCCACCCCGCCACGCAGCCTGATTTCCAAGGGACAGGAGCCACCCTGCCCGCAGATGTTTCTGAAAAAGAAAATACTCTTTCCGGAGAAATGATTTTCATTACGGCTTCATCATACCCCATGGATGGGTCAATGTCACCCGTTTGGAAGAAGATTTTTTGTACAAATTCCTTTACCTCCTAAAAGGATGGCATTGGTGCATTCACCGAACACATTAATATCAAATCTTTTTCTATCATTACAGATTTCTCACGCAGGGCAACGCAAAATAGCCGATACTTAAGAAGGACAGAAAAACTGATATTCACACATCATGGAGGTCAACAATGAAAAAATCGATCCGAATTATTCTCGCTTTAGTTCTTGCAGGAAGCATGCTCCTGCCACTGGCTGCGTGCAGGAAAACGAAATCCACAAAGCATACGGAAGAGACCATAAGCGCGGAAGACATCTCTCCGGATGACGAATCAACTCAAGATACAGAAGAAGCAAAGAATCAGTCAGAAACACAGAAGGCAAGTCCTGCCCGGCCAAGTCAGGAAGAAGACGCATATTTCCGTTCAGAATGCGCCGAACTGAGGCTGGAACCGATTCCAGACGTAGAGTTCGATACTACGGTTTTTTCCAACTCTTCGATCGTAGGCGACCGGATCCTGGTCAATTTACTGGTCTCATTAAAAGATAAGTCGATGGAAGAGAAGGTATTAGAGAAAAACTACCAGACCATAGGAGACAACGTATATACCAGTCTGCAGCTTTTCGACCTGACCGGAAAAAACATCGCCACGATCGCCATGGATGACGGCTGCGAATTCATGAATGCTTTCGCGTTAGAAAACGGCGAGATCCTCGTCGTCGCAAGCAAGTTCAACGATGGCGAATGCAAATCCTCACCAGCGGTTTTCGCAATCTCCCCTTCCGGAGAGAAACTGCGCGATCTGACATTTGACGTCAGCTCCAACCTCTACGGATCACATGTATACCCGATGGAAAACGGCAATATCTTTATCGCAGTCGAGGGAAAACTCTTCCTTTTCGATTCCGAGGGAAATCTGATCAAAGAGAACTCGGAATTGACTCTCGGACCTTTCATGAACTACTCCGAAGGCAAATGGTTTGTTGCGCACATGGCGGTTCCCTCCACGGAGATCGCAGGTTTTCAGGAAGTCGATATAAATACCGGAGAACTTCTGCAAAAGTATCCATCCAACAGGTCGATCAGTATCGATCTGGCCAACAATACAGAATGCTTCGTCTTCACCGAGAAGGGTATCCTGAAGTACCTCATCACAGAGAACATGACCGAGCCTGTTCTTTCTTCCATGAACACTAACCTGGAATTCACGGATCTGAAGAACTGTCAGATCCTCCCCGATGGTTCAATGATCGTTCTGAATTCGGTGCCGAATATAGATACCGGTACAGAAGAAACGGACTACTTCCGTTGCGATGCCAACAGGATGTCGGTCGCAAGACTGACTCGTGCAGATAAGAATGCTCCTGAAGAAACCTAAATGACTATGAAAACGCTTCACAATAAGCAAAAGAGCAGGTCATCAACCTGCTCTTTTCTTTTTTCATCACTGTCTTGAATTACTTGTAGTCGGTTACGTCGAATTTCCTATCCTTGAAATAGTAGTCCCTGTCGGCCTCGGTGATCTCCCGCACGACGTGGCAGGGATTTCCGACTGCGAGCATATTGTCCGGGATGTCCTTGGTAACGACGGAACCCGCGCCGATGACGACGTTGTTGCCGATCGTGACGCCCGGAAGCACGCAGACATTGCCGCCGATCCAGACGTTGTCGCCGATCGTGATGTCGATGCCGTACTCATAGCCGGAATTCCTCGTCTCAGGATGGAGCGGATGGCCCGCAGTGCAGAGCATGACATTCGGCCCGCACATGAAGTCGTCGCCGACCTTGACCTTGCCGACGTCGAGCACGATGAAGTTATAGTTCGCAAAGAAGTTTCTGCCGACCTCGATGTTGTAGCCGTAGTCACAGAAGAACGGCGACTCGATGCAGAGATATCCGTCCTTCGTTTTTCCCAGGATTTCGCGGAGCAGTTTCTCGCGCTCCTCCGGCTGATCCGGCGGGGTATTGTTATACTTAAAGACCTTCGTCTTATTCGCCATACGTTCCTCGGAAAGCCCGTCCAGCCAGGACTTATAAGGCAGATTCGCAAGCATTCTCTCTTTATGGTTCATAGATCTTTCCTCCATCTCCCGGAGCACACGCCGCGGTTTGTCTTCACGATAGTGCCCGCCATCAATTTTGTCAAATCGCACAACACCATTTCTGTGGTATTGACTCATGGCAAGTGGTATTTTATAGGTGTCGAAAATTGGTTTTCAATACCGGCGGCGGGTGCTTTTCAAGGAGGATACGGAAAACTGAAATGCCCTGAAGATGCGGCCTTTCGCCATGAATATAGGAGTTGGTTAAACATGTGTATGCGTAAAACAAAGATCATCTGTACTTTAGGTCCGGCGGCGGATTCCGATGAGGTCGTTCGTGAGCTGATGCTCGCGGGCATGAACGTCGCGCGACTGAACTTTTCGCACGGTTCCTACGAGGAACACCAGCAGCGGATCGACCGCGTCAAGAGGATCCGCGAAGAGCTGGACCTGCCGGTCGCACTTCTGCTCGACACCAAAGGCCCGGAAATCAGAACGGGTGAGTTTGAGGGCGGAAAGACAAACTTCGTCGAAGGCTCCGAGGTCGTTATCCGTGTCAAGGACGTCATCGGTAATGACAAGGAGTTTTCTGTCTCGTATAAAGAGCTCGCCGGCGATGTCAAAGAGGGTTCCCGTATCCTGATCGATGACGGTCTCATCGAGCTCGTCGTCAACCGCATCGAAGACGGCGACATCTACTGCACCGTCAGCAACGGCGGCCCGGTTTCTACAAAGAAAAGTGTGAATGTGCCGGACGCGGAGCTGTGCCTCCCGGCCCTGACCGCGAAAGATAAGGAAGATATCCTTTTCGCTGTAAAAAATGAATTTGACTTCATCGCCGCGTCTTTCGTCCGTAAGGCAAAGGACGTCCAGGAGATCCGTCACATCCTCGAAAAGCACGGTGATCACGGTATTAACATCATCGCGAAAATCGAGAACAACGAAGGTATCCTGAACTTCGACGAGATCCTGAAAGTAAGTAACGGCATCATGGTCGCCCGTGGTGACCTCGGTGTCGAGATCCCGGCGGCAAACGTCCCGATCGTGCAGAAGAGATGCATCCAGCAGTGCCATACTGCCGGCAAGATCTCCATCACCGCGACGCAGATGCTCGACTCCATGATCCGTAACCCGCGTCCGACGAGAGCGGAGGTTTCGGACGTCGCAAACGCTATCTACGACGGCACTTCCGCTGTCATGCTTTCCGGCGAGACCGCCAACGGCAAGTATCCGGTCGAGGCCCTGAAGATGATGGTCCAGATCGCCGAGCAGACCGAACAGTCCATCGACTACTGGTACCAGTTCAGCAAGAGCAAGCCGCACATGATGCCTTCGGTCGCCAACGCGATCTCCCACGCATGCTGCACCACCGCGATGGACCTCAATGCCAAGGCGATCGTTACCGTGACCCACGGTGGAAGAACTGCCCGTCAGATCTCCCGCTTCCGTCCGGCCAGCCCGATCGTGGCAGGAACTTTGTTCCCGAGAGTACAGCGCCAGCTGAACCTCTCCTGGGGCGTCTTCCCGATCCTGGTTCCGGAAGTCGCGACCACTGACCAACTCTTCGAGGTCGGCATGCAGGCCGCCCAGAAGTGTGATTTCTTAAGCAACGGCGACCTGGTCGTCATGACCGGCGGTACTCCGGTCGGCATGAGCGGCACGACCAACACCATCCGTGTCCAGGCCCTCGGCAAATCCATCGTGCACGGCAACGGCCAGCCCACCTCCGATGAGCAGGGCTCTCAGGTCACCGGCACCGTCTACATCGTCAAAGATCCGGAGCACCTCGATGCGCAGCCGCCTCTGTCCGAGGACGACAGCATCATCCTCGTGGCCCCGTACACCAATAACAAGATGATGCCGTTTATTAAGCATGCAAAAGCACTCATCGTCGAGGACGACGACTCCGCTTCCCATGCTGCGACTGTGGCGATGGCGCTGGATATCCCGGCGATCCTCTCCTGCGAGAACTGCACGAAACTTCTTAAGGACGGCGCGACAGTCTCTGTCGATGCCAAGAGAGGAAGCGTATCGTAAGCGGCGCGGACGTTTTGTGGACAAGCAGCTCTGACGCGGCCGGTAATTCTGACTGGTGCAGGAAGCGGCGCGGACGGATGGTTTTCGGGCGAAAAAACGGACCGGAAGAGAAGAAAATTATGTCTTTGACAATCTTCTGGAAATGGCTTTTCTTCGCTCTTCAAAATAATCAAAAATCCTTCATTTTTGCGTATTTTCAGGCTTTGTGGTAAAATACATATATCTATGTCAATATGAAAGGTGAGGGGAATGAAGTTTTTCGGCTCTTCGAAAAAAGAAAAACATCGTCATAACGGCAACCGTATCTCGTACGGGATCGGTACCGCTATCATTATCCTGCTTGCTTTTTCGTGCGTCGTCGGCGCCGATTCTTTCCTGAACGAATCGGACGGCACAGGCGGCGAATACTATGACATGGTCACGCCGGAATATTACGCTCCTTCCGAGAATGAAGTAAAAGGCGCAATTGAAACAGTTACTGAAACCATAGAGGTCACTGATCCTTCCGATGAGACCACGACAACGGCTCCCGCGGAAACCACGACTCTTCCTCCGGAGACCTCCGAGACAGAGGCACCTTCTGATACAAGCGAGACGACTGCGCCCGCTGAAACTACGGTTCCTGCCGAAACGACAACTGCTCCGGTGAAAAAGCATGATCCGACACCGACCGCGACACCGATGCCTTCACCGACACCGGTGATCACCGAAGAGCCCTGGGAGGCCATCTTCTACACGGTCGGCGAGGTCAACGTACGTAAGGGACCGGGTACGGAATATGAGGTCATCAAGACCTTGAAGCCAGGCGATGCGATCGAGACCGTCGGCCTCACAAGCAACGGCTGGTACCACACAGTCCGCGACACCTATGTAGCGAAGTCGATGGTCACAAGTGAACCGCCGGCAACACCGACACCGAAACCGGAAAAAGCTTCGCCTCCGAAACCGAAGCCGACACCGACACCGAAACCGAAGAAGACTGCAGATCCTACGCCGACACCGGTACCATCTTCTGATGGCGGAAATGGCGGCGGAAACGGCGGAAGCAAGGACGGCATGACTCTGGTCGGATCCGACTTCAGGATCACCTTCTATGGACCGGACTGGGCCGGCCCCGGCACGGAGAACCGCACGACCGCGACAGGAACGACCTGCGCAGAGGGCCGTACTGTGGCCGCAGACTGGGGCGTCCTTACACCGGGCACGAAGATCTACATCGAGAACGATCCTCTCGGCGGTGACGGCTACTATGTTGTCGAGGACAAGGGCTACGGCGTAGACGGCCACTCCATCGACATCTTTGCCGAGGACGGCGAATCGCGCTCAACCAAGTACGGGTACAAAGTGTACATCGTAAACTGAGCAGCGTAAGTTGGCACGGGCACGGGCACGGGCGCGATTGGGGCCGCGCAAAGACATAACTGCTTAAGCGCTTTGAAGTGGCAGCGCATCAGCGCATCTGCGCGGCAAATTAAAAAGACTATTAACGTTCGATTCAGGACGTAAAAAAATAAGAATCAGTTATCCGGGGAGCGCCTGACAAATCAGGGTTCTCCGGAAACGGAACAAGAGGTATAAATGACACAATCTAAAAATCGAAACGGTTCCTCGCGGAACACGTCCGACGGCGCAAAATATGGAAACGCCGTCCGGCTTCCTTCTGCGTCCAAATCTTCCGGCCGCAGTAAGTCTTCCGGCTCGTCCGGATCTTCCGGAAAACTGACATCGAAGAAGCTTTCCTCAAAAGGCACTTCTAACCGGGGTTCCAAGCAGAGCTCCCGCGGTGCATCCCAAGTCTCTTCCAAAAAGAGCACCCGCAATTCTTCTGCCCGCACGGCTGCACGCGCAGCATCCCGCGGACTCGCCGGAGCAGCACATGCCGCTTCCCGCGCAGCCAAGAAAGAAACGCCATCTAAAGTATCCAAACTCATGCCGGAAAAAGCGAAGGGTGCTTTTGCCAGCGCATCAGATGAAGTATTGTCCCAGATCAACAGCACCTTCATGCAGACCGTAAAAGATGCGGAGAAAGCATTTGCGAGCAAGAAGGAAAAGCATAATCTCAAGGTCATTCCGCTGGGCGGCATGCAGGAGATCGGCAAGAACATGACACTCTTCGAGTACGGAAACGACATCATCATCGTCGATGTCGGCGTGGCGTTCCCGGAAGAAAACATGCTCGGCGTCGATTCCGTCATCCAGGACTATACGTATGTTCTTCAGAATAAAGACCGTGTCCGCGGCATCTTCCTGACGCACGGACACGAGGACCATATCGGCGCACTTCCTTTCCTCATGAAGGAGCTGAAATGCCCGCTCTACGGCGGCAAGCTCACGATCGAGCTGTGCCGGCACAAGCTCATGGAGGGCGGCGTCGGCACCAGAGGCATCGAGCTCGTCTACTGCGCAGCGGGAGACACGATCAAGGCCGGGTCCTCCTTCGCGGTCGAGTTCATCCGCGTCAACCACAGCATTGCGGATGCTTTTGCATTTGCGATCAGAACACCGATCGGCAACATCATCCACACGGGTGACTTTAAGATCGACTTTACTCCGATCAACGGCGACCCGATCGACCTCGGACGCTTCGCGGAGTATGGACGCCAAGGCGTTCTTCTCATGCTCGCCGAGAGCACGAACGTCGAGATCCCGGGCTCTTCCCCGTCTGAAAAACACGTGGGCGAGTCTTTCCAGCGGATCTTCCAGAACACCACCGGGCGCATCATCATCGCGACGTTCTCTTCGCACGTGCACCGCATGCAGCAGATCTTCACCGCCGCCGAGATGTACGGCAGAAAGGTCGCGCTCATCGGCAGATCGATGCTGAATACCTTCTCCGTCGCGAATTCGCTGGGCTACATCACCATGAACCCCAGCACCCTGATCGATATCAACGACATCAACAAATACGAGCCAGAAGAGGTCGTGATCCTGACGACCGGATCGCAGGCTGAGCCGATGTCCGCGCTGTCGCGCATGGCTTTCGCCTCACACCGTGTGGTCGATATCCATGAGGGCGATACGGTCATTCTCTCCGCCCACCCGATCCCGGGCAACGAGAAACCGATCTACCGCGTCATCAACGAGCTTTTCCGCCGCGGCGCGCATGTCATCTACGAATCCCTGGCCGATGTCCACGTGTCCGGTCACGCCTATCTCGACGAGCTCACGCTGATCCACACGCTGGTCAAGCCGAAGTACTTCGTGCCGTGCCACGGCGAATACCGGATGCTCTTCCGCCACGCCGCTCTGGCCCAGCGCCTCGGCATCCCGGAGTCCCGGACCTTT
>LVAN01000003.1 GCA_001604045.1 Clostridiales bacterium Firm_08 | reverse complement strand
GACGCCGCCCGCCGCGGCGGTCACGCCGCCGGTGAACGCGCCGAGAAGTCCTGTCTCCCGCACCGCTTTTTCCACGCCCTTCGCGATGGCGAAACCAAACCCGGTCAGCGGCACCGTCGCGCCGGCGCCCGCCCGGTCGACAAGCGGCTCGTAGACGCCGAGCGCAGTCAGCAAGACGCCGCTTGTGACGAACAGCACGACGATCCGCGCCGGTGTGAGCGAAGTTTTGTCAATGAGGATCTGTCCGATCGCGCAGAGGATCCCGCCGACCAGAAAAGCATAAATAAATTGCATTGTTTTCTCCCCTGTCTCCTAATTTGTAAAGTGTATCAGATGGGCGACGGCGGGGATGCTTTGGGACTGCATCACCGAGGTCGGGCTCATCAGCGCGCCGGTGGCGCAAAACAGGACGTTCCTCAACGTCCCTTTTTCCATTTCGGGCAAAACACGGGCGGTCAGCACCGCGCCGCTGCACCCGCAGCCGGAACCGCCGGCATGAGTGTCCTGCCGGGCGCCGTCAAAGATCATCACGCCGCAGTCGGCATATCTCTCTCCCAGAACGATACCGCGCTGGTTCATCAGATCCCGCAAGATCGCGCTGCCGTATACACCGAGATCTCCTGTAATGATCAGGTCGAAATCGGCGGGCGCCGTCCCGGTATCGGCAAAAAACGCCGCGAGCGTGTCCGCCGCGGCGGGCGCCATCGCCCCGCCCATATGGAAAACGTCGGTCACATTGAAATCTACCACCCTGCCGAGCATCGCCTGTTCCACCCGCACCGCGCCCTCTTTTGCCAAGATCAGGCAGGCGGCGGCTGTGACGGTGCGCTGCGCGGACGGCGGGCGCTGTCCGCCGTATTCCAGCGGCGTGCGGTACTGCCGTTCCGCCGAGCAGAAGTGAGAACTTGTCAGCGCGGCGGCATGCCGCGCCATCCCCGTTTCCACGGCGATCGCCGCGGTGAGTATGGACAGCGCCATCGTCGAGCAGGCGCCGTACAGTCCCCAAAAAGGAACGCCGTTGTTGCGCACGCAGTAGCCGGAGGCGATGCACTGATTGAGCAGATCGCCGCCGGCGATCAGTCCCAATTCTCTCACCGGCAGACCGGCACGGCCTGCCGCAGTCTCCAGAGCGGTTTTCTGAAATTCCGTTTCCGCCTGCTCAAACGTCTGTTTGCCGTAATATTCATCGGGGATCACGTGGTCAAAGGTGCCGCTGAGCGGTCCCTCGTTTTCGATCTTTCCCACACAGTTGCCCCGTCCCGCCACGCGGATATCCTTTTCAAAGCGGAACACGCGGTTTCCGGTTTTTTGTCCCATACCATCATCTCTTTTCTTTCGGGATTAGTATGCACACAAAACAAAAAAATATGAAAAGGGAGAGAAATCAAGATTTCTCTCCCTTTTCATTCTTGTCGCGAATTATAGCGTTTCATAAACGCCGTCGGCATAACGGACCGTTTCCATCGCGTCCGCGCCGTAGGCGTCGGCGCCGATGGAGTCGGCGTACTCCCGGGTGACCACCGCCCCGCCGACGATGACGCGGCACCAGGGCGCTTTTTGTTTAAGGAGTTTTACCGTCTCCTCCATCGCGGGCGTGGTGGTGGTCATCAGCGCGGAAAGTCCGGCAAGCGGCGCCTTGCGGCGCACGACTTCATCCACAAAAGTTTCAGGCGGGACGTCTCTGCCGAGATCGATAACGTCATAACCGTAGTTTTCCAGCAGAAGGCGAACGATGTTTTTTCCGATATCGTGAATATCTCCCTTGACTGTCGCCAGAACAAAAACACATTTTCCGCCGCCGCTTTGCGCCGGCATTTTTTCTTTGACGCGCAGGAACGCGCCCTGCGCCGCCTCGGCGCTCATCAAAAGCTGGGGCAGATAGATCTTTCCCGCCTCGTACGCCTTGCCCACCTCGTCCAGCGCGGGGATGATCTCCTCCTTCACCAGCGCGAGGGGTTCCACGGTCTCCAGGCGCTCTGCCGCGAGAAGGCCGGCGCGGTCTTTGAGTCCCTTGACGATCGCGCGGCGAAGCGTATCGACGGTCTCCGTCTCCTTAACGGGCGCGGCCGACGCGGTGTCGGACACGGAAAGTCCGTCCGCGAACGCGATGTAGTCGGCGCATCCCTCGTCCAGGCCGTGCAGTACGCGGAAGGTATGCCACGCCTTCATCATCTCGACCGAAAAAGGATTGAGGATGGCGGCGGACAGTCCGTTTTCCATCGCGGCGGCAAAAAAGGCGCCGTTGACGAGGGGCCGGGCGGGCAGACCGAAGGAAACGTTGGAAACGCCGAGCAGCGTATGCGCGCCGATCTCATAACGGATGCCCCGTAAGGCGTCCAGCGTCACACAGGCGGCGTTTTTTTCCGCGCTGACCGCCATCGTAAGGGTGTCGAATACCAGATCCTTTCGGGAGATCCCGTAGGACGCCGCCGTCTCGACGATTTTTCGCGCGATGGCGATACGCTCCCCGGCCGTGGGCGGGATGCCGCCCTCGTCCAGCGTCAGCGCGACGGCGACGCCGCCGTATTTTTTCATCAGCGGAAAGACCGCCTTCATACTCTCCGCCTTGCCGTTGACCGAATTGATCAGCGCTTTGCCGTTGTATACGCGAAGGGCTTTTTCCATCGCGGCGGGATCGGAGGAGTCGATCTGCAGCGGCAGATCGGTCACCGATTGCAGGGCACGGACGACATCCGTCAGAAGTTTCGGCTCGTCGATCTCCGGCAGGCCGACGTTGACGTCCAGAATATGCGCGCCCGCCTCCTGCTGTTTGAGACCTTCGGTGAGGATGTAGTCGATATCGTTCGCCCGCAGGGCTTCTTTAAATCGTTTCTTGCCGGTGGGATTGATGCGCTCTCCGATGAGCAGCGGCAGATCGGAAAATACCCTCGTGTGGGTATAGGAGGATACGACGGTACGGTTTTTATCCGTCAGCGGAACGGGACGCGCGCCGCGCAAAGCCTCGGACAGCGCTTTGATATGCGCGGGCGTGGTGCCGCAGCATCCGCCGACGATCCGTACGCCCTGTTTGACCAGGGCGGCGACCTTTTGGGCAAATTCATCGGGACCGACGTCAAAAAGGGTGCGGTCCCCTTCTCTGCGAGGCATCCCGGCGTTGGGTTTGAGCAAAACAGGGACGGAAGCGACGCGAAGGTACTCCGCGGCGATGGGCGCGAGCTGATCGGGTCCAAGGGAGCAGTTCATACCGATCGCGTCGGCGCCCATACCTTCCAGCAGTGCGGTCATCGCCGCGGGATCGGCGCCGGTCATCAGTTTGCCGTCGCCGCCGTAGGCGTTGCTGACCAGCACCGGAAGGTCGGTCTGCTCTTTGGCCGCCAGCAGGGCGGCTTTGGTCTCGTAACTGTCGTTCATCGTCTCGATGACGATGAGGTCTGCGCCCGCCTCGGCGCCGATCCTCATGACGGCGGCGAAAGCGGCGACGGCGTCCTCAAAGGGAAGCGTTCCGAGCGGCGAAAGCAGTTTCCCCGAAGGGCCCACGTCCAGCGCGACGAACTTCGGCTGCGGCGCGCCGCTTTCCGCCGCCGCGATCCTCGCGTTTCGCAGGGCGGCGCGAACGATCTCTTCCAACTCCTTTTCTCCAAAGGCAAAGGGGTTGGCGCCGAAGGTGTTGGTACAAACGATGTGAGAGCCCGCGTCAAAATACGCCTTGTGGATGCTTTGCAGTACGTCGGGATAAGTGACGTTCCAGCGCTCCGGGCGCTCGCCGACGGGCAGACCCGCTTCCTGCAGCAGGGTGCCGGTCCCGCCGTCCAACAGGACGATCTCATTTTGGATCAGTTGTTTTACGTTCATTTCGCTTCCTCAACAATGCCCGCGAGCGCGGTGACAGATTTGGTCGGAGTCATCAGCAGATCGTCTCCCAGCGTTACGCCGAGACGGCGGGTAAGATCCAGCGCGCGAAAAAAATCGCGCTGCATTTCCATCGGGATATCGCCATAGCCCGGGCTGACGCGGGGCAAAAGCGCTTTGCCCTCCGCCGCAAGCCTTTCCCCAAACGCGGCGCAGAACAGGTCACACAAACTTTCCACCCGCTCCGCGCCGATCCCTTGCAGCATCAGCGCCCGCGCGGGAGACAAACGTTCGTAGCGGCGCGTGAGACGGTCCATCCCGGCGCCGACCGTCGCGGCAAACAGCAGTACCTCGTCACAACCGCGCAGAGCGGCCGCCACGGCCTTTGACGCCGTTTCAAGATCGCCGATCCGCAGGACACCGTTCTGGCGCACTGCCGCGACTCTGTCATAACAGACGGAAAAAGAGAGGGAACCCTCCGCTTCGGCAAGGCAATCCTCCATCAGCGTCCGCACGGCGGGCGGCAGGTCTTTGGTCTTATGTCCGGCGTAGCGCAGCGCCTCTTTTGCCCGGAAGGGCGGCGGGGCGAAGTTCATTACGGTCAGCATTTTCCTATGATATCCGAAAGGTTGGCAAGAATACTCGCCGCCACCTTCGGCTTGTTCATCGAGTAAATATGGACGTGGCGGATGCCGTTGGCGAACAGGTCGATGATCTGATCCGTCGCGTAAGCGACGCCCGCCTGCATCATCGCCGCCTCATCGTGACCGAAGCGATCGACG
Source organism: Clostridiales bacterium Firm_08 (assembly GCA_001604045.1). Taxonomy (GTDB): domain Bacteria; phylum Bacillota; class Clostridia; order Oscillospirales; family QAKW01; genus Firm-08. Next base: position 177,909 of record LVAN01000003.1, on the reverse strand, counting down.
ATGCTCTTGAAACGCTGGGGCATAAAAGAGCCGGACAGTTTGATGGCGCGTTCCACCTGCCTGCCGCTGGTGATGGGCATAATGCCGGGCAGTACCGGCACCGTGATGCCCGCCTCGCGGATCTTATACAAAAAATTAAACAGAAGGTTGTTGTCAAAAAACATCTGCGTTGTCAGAAAGTCGCATCCGGCGTCCACCTTTTCTTTGAGATACCGGATATCCTCTTTCTGATCCTCGCTTTCGGGGTGGATCTCGGGATAGCACGCGCCGCCGATGCAAAAATCGGCGCCGCTCTCTTTGATCTCACGGATAAGATCGACGGCATGACGGTACGCCCAGCCGGAACGGTCGCTTTCGGCGAGTTCCGGCGTCAGGTCTCCGCGCAGCGCCATCACATTCTGAATGCCCGCCGTTTTCATATCCTCTATGGCGCGGCGGATCGTCTCCCGGGTAGAGGAAACGCAGGTGAGATGCGCCAGCATCGGAACATCAAACCGTTCCTTGATGTCCTTCGCGATGTCCAGCGTGTAGCGGCTGGTACCGCCGCCCGCGCCGTAGGTGACGCTCATAAAAGAGGGGCGCAGCGCCGCGATGTCCTCCACGGCGGCGCGGACGCTCTCAAACGCCGTATCCGCCTTGGGCGGGAACACCTCAAAGGAGATCTCATAGCGGTCGTTTTTCAGTACGGTGTCGAGTTTCACGGTCAAATCTCTCCGATCGTTTCAATAGAGTAAGGCGTCGCCTGATAAACAAAATAGTTGAGCCAGTTGGAAAACAACAGATGGGCGCCGGAACGCCAGCGGCAGATCGGTTCTTTAGTGTCGTCATCATCGGGGAAATAGTTTTCCGGCAGTGCGGGAGAGAGCCCCGCCGTCTTGTCCCGCAGGTATTCGTCCCGCAGGGTGCCGGCGTCGTATTCCGAATGTCCGGTGATGAATATCTGCCGTCCGCCGTCGGTGGACAGCGCGTAAACGCCCGCTTTATCGCTTTCCGCGAGGATCTTGAGGCGTTTTTCTTTTTCCACCGCCGCGCGTTCTATCGTTGTGTGGCGGGAATGAGGGACCCAGAAGGTGTCGTCAAACCCGCGGAACAAAATGGAACCCTTGTGGGTGACGCGGTGAGCGTATACGCCGGACAGTTTCTCCCGCAGCGGGATCTTGCGGATGCCGTAGTGATAATACAGCCCCGCCTGGGCGCCCCAGCAGATATGCAGCGTGCTGTACACATGGCTTTTGCTCCATTCCATGATAGCGCAAAGTTCCTGCCAATAGTCCACGCTCTCGAAAGGCATCTGTTCCACCGGCGCGCCGGTGATGACCAGCCCGTCGTAAAATTCGTTTTTTACCTCGTCAAAGGTCTTGTAAAACGCGAACATATGCTCCGCCGACGTATGCTTGGGCCTGCGGCTGACCGTCAGCAGTTCCATATCGATCTGCAGCGGCGTATTGCCGAGAAGCCTCGCGAGCTGTGTCTCGGTGGTGATCTTGGTAGGCATCAGGTTGAGGACCAGGATGCGCAGCGGACGGATATCCTGCGACATCGCGCGGTCGATATCCATCACAAAAATATTTTCCTCTTGCAGGACTTTTGCGGCGGGCAGATCGCCCGGGATCTTGATAGGCATTTAAAATTCCTCTTTCAGATAAGCAAAGTAACGGTCAAAGCCAGCGTCGTTTGGGTGCAGGTTTCCGTCCGCGAACAGCGTGATATCATGGGGCAGTGCGTCGATGCCGCGGATAACGCGCGCTTTGGGGTGGATCGCGGCGCACTCCGCGATATAGTCCGCGGCGGCGGCGAAGGTCATCTCGCGCGCCTCATCATCCGCCCGCCAGATCGGCGTGATGGCGTAGACCGGGACGGTCGGATATTCGGCGGCAAGCGTTTCAAAAAACAGACGCGCGTTTTTCATAAAAGTCTCTTTCGGACTGTGAGACCAGTCATTGGTGCCGTAGGCGACCGTGATGAGATCCGGTGTGAAAGGTTCCCTGCAGGCGGCAAGAGCGGGACAGAACTTCTCTCCGCCGATCGCGCGGCTGTGTTCCTCGGCGTCCAGCCATTTGCAGAGTTGGGAAGCGTAGCGGCGTGAGGGGTATCTCGCGTCATATCCCTGCGTGATGGAGTCCCCGAACATCAGCGCCTTTTTCTTATAAGGCAGCGGCAAAAGCCAGGCGCCGTCGTCCAGCGTCATCTCACGCAAAGTCAGCCGCACGGACCAAGGCAGATAAACACATACGTTCTTTTCTCCCTTGCCAAGGTCAAAATGTCCGGAAAAATCTCCGAGCGGCGCGGGATTGTGAGAATAGACGGTCGAAGAAGCGTCCTCCTCGAAATTTATAATACTGCCAAGGTATTTTCCGTCCACCTCCACGTCCAGCGCGAAAAAGGTCCGCGACGAACCCTTCGCCGCCGTGATGGAAAGTCCCAGCGTTTCGCTGTCGGTGCGGAAACGAAGCGTGACCCCCGCCGGACAAAGCGCTTTGAGATAAAAATCTTTCCGGGTCATTTCATAAAGCCGTTTCGCCTGCTCGGTGAAACGGTCAAAGCAAACGCCCTCGTTCGTTTCGGTCATCCGTACCGCGCCGAACGTGATCTGTTCGATCTCTCTTGTGTCGATCTTCATAGGAAACTCTCCTATTATACTAAAGTCTTAGAATTATACCATATATTTTTAAAAAAATCAATCTTTTGGGCAAAATCCCTAAGTGAGCGCGCCTGATTGGGGTTTTTTCGATTTTTTTTATGAAATTTGGAAAAATCTATTGTAATACGACGGGAAATATATTAAAATGGTCTCATCTAAAAATTTTTATTTTGGAGGAAAACAACCATGGCAGTAAAAGTTGCTATCAACGGCTTCGGCCGTATCGGACGGCTGGCGTTCCGCCAGATGTTCGATGCCGAGGGGTACGAAGTGGTCGCCATCAACGACCTGACCAGCCCGAAAATGCTGGCGCACCTTCTCAAATACGACACCGCGCAGGGCGGTTTTGCCGGCGCCTACGGCGAGGGCAAACACACCGTCTCCGCCACCGATGATTCCATCATCGTGGACGGCAAGGAGATCAAGATCTACGCCGAGAAAAACGCCGCCGATTGTCCCTGGGGCAAACTGGATGTTGATGTCGTGCTGGAATGCACCGGTTTCTACACTTCCAAGGAAAAATCCCAGGCGCACATCGATGCCGGCGCCAAAAAAGTCGTTATCTCCGCGCCCGCCGGCAACGACCTGAAAACCATCGTTTTCAACGTCAACCACGACGTTCTGACGCCGGAGGACAAGATCATCTCCGCCGCGTCCTGCACCACCAACTGTCTTGCCCCGATGGCGAAGGCGCTCAATGATTTCGCGCCCGTCGTCAGCGGCATTATGACCACCGTTCACGCCTACACCGGCGATCAGATGATCCTGGACGGCCCGCAGCGGAAAGGCGATCTCCGCCGTTCCCGCGCCGGCGCGCAGAACATCGTTCCCAACTCTACCGGCGCCGCGAAAGCGATCGGGCTTGTTATCCCCGAACTCAACGGTAAACTGATCGGTTCCGCTCAGCGTGTCCCGACCCCGACCGGCTCCACCACCATCCTCATCGCCGTCGTCAAGGGCAAGGACATCACCGCGGACGCTATCAACGCTGCGATGAAAGCCGCCGCTAACGAGTCTTACGGCTACAACGAGGATCAGATCGTTTCCTCGGATATCGTCGGTATGCGTTTCGGCTCTCTGTTCGACGCCACCCAGACGATGGTCTCCAAGATCGACGACGACACCTATCAGGTGCAGGTCGTTTCCTGGTACGACAACGAGAACTCCTATACCACGCAGATGGTCCGCACCATCAAATACTTCGCGGAACTCGCGTAACAGATCATCTTATAAAAAACTCCCCCGAGGCTCTCGGGGGAGTTTTTTTAGTGACAAAAGGATAGAGCGCCGTTCTCCCAAAAAGGAGAACGGCGCTCTTGAGATCAAAACCGGGAAAGCGCGTCAGTCGTCAAGACTATCGCTTGCTACGATCGTCGGGCCGACGCCGTTGATGTAGCCGCCGGCATAGGTCGCCGCGCCGCCGACCGCGCTGTATTCAACATATATCTCGGTATCACACTCATAGCGGATGTAAAGCGCCATGCCGCGTTCTCTTTCCGCCTTGATATTCTTAAACCGATAAGAGAACGAACTGTACACCCGCGTAACACCGGTATCGGACGCTCCGTATATATAACGGACAACGGGCAAATTCGACGTGTCTTCGCCGGTTCTTTCATATGTGATGAATTCCGCGACCGCGTCCATACTCGTACCGTACAGGACGCCGTATTCCAGCACTTTGACGTCGTGAGGCTCATTTGCCAGCGCCTCGGTTCCGCTGATGCCGAAGGTGCAGAAAATGGAAAAGCGATCATCAAGTCCATGCCAGTTGGAGACCTCGGCGTTAGACACCGTCAGATCAAACAAATCGGATTTGACATACAGGGCGGGAAGGATGACGATGGAGCCGGGCTTGACGGCGTTGCAGACGGTGCAGTGGATGGACTGCCGTCCCTCGGTGGTGTTGGTCGGCTCGATATCGACCGTGTAGTCGCTTGCCCAGGTGTGCGCCGTGACCGGGATATCCTCTGTTTTGGTCGCGCCGCATTTGGTGCAGGTGAAGGTCCTGACACCGGTAGAGGTGCAGGAAGCGGGGGTGGTAACAACGCCGCTGTTCCAGGAGTGACTGCTGTTCTGATCCCAGCCGGTCACTTCCGCGACCTTGGCGATCAGGGTGTTGGCGCGATCGGCGTGCGCCGCGCCGTTGGGGTGCCCGATGTTTTTCTCACTGCTGGTGATGGTCTTCAGGCGCAGATAGTGAATATTATGGTCGCCCGCCGCGTTGAGCTCGGAAACAGCCTGTGAGGCCTCGGTGCCATACTTGCTGTTCATAAACTCATAAGCATAGATGATGATAGCGTTCGGCTGCGCCGCGCGGACCTGCTGGATAAAGGCTTTACAGCCCGCCTTATATTCGGCGGAGGTCAGGTCGGAGTTGTTGCTGCCGGCGTCGTTGGTGCCGAGGTTGATGACGACGACGTCCGCCTGATACTGGCTGTTGTCGTAGATCTTGCTCGCGGCGACAGGGGCGTAGTCCGGGCACATCGTATAGTCGATGCACTGATAGAGGACCGGCATCAGCTTTTTTTCATCGCCGCCGGTATTGCGTACGATGCCGCGGCCGGAGATGGCGATGGTGTGGTTGTCGGCGCCGAAGTACTGCGCGGTCAGCGCGGCGTAGGTGATAGTGCCGTCCTCCGTCGCGGTGGACCAGGAGGAAACGCCGGAGCCGATGGAACCGTAGCCGACGGTGATGGAGTCGCCAATAAACTGCATCTTGCGGCAGGGCGCCTGCGGCGGGGCGAGCTTGGTGCCGCCCTCGGCGATCCACAGACGGCTGAGCGCCGCGGTGGAGGAACGGCCGTTGGTCCGTTTGACGACCTTGATGTGGTGGTTGCCGGCGGCAAGACCGGAAGCAAGCACGACGTCGTTCTTACTGAAAGTCATCTCGATATCCGGGCTTTGACGCACGCCGTCAACGTAGACGACAAGGTACGCGGTGTTGGTACCGCCCGGGTTAGAGGACAACAGACGCGCCGTTGCGCCGGTGCCGTTGAAGTTGAACTCAAAGCCGCTGCTCGTCCAGTTGAAGAAATGCTCGGCGTTGCTGCCGACATAGGTTCTGCCGAACCAGCGCACTTCCGTCTCGATGTCATACAGACGGTCGGCAGGGACGATCTCTTCCGGCGCTTCGCCGTCCGAACGGAGGGTCATCGCACGGTCAAGATAATACCAGTTCAGCGAAACGGTACCGGATTTCGTCGGTGCCACGGCGGCGCCGGCGGCGGTTTCATAGTAGTTGCCGTCCAGCGGAATGTTTGTGGTGCTGTAAGAGCCGAGAGAGACCGCCACGGGGACGTTGATGAAACGGTTGCGGGTGATGACGAACTGTCCGCCGAGGCTGCCGAAGGCGTTCGTGTTGGAATCCTTGACGGCGTACGCCGCGATACCGGTGAACGCGCTGGGCGGCGCGTTGCCGACGATGGTGTTGCCGGTGATATTGAGGTAGGTCTTTTCGGACGACCACTGGATGGCGATGGCGTTGTTGGTGCTGGTCGCCGTGGTGTTGGTGTGGTAGAACACGTTGTTCTGGAGGTTGATGGTGACCTTCGATTTGTTATCGACGCTCGTATTGGTGTCCGAGTTGTTGCGGGCGCGGGCGTTGATGACCTGCGTCGAAACGGTGCGGAACATACAATCGCTGATCGTGATGTTGGCGTCGAGGTTGTTGTTGTCAAGCGGCAGACCGTCGATCAGTTTTTTATTGGAGGTATCGTCGATATAGACGCGGCGAACGGTCAGCGTGTTGCCGCGGAAGTATATGCAGTTGGCGTCGGTCTGCCCGATGATGCGGACGTCCTCGATGGTGATGTTGCGGGAAAGAACGTTCGACGGCGAGTGGTAGGCGTATAACGGTTGGGTGGATCCGGTGCAGCCGGTGAGGAGCAGGTTGCGCCATTCAATGGTCGTGCTGCTCGCGGTGCCATTATCTTTCAGACGGCCGCCGCCGGTCAGGGTGATGCCGTCCACTACGGAATCTTCCGAGAAGGTCCAAATGCCGTTTACAATGGTCTGGGCGCCGTTCCATTTAGCGGACAGATCCCAGTCATCCATATAAGTCGCGCCGTCGGCGTTGGGGGAATAACCCGCCATCGCGCCGCGCACGGTGATCGCTTTGGTGAAATTCGCCTCGCCGTAAGTGCCGGGGCCGACGATCAGCGTGCCGCCCGAAGGAGTGGCGTCGATCGCCGTCTGCAGATCGGAAAAGGCGTTGACGCCGGCGGAAAGCGTATAGATATGATCCTCAAATGAATAGGTAGAGGGCATTGAGGAGGACCAGGCGGCGCAGACGACGATGTCGTCATCCGTCTGATCGAAACGAGGCGTGGGATCGGTGGTCTTTCCGACAAGATCACGGTCGGTGTAATACCAGTTGCAGGAGATGGGGCTGCCGGAGGGAGCCACCGGCGCGGAGACCGTGCCGTTGATACTCTCATAATAGTTGCCGGTCAGATCGACAGTGCCGCCCGCCTGCGAGAAGGTGTAAGCGTTCGAGACGCCGATGAAGCGGTTTTTGCGGACCGTAACTTTGTCGGCGTAGGTAAGGGAAGTATCCGTGGCGTAAATAGCGACGGCGTGATAGCTGTCCGCCGTGGCGGTGGTGGAATAGAAAGTGTTGTCCGTCGCCTCGATATAGACGTTGCCCGTATTGAGAGCGTACGCCAGCGAGTAGTTGACGGAACTAACGCCGGTATCCGGCTGGATAAAGACGTTATGATCCGCCTTGAGGGTGACGCGGTTCTTCTCCGCGATGTCCCGGTTGAGCGACTTGGAGCTGGCGGTGATCGCGCCGGTCTGCACGTTCATATAGATCGGACGGTTGACGCCCGCGTCACGGAACATACAGTCGTGGATACGGAAGGTGACAGCGTCGGTCGAAGCGTCCGCCCAGGATGTGCCCAACGCGTCGAACAGCGGCTTCTCGTAGCCGGCCGACACGTAGATACCGCTCATATCGAGCGAGTCCGCCGCGATGGCGAAGGGCTGGGACGCCGCGGTACCCTTGATGCGGAAGTTCTCGATCACGATGTTACGAATATATGAGTTGGTATCTCCGTAATATGTCCGCAGGAAGATCGCCTGTGTGTTCTTGGTGAGATTGTTCAGGATGAAGTTGCGCAGTGTAATGGTCGCGTGACCCGCCGTACCGGAGTTGGAACGGAGCTGACCGTCGCCGCTGACGGTAATGCCGTCAACAGTCACCGCGGTGCAGGCGGAATAGACCGTCGCGCCGTCGACGCCGAGGTGCCAGACGCCGGTCAGGTTCGCCTCACTGCTGCCGCGCTGTGAGGACTGCGTCCAGTCGTCGGTGTACTTCGCGCCGCGCACGTTGGGATCGATCCCCGCCTTGGGACCGAGGATCTGCAGGTTCTTTTTGATGTAAGTCGTGGTGCTGTATGTGCCGGGGCAAAGAATGACGTTGGCGCCCGCCGTAACGGTGTCCACCGCCGTCTGCAGGACGCTGAACGCGTTGGTGCCCCACGTCAGGTTGTAGGTCTTGCCCTGATAGGTGTAGGTCGCGGGGACCGTGCTCTCTGTCCAGGACAGATTGACGATGACGTCATTGTTCGTCAGCGAGACGGCGACCGCCGCCGGCAGTGTGACGCCGGACAGCAGACCAAACGACATCAGCACCGCGCAGAGCAGACTGATAAGCCGTTTCGTTTGTGTTTTCATCTCGGTATCCTCCTAACTGAATATATACTTCTCTATAATATATTCTATAATTTTATGGTATAGATTTCAATGGTGTATTTAAACAAAAAAGTTGACTATCTTTTGTGTAAATTTACCATAAAACCCGTCGGGGACGACAAGCCGAAAGGCGACGATTTTTCCCGTTTATCAGGCGTTTTGTCCTTATCGCGGATCAGCCGATCATTGCACGGCGGCACGGATGTTCCAGTCGTTTTTCTCTAAAAGCGTTTCCGCCGTCTGTTCATCAGTCCGCAGGATCTCACAGACGATGCGGATCATCCGCGCCCGCAGTTTGATGTTGGTCGGACGCAGATTGATCATCAGATTTTCATATACCTTCCCCGTCTTGACCATCGCGCAGGTGGAGATCATATTAAGCACCATTTTCTGCGCGGTGCCCGCTTTCATACGGGTGGAGCCGGTCACGACCTCCGCGCCGGTGGGAGTGCAGATCTCGATATCCGCCTCGCGGGAGATGGGGGAACCGGGATTGGATGAGATCGAGACGGTCACACATCCGACCTCCCGCGCCGCGGCAAGGGCGCTTGACACGTATCGCGCCGAGCCGGACGCCGAAATGCCGATGACGGTATCCTTTGCCGTCGGTTTATGCGCGAGCAGATCGTTTCTGCCTGTATCCGCCTGATCCTCGACATTTTCAGCGGCTTTGAACATCGCGTTTTTTCCGCCCGCCATGACAGCGACAACGACGTCATGCGACACGCCGTAGGTCGGGGGGCACTCCGAGGCGTCCACGACGGCAAGTCTGCCGCTGGTGCCCGCGCCGATATAAAAGATCCTGCCGCCGGCGGCGACAGACGCCGCCGCGGCGTCCGCCGCCTTCTCGATCTGCGGTAGCGCCGCGTCAACGGCGTCCGCCGCCTCGTGGTTGGCAGTGCTGATCATTTTGAGCGTTTCGGCGGTGGTCGCTTTGTCAATATGAGTGGTAGCGGGATTTCTCTTTTCGGTCTCAAGCATTTTTCATTCTCCTTTATATGTATTCAAAAAGTTATCGTAAAATTCGGCTTTCGTGCCGAGCAGATCCGCCGCGCCTTTCGCCGCGCCGAATACCGGCGGCAGGTCGGGAAAGACCACGGTGATCCGGCCGTCCAGCAGCGGAAACATATACCGTTCCAGCACGTCCCGCCGTTTTTTGATGCCGCCGCCAAGTACAACGGTACTTCCGCAGTCATACAGCCGCGCGGCTTGCAGGATACGGCGCGCCAGATGCTCAAAATTCCGTTTCAGGATATCCGCCGCCACGGCGTCGTTCTGATCATACGCCTCGAACACGGTACGGCAGAAGGAAGCGACAAACGGCTTGCCGCCCTCATATAAAACGTCGAGTTTCTGCCACGCGCCGCCGCCCAGCCGCTGTTCCACAAGCGTTGTCAGCAACGTACGCGGCCCGATGCCGTCCTGCTCCGCAAGTACCGCGGCGACGCAGTCCCGTCCGATATCATAGCCGCTGCCGGCGCTGTCGAACAGATAGCCCCAGCCGCCGATGCGGTGCAGTCCCCTGCCGTCGCTCGCGAATACGACCGAACCGGTGCCGCAGATGGCGGCAATGCCCTTGTCGGACAGATGATCGAAGTGGCAGAGCATAACGTTGGCGATATCCGATCGCACGTCCAGAACGGCAGCGGGATACGCCGCGGCAAGCCCGTCATAGAGGCGAGCGCGGTTGTCTCCGTCGGTGCATCCCGAAATTCCTGCAAAGATCGCGCCGGCCGCCTGTCCGCCCGATACGCGTTCCACACTCTCCCGCAGGACGCCGACCGCCTTTTCCGCGCCGATGTCGTTAGGATTACTGCCTGTAAGCACCGCGCGGGCGAACACTGTTCCGTCCCTGCCGCAGAGTACCGCTTCGGTCTTGGTGCCGCCGCCGTCGATGCCGACGCATAAACCTTCCATATCACATTTCCCTTTCTTTTCAAATCACACATAGAATACCACACAAACCGAAAAATTTCAATAAAAAAACCGACCGGAACAGAAAAAGTGTCCCGATCGGCATTTTGATTTTACAGGATCGCGCGATCGTTTGAAAACTCGCTGCCGCTCGCCTTGCTGAACATATCGAGCAGGGCGTCGACGGTCAGTTTCTTTTTATCCTCGCCGGCGATGTCCAGCACGATATTCCCCTCATTCATCATAATGAGACGGTTGCCGTGTTTGATGGCGTCCCGCATATTGTGGGTGACCATCATCGCGGTGAGGTGGTTTTCCTCCACCAGCTGATCCGTAATTTCCAGCACCTTGGCGGCGGTCTTGGGATCCAGCGCGGCGGTATGCTCGTCCAGCAGCAGCAGTTTGGGTTGAGTCAGCGACGCCATCAGAAGCGTCAGCGCCTGCCGCTGACCTCCGGACAGCAGTCCCACCTTGGTGGTGAGCCGCGTCTCAAGACCCAGCCCCAGCGTTCCGAGCAGTTTGACGTACTTTTCCCGCTCGCCGGGACGGATCTGCCAGCCGAGTCCCCTTCTCTTGCCGCGGCGTGCCGCCAGCGCGAGATTTTCCTCGATCTGCATATCGGCGGCGGTGCCCATCATGGGATCCTGGAACACCCGCCCCAAAAATTTGGCGCGTTTGTATTCCGACATATTCGTCACATCATTGCCGTCGATGTAGATAACGCCGCTATCCGGCTTCCACACACCGGCGACCGCGTTGAGAAGCGTCGATTTGCCGGCGCCGTTGCCGCCGATGATGGTGACGAAATCGCCGTCCGCGATGGTAAAATTCAGTCCCCGCAGCACGTCCTTCTGATTGACGGTTCCGACATTGAAACTTTTATAAAGTTCTCTGATCTCAAGCATGGCCGCCCGCCTCCTTTTTCACCTTGGAAAAGTAGGTCTTTTTGATATAGGGGATCCCCAAAAAGACGGCGACGACCACAGCGGAAAGCAATTTGAGAAGGTCCGTATCCAGCCCCAGGAAAATGACGGTCTGGTAGACGATGTAATAGATGATGCCGCCCAGCACAACGCCGCAAAGCCGCGCGATAAAACCGCGGAAAATGCGCTGAGTCAGCGCCTCTCCGATGATGACGGCGGCAAGTCCGATGACGATGGCGCCGCGTCCCATATTGATATCCGCAAATCCCTGATACTGCGTCAGCATCGCGCCGCTGAGCGCGACGATACCGTTGCTGAGCATCAGACCGAGGATGGTCGTCATCCCGGTATTGATGCCCTGCGCCCGGCTCATATTGCGGTTACAACCGGTCGAACGCACCGAACATCCAAGCTCGGTGCCGAAAAACCAGTACAGCAGCGCGATCAGCACCGCCAGAAAACCGCACAGCACCAGAATGGCAAGCGGCGGACTGAGCTGCGAGATCAGCACGAAGTGGGTGCGGGCGCTCAAACTCTGATTGGCTTTGCCCATGATCTTAAGATTGACCGACCACAGCATAAGTTGGGTCAGGATACCGGCGAGGATCGCCGGTATCCCGAGAAAAATATGCAGTGCGCCGGTGAAAAATCCGGCGGCGATACCCGCCAGGAAAGCGATAAACAGGGCGAGCCATACGTTGACGCCGCGCGTGACGAGCATCACGCAGACGGCGCCGCCCGTACAGATGGATCCATCCACCGTAAGGTCGGCAACGTCCAGGATCTTGAACGTGACGAACACGCCGATCGCCATGATGCCCCATATCATACCCTGCGCTATGGCGCCGGGCAGCGCACCTAATAATGCCATGTTACTTTTTACTCTCCAATCGCGGTGTAGTCGGAGGGAACCGTGACGCCGAGTTGCTCGCAGATCTCTTTGTTGTACTTCTTGACGGGATTGGCGTCATACTCGATCGCCATCTCCTCGATCTTGCTCTCGCCCTTGAGGATCTTGGCGGCCATCTGACCGGTCTTCTCGCCGATGTTGTAGTAGCTGATGGACAGGGTGATGGCACCGCATTTGGCGGCAATGCCTTCCTCGCCGGCGACGACGGGGACTTTCTTCGGCAGGCAGACGTTGTTGATGGCGTCCGCGCAGGAAGCGGCGGTGTTATCGGTGGGGATGTAAATGACGTCGCACGCGGCGGCGGCTTTTTCGGTGACCTGCGCCACGTCGTTACTGTCCGCGAAGCTGTAACGGGTGACAACGACGTCCTTTTCTTTCAGATAGTTCTCCACCACGGCGACCTGATATTCGGAGTTCGCTTCCGCCGAGCAATAGAGCAGACCGACGTTCTTGGCGTTCGGGAAAACGTCCAGAAGCATCTGCGCCTGATCGCTCAGCGGCGCGAGATCGGAGGTGCCGGATACGTTGGTGCCGACCGTTCCGCTGAAGTCTTTGATCGACAGCGCGACGCCGTACTCGGTGATAGAAGTGCCGAGAACGGGGATGGTGGTGGTGGCGTTGGCCGCCGCCTGCAGAGCGGGCGTGGCGTTGGCCATGATAAGGTCATAGTTTTTGGAGACGAAACTATTGACGATCGTCGCGCAGGTGTTGGAGTCACCGGCGGCGTTTTGCAGGTCAAAGGTCACGTTCTCCTCACCCAGTTCCTTTTTCAGGGCGTCCTGAAAACCCTGGGTGGCGGCGTCCAGCGCGTCATGCGTGACGAGCTGGCAGATGCCGACGTTGTACGTTTTTTTCTGATTGCACGAGGACAGCGCCAGCGTGCAGCTCACTGCCAGAACGAAAACTGTCAGCAGAGCGATGGTTCTTTTGAGTCTCATTGTTTTTGCTCCCTTTCTTCTTTTTAATATGTACGAAAACGTCTCACAACGTTATCGATCGAATAAAAAAACTCCACACGCCCCAAAAAGGACGTGCAGAGACGAAAATCGCGGTACCACTCTGATTTGCCGCCGCCTTACGGCAAGCGGCCTCATCGGGCAGAGTAAACCTCTGTCCTGCGGGATAACGGCCGCGCCGGGGTTGTCGCCCAAGCTCACGAAAGGGTAATTCGATCATCCGTCTTTCTGCCGTCTCACAGCGACCGGCGGCTCTCTGAAAGAAAAGGGCGGAGATCTACTGGGCTTTCGCTCAAACGCTTCTGCAATATATGGTAGCACAGAGTTTTTGATTTGTCAAGGGTGACCTCAAGTCACTTTTTATATCCGTTCGGATTATGAGACTGCCAGTTCCACAGATCGCGGCACATCTCGTCGATGCCGCGCTCCGCCTTCCATCCGAGTTCCTTTTGAGCGAGCGAACAGTCGGCGTACAATGCCGCCACATCGCCCGGGCGGCGGGGAACGATCTCATAGGGCAGCGTTTTGCCGCAGGCTTTCTCAAAGGCATGCAGGACTTCCAGCACGCTGTATCCGTTGCCGGTACCGACGTTATACGTAAAAACACCGCTCTTGCCGGCCTGGGCTTCCAACGCCTTAAGGTGTGCGACGGCAAGGTCTACGACGTGTATGTAATCACGCACACCGGTGCCGTCCGGCGTGGGATAGTCGTTGCCGAACACACGAAGTCTCGGCAGTTTACCCACCGCGACCTGCGCGATAAAGGGGGTCAGATTGTTGGGGATGCCCTGCGGATCCTCACCGATCCTGCCGCTTTCGTGCGCGCCGATGGGATTGAAATACCGCAAAAGCGTCACGCACATACTTTCATCGGCGGCGGCGACGTCCCGCAGCACACGCTCCAGCATCAGTTTGGTCTGGCCGTAAGGATTGGTGGCGCCGGTCGGCATATCCTCCGTGACGGGGACGACCTTGGCGTCGCCGTATACGGTGGCGGAGGAGGAAAAAACAATCCTCCCGACACCCGCTTTTTTCATCGCGGCAAGCAGGTTGAGCGTGCCTGTTATATTATTATGGTAGTAAAGCCATGGTTTGGCACAACTCTCCCCCACGGCTTTGAGACCCGCGAAATGGATGACCGCATCGATGTCGTTTTCCGCGAAGATCCGGTCCATCGCCGCCGTGTCCAGCATATCCGCCTCATACATTTTGACGCGTTTGCCGGCCAGTTCCTCCACGCGGCGGATCGCCTCGGGGCAGGAATTGACGTAATTGTCGAACACGACGACATCATGTCCGTTTTCCAGCATCGTCAGCACCGTGTGACTGCCGATGAAACCCGCGCCGCCTGTTACCAATACTTTCATGACGTTCTCTCCTCCAAAATTGAAAATTCAAGTTCAAGTGAGGAAATGTTTTCCTCTAAGACCGCCCGGATATGGGGAATGCCGACAGGACTTGTGCAGGCAAACGGCACAACGTAGGCGAGCGACGGTCCCTTTTGCGGGTGATCCACGCAGCGCAGATCCCCCTGCATACGGTACGCGAGCAGACGGCAGGCGTCCAGACCCGGCACCTCGCCGTTCACGTCCATCGGCAAATGCCCCGCGAGGATCTGCTCCGATCCAAGTTGGAAAAACGCGGGATCACAGCCCGGCACGATCAGCGCGCAGCCGTCCGGTTTGTTTTCCAGCGTGATGACGAGGGGATCGTCTCCGGCGCCGCTGTGATGAAGCGCGTCCCGTATCATATTATAAAAGGTCGTACGGAACCATTCAAGATCCGCTTTGACGACGCAGTGCATCCCCCGCGGGATCTCCAGCGAGACCGTCCTTCCGAAACGCAGTTTGATATGATCCGCCAGCGGTCTGAACAGCAGTTCCGTCAAACTCGCCATCTCTACGGGACAGCAAACTCCTTTCCTGCCAAGCAATCTCATACATTTTGCCGTCCGTATGCCCCGCAGTGCGTCGCGCCGCAGCAACCGCGCGCGCTCGTCCCGCGGGTCGGCGATGCACGCCGCGTCCGCGGCGGTCAGTATATTGTGCAGCTCGTGTCCCATCAGATGGTCGTATCCGAACGCCATCTGCATGACCGCGCGCACCGAATAAGGCGTCGCGTCCTCGATCTGCCGGAAAAGCAGGGCGACGTCCTGCCCGCATTTTTCCACATGGATGTCAAATTCCTGCTTCCACCATCTGCCAAGGGTCCCCCGGATATCCGTCTGCAACGTCCGCGCCGCCGTGCGGCACGCCTCGGTGACGTCCGCGCCGCCGATACAGGCGGCGATATCCGTACGCATCGGGATCATACAATCCGCCGCGGCGGCGGGATTGAAGTAGCGGGGCGCAAAGGTCTCGCTCAAAACCACGACGGGGATATCACTGCCGCCGTAGCGCCTTGTATAAATGATCCGGTCCATGTCGAGCCTCCTCTCCGCCTTAGTATTCCCGCCTTGCCGGTATTTTACGATCGTTTCCCATGTATTTTACAATAAACCGATCCGTAATTACAATAGCCTTATGAGTATTTTACAATATTATTTCGAAAAAGTAAAGACAGAATACGCAAGACGCGCAAATCCGTCTCATTTTGGCGCGATATTGTTGATATTGCCCAAAATGGCGCGGAAAAGCCCGGCTTTTTCACAAATCCGTAGAATAAACGGCAAAATGTTGATTTTTGGAATTTTATGATGTATAATGTTAGTGTGAAAAATTGGATCTCAATAGGAGGACATCATCATGGAAACCTACAATCTCGAAGCGCTTGGCATCCTCAATCCCAAGGCTGTCTACCGCAACCTCACGCCGGCGGAGTTGACGGAGAGAGCGCTCGCGCGCGGCGAGGGCAAACTCAGCAACACCGGCGCGCTGGTCGTCAAGACCGGCAAATACACCGGGCGTTCCGCCAACGATAAATTCATCGTGGACTCCGAGGGCGTTCACAACGAGATCGCCTGGGGCAAGGTCAACAAACCCGTGGATCAGGCAACTTTTGACGCGCTGTACGGCAAGGTCGTAAGTTATCTGCAGGGCAGAGAGATCTTTATCTTTGACGGTTTCGCGGGCGCGGACGTGAAGTACACGCAACGCTTCCGCATCGTCAACGAGCTGGCGTCGCAAAACCTGTTCATCCATCAGCTTCTGCTCCGCCCGACAAAAGAACAACTTGAAAACTTCAAGGCGGATTATACCATCATCGCCGCACCCGGCTTCAAGTGCGATCCCGAGCGGGACGGCACCCGCAGTGAAGCCGCCATCATGATCGACTACGAGAAGCACATCGTGCTGATCGCCGGCACGCAGTACGCGGGCGAGATCAAAAAGAGCGTGTTCTCGGTGATGAACTACGTCCTACCGAAAAAAGGCATTTTCCCGATGCACTGCTCCGCCAACATCGGCGAGGCGGGCGACAGCGCCGTATTTTTCGGCCTGTCCGGCACCGGCAAGACCACCCTGTCCGCCGATCCCAACCGCAAACTCATCGGTGACGACGAGCACGGCTGGGCGGACGACTCCGTCTTCAACTTCGAGGGCGGCTGCTACGCCAAATGCATCAACCTCTCCCCCGAGGGCGAGCCGGAGATCTACAACGCCATCAAATTCGGCGCGCTGGTCGAAAACGTCGTGATGGACGACGAGACGAGAGAATTCGATTTTGACGATGACAGCCTCGCGGTCAACAGCCGCGTCGGCTACCCCGTCGATTACATCCCCAACGCGGAACTTTCCGGAAAATCGGAGAGCGTCCCCAAAACCGTCATCTTCCTGACGGCGGACGCCTACGGCGTGCTGCCGCCCATCTCCCGCCTCGACAAAAATCAGGCGATGTACTATTTCGTATCCGGTTTCACCTCCAAGCTGGCGGGCACCGAGATCGGCGTCAAGGAACCGGTCCCGACCTTCTCCACCTGCTTCGGAGAGCCTTTTCTGCCGCTGGATCCCTCCATCTACGCCGCGATGCTCGCGGAAAAAGTGGAAAAAGCGGGCGCGAGCGTTTACCTCGTCAACACCGGCTGGAACGGCACCGGCAAACGGATGAAGCTGTCCTACACCCGCGCGATGGTCACCGCCGCGCTGAACGGTGAACTCAAAAACGCCGAATACGTCAGAGATCCTTTCTTCGGTGTGGAAGTCCCGACCAAGGTCACAGGCGTTCCGAGCGAACTGCTCATCACCTCCAACACCTGGGCGGATCAGGCGAAATATGAGGCGACCGCGAAAAAACTCGCCGCGTCCTTCAACGAGAACTTCAAGAAATATACCCATATGTCCGACGAAGTGATCGCCGCCGGTCCTAAAGAGTGATCAAAAATTCAAATAACAGCAGAGGGCGTTGCCAATGATTGGCGGCGCCCCCTTTTTTATATTCCGCTTGTAAATCCGCAAGGGGTATGATAAGATGAAAAAAACGAAGGAAAGAGGAACGGAAAATGAGATACGTGAAACTCGCGGCGCACAGAGGCGTCGCCGGCGCCAATATCCCCTGCAATTCCCTGCAGGCGTTCACCATCGCCCTGCGGCAGCAGGCGGATATCGTCGAACTTGACGTGGAGAACAGCGCGGACGGCGTGCTGTTCATCCAGCATCCCGGCATGGAGCCGGTACACCTGCGGATGAACGACTCCATTCGTCTGTATCCGGCGGATATGGCGGAACGCTTCAATTTATCCAACTGCGATCTCGCGCCGACCGATCAGACGCTGGTGCGTCTGGAGGACGCGCTGAAACTTCTGAAGGGAAAATGCGTCGTAAATCTTGATAAATTCTGGCGCAACCCCGCCGCCATCGCCGATATGGTCCGGGCGCTGGGGATGGAGGACGAGGTCATCATCAAATGCTCGCTGCGGGAGGACCGGCTGGACGACGTGGCGAGATACGCGCCGGATCTTCCCTTTATGAGCGTGGCGTCGGAGGAGGATAAGACAGCGGAGATGATCCGCGGCAAAAAGATCAACTGGATCGGCACCGAGGTGCTGTTCAAAAAAGACGACGCGCCGGTGGCGGGAGACAAGTACCTTGACGGAATGCACGCCGCGGGGCGCAGCGTCTGGGTCAACGCGCTGGTCTACGATTATAAGAAAGTGTTGGCGGGCGGTCATAACGACGATATTTCCATGGTGGAGGATGAGGAAAAAGGCTGGGGCTGGCTCGCGCGCCGCGGCTTTGATATCATCCAGACGGATTTTCTGCTCCCCTGCCGTCAGTTTTTGGAAAAAGAAGGTTTTCGGGACAAAAAATAATTAATTAAAATTAACACTTTACTTTTCATTAAATCAATGCTATAATTTCTTATATAAACCCATAATAAAGTTATTTGTTTGAAAGGAGTATTGACCATGAAAAGAAAAACGATCAGCCTTTTGGCGGCGCTCGCGCTTTGTCTGACTATGATAGGCGGGGCGTTTTCCGCCGCCGCCACCAAACTGGCGGACATCCTGCCGGAGGATAGCGAGGTCGCGAACGGCGCGGTCTACCTGAAATTCGGCGAGGATCAGTATCTTGATCCCAGCACAAAGATCCCGAGCGGCGCGACGCTGAACATCCAGTTCGAAGCCGGTCTGTACGGCGAGGTCAAGCCGTTCACGGATATCGAGCTGACCGATGAGGACAAAGCGGCGGTCTATGAAGTCCAGCTGACGCTGGAAGAAATGTTGGAACTGGACGAAGAAGCCGCCGATGAACTGGAAGTCGCGCTGTTGTATGATGACGCCGCGACCGGAACTTTCGTGTGGCAGCCGACGGACGGCTTCCATTTTCTGATCGTCGTGCTGGATACCTCCAAGGGTATCCTGGTGAATGCCGTGCTTGAGTACGTAGGCCCGCGCGACCTGGAAGAGGGCGGCGAAGTGTCCTGTTATCCCTTCGCCAGATACACCGGAAAACCGGTGGAACTGCCCCATACCGTTGCCTTTTTGTTTGACGGTGCGCTGAAACAGGGAACGGACTATACCGTCGAATATGAAAACAACACCGAACTCGGCACCGCCACGCTGACCATCACCGGGATCGGCGATTACACCGGAACGCTGACCGTCACCTTCAAGATCGTAAAGCCGGCGGCGCAGTTCACCGATGTTTCGGAAAAGGCGTGGTACTATGACGCCGTGAGTTTTGCCAAACTCTACCGCCTGTTCGAGGGCACGTCCAAAACCACCTTCGAGCCGGAGACGCAGATGACCCGCGCGATGTTCGTAAGCGTCCTGTCCCGCATAGCGGGTATTCCCGTTGACAACTCGCAGCCCACCGTCTTTTCCGACGTGCCGACCGGGCAATGGTATACCGGCGCCGTCGCCTGGGCGAGCGAATGCGAGATCGTAGTCGGATCCGACGGAAAATTTATGCCCAACGACCCCATCACGAGAGAACAGATCTGCAGAGTGCTGACGGAATTTGTCGACTATCTCGGCGTCACGCTGAAAGAGATCAACAAAGCCGTGAAGTTCAAAGACGAACAGGATATTTCAAAATGGGCGAAGGCGGACGTCGCCCTGATGCAGGTGGCGGGCATCGTCAGCGGATCGACCGACGGAAAGTTCTATCCGAAAAAAGCCGCGAGCCGCGCCGAAGTCGCGCAGATGCTCAAAGGTTTCGTAGAGAATTACCTGGAGATCGGATATGACGAAGAAACCGACGAGATCTTCTTTTGGGCGATCTATGAGGATGAATAAGAACACCTTGTAATTTCAACGATAATGTGCTACACTGATGTGTAGCACATTGTTTTTAAAGGAGAAAGTTATGAGAAACGCCGGTGTTTTACTGCACATCTCCTCCCTGCCCTCGCCCTACGGCATCGGCACGCTGGGGAAAAGCGCGAGACAATTCGTTGATTTTTTGAAAAAAGCGGGGGTCCGCTGGTGGCAGATGCTGCCCGTCGGACCGACGGGATACGGCGACAGCCCTTACCAGTCTTTTTCCTCCTTCGCGGGAAATCCCTACTTTATCGATCTCGACACGCTGATCGAAGGGGGCTGGCTGACGGCGCAGGAAGCGGCGGCGCCGTTCTGGGGCGATGATCCCGCGCGCGTCGACTATGGCGCGATCTGGCAGGGCCGCCGGAAGGTGTTCGAAAAGGTCTATGAGCGATTTTCCCGCAGTGAGCCGGGAGATTTCGAGGATTTCTGTGAGGATCACGCGTTCTGGCTGGAACAGTACGCTGATTTTATGGCGCTCAAAGACCGTTTCGGCGGCAGTCGGGATGATTTCCCGAAAGAGTTCCGCGTCCGCGGAGACATACGCGGCGTCGAGGGCGCCGGGTTCTATAAAATGCAGCAGTACTTTTTCTATAAACAGTTCGACGCGCTGAGGCGATACGCTCACGAACAAGGCGTACTGCTGATCGGCGATCTGCCCATCTACGCGTCCGCTGACAGCAGCGACGTCTGGGCGCATCCCGAAGTGTTCCGTCTGAACGACGAGCACCGTCCCGCCGCCGTCGCGGGCTGTCCGCCCGACGGGTTCGCGCCAGACGGTCAGCGCTGGGGCAACCCGCTGTACGACTGGGACGCCCTGCGGCAAAGCGACTATGAGTGGTGGCATCGCCGTCTCTGTCATCAGGGCACGCTGTTCGACCGCATCCGCATCGACCATTTCCGCGGGTTCGAAAGTTTTTTCGTCATTGACGCCGCCGCGCCGACCGCGCGGGACGGACACTGGGAAAAAGGACCCGGAGACGCCTTTTTCGCGCGGCTCAAGGAGCGGGGCGGAAAATTCGATATCATCGCGGAGGATCTCGGCATCGTGACCGAGGAGGTGCGGGAAATGCTCGAAAAGAGCGGCTATCCCGGGATGAAAGTGCTGCAGTTCGCGTTCGACCACAACGATGAGAGTTTTTATCTGCCTTATCTCTGCCCGCACAACGCCGTGATGTACACCGGCACGCACGACAATGACACCGTGCTGGGGTGGCTGGCGTCGCTCTCGCCGGAGGATAAGGCGTACGCCGTGGACTTTATGCGGCTGAACGACGCCGAAGGATACGTCTGGGGCGTCATCAAAACAGCGCTCGTCTCGCCCGCGGACACCGCGGTGCTGACGATGCAGGACATCCTTGGCAAGGACGGCTCCTGTCGGATGAACACGCCCGGCGTGCCCGCCGGCAACTGGAAGTGGCGGATGACGGAGCGTGAACTCGCCGGCGCGCCGGCGGACAAACTCCACGCGCTGATGCGGACCTACCACAGGGAAAGCAATAAATAAGACATCGCGTTTCTACGTCATATTGCATAAATTCGAACATTGATTTTTGTGTAAAGCAACGAAAAATCCGGGAAGGGCTTGCTTTTCCCGCGATATGGTATATAATATATAAATTATCTTATGGGAAAGGAACCCGTGCAATGTTAGGCGTTTTACGTGAACTTACCTTTGGCTCGATGGTCCTGCGACTGGTGCTGGCGGCGGCGTTCGGCGGATTGATCGGCATCGAACGCGGTCAGAAGCACCGCCCGGCGGGCAGCCGCACCTATATGATCGTCTGTATCGGCGCGGCGCTCAGCATCATCATCAGCCAGTACGAATCCGTCCTGCTCCACACCGACTGGAACCATATCGCCGAGATGATCGGCATCCGCACCGACGTTTCACGGTTCGGCGCGCAGGTCATCAACGGCATCGGCTTTCTCGGCGCGGGCACCATCATCGTGACGGGCCGTCAGGAAGTCAAAGGGCTGACCACCGCGGCGGGACTTTGGGCAAGCGCCTGTGTAGGACTCGCCATCGGCGCGGGCTTTTACGAGGCGGCGGCGGTCGGCTTCATATATATCCTTCTGACCTTTTTCGTGTTCAACCATCTCGGCGCGCTGGTCATCTCCCATACGCGCAATATGGATTTTTATCTGGAATACGATCATTCCGACTCACTGCCCGGCGTGATCTCCGGCATCAAGTCGCTGGGCGTGCGGATATACAGTGTGGACATCAGCAAAGCGAGCGCGGGAACGCTCATCACGCGCAGCGCCGTCTTTTCGGTCCAACTGCCGTCCGGTGTCAATCACCATATCATCGTCGCAAAACTCGCGGCGATGAACGGTGTGCTGACCGTCGAAGAGATATAAAGGAGGTGCCCCAAGAATGCTTCATCTGTTTGACCCCCTTCGCGCGGTAGAAGCCGCGAAAGGACTGATTTTCTGGTCTGTCATCCTGCGGGCGACGGTCGCTGTCGTCTGCGGCGGGCTGATCGGCGTGGAACGGGAACATAAACGCCGTCCCGCCGGTTTTCGCACCCATATCCTCATCTGTCTCGGCGCGGCGATGACGACGATGACCAGCCAGTTTTTATATCTCAATCTGCACCTGTTCACCGATATCGCCAGACTTGGCGCGCAGGTCATCGCGGGCATCGGTTTTATCGGCGCGGGCACCATCATCGTGACCAAACAGCGCCAGGTCAAGGGCCTGACCACCGCGGCGGGACTTTGGACCAGCGCCATCATCGGGCTGGCGGCGGGCGCCGGATACTACGAGGCGGCGGTCATCGCGACACTGCTCATCGTGCTGGCGGAAGTCGGCTTTTCCCGTATCGAGTATAGGATCCTCGCCAATTCCAAAGCGATGAACGTGCTGGTGGAATACCGGGATCCCGAATGCCTTGACCGTCTGATCGGCGTTTTCAAGGCAAACGATGTAACGGTTTTGTCGCTTGAGATCGCCAAAAACGGCGCCAAAACATCGACAGAGTCCACCGTCATCTTTTCCCTGCAGCGCAACAAGCGCGGCGGGCATGAGGAACTGCTCACCGAGATCTCCCGCACCAAGGGTATCATCAGCGCGGAGGAATTGTGAATAAAAAAGGTCGTGTGCCACACGACCTTTTTTTATTCATAGTTTTCCGGCGCGGCGGGGACATCGTCCCCGTCCCACTGATGATCTTTTTTCATCACCTCGTCGGATACAAGAAAATAATCATATTCCTTATACTCTTTACCGCCGCGCTCGTCAACAGGATCATCCCACGTCACGTCCAGGTGATAGTATTTATCATCAAGTTTCACCATATTCCAGATATGGTTCTCGCCCCGTCCGCTGCCCTCCACAAGGAGGTTCTCGATGCCCGCCTCATCCAGCAGCAGTTTCGCGGCGAGCGTATATCCCTCGCACACCGAGCGTCCCAGCACGAACACGCCGTACGGCGTGTGGTCTCCCATATCATCCGCCTTGCCTGTGTTGTACTGCGTATGATCGATGATATGATCGTGAATGGCTTTGACGCGGTCATAATCGCTGTCCTCTTTGGTCCAGAGAGAACCGGAGAGTTCCGTGACCGCGTCCCCGATCTCCCGGCGGTATTGCAGCAGCTGTTCCGTCGGCTGGCTGTATTCACAGCGGTATTTGATGATCAGATCCTCAGTGACGGAATTGGAATGGAAAGAACATTCCATACTGTAAAAGCCCATCATGGTAAGATATTCGTCCTGCTGCAGTTTGTCACAGATCCCGGAAATGTCCGGCTCGCTGTTGCGGCTGTCCGTCACGACGATGGCGCCCGATTTGAGGCATTTTCTCATCTGCCGCGAAAGGCAGGGCAGGATCTCCTCATCTTTCGCCGCGATCTCTACATCATTATAAGCGATATCGGTGTCAACGTATTTGATCTCCACCCGACTGCCGAACACAAACTCGTTCTCATAGGTGATCTTGTCCAGAAACACCTGCCACTGCGGCGAAGTCTCATAGAGTTTGGAGAGTTGTTTTTCCACGTCTCCGAACATCGTGAAATCCGTCTCAAAATTTTCAAGGTGGTCCGCCAGCGGGCGGCGCAGTTCCCGGATCCTCGCGCAGCCGCAAAGCATGGGACAAACGATGAATATAAGGCAAATGACCGCCGCGATCCTTTTTTTCAATACTCTCATAGTTCCTCTTCTGGTATTTCTCTTGCCATCGCCGCGTTTTTATAGCGGCGTTCTCCCGTCACCTCGCGGATGACTGTGATATCGGGCGGCAGTTCGACAGTCTCGTCCTCGCGGGCCATCTCGACTTCCATCACACACTGCCGGCTCCAGAACGGATAGATATCTATCTCAAAAGTATGCCCGCCGTAAGGGTAATAATACCGATCCTTGACGATCGTGATGCCGTCCCGCGGGCGGGAAAGCAGCGCCGCCGCCTCTTTTTCGGAGATCTCGGTCTCCTCCTCCAGGCATTTGAGTCCGCTGACGCGGTGTTTGATCGTATGGTAAAAGATCGTCCTTCCGTCCCGCGTTACCTTCCGCACCCGTTCGCTTGCCGTTTCGTTGCGGAGATAGGTCTGCTCCATATGAGCGGCGGCAAAGCGAACCGTTCGCGGCGGGATCCGTATCAGGTACTTTCTCTCGATCTCATAATGCGCCACACTTTTTTCTCCTTTCGCGAACGCTGATAACATAATACTTATCAATGTTATCTTATATATTGTACCCTCTTTTCCGCATTTTGTCAATCAACTTGATTTTGCGAAAGGGATATGATATCATTAGACTATCAATACAGTCTGCCCCGCAATAAGGCAATAGCCCGAAAGTCGCTGATTTTTACCCTTTATCAGGCGTTTTGTCCGTATCGCGGGTCAGCCAGAAGACACGGGAGAAAAAAGATGCAGAAAAAAACGTTTTTAAGCATTTTGTCCGTCGTTCTGATCCTGTTCGGCGTACTGCTTCTCATCGCGGCGCCGTTTTTACAGCGCGCGCCCAAGGAAGATGCCCTGCACATTGTGAGCGGCAATTTGACCGACGCCTCAAAAGAGGAGATCACGCTGGGAGAGAAGTCCTACCGGTTCGCCTCCTACGCCGACCGCTCCGGTTTTGACGCGGCGGCGCTCTCCCGCACCGCCGGGCCGGGGGAGGAAGTACTCCTCTATCTCGACGATACGGACGCCATCGTCGCCGTATCGGCGGCGGGGATGGATTTCCTCGGATATGACAACGCGGTCCGCAAGGTCGCTCTGCGGCAGATCTTTCGCCTCGCGCTGGGGCTCGTTTTGCTGATCGCCGCCGTCATCATCCTGACGGTGGGAAAGATCGGTCCCTTCCGTATGCGGGAGAAAAATTACCGCTGATTTTATAAAAATCCGAGAAAAGTTGCTTTTCATCTTGAAAAGCAACTTATTTTTCTATATAATATAGTTTGAGATAATCTATACTAACGTAAGGAGTTTTGAAAAATGGCGAAAAATAAGATCATCATTTCAATCGCGGGCAGTGAAAGCGTCATCCTGACCGACGAAAGCCGGGAATACACGCTGGAACTTGCCGGGATCGTCGATACGCGCATCCGCGCGCTACTGCAATCCGGCAGTAAGATGACCCTGCCGATGGCTGCCATCCTCACCTGCCTTGAACTCTGCGATGAAAACGAGAAAAACAAGGTAACGCTGGAACGTATGCGGGAGGAGATCCGCAATTATCTCGAACAGAATTCTGCGCTGAAAGCGGAGCAGGAGATCCTGCGCAAAGAAAATAAAAAAATGCGGATCCACCTGGAAAAACTCAACGCGGAGGACTACGTACAGGAAGAGCTGCAGTGAGTGAACTGCTGAGTCCCGCGGGCGATCTCGCCTGCCTTCGCGCCGCCGTTCGAAACGGCGCGGACGCCGTGTACGTCGGTCTTAAAGAGTTCAGCGCCCGCGCGGGCGCCGAGAACTTCGACGCCGACACGCTTCTTGCCGCGCGGCGGGAGACCGCCGCGGCGAATGTCAAATTGTTCGTCGCGCTCAACACGCTGGTGCGGGACCGTGAACTGCCGGACATCCGGCGGTCTCTCGGGATCATCGCCGACTGCGGGGCGGACGGCGTCATCGTGCAGGATCTCGCGGCGGCAAGGCTGGCGCGGGAAACAGTCCCTGACCTACCGCTGCACGCCTCCACGCAGATGCAGATACATACCGTCCGGGGACTGGAAGCGTTGAAAGCGCTTGGTTTCCGCCGCGCGGTGCTGGCGCGGGAAATGTCGCTGGACGAGATCCGCGCCGCGGCCGCCGCCGATATTATGGAAACCGAGGTTTTCATCCACGGCGCGCTGTGTATGTGTTACAGCGGGCACTGTCTGTTTTCCGCCGTATTGGGAGAGAACAGCGGCAACCGCGGCCGGTGCGCCCAACCCTGCCGCCTTCCCTATGAGGGCGGTCATCCCCTTTCCCTTAAGGATCTGTGTCTGCTCAAACACCTGCCGGAACTTACGGCGGCGGGTGTGACCTCCTTCAAGATCGAAGGGCGGCTCAAAAGTCCCGAATACGTCGCCGCCGCCACCCGCGCCTACCGCGAGCGGCTGGACGGCAAACCGTATGATGAGACGACTGAGCGGCGGCTTGCCGCCATTTTTTCGAGAGACGGTTTTACCGACGGCTATCTGACCGGCAAAACGGACAAGCCGATGTTCGGCATCAAACAAAAGACCGAACACGCCGACTACCGGGACGCCGTCGCCGCCCTGACGAACGGCAAGCCGTACAAACGGGCGGCTCTCTCCCTTACCCTGACGCTTTCGGCGGACAAGCCCTCTTACTGGTTGCTGACCGACGGCGCGCATACCGTATCTTTCGAGGGCGAGACGGCAAGTCCCGCCGAGCGCCGTCCAATGACAGAACAAAGTCTTTTTGAGGCATTCGACAAACTCACCGACACGCCGTTTATCTTACAAAACGTCCGTCTCACCGGCGAAGGACTGTACCTGCCGGTCAGCGCCGTCAACGCGGCGCGGCGGGCATTGCTTGCCGTCCTGACGGAGCGGCGCGCGGCGTTCACGCCGCGCGAGATCCTTCCCTTCTCCCCGCCCCGCGCGGAAAACGTGAAGGGCGGCGGCGATCAGATCCTCTTTTATTCGGCGGCGGAGATGCCGGCGGAGGATCTTTCAGGCTTCGCGCGCATTTGGCTTCGCCCGGAGGAGATCGACGCGTATCCCGCGCCCAACAACGGCGTGTTCGTCGATCATTTTCTGAGCGATGAGGCGTTCCGAAAGGTGCTGGACGACTGCAAAGGAAAGACCGGCGCAGTCCTTGTCGGCAATCTCTCTCAGATCCTGCCCGCGAGGCAGGCGGGCTTTGCGGTGTACGGCGACTGGTCCCTGAACGCCACCAATTCCCTCGCCCTTGCTGAATATAAAGAGATGGGGCTCGACGATATCTGTCTCTCTTTTGAAAACAATCTCGCGCAGATGCGCGATCTCGAAAAGCCGCTGCCGACGACGGTCATCGCTTACGGCAGACTGCCGCTGATGCGAACGAAAAACTGCATCATCTCTCAGAAGGGCGACTGTATCGGTCATACCGGCCACGCGCTTCTCACCGACCGCAGGGGTGTCCGTTTCCCCCTGCTCTGCGCGGACGGCTGCGGCACGACGCTTCTCAACAGTCTGCCGCTTTCGGCGCACGGGCTCGCCCTGCCGCCCGAAACGGCAAGGCGGCTGGACTTCACGACAGAAACGAAACGGGAGATCGAAAGCGTTCTCGCCGCCTTCCGGCGGGGAGACGCCCCTGACAGACCTTTTACGCGCGGGCTGTATACGCGCGGCGTCAAATAATGCGATATAAGGAGCAAACGATCATGAACAAAAAGAAAAAGAGTTCTTTCCATCTTTTCAAAAGTTTTACGGCGTACAACGACATCGGCATTGACCTCGGCACCGCCAACACCATCGTCTATAAGACGGGCAAGGGCATCGTCCTGCGGGAGCCGAGCGTCGTCGCGCTGGACTCCTACGACCGCAGTCCGCTGGCGGTGGGCATCCAGGCGAAACGGATGATCGGACGCACGCCCGACTCTATCCTCGCCATCCGCCCGCTCAAGGAGGGCGTCATCGCGGACATCGAATGTTCCATCATCATGCTGCGCTATTTCCTCAAAAAAACCATGCGCAAGGGAATGTTCTCCCGCACCCGTATCCTCATCTGCGTGCCTTACGGCGTGACCGATGTCGAGCGCCGCGCCGTGGAGGAGAGCGCCTATCAGACAGGCGCGAGAGACGTGCGCACCATCGAGGAGCCGCTTGCCGCCGCGATCGGCGCGGGGCTTCCGGTCAGCGAGCCGACGGGATCCATGGTCGTGGACATCGGCGGCGGGACCAGCGAAGTGGCGGTGGTGTCCATGGGCGGCATCGTCACCAGTCAGTCGGTGCGTGTCGCCGGCGACGCGTTTGACGCCGCCATCATCGAATATATCAAAAAAACTTTCAATCTCTATATCGGCGAAAAGACCGCCGAGGACGTCAAGATCGCCATCGGCAGCGCCCATCCCTATGAGAACGAGGGAGAGATGTCCATCCGCGGGCGGGATCTCGTGACAGGACTTCCGAAAAACGTCGTCATCAACTCCGCGCAGATCCGTCAGGCGATGAAAGAGCCGGTGGATCTCGTACTGGCGGCGATCAAAGAGACCCTGGAGGAAACGCCGCCGGAACTTTCCGCCGATATCATCGACCACGGCATTATGCTGACGGGCGGCGGCGCCCTGCTGCACGGGCTGGACACCCGCGTGGCGGAGGAGACCGGCATCCCCGTCCATGTAGCGGCGGAGCCGTTGGACTGTGTGGCGCTCGGTACGGGCGCCGCGCTGGAAAACCCCCATCTTTGGGAAACGCTCAGCAACTGACGGAGTGAGGTATTATGGGTAGATTTTTCAGGACCCGCGCGTTCATCGCGATGTGTATCATCGCGGCGCTGCTGCTCGGAATGTCTCTGTACAGCATCGCGAGCCGCGACAAAGTGTCCCTTTTTGAAAGCGTATTCGGCGCGGTCTTCGTGCCCATCCAGCGCGCTTCCAACCGCCTGGTATCGGCGGCGGGCAATTTTAAAGCGGTTTTTACGGAATATGACGCGCTGAAAGAGGAAAACGCGTCCCTCAAAGAACAGCTCGCCGACGTCAGCGCCAAACTGCGGGACGCCGAGCGGGACAGCGTGGAGAATAAACATATGCGGGAGATCCTCGGCATCGCGGAGGAGCGGGAGGATCTCACCTTTACGATGGCGCATATCACGGCGAAAGAACAGACGGGATATTCCCGCACCGTCACGCTGGACCGCGGATCTTTTTCCGGCATTCATCCCAAGGATATGGTGATGACGGCGGACGGTATCGTGGGCTATGTTTCGGAGGTCGGCGTCTCCTGGTGCAAGGTCGTGACCATCCTTGACGCTTCCTGCGAGATCGGCGTCACCCTCACCCGCACCCAGCAGTCCGGAGTACTGCAGGGGGAGATCCTGCTCGCCGAACAGGGACTTTGCAAGATCTCTTATATCAAAAACGACGTCACCCTTGCCGTCGGAGACTCGGCGGAGACCAGCGGCGTCGGCGGCATTTTCCCCAAAGGTCTGTTCGTCGGGCGCGTCAAAGAGATCAAAAGCGAAGCAAGCGGACTGGCGCAGTACGCCGTCATCGAACCGGCGGCGGATATCATGTCCGTCGAAACTGTTTTTGTCGTAACACAGTTTGAGGGTAAAGAAAAATAATGAGCAGAGTAATGCGGCACAAGATCATAGGATACATCATCATCACGGGTGTTTTTTTCGTGCTGCAAACTTCCTCTCTGTCTATCTGCCGCGCCTGGGGGTTCACACCGAACTTCCTGCTGCTGCTGACGCTTTCCGTCACGTTTCGGGAAAGCGAGACCTTCTCCGCCTTTTACGGCCTTACCTGCGGACTTCTTTACGATCTGACCACGCAAAGCACCATCGGCCTGCGGGCGGTGGCGTATATGTTCGGCGCCTATTTCATCGCCATCGCGGTGCGCACCGTGTTCCGTCCCTATTTTCTCACCTACGTCTGCATCGCGCTGACCGCGATCGCGGTCAGTCTTTTGTTTGACTATCTTTTCTATATCCTGCTGCACGGCGCGTTTTCCTTCAAAGCGGCGCTGACGCACATTATGCTGCCGCAGTTTTTTATCAGCGGCATATGGAGTTATCCCATATACTATGTGATCTACCGTTTTCATTTATCGCTGCAGCGCAGAGGTGTGTTATGAAACTGAGAGAGGGCAAAATACGCTATATCATCATGATCAGCGTAACACTTGTGCTGTTCGGCGGCTTCATCATCGCGCTGATGAATTTGCAGATCGGGCAGGGCGCGTATTACAAGGAACAATCGGAGAAAAAGATCTATTCCACCGAGACCATCCCCGCCGCCAGAGGCAATGTTTACGACCGAAACGGCAGATTGCTTATCACCAACCGAAACGGTTACAACATCACCATTTCCAAGGCGATGTTCGTGCAGTCCGATCAGAACCAGACCGTTTTGGAGCTTGTCGATCTGCTGGACGCCTACAAGACCGCTCACAGCGACACCCTGCCGGTCTCCCGGACAGCGCCCTTCTCCTGGGATACATCCACTGACGCCAAAAAGACCGCCGCGGAAAAACTGCGCAAGCAATATGAACTCAAAAATGACGCCCCGGCGGCGGATCTGATCAAAGCGCTTTGCGAAGCGTACGATATCCCCAAAGCGTGGAACGATACCACCCGGCGGACCGTCGCCGGGGTGCGGTATGAGATGGATCTCAGGGAATTTACGATGTCGAACCCCTTCGTGCTGGCGGAGGACGTCTCCATAGACGTCGTCACCGCGTTCAGCGAACGAAGCGTCGACTATCCCTGCATCGCCGTCACGACCGGCGCCTATCGCGAATATGTTGATTCGACGGTCGCGCCGCACCTTCTCGGACGGATCGGCAAGATCTATGCCGAGGAATACGCCGATCTTAAAGAGAAGGGATACCTGATGAGCGATCTCGTCGGCAAGGAAGGCGTCGAAAAAGCAATGGAAAGCTACCTGCGGGGCACGAGTGGCAGTCGTCTTATCGAGCGCAATGCCCGCGGCGAGGTGCTGGACGTGCAGACCATCAGCGAGCCAACGCAGGGCAACAGCGTTATTCTTACCATCGACAAAAACCTGCAGCTCACCGCGCAAAAGGCGCTGGAGCGGACCATAAGATCCCTTCGCTCGGAGGATGATATCGACGACGCCAACGCCGGCGCGGTGGTCGTCGTACAGGTGGATACCGGCGAAACACTCGCCTCCGCCACCTACCCGACCTACGATCTGACGGAATACACCGCGAACTACGAGGCGCTTTCCGCCGATCCGGACAAGCCGCTGTTCAACCGCGCTTTCAACGGTACCTACGCGCCGGGCTCCACCTTCAAGATGGCGACCGCCACGGCGATCCTGCAGGAAAATATCATAACGCCCACCACAAAGATCCGCGATCAGGGCATTTATAAAAAATATCCGGATTACCAGCCAAAATGCTGGAGATACACCGATTACGGCGAGACGCACGGCAATATCACGGTCAGTGAGGCGCTGCGCGACTCCTGCAACTACTTTTTCTATGACTCCGCCGACCGCCTCGGGATCGAGGCGCTCAACAAATATTGCCGTCAGCTGGGACTTGGCAGTAAGACGGGACTGGAACTCGGCGAGAGCAGCGGCACGCTCGCGGGGCCGGAGTACCGCGCCTCCATCAACGCCTCCTGGTATCCCGGCGACACGCTGCAGGCCGCCATCGGGCAGTCGGACAATCTCTTTACGCCGGTACAGCTCGCGACCTACCTTGCCACCATCGTAAACGGCGGCACGCGCTACAAAACACATCTTGTAAAATGCGTCAACGACGCGACGGACGGCAGAACAGTGCTGGACAACCAGCCTGCCGTCGTCAATGAACTGGATATCACCGACGAAAACCGCGCCGCCATTATGGAGGGAATGTACCTCACAGCGGCGGAGGGCACGGCGGCGAATGTCTTCGCGGACTATCCCGTTCATATCGGCTGCAAAACGGGGACCGCCACCGTTTCCAAGGGCACCGCCAACGGCATTTTCGTGGCGTTCGCCCCTTATGACGATCCCGAGATCGCCATCGCCGTCGTCGTGGAGCACGGCGCGCACGGCAATACCATCGCGCCCATCGCGCGCGCGATCTTTGACGAATATTTCTCCGTCTCCGCCGATCAGGGCAAGCAGATCACCGCGCCCGACGACCCGATACTGGAAGCGGAAAAAGAGGACGAATGAGTTCTGTCTCGCATGATCCTGAAAAGAGACGGCTCGCCGCAAATGCAGCGAGCCGTCTCTTTTATTTTTGAATTCGGATCCGCGCGACAGACTCCGCAAACGCCGTATCATATTCTCCGCTCACGCTCGAATAGGTGACGGAGATGGTTTTATCCTCCAAAAACAATACGACCTGCGTGATCTCCATGGCGATATCGCCTATCTGTATATCATACGTTTGCTCGACGGCGTCCGTTCCGTCGATCTTCTTTTTCTCAAAGCTTTTGAATTTCTCAAAACCCTCCACCGCGGTACTGTATGCCTGCTCAACTTCTTTTCTTGTATACGCGGCAATGTCATCCGCCGCGGCTTTGGTAAAGTTGATGTTGTCCGTCTTTTCCGGGTATTCCGGCGGATAGGCGATCGGGACCGTGGAGGATCCGTCTACGGAAAAGCCATCCGGCAAAGGGATCCGCACACCCTCAAAGGTATAGTAGTTGCCGCCATCCGTCGTTTGATCCGCTTCAGGGATCTCCTGCCGCTTTTGCTCCGCGGGCGCGGCGGATCCCCCGGGCTCCGGGTCATCCGCCGGTCTCCCGGCACAGCCGGCAAGACTTATGATCGATACCATCAAAAGTAGGATCACTGTAAGTTTTTTCACGACAGCTCTCCTCATTTAAAGATCAAGAAAGTTCCTCCAGGCGCGGATGGTTTCCGCCGCCGCCTCGCGGCTGTCCCCCTCCGCAAAGATGCGCAGCAGGGGTTCGGTGCCGCTGAAACGGCAGATGACAAATCCTCCGTCCGCGAAATACACCTTACAGCCGTCCCGATAGGAAAGCATCTCGTAGGGCTTTCCGAAATCCGGCAGCAGGCGGTCGGTCATAATGATCCGATCCAGCTCCTCTTTCCGTTCCGGCGAAAAGCGGATGTTTTCCTCCACCATAACAAAGGTGCCGTATTTTTTACGCAGTTTTTTAAGCAGCGCCGTCGGGGTCTTGCCGGTCTTGCAGATCATCTCGACGAACAGCGAGGCGGCGTATACCGAATCCTTGCCGTGGATGTGGCCGCGCACGGTCAGACCGCCGCTGGACTCTCCGCCCAGCACGGCGTCCACCTCGTCGATCT
Organism: Clostridiales bacterium Firm_08; assembly: GCA_001604045.1. Lineage (GTDB taxonomy): Bacteria > Bacillota > Clostridia > Oscillospirales > QAKW01 > Firm-08. The sequence continues at coordinate 144,773 of LVAN01000003.1, read as the reverse complement.
TGGAAGAGATATATTTGAAGCCGACGGGGACCTCATAACTCGCCTCGTTAAAGTCCGCGGCGATACGATCCAGCATATGGGTCGTCGCGACGTTGCGCACCACAGGACCCTTCCAGCCTTTGTATTCGTGCAGATAGTAGTACAGCAGTACAAGGATCTCGTTGGCGGTGATGTACTGTCCGTTGGAGTCGACGATGCCGAGCCGGTCGCCGTCGCCGTCCACGCCGATGCCGAGATCATAGCCGCCCGCGACGACTTTCCGGGAAAGTTCCCCAAGCGTTTTTTCCTCGGGCGCGGGCATCATACCGCCGAAATAGGCGTCCTTGTTTTCATGCAGCAGATCGACGGTACAGCGGGTGGTGTGGAACACTACGAGCAGCGGATAGGTCGCCGAGCCGTGCATCGTGTCGAACAGGATGCGGGGACCTCTGGCGCGGATGGCGTCACGATCCAGCACGTTCAGCACGCTGTCGAGAAAATCATTGAAGGGATTTTCGATATATTTGACAAGTCCCTGCTCCACGCACTCGTCAAAGGGCAGAACGGGAATGTCGTCTCCCACCGCGGCGATCTCACTTTCCAGTGCCTCGGTGACCTCCGGCGGCGCGTCTCTGCCCTCACGGACGATGATCTTGATGCCGTTGTAGGTCGACGGGTTGTGGGACGCCGTGACCTCCAGACCGTAATAGAGATCCCGATGCTGCACCGTGTGCATCACGAGGGGCGTGGGCGCGCTGCGGTGCAAAAACAGCACCTTGATCCCGCCGGCGCAAAGCACCTCGGCGATCCACTGCGCCGCGCTGTCAGACAGAAAACGGCGGTCATAGCCGATCATCACAGGACGCGCCGCCTCCCGGCGTTTTTTTACATATTGTACAAATCCGAACGCAACACGCCGGATATTATCCTGGCAAAAATCCTTGCCGATCTCGGCTCTCCAGCCGCCGGTGCCGAATTTTATCATCGAAGTGCCTCCAGTCTGTCAGTGACGTCTTTTTTGAATTTTTCGATCTGCGCCGCGATAAACGCCGCCGGCTCCGCGTCGGAAAAGACAAGTTCCGTGATGTCCATCCCGTAAGAGGCGGAAATGAAAGCGTCGGTGGCGTGGCTGGCGAAAAACGTCGCGTTGGCGAGCCGTCTGCCTTCCGCCGCGCTGTCATACCGCTTGCCGCCGGCGATCTGTGAATCGAACACGCCGAGCAGCGCCGCCGAAAGATGGGGGCGTCCCGCCGTGTCAAAGCACACCTTGTCCTCGTCGCACATCCAGTCAAGATCACGCCAGCCTTCCAGCGCGTAGACCTTTTGCGGACGAGCGTCCTTTGGCAGGGCGCGCAGCGCCGCGATGGTGCGCAGCGCCACCGCCACATGGGTATCGTGTTTATCCGCGAGATTGTGAGTATATACGACATCCGGCCGCGCGGCAAGCAGGATCTCGGTAAGATCCGCTGTCACGTCGGGGCTTGCGCCGTCCTTGACGGCGGCGCTGGAAAATTTGAGCTGCGCCATAAATCCGTATCCGCCGATCAGCGCCGCGGCGTTCTGCTCTTTTTCCCGCACTTGTTTCATCTGTTCGTCGGTAAAACTGCCGTAGTCACCGGTACGGGGACTGCCCGCGCCGTCCGTCACCGTGACGGCGGAAAACCATTTGTCACGTTTCGCGTAGCAGGCGGCGATGGGTCCGTACGCCCAGAGTTCCACGTCATCCTGGTGCGCCGTGACGCACAGATCCGTCGTGCGGCGCAGAGCGCTTTCCGCCGGCGTGCCGTCCGGCACGTATAAAACGCCTTGTTTCATCTCTTATTCCTCACTTTCCGTATAGATCACCGTAAGATCAGGGTGTAGCTGCAGAATAGACGCCGGAACATCCGGTGTGACAGGACCGTACAGCGATTTTTGCAAAATATCCATTTTCTTTTTGCCGGCGGCGACCAGCAGGATCTTTTTCGCCTGCATGATAGATTTGAGTCCCATCGTGATCGCCTGGGTCGGCACCTCGTCGATCGATCGGAAAAAGCGGGCGTTCGCCTCTACCGTGCTTTGTTTGAGATCGACGATATGCACCATCGTCTCAAACGCCGTGTCCGGTTCGTTGAAACCGATATGTCCGTTGTTGCCGATGCCGAGCAGCTGCAGATCGATGCCGCCCAGCCGTTCGATCAACCGGTCATACTCGGCGCACGCCGCCTTCGGCTCTCCCAGACCGTCCGGCACGAAGGTGTGATCCTTACGGACGTTGACGCGATCGAACAGGTGTTTATTCATAAAATAGCGGTAACTCTGTTCGTGAGTTCCCGACAGTCCCCGGTATTCGTCAAGATTGACTGTCGTGACCTCGCTGAAATCCAGATCCCCCTTATCATACCAGCGCACCAGCTGGTCATAGGTGCCGACCGGCGTCGATCCGGTGGCAAGCCCCAGCACCGCGTTTGGCTTCATAATGATCTGCGCTGAGATGATATTCGCCGCCTGGCGGCTGACGTTATAATAATCCTTGCATTTGATAACTTTCATACAACATCACCCTTTCAAGCCAAGTATATCAAAAGAGTCTGCCGTTTTCTATATCATTTTGGATATTTGATTTATACTTTTGGCTTGACTTTTTTTGATGATCCTTTATAATGAAAGAAAAGGAGATAAAAAGATGGAATATCAGGATATCACGCCGCTGCGACCTCTGCGGATCGACAGGATCGTCAGTATCCATTATTTTGAATACACAAGAGACTTTACATTTTCGGGCGAGATGCACAACTTCTGGGAAGTCGTGTACGCCGACAAGGGAAGTCTTCTGCTTACGGCGGGCGCGGCGGAGCTGCGGCTGGCGCCGGGCGATTTTTTCATCCACCGTCCGATGGAGTTCCATAACGTCCGTCCCGCTCCCGGCGAGGCGTCCAACGCCGTGATCTTTTCCTTCCACTGCTCCTGCGAAAGATTGTACACTGTCGCCGGGATGACCCACGTCTGCGGAGAGGAACAGCACCGCCTGCTCTCGGCGATCATCCGCCACGCCCGGGAGGCGTTTTCCACACCGCTCGGCGATCCCTATACCACGGCGCTGACCCGCCGCGCCGGCGTTTCCTTCGGCACCGAACAACTGATCGTGGCCGAAATGGAGCAGTTTCTCATCGAGGTGCTGCGGCAGAACGAGGGCAATCCCGTCACCGCCTCCCCGCTGCGCCATATCGCCGATCCGTTTGCCGCGAGCGTATGCGACTATCTGGAGAAAAACATCACCCGTCCCGTCACCTTCCCCGAACTTTGTCAGCGGTTTTCCATCAGCCCTTCCAAACTCAAAAAGATCTTTCACGAAAAGGTCGGCTGCGGCGCGATGGAATATTTCGCCGCCTGCCGCATCGACTGCGCCAAGCGGATGATCCGGGAAAAGGAGAAAAACCTCACCGAGATCGCCGAAACGCTCTGTTTTTCCTCCCTGCCGCATTTTTCCCGGCAGTTCAAGTCGCAGGTGCATATGACGCCCAGCGAATACGCCGCCAGCGTCCGCGGTTATGAAAAAAGAGACGACGCCTGAAAAGAAAAAACGAGGAGGATCTCCCGCGGTCGCGGGAGATCCTCCTTTTCTATGCGTATGTTTTTACGATCTCCTCGGCGACGAGACGTCTTGCCACACACCGGTCCATCGCCTGCTTTTCTATGTAGCGGTGCGCGTCCGGTTCTGTCATTTTGAGTTCTCGGATGAGCAGCCATTTGGCGCGGTTGACAAGGCGGATCTCCTCCATTTTCTCCTCGAAGGAGAGCATTTTCTTTTCCGTGGAGCGGAGCCGTTCTCTCGCGCTTTCCATCCAGCGCAGCGCCGTGGTGAACGCGGCGCGCGAGAGCGGCTTTGCCAGCAGAAATACGCCGTGTTCCGCCGAACGGTCGAACATCGCGGGGTAGACCTCGGAGCGCACCAGAAGCAAAACGACCGTGTCCCGGTTCGCGACGGCGTCAATGGCAAGCCTCGCTCCGTCGCTGCCGGAGATCGGCGCGTTGACGATGACGAAATCATAGGAACGCTCGGCGAGCATCCGCTCGCCCGCGGCAATGCTGCGGGCAACGCTGACGGGGAGATAGCGGGAAGCGGAGAGAAATCCGGACGCTTTTTCGTTGAACGCGTCAGACGACGAAATGAGCAGTACGCTATACGTCCGCTCTTTCAAACTCACAAGCACTCCCCCCCTTTCTCCGTTTATGCCGAAAATTACAGTTTACAATAAATCTTCCGGATCGCTTCCGGGATACAGGTCTTTACAAAGTCGCTCTCAGCGGCGGCGCGGCGCGCCGCGGCGAGATCCTGCGGCAGACGGCGGAACTTCGAAAGCGTCGCGGCGTCCGCCGTGAACAGATTGATATCGGCGGGCGCGGGCAGAGCGATCTGCCGCTCGATGCCGTACAGACCCGCGTAAATCAGCAGGGTGAACGCGAGATACGGATTTGCCGCCGGATCGGGCGAACGCAGTTCCGCCCGACGGTACTGCCCCGCCGCCGCGGGGATACGCACCAGTTGCGAACGGTTTTCACGCGACCAGGAAATACAGGACGGCGCCTTGTTCCGCCCCAGCCGACGGTAGGAACCTTCGACAGGATTTAAAAAAGCGGTGATCTCGCCGATCTTATCGAGGATGCCGGCGATCATGCCGTCAAACGCTTCCGATCCGTCCGGACGGACCGACATATTGATATGAAATCCGTTGCCGGGCAGATCGGCGGACGGTTTGGGAGAAAAATCCGCGTGCAGTCCGTTGCGCCGCGCCACCGTCTTGACAACGGTCTGAAAGGTCATCGCGTTGTCCGCGGCGGACAGCGCGTCGGAATAGCGGAAGTCGATCTCGTTCTGCCCGGGGCCCTCCTCGTGGTGGGAACTTTCCGGACGGATGCCCATTTGCTCCAGCGTCAGACAGACCTCGCGGCGGATGTTCTCGCCCTTGTCCTCCGGCGCGATATCCATATAGCCGGCGCGGTCATAGGGCGTGAAGGTCGGATCGCCGTTGTCATCCAGCTCAAACAGATAAAATTCCTGCTCCGCGCCGAAATAGAAGCGAAATCCCGCTTTTTCCGCGTCGGATACCGCTTTTTTGAGCAGACTGCGGGTATCGCAGACAAACGGTCTGCCGTCGGGATCCGTGATATGGCAGAACATACGCACCACCCGTCCGTGCTCAGGGCGCCAGGGCAGCGGCGTCAGCGTGTCAGGCTCCGGAAACAGTAAAAGATCGGAGCGTGTCTCGTCCCCGAACCCCCGGATCGCGGAAGCGTCAAAGGCGATCCCGCTCTCAAAGGCGCGTTCCAGTTCATCCGGCATCACCGACACGTTTTTCTGCCTGCCGAACACGTCGCAGAACGCGAGTCTTATAAATTTCACGTCCTCCTCGGCGACGTATTGCAGGACCTCGTCTTTTGAGTAGTTCATAGCGACCTCCCGGTTTTCTTTAGTTCGCGACGTACAGCCGCTTATAAGGATTTTTACTGTCCGGCGTCACGACGGTGAAAGGAGCGTCCATCACCGTTTCCGCGTCCTGCCCGAACAGCGCGCAGTATTCCTCGACATATTTGCGGATATCGGCAAGATCCTCCGCCGAAGCGGCGCGCGCGGTGACCTGCTCCGGCAGGATGATATCCCTGCCGTCGGTGCGCAGATAAACCCTGCCGCCGTGCATGCCGGTGCATGGAAAATTGCCCACGAGGCGTCCGTTCTCCCGCCCGAGCCCCAGCAGGACGATAACGCCGCCCGCCTGGTATTCGCCGAGAAAACTGCCGGCGGAGCCGCCGATGACAAGCGCCGGGATCTTGTCTTTATAAGCCTTCATATGGATGCCGGCGCGATATCCGGCGTTGCCCTGCACAAAGATCCTGCCGCCCCGCATCGCGTAGCCGGCGGTATCTCCGATGTTTCCGCGGACAACGATCCTTCCGTCGTTCATCGTATCGCCGACGGCGTCCTGCGCGTTGCCGCACACCGTGATCTTAGCGCCGTTGAGGTAGGCGCCCAGCGCGTTGCCGGGCACGCCCTCGACAGTGATATGTTTGTCCGCCATCCCGGCGGCGATAAACCGCTGTCCGAGACAGCCGCGGATGGTATACTCCGTATCCGGCGCGCGCAGCGCCTCATTGATCTCTTTATATCCGAGATCCTTTGCGTCGATGATCATATTATACCACACCTCCGAGCGTTTTTCTACGGATTTCGGCAGAAAAAATCGAATATGCCGCGCTTTTTTTCGCGAGTTCCGCGTCGATCGTATCGATCGGCGTGCAGTCGCGGATCAGAGAAGTATAAATACCGGCGCGTTCGGTCTGTCCGATCAGGATAAAGCCCTTCAGCACGCCGTCCTTCACAAAAAACCGTTTGATAGCGCCCTCGGCGCTCTCCTCGATCATTTCCCCTTCATAACTGCCCGCCGTCATCATATGCAGTCCGAAAAACCCGATAGAGTTCATCGGAACGGCGTTTGTCAGCGCCGCCGCGCCGCCCGCCATATTGACGCCGGCGGTATGCCCCTGCATATAGGCGTTCGGCAGGATCGCCAGCACCCGGCGGGTGCCGGAGGAAATATCCTCCCCTTCTGTACAGTCGCCCGCGGCGTAGATGTCCGGCAAAGAGGTGGCCATCCTCTCATCAACAACGATGCCGCGCCCGACATCGCCCCCGAGATCCCGGATCAGCGACGTTTCGGCACGCACGCCGACGGCGAGCACCAGAACGTCAAATTCGACCGTCGCGCCGCTTTGCATATGCGCCGTACACCCGTCAAACCGCTCGACACTGTCGGACAACAGAAATTCTATATTTTGCTTTTCCAGGTGCTCCTGAACGATCGCCGCGCAGTCCGCGTCAAGGATGCTGGACAGCACGCGGTCAGCAAGGTCGCAAACCGTGATACTGCCGACAAGACCGTGCAGACCCTCCGCGCATTTCAGACCGATCAGCCCCGCGCCGACGATCAGCACGCGCGTCTTGCCCGTCACGGCGGCCTGCAGCGCCAGCGCGTCATCCAGCGTCATAAAGTTGAATTTTTTATCGACCGTTTCCAGCCCTTTCATCGGGGGCAGAAAGGGGGAGGATCCCGTCGCGACGCACAGCGCGTCATACGGGATCCCGGCGCCGCCGTCCGTTAGAATTGTCTTTCCCTTCGGATCGATCTTTGCCGCGCTCTGTCCGTATAAAACGTCGCACTTCATTTTTTCGTAAAAGTCCGCGCTCCGGTATTTCATCCGCTCTGGATCGGTTTTTCCCTCTAAATAGTAGGAAATGAGCGGGCGGCTGTACACATGGTGGTTTTCCCTTGAAAGCACGGTGACGGAGCCGTCCGGATCGACACTGCGAATGCCCTCGATACAGCCGATCGCCGCTGTGCCGTTTCCGATGATCACGTATTTTTTCACGCTTTGTCGCCCCTTTCCTCATATACGATGGCGCGGTTGGGACATCCCTTGACGCACGCCGGCTCGCCGCACGTGTTGGCGAGACACAGCTCGCACTTCGTCATCGTGCCGTCCTCGCCCGGCGCCAGCGCGCCGTAAGGACATACCAGCACACAGGTCAGACAGCCGACGCATTTGTTCTTGTCGATCTTTACCACGCCGTCGACTTTCGAGATTGCCCCGGCGATACAACTTTTCACACAGATCGGGTCGGTGCAGTGGCGGCAGGAGACCGCAAAATGGATATCCCCCGTATCCTCCACATGGATGCGCGGGAAAATGCGCTTGCCTTTCAGCGCCGCCGCCATATCCCGCGACCCGGAATTGGCAAACGCGCAGTTGTATTCACACAAATGGCACCCGAGGCACCACTTTTCGTTGACGAACACTCTTTTCATATCCTATTCCCCCGCGTGAGAGATCCCGAGGATCTCCAGTTCTTTTTCGTTGAGTCCCACGCCTCGCAGCATCAGACGGTTGCCGCGGAGCGCCTCGATGGAATTGATGCCCATACCGCCCATGATCTCCATGATCTCGTGCCGCCACGCCGTCAGCATATTGACGAGCCGTTCGCTTCCGATGTCCGGGTTGAGGCGTTTGACGAGATCGGGGCGCTGGGTGGCGATGCCCCAGTTGCATTTGCCGGTCTGACAGGTACGGCAGAGGTGACAACCGAGCGCCAGCAGGGCGGAAGTGGCGATATAGCAGGCGTCGGCGCCCAGCGCCACCGCCTTTACGACGTCCGCGGCGCTTCGGATGGAACCGCCGACAACAAGAGAAACGTTGTCCCGGATGCCTTCCTCCCGCAGCCTGCGGTCAACAGCGGCGAGCGCCAGTTCGATGGGAATGCCGACGTTGTCGCGGATCCTGGTCGGCGCGGCGCCGGTGCCGCCGCGGAAACCGTCGATCGCGATGATATCCGCGCCGCTGCGGGCGATGCCGCTGGCGATCGCCGCGATATTATGAACGGCGGCGACCTTGACGATGACGGGTTTTTTATATTCCGTCGCTTCTTTAAGAGAAAAGACGAGCTGCCGCAGATCCTCGATGGAATAGATATCGTGATGCGGCGCGGGGGAAATGGCGTCGGAACCTTCCGGGATCATACGGGTGCGGGATACGTCCCCGACGATCTTGGCGCCGGGCAGATGCCCGCCGATGCCGGGCTTGGCGCCCTGCCCCATCTTGATCTCGATGGCGGCGCCCGCTTTCAGGTAATCCTCATGCACGCCAAACCTTCCCGAGGCGACTTGCACAACGGTATGTTCGCCGTAGCAGTAAAAGTCCTCATGAAGCCCGCCTTCGCCGGTGTTATAGAGAATGCCGAGTTCTGTCGCGGCGCGGGCGAGAGAGGCGTGGGCGTTGTAACTGATCGAGCCGTAACTCATCGCGGAGAACATCACCGGCATGGAAAGTTCGATGCGGGGCGGCATTTCACAGATCAGTTTGCCGTCGCCGTCCCGGCGGATGGTCTCCGGTTGTTTGCCGAGGAACACTTTGGTCTCCATCGGTTCCCGCAGCGGGTCGATGGACGGATTGGTGACCTGCGAGGCGTTGATCAGCATTTTATCCCAATAGACGGGCAGCGGTCTGGGGTTGCCCATTGACGAAAGCAGAACGCCCCCGCTTGCCGCCTGCTTGTAGATCTCTTTGATGGTATCCGGCTGCCAGCCCGCGTTTTCCCGGAAAGCGCAATCGCTTTTGACGATCTTGAGCGCTCTCGTCGGGCAGAGCGACACACAGCGCTGACAGTCGACGCACTTCGCCTCGTCGCTCGTCATCACGCCCCGTTCGGGATCAAAGGCGTGCACCTCGTTGGCGCACTGCCGCTCGCACACCCGGCAGGCGATACAGCGATCCGGGTTTCGGATCACCTCGAATTCAGGATAGATATATTCCATTACATGACACCTTCTTTGACCTTGATGATGACCGGCTCGCCGCCGACGGGCGCCCAAATATTTTCAGCGTCCGGCTCCATCACGCGGATCGCCGCTTCCTCGCTGGCGATGAACACTTTGTCATCTTTTTCCCCGACGACCATAGAACGCAGTTTGAGACGGTCGTTCAGCGCCATCAGCCCGCCTTCAAACCCCAGCACGATGGAAAAAGGTCCGGTGATGAGCAGGCTCGGGAACACAGTGCGCAGATACCGCAGACTTTCTTTTTCGTAGCCGTCCGGCATCCTGTCTATAGTGCTCCAGAACGGCGCCGCGATAACGCGGGCGGCTTCCTCAAGGGTCAGCCCGCGCACGCGGGTCAGATAGTCCAGCGCGTAGGTGATGACCTCGGTGTCGGTCTGCAGCGAACATTGATAGCCGAACATCTCGATATAGCGGCGGTTGGCGTCGTAAGACGAGATCTCTCCGTTATGCACCACTGAAAAGTCCAGCAGTGTGAAGGGATGCGCGCCGCCCCACCAGCCGGGCGTGTTGGTCGGATAGCGGCCGTGCGCCGTCCAGCTGTATCCCCTATATTCCTCCAGACGGTAAAACCTGCCGACGTCCTCAGGGTAACCCACCGCTTTGAAGGTCCCCATATTTTTACCGCTGGAAAAGACGTAGGCGCCTCTCATACCGGTGTTGATCTCCATAACGGTGCGTACGACGAACTCCTTTTCATCCACCTGTTTTTCCTTCAGCACCGAACGAAGCGGATCGACAAAATACCGCCAGATGATCGGTTCGTCCGTGATATGCGGCGTTTTGCGCGTGGGGATCATCTCGCTCTGCACGATCTCGAACCGCTCTTTGAGAAACGCCTCGCACTCCTTGCGGGTGGCGCGGCAGTCGAAAAACAGATGCAGCGCGTAAAACTCCTTGTATTCGGGATAAATGCCGTATCCGGCGAACCCGCCGCCCAGCCCGTTGGAACGGTCGTGCATCGGCGCCATCGCTTTTACGATGTCCTCGCCGGTCATCCGGTTTCCTTCCTTAGAGATAACAGCGGCGATCGCGCACCCGGAGGGGATCCTGATCTCGCCCTCCCGCTTTGTCCTCATATCTTGTCATCCTTCCTTTTTCGAAATAAAAAAACGTCCACTTCCACGCGCAGAAACTGCGCGTGAAAATGAACGCCTTTGCTCATTTGTGTGTATTATAACGCCCGCCTTCCGCTTTGTCAACCCAAAAAGCGAAAAAAAAGGAAAATTTTGAAAAAAGTCTTGACAACAACCGAAAGGCGGTGTATAATTTGGCTCAATAAAGGCAATGGCGTCTTTGGACCTCGGTCCACTGACGTCATTTTTCTTTACCCGACGTACCAAAAGAATAAAAAACGAGAAGGCAACGGCGTCTTTTCCGCGTGAGCGGAGAAGGCGCCGTTTTCTCTCAAATAAGAAAGGAAGTATGCAGTATGAAATCGGTACCGTCTGAGTTTGGAAGTCTGGTCTTTGACGACAGAGTGATGAAGGCAAGCCTGCCGGGAAAGATCTACGCCTCTCTGCGCAAAACCATCGACGAGGGCGCGCAGCTTGACATCAGCGTCGCCAACGCGGTGGCGGAGGCGATGAAAGAGTGGGCGCTGTCCAAGGGCGCGACCCACTTTACCCACTGGTTCCAGCCGCTGACCGGCATCACCGCCGAAAAGCATGACAGTTTTATCAGCCCCTCGCCGGACGGCGGGGTCATCATGGAATTCTCCGGTAAAGAACTGATCAAGGGCGAGCCGGACGCTTCCTCTTTCCCCTCCGGCGGACTTCGCGCCACCTTTGAGGCGAGAGGTTATACCGCGTGGGATCCCACGTCTTATGCTTTTATCAAAGGAAAAACGCTCTGCATCCCGACAGCGTTCTGTTCCTACGGCGGTCACGCGCTGGATAAGAAAACGCCGCTGCTGCGCTCGATGGAAGCACTCAATAAACAGGCGCTGCGCATCCTTCGGCTGTTCGGCAACGACACCGCCAAATGCGTGCGCTCCTCCGTCGGCCCGGAACAGGAGTATTTCCTCATTACAAAAGAAATGTACGACGCCCGTCCCGACCTGCGTTACTGCGGCAGGACGCTGTTCGGCGCGCGCCCTTCCAAAGGGCAGGAGATGGACGATCACTATTTCGGCGTCATCAAACCGAGAGTCGCCGCCTATATGGAGGAACTCAACGAGGAACTCTGGAAACTGGGGATCCTCGCCAAGACCGAGCATAACGAAGTCGCCCCCGCTCAGCACGAGCTGGCGCCTATCTACACGACGACCAACGTCGCCACCGATCACAACCAGCTGACCATGGAGATCATGCAGAAGGTCGCGGCGCGCCATGGACTTGTCTGCCTGCTCCACGAAAAGCCTTTCGCGGGGGTCAACGGAAGCGGAAAACACAACAACTGGTCCATCGCCACCGACGCGGGGCAGAACCTGCTCTCCCCCGGCGAGACGCCGTATGAAAACGCGCAGTTCCTTTTGTTCCTGTGCGCTGTCATCAAGGCGGTGGACGACTACCAGGATCTGCTTCGCATCTCGGTCGCCACGGCGGGCAACGATCACCGTCTCGGCGCCAACGAAGCGCCGCCTGCCGTCGTTTCCATATTCCTCGGCGACGAACTCAACGCCGTGCTGGAAGCCATCGAGACCGACACGCCGTATGAAGGCGTGGAAAAAACGCAGATGAAACTCGGCGTTTCCGTTCTGCCGAGGTTCAACCGCGATACGACAGACCGCAACCGCACCTCCCCCTTCGCGTTCACCGGCAACAAATTCGAGTTCCGTATGCTCGGCTCCTCCAACTCGATCGCCTGCGCCAACATCATGCTCAACTCCGCCGTGGCGGAAAGCCTTAAGATTTACGCGGACCGCTTAGAGGGCGCGGACGACTTCGAGACCGCCCTGCACGATATGATCCGCAAGACCATCCGCGATCACAAGCGCATCATTTTCAACGGCAACGGCTATGACAGCGCCTGGATCAGCGAGGCGGAAAAACGGGGACTGCTCAACTACCGCACCACCGCCGATTGTATGCCGCATCTTTTGGATCGGAAAAACGTCGATATGCTTACCTCTCACAAGGTGTTTACCGTTGAGGAACTCCGGTCCCGCTGCGACATCATGCTGGAGAACTACTGCAAGACCGTCGTCATCGAGGCCAACACGATGATCGATATGGCCAAAACGCAGATCGCGCCCGCCGTGCGGCATTACGCCGCCGTCGTGGCGAAGGACGCGGCGGCCAAACTGAAATTTGACGCCACCGTTCCCTGCGGTCATGAAAAGAAACTCGTCTCCCGCCTGTCGATACTGGGCGAGGACATCGCGGAAAAGACCGACGCGCTGGAAGCGGCGATGATCGATCTGCAAAACGCCGGGGACATCATCCCCGAATCGGAAGCGATCCGCGACAAAGTCCTTCCCGTGATGAGCGCGCTGCGCGTCGCCTGCGACGAGGCGGAGACCATGACGGCGAAGGACCTCTGGCCCTTCCCGACCTACGGAGATATTCTGTTCAGCGTAAAATAAGAGAGAAGGACCTATTATGGCAACACAAGAGATCGTCAAACTCGTCACCGATACCGTCACAAAAGAGGCGTTCGGCATCTGGTTCCTCATCGGCGCCGCGCTTGTATTTCTGATGCAGGCGGGGTTCGCGATGGTGGAGACCGGATTTACCCGGGCGAAAAACGCCGGCAACATCATTATGAAAAACCTGATGGATTTCTGCATCGGGACAGTGGTGTTCATCCTGCTGGGCTTTTCCCTGATGATGGCGGAGGACTACGCCTTCGGCGTCATCGGCATCCCCAACCTTAAGATCCTCACCGATTTCGGCGGATTTCTGAAGGACGGCGGCGCCCCCTCGTTCGTTTTCAACCTTGTGTTCTGCGCCACCGCCGCGACCATCGTATCCGGCGCAATGGCGGAACGCACCCGCTTTTTATCCTATTGTCTCTACTCCGGCGTCATCTCGCTTATCGTCTATCCCATCGAGGCGGGATGGGTGTGGAACCCGCAAGGGTGGCTTGTAAACCTCGGCTTTCACGATTTCGCGGGATCGGCGGCCATCCACGCCGTCGGCGGCATCACCGCGCTGATCGGCGCGATCATGGTGGGGCCGCGGCTCGGCAAATACAATAAAGACAAAAGCGGCAAGGTGACCAGGGTCAACGCCATCCCCGGCCACGCCGTCACTCTCGGGGCGCTGGGATGCTTTATCCTGTGGTTCGGCTGGTACGGTTTCAACGGCGCGGCGGCGTGGGACGGCGAGTCCCTCGCGTCCATCTTTGTGACAACCACCGTCGCGCCCGCGGTCGCGACCTGTACCACGATGATCTTTACATGGGTCAAGAGCGGCAAACCCGACGTTTCCATGTGTCTCAACGCCTCGCTTGCGGGGCTGGTGGGCATCACGGCGGGTTGTGACGCGCTGAACGCCGTCGGCGCCGCGATTGTCGGCGTCGTATCCGGCATCCTTGTGGTCGTTGTGGTCGAGCTGCTCGATCTTAAACTGCACATCGATGATCCTGTCGGCGCGGTCGGCGTCCACTTCGCCAACGGCGTGTGGGGAACGATCGCCGTCGGGCTTTTGGCGGATCCCGCCGCGCCCGCCGGGCTGAAAGGCGCGCTGTACACCGGCGACTTCCGCCTGTTCGGCGTGCAGGCGCTGGGGATATCCTGTATCCTCGCCTGGACCGCTGTGACGATGTCACTGACTTTCCTCATCATCAAAAAGACCGCCGGGCTCCGTGTGACGACAGAGGAGGAGATCCGGGGGCTGGACGCCACCGAGCACGGTCTGCCCGGCGCCTACGCCGATTTCGCGCCGGCGGTGGACGGCTCCTGCTACGGCTATGACGACGCCGTCGTCGTTTCCGGCGACGTACCCTCTGCCGAAGCGGTGCCGGTCCGGACCGTTTCCCTGCCCGATCCCGGCGGTGTGAAATTCACAAAAATCGAGATCGTTTGCAGAGAATCCCGCTTTGAGGCGCTCAAGAGCGCGATGATGGACATCGGTATCACCGGCATGACCGTCTCCCACGTTCTCGGCTGCGGCGCCCAAAAAGGAAAACCGGAATACTACCGCGGCGTGCAGATCGAGGCGACGCTTTTGCCCAAGATCCAGGTAGATATCGTCGTCAGCAAAGTGCCGGTCCGCGCCGTGATAGAGACCGCGAAAAAAGTTCTGTATACCGGTCATATCGGCGACGGCAAGATCTTTGTCTATGATGTGGAAAACGTCGTGAAGGTACGTACCGGCGAAGAAGGCTATGATGCTTTGCAGGACGTTGAATAAGGGGATATAACTATGTGTTCCATTATAAGCTATTGCGGTACGGTCGCGGATGAGGCGGCGTTCAAAGAGGGATTTGCCCGCACCCTCTCAAGAGGCCCCGACAACAGCCGGATCGTCGATACCGGCAAGGGGATCCTCGGTTTTCACCGTCTGTCCATTATGGGGCTTACCGGCGCGGGCATGCAGCCCTTTGAACTTGACGGCAGCTACGCCGTCTGCAACGGCGAGCTGTACGGGTTCGCCGCCGAGCGGGAGCGCCTGCGGGAAAAGGGTTATACTTTTCAAAGCGACAGCGACTGCGAGATCCTTTTGCCGATGTACCGGGAATACGGCGTCGAAATGTTCAAAAAACTCGACGCGGAGTTCGCCTGCGTACTGTTCGACGGCAAAACCGGCGAGTTCATCGCCGCGAGAGATCCCATCGGTATCCGCCCGCTGTATTACGGCTACGACAAGGCGGGGGTCATCCTGTTCGCGAGTGAGCCGAAAAACCTGGTCGGCCTGTGTAAGAGGATCCTCCCGTTCCCGCCGGGATACTTCTATAAGAGCGGTGATTTCATCCGCTATACGGATATCGCGGCGGTGGAAGCCGTGAGTTCCGACGGCGTGGAGCAGGCCTGTAAAAACATCCGCGAAAAACTGGTAAAAGGTGTGGAGAAGCGTCTGGTCTCCGACGCGAAAGTGGGTTTTCTGCTTTCCGGCGGACTTGACTCCTCTCTTGTCTGCGCCATCGCCGCCAAAAAAAGCGAAACGCCTATCCGCACTTTCGCCATCGGCATGAGCGAGGACGCCATCGATCTCAAATACGCCCGGCAGGTCGCGGAGCATATCGGCGCGGACCACACCGAGATCTATATGACCGCCGATGATGTCGTCTCCTCACTGGAGGACGTCATCCGCCTGCTCGGCACCTATGATATCACCACCATCCGCGCCAGTATGGGTATGTATCTCGTCTGCAAGGCGATCCATGAGACGACAGACGTCAGAGTCCTGCTGACCGGCGAGATCTCAGATGAACTGTTCGGCTACAAATACACCGATTTCGCGCCGGACGCCGCCGCTTTCCAGGCGGAGGCGGAAAAACGGGTCAGAGAACTCCATATGTACGACGTCCTGCGCGCCGATAGGTGCATCTCGGTCAACTCGCTGGAAGCCCGCGTGCCTTTCGGTGATCTTGACCTTGTCAGATATGTGATGGCTCTTTCCCCCGATATCAAGATGAACCGATACGGCAAGGGAAAATACCTGCTCCGCCATGCCTTCGAAGGGACGGGATATCTCCCCGACGAGATCCTGTGGCGGGAAAAAGCCGCGTTTTCCGACGCGGTCGGTCACTCGATGGTGGACGACCTCAAGGCCTACGCTGAACAGCAGTATACCGACGAGGAATTCGAGCAAAAGCGGAAACGCTATGACCACGCGCGGCCTTTTACCAAGGAGTCGCTGCTGTACCGCGAGATCTTCGAGAAATACTATCCCGGACAGTCTGAAATGATCGTGGACTTCTGGATGCCCAACCGTTCCTGGAAAGGGTGCGACGTCGACGATCCCTCCGCGCGCGTTCTTTCCAACTACGGCGACAGCGGCAAATGATCCGCGCTTTCATTTCATAAAAACAAAAACTCCATCCGCGTCGCGGATGGAGTTTTTAGTATTATTATACGGTTTTATCAGCGGATGATGTCGATCTCTTTCATCAGCGGGAGCATCGTGCCGACGCCGGCGGCTTCCGCTTTTTTCAGGATCATCTGGCCGACGGCGACGTCGGACAGCGCGATACCGTGACTGGACGTGATGACGAACTCTTCCTCGCTGGCTCTGCCCACGGCGTCACCGTTGATGATGTCGCCGAGCAGTTCGTACTCGTCGTTGAGACCGTCGGTGTACTTGCCGTCTTTGAGGTAGGTCTGCACCAAATTCCAGTCGTCGCAGACGAAACGATCGGCATAGCGGGTGTAGGTCTTGCCCTCCCACGCCGTGCTTTCCAGCGGAATGCCGAGCATGCCCTTATGCAGCATTTCGCTGAAAATGATGGGCTTGTCGCTGCGCTGGGTGGCGGTGATGAGGATCTGGGACGCGTCGATCGCCTTTTGGCGCTCGTCGTCGGTGTAGATGGGGACGAACTCGACGTCCGGCATCAGCGGTTGCATTTTGGCGAGATACGCCTTAGTCGCCGCCTCATAGAGATCGCCGATGTAAATGCGTTTGAGTTCAGGGATGACGAGTTTCATCAGTCTCGCGTTCCATCTGCCCTGCTCGCCCGCGCCGATGATGGTGATGTTTTCGGTGTTTTTCACTTTGCAGTATTTCGCGGTGACGGCGGCGACGGCGGCGGTACGGATGGCGGTGATCCAGCGCGCGTCCATGACAGCCTTGACGGCGCCGGTGTCGGAGTCGTTCATGACCATCAGTCCCCAGGTGACGGGCATTCCCTTGGCGCGGTTTTCGGGATACCCCGCGACCCATTTCATACCGGTGGCTTCCCTTTCCCCGCCGATGTAAGCGGGCATGGCGTTGATGTAGGTCGCCTCACGGGTATTGACGTGGATCTTTACCGGCAGCTGGCAAAGTCCTTTGGCGAATTTGCTCATAACGTCCTCGACGGCGTTGATGACGTCAATGTAGGGGATGTTAAGATCGAGGATATCCTCCTGGGAAAGATAACGGAAATCAAAACTTTGCATAACACTTGCTTCCTTTCATATTCTTTGCCTACAAAATACCATACATCCTACCGGAAGTCAATACTTCTGAAAAAGTTGAAACGCGTTATGAAAGAGTTGCATTTCACGAAAAAAACCGGACGCGTAAGAACGCGTCCGGTCTTCGGGTCAAAATTACAGTTTCGCAACGTTGCCGGTGGCGACGATGTCGACGCCGGTGCCGAGGATGTTGGGGATCAGCACGTCGCCGCAGGAGACCGGAGCGGTCAGCCGCAGAGCGTGGATCTCTTTCATACAGTCCATGATCTTGCCCTTGGGCAGGGGACCCGCGGAACGCAGGGCGACCAGAACACTGTCGCCGCCTTCCACCAGCGCGGTGGAGGTCAGCGTTCTGACAGGCGCCAGAAACTCAGCCTCTCCGTACGCCTTGCCGCGGGGGCAGGTAAACCCTTCGATCGAGGTGATGCTTTTTTCATCGCCGACCACGTGAATGGTACAGCCGGTCGGACATACGGTGCAAATGATATCCTTTTCCATGATCCTTACGCCTCCTCTGTCACTTCAACGGTGAGTGATTTGATGCCCTTGGGGTCGACCGTGACCTTCTCGATCTCGCCGGGATTGACCTTGATCGCCTTACGGGTGTACAGGACGTTGTCTCCGTCCTTCGCGGTGATGCGAACGCCCTTTTTCGGCGCCAGCACACGGAAGTAGAAACTGACTTTTTCGTCCGAGTTGGGGCTGACCTTCTGCGGGCAGACGTAACGGACGTTGTTGCCGGTCGTGACGGTGATCTCGTCGCCGCCGCCCAGCTTGCCCATCGCGAACTTCGCGGCGGACGCGCCGGCGATGGCGCTTTCGGTGGAAACGTTATCGACAAGATCGTTGACGTGCACGACGTTGCCGCTGGCGAAGACGCTCGGCGTGGAGGTCTGCATAAAGTTGTTGACCTCGGGGCCGTTGGTGATCGGATTGATCTTGATGTTCGCCTTGCGGGTGATCTCGTTCTCGGGGATCAGACCGACGGAGAGAAGCAGCGTGTCGCACTCGAACAACTGCTCGGTGCCGGCGACGGGACGTTTGTTGGCGTCCACCTCGGCGACGACGACGCCCTCAACACGATCGTTGCCCTTGATGTCAACGATGGTGTGAGACAGCATCAGCGGAATGCCGAAGTCGTCCAGACACTGGACGCGGTTGCGGGTAAGACCCGCCAGGAAGTCCATCAGTTCGATGACGGCGACGACTTTGGCGCCTTCCAGCGTCATACGTCTTGCCATGATCATACCGATATCGCCCGAGCCGAGGATGACGACTTTCTTGCCGACCATCTCGTTCTGACGGTTCATAAGTCTCTGCGCCGCGCCCGCGGTGTAAACGCCGGCGGGACGGGTGCCCGGGATCTGAATGTTGGCGCGGGTGCGCTCTCTGCAACCCATCGCCAGCACGATGGCGCCCGCCGTGATGCGGGTCACACCGTACTTGGAGTTGATGCAGAAGACCTCTTTGTCCCCGATCTCAAGCACCATACTGTTGAGCAGGGCCTCGACGCCGATCTCTTTCGCTTCTTTGACAAATC
The DNA here is from genome assembly GCA_001604045.1 of Clostridiales bacterium Firm_08. Classification (GTDB taxonomy): domain Bacteria; phylum Bacillota; class Clostridia; order Oscillospirales; family QAKW01; genus Firm-08. The sequence goes on along the minus strand of LVAN01000003.1, from coordinate 125,887 downwards.
TGCCGAAATATTCGGGGCCGGTGAGTTCCTCTTTAAAGAGTTTCAGACCAAATCCCGGATGGATGCACTGTTGCAGGATACCGCCGAGTTTCTCATCACGCTCGATGATCAGTACCTTTTCCGCACCCTCTTTTTTGGCAGCCACAGCCGCCGCAAGTCCCGCGGGACCGCCGCCGATGACCGCCACGTCGCATTTGATATCATACATAGCGCTCGTCCTCCTTATTTCACTTTACCGCAGATCATATAAGACTGCTTGTTGTTCTTGCAGACCTGTTCGGTCGGGATGCCGAGTTCTCTTGAAAGGATCTCGATGACCTTGGGCCCGCAGAAGCCGCCCTGGCAGCGACCCATACCGGCGCGCAGTCTGCGCTTGATCGCGTCCATGGAACGCGCGGGGATGGGAGCGTGGATGGCGTCGACGATCTCGCCTTCGGTCACAGTCTCGCAGCGGCAGACGATGTTGCCGTACAGCGGGTTCTTTTTGATGAGTTCCTCCTGCTCCTCGAGCGAGAGTTCATGGAAGCGGGCGATGCCCTTGCGTTTGGTGATGAAGTTGTCCTTCCACACCATTTCGGCGCCCATTTTTTTCATAAGATCCGCGACGTATGTGCCGATGGATACCGAGTTGGTAAGACCGGTGGAACGAACGCCGGACAGGTTGATGTAACCGCCCAGATCGTCGTAAACGTCGATCCGCAGTCCCTCGGGATTACGGTTGGCGCGCAGGCCGCTGTACTGGGTGATGGTGTCGCGCAGCTGGACGTTCGGGATGAGTTTGGAAACGTCGTCCCGGATGCTGGCGAGCCCCGCGGCGTTGGTGGATTTATCTTTCTTGTCCAGCTGATCCTCCGCCGTGGGTCCGACAAGCATATTGCCGTGCATCGTCGGGGTCATCAGTTTGCCCTTGGTGACCTTGGTCGGGATGGGCAGGACGATATGATTGACTTTACAGGAGGTGTTTTTATCGAGGATGTAGAACTGTCCTTTTCTCGGTACGACGGTATAATCGGCTTTGCCGACCATATCCGCGACCTCGTCGCAGTGAAGACCCGCGGCGTTGATGATGTACTTCGCCTCGATATCGCCCGCAGTGGTCTTGGCGCGCACGACCTTGCCGTCCTCCACGTCGATGCCGGTGACTTCCGTCTCCAGCAGGAAACGGGCGCCGTTGGCGACGGCGTTCTCCGCCATCGCGACGACGAACAGGAAGGGATCGATGATGCTCTCACGCGGGATCCACAGACCGCCCTTGACATCGGGATTGAGTTCCGGCTCCATTTCAAGCAGCTGCTCTTTGGAACGGTACTCGATGTCGTACACTCTGTTTTTCAGCGCTTTTTCTTTGATGGCGGGCAGCTGCGCGAACTGCTCGTCAGTGATCGCGGGAAGGATCGCGCCGATGCGGGAGAAGGGGATGTCCAGATCCTCGCAAAGCTGATCATACCGGGGATTTGCCGCCACGACAAGCTCGGATTCAAGCGTGCCGGGAGACGCGTCATAGCCGGTGTGGATGATCGCGCTGTTGCTCTTGGAACAGTCGCCGCCCACATCGTCGTTTTTGTCCACGCAGATCACGTCGAGTTTGTACTTGGTGAGTTCTCTGGTGATGGCGGTACCGACCGCGCCGGCGCCGATCACCAATACATCAGTCTTCAACATATTGACCTCCTCATACGAATTGATTGTCCACATTATACACCGTTTTTTCAAATAAGTCAACACATTTTCGATCGATTTCGGTTGATTTTTGCTTGAAAATGTGCTATACTTTTGAATTGAACAATAAAAAACAAAAGAAGGGAACAGGAAGGTGAAACCATGCTGACCAACGCCCGTCAAAAAATGATCGAGACCATCGCCCTTCGGGACGGTGAGGTGATCATCAGTAAAGTCGCCAAAGAACTGGACGTCTCCATCGAGACGGTCCGCCGCGACATCAACGCGCTATGCGAAAAAAACGTTCTGACCAAGGTCCACGGCGGCGCCGTCCCCGTTAATCCGCAAGTCGTGGAGGCGGCTTACACACAGCGCAAGATCACCAACAGCGTCGTCAAGAACAAACTCGGCGCCTACGCCGCGGGGATGCTCAAAAACAACGCCGTCGTCGTGATCGCCGCCGGCTCGACGATGGAGGCGGTCGCCGCCAGCATCACGGGCGTGCACAATCTGACCGTCCTTACCAACTCCCTGCCCGTCGTCGGCATACTGAGCGACAGGAACGCCGTCGGACTGTATGACGGCAAGGCCATCCTGCTGGGCGGACAGGTGCATCTTACCGAACATTTCACCTACGGTCCCGTGTTTGAAAAGCAGCTTGAGCATTACACCGCGGACATCGTGTTCGTCAGCGCCAGCGCGGTCAGCGGTCCCGCGCTGATGACGTCGAGCATCGACGAAGGAAACGTCCTGGGGCGTATGCTGGAACACGCCGCGCGCAGGGTGCTGATCATCGAAAGCAAAAAGATCGACAGACGTTCGATCTACCGTTTCGCGGAACTGGACGGGATCGACGAGATCATCACCGACGACGCCTATCCCCTTCCGGCCGCGCTTATGAAACTCATCAAGACGCACAAGATCGAACTTCATATCGTAAAGTAAAAACAACTCCCCGCGGGGAGTTGTTTTTTTATTTCCACCGCAGCATAACGGGGAAATCGTACACCGGGATATGTTTCAAAAAGGTTGTCGACGCGGTACGTTCCGCCATATCGTCGGGGATGGAATAGATATCGCCGTTCCGCAGGTCGATCAGCTCAATATCTCCCGCCGTCGGCATTTCAACACAAACGGTGCCCTCATAGGTCGCCGTCAGCGGGTCGACGGGGTTCCAGTACACCAGCGCCTTACTGCCGTCCTCCAGAATAAAGGAATACCGGGCGGGATCGGCGAGATCAAAGCCGTTGACGTAGCGGCACGCCTCCTCCGTAAAGCGGCAGGGCAGACTTTTTACTTTGAAATCCCCCGCGAACAATGAAGCAAGCGTCCGCATCGCGAAATAGGACGGTTTTTCTGTATATTTGCCGTTTGCCACGCCGTTTTCGTCAAATTCCGCGGCGATCAGCCCGAAGTAGGCGTAGTCCTTCCGGCTCGCGGCGTCCGACGTCGTGGCGTTCAGGGCTTCCGCCATATCGAGCGAGGAGAAATAGGAACAGAACTCCGTGTCCAGCGCCAGGTCGATGATCATCTGCCGAAGCACCATACAGAGTTGTTTGGCGGGCGTAAGGTTCATCCCCCACAGCGCGCCGGCGGCGGAACAGCCGGACTGCGCGCCGCTCTCCCCCTGGATCAGCCGGATCGAGGGGTCGTACATATCGATGATATCCCGCAGGATATGAAAATACTCCGTCCGTTTATGGAGTTTGGTGGTATAGGTATGATAGGTGACCGCGTCGATATACTTTGCGACGCCGGTATCCATCGCGGCGAAAAAAAAGGAAAGATCCTTACAGGATCCGATGCCGAAGCCGAACACTTTGGCGTCCGGGTCAGCGGCTTTGATCGCCTTCGCCGTGCGGATGGCAAACTCGCCGTACTCTTTGCCGTCCGGCTCTCCTTTAACGCCGACGGTATCGGCGTGCCGCCAGGAATAGGGCTGATCCGGCTCGTTCCAGATCTCATAGCGGCCGATCCGGCCTTTGAAATGCCGCACGGTCGCTGTAACATAGGCGTCCCATGCCGCGCGCTCCGTTTCGGTGCCGACAGGCGGACAGCCGACCGAACCGAAATACGCCTCCGCGTGTTTGGAATACAATTTATTGCCGTAGCACAGGCAAAGCCAGGGACGAAGCCCCCGCCGGATCAGGTTGTCCGTGATTTCGTCCAGCCAGGAAAAATCGTAGACGCCTTTCTCCCGCTCGGTGCGCTCCCATCCCGATTGCAGGCGGATCCATTTGACGCCGAGAGACGCGACCTTGTCGTACGCCTGTTCGGGATCGAACAGACCGCGGTCAAGTTTCTCAAACCCGATGCCGAGCCGGCTTTCCTTTACGTCCAGGGAGTGTTTCGGCGGCACCTCGCCGATCTTTACAAGCCTTCGCATAGTATCCCTCCTATATGCTTCAAGCGTACCGTACGGTACGCTTGAAAAGTATATAAATCGGATGATATTTTTAAGTTTTCTTATCAAAAATTTTCCAGCGAGTTCTGCAAAAACGCGCGGGTCTTTTCGCTTTTCGGATGATCGAACACGTCGGCGGGCGTGCCCTCCTCCTCGATGACGCCGTCCGCCATAAAGATCACACGGTCCGCCACGTTTTTGGCGAACTCCATTTCGTGGGTGACGACGATCATGGTGCTGTCCCCGCTTTTGAGACCCTTGATGGCTTTCAGCACTTCGCCCGTCAGTTCCGGGTCAAGGGCGCTGGTCGGTTCGTCGAAACACAGGATGTCCGGCCGCATCGCGAGGGCTCTCGCGATCGCCACCCGCTGCTGTTGTCCGCCGGACAGTTCGCAGGGGTACTGCGCCGCCTTTTCAGTCAAGCCCACTTTTTCAATGAGTTCTCTCGCGTGCGCCTCGATATTCTGCGGCGTGTCGATCTTAAGCAGCGAAGGCGCGAGCGTCACGTTCTGCAGAATGTTATACTGCGGAAACAGATTGAAGTTTTGAAAGACCAGCCCGAAATGCAGCCGCTTGACGCGGATCTGCTCATCGGACATTTTCTCGTTCGCCTCGCCGTCAAACAGTTCCTCATCCCCGACGAAAATGCGCCCCTGTTCCGGCGTTTCCAAAAAGTTCAGGCATCGGAGCAGCGTCGTCTTACCGCTGCCGGAGGAGCCGATGATCGCCAGCACCTCGCCTTTTTCCAGGGAAAAGGAAATGCCTTTCAGGACTTCGTTCTTTCCGAATTTTTTGCGGATGTCCTCCACTCTGAGCAGTGCCATTTTCCCACCCCCTATACTTTAAAATACGAAAGCTTCTTTTCGAGCTTCGAGAACAGGATGGTCAGGATGCCGCTGAACACAAGGTAGTACACCGCCGTAAAAAACAGCGGCCAGATCTGCCCGGAAATGCCCTGCGACCCCTTCATAAACGCCTGTCCCGCCCAGATGATCTCCTGCAGGGCGATGATGCGGGCGAGAGAAGTGTCCTTGACCAGCGTGATGATCTCATTGCTCATCGGCGGCACGATCCGCTTGATCATCTGCAAAAGCGTTATCTTGAAAAAGATCTGCCGGCGGGAAAGCCCCAGCACCTGCCCCGCCTCCTGCTGTCCGTGCGGCACCCCCTGGATGCCGCCGCGGTAGATCTCGGAAAAGTAGCAGGCGTAATTGAGGATGAACGCGATGGACGCGGCGATGAAGCGCCCATGCTCCCCGCCGCCCCAGATCGCCGTTTTCAGCACAAGCCCGGGGAAATAATAAACAATGAGCAGCTGGATCATCAGCGGCGAACCGCGCACCACCCACACGATGGTCCGCACCACCGACGACAGCGGTTTGAACCGGGACATCGAACCGAAACATATCAGAAGCCCCAGCGGGATCGCGCCGAGCAGGGTGACGGCGAACAGCTTCATCGTCTGTAAAAACCCGACATTGAGCGCGTTAAATACGATGGGAAATTGCTCAAAAAACGTGTTCATAACGCTTAACTTCCTTTTTTACGTCGAAAACAGAGAACGCGCCGGGCGCGTTCTCTGCTCTCCTTTTCAGATTTCCTTATTTCTGCTCGATGAGCGCGGCCTGAACGCCGTATTTCTCGGCGACGGTCTGCATCGTGCCGTCCGCCCAGGCGGATTTAAAGAAAGCGTTGAGTCTTTCCGCCAGCGCGCTGCCCTTGCGGAAACCGACGCCGTACTCCTCGGAATTGAGTTTGACGGTGTAGGTCAGATCGGCGTAGCTGGTGCCCTCGCCGACCATCGCGGCGGCCATCAGAGAGTCGATGATCGCGGCGTCGCTGGTGCCCGCGGCGACTTCCATCAGCGCGGAGGCCTGATCCTTGACCTCGATAAAGGTGAAGTTGTTTTCCTCCGCGACGGCCTTGCCGGCGGAGCCGTTTTCCACGGCGAATTTCAGATCCTTGCAGTCCTCAGCGGTCTGATACTTGTCGGCGTTCGCCTTCGGCAAAACGACGATCTGCGCGTTATTGCAGTAGGCGTTGCTGGTCTCCATCGCGCTCTTGACCTCATCGGTCAGCGTCATGCCGTTCCAAACACAGTCGATGGTCTTGCCGTCCAGTTCCAACACCTTGTTATCCCACTCGATCTCGACGAACTCCACGCCGAGTCCGAGGCTTTCGGCGAACTTGGTCGCCATATCGGCGTCAAAGCCGATCCAGTTTTTATCGGCGTCCTGATAGTCCATCGGCTCGAAATCGGTGATACCGACGACAAGTTTGCCCTTGGCGACGACCTCGTCAAAGTCGGCGTTCTTTTTGCCGCAGGCGCTCATCATGCCCAGCGCCAGCACCGCGATCGCGAGGATCGCGACGATCTTCATCCATTGTTTCATCTTAAAATTCTCCTCTTGCGTATTTTATCGCTTTACTTTGATAAAGCGATAAAATAATAGCATATTTTCTCCCGTTTGTCAAGTGCGTTTTTAAAAAAAGTGAAATCTTTCGCCTTGCCGCGGGCGGATACCATCCGTCCCGGGGGAAACGGATATCACTGCCAAGAGCGTCTGCGTCGTACGTCCTCAGGCCTTAAAAAACGTACACCGCGCTTTACGCGGTGATGCCATACACGGCTTCGCCGTGATCGCATACCGATCCTTCGGATCGGATAAAAAAATCCGTCGACATAGTCGACGGATTTTTTGGTTGGGATAGAAGGACTCGAACCTTCGGAATCATGGAGTCAGAATCCATTGCCTTACCAACTTGGCTATATCCCAGCGGCTTTGCTTTAAAGAGTATATCACACATTTTTCGAAATGTAAAGAATAATATTGAAAAAATTTTTTTCGCGTGTTACAATATATACGTGTAGTATTAGTAAGAAAGGGATTATATATGACGGAGCAACTCAAAGCCGCGATCGACGCGCTGTACCCGGCGCGGACGATAAAGGCGCACTACGAACGCTACGAACGTCTCACGGCGTCGTTTCGCGACGCGTTCGGTATTGATCCGGAAGGATGGTTCAGCGCTCCCGGCAGAAGCGAGATCTGCGGCAACCACACCGATCACAATATGGGCAAGGTGATGGCGGCGGCCATCGATCTTGACGTCGCGGCGGCCGCCGCGAAGTCGGACGACGGGCTGATCGTCATCGCCTCGGACACTTTCCCCACGGTCATCGTGGATATCGACGATCTCGACCCCGAACCGGATGAGGAAGGAACAAGCACCGCGATCGTCCGGGGCGTCGCCGCGCGTATGAAGGCGCTGGGCTTTGATATCGGCGGTTTCAAAGCGTTCAATACCACCAACGTTCTCAAAGGATCCGGGATGAGTTCGTCCGCCGCTTACGAGATTTTGATCTGCACCCTGCTTTCCCATTTTTACAACGACGGCAGACCGGATCCCGTGGAAGCCGCGAAAATCTCTCAGTACGCGGAAAATGTATATTTCGGAAAGCCCTCCGGGCTGATGGATCAAACAGCCTGTTCGGTGGGCGGATTTGTTAAAATAGATTTCAAGGACGTGAAACATCCCGTCATCACGCCTGTTTCGTTCAACTTTGCGGCGACCGGCTTTGACCTTGTCATTACCGACTGCCGCGCCGATCACGCGGACGCGACGGCGGATTACGCCGCCATCCGGGAGGATATGAGCGCGGTCAGCCGTATGTTCGGCAAGGAGTGTCTGCGCGAGGTAGACGAAGCCGAATTCTGGTCGTCGCTTGCCGAAGTCCGCAAAACGGCGGGCGATCTTGGCGTGACGCGCGCCGTCCACTTCTTTGAGGAGAACCGGACGGTCGATCGCGCGGCGGCGGCGCTGGAAAAAGGCGATTTTTCCGCTTTTCTTACGGAGATCATCAACTCCGGCCGTTCTTCCTATATGTATTTGCAGAACATTTACTCTCCGTCGGATCCGCGCCGGCAGGCGCTTTCCGCAGCGCTCTGCGTCAGTGAAAAACTGCTGAAAGGCAAAGGCGCGTGGCGGGTACACGGCGGCGGCTTCGGCGGCACCATCCAGGCGTTCGTGCCGAAGGAGATGACGGCGGAGTATATCGAAACGATGGAAAAACTGTTCGGAGAACACTGCTGCTATAACGTAAGCGTCCGTCCAACGGGCGGCATCCGCTTATTATAATAACGAAAGAGGTGCTAAATCCATGAAAAAAAGGATCCCTGCATTGCTGACAATGATCGCTCTGCTTTGTTCCATGATGATCTTTGCGGCGTCAGCGGACAGCGTGATCAGCATCAAAACGATCGCCCAGTTAGACGCGGTCAGGAACAACCTGACGGCAAGTTACCGGCTGGACGCGGATATCATCTATGCCGGCAGCGGCTTTACGCCCATCGCGGCGGGCAATCTGGAAAATCCCGGCGCTGAGAGCGAGGAGTTCACCGGTACGTTCGACGGCAACGGACACTATATCCGGGGACTTGTGATCACGGTGGACTGCTCTAATGAGGAAACTATGCCGTTCGCCGGCTTGTTCGGGACCTCCTCCGGGACCATCAGGGATCTTGAACTGCAGGATCTATTGCTTGACTTCACCACCGATCTCACCCAGATGGATGTCGTTATGCAGGAGGCGTATATCGGCGGCATTGCCGCCCGCAACAAGGGCACCATCTCCGGATGTACCGTAACCGGCAGCATCCGCGCGACAACGATCGGTTCCAGCAAACTGGATGTCGGCGGTATCGCCGGCGGCAATTTCCGGACGATCACCAACTGTCTGAACCGCGCGGATATCTCCTGCGCCAGCAACAGCAACGCGTGGATCGCCGCGGGCGGCATCGTGGGGTATCAGGGATATAACAATCTGACTACCAACGGCACCGTCACGTCATCTGTCAACTTCGGCTCGGTCAGCGCGACCACGACGCACGCGACCCAAACCAATCTGTACACCGCGGGCATCGTGGCGTACAACTACGGCCCGATCACCGACAGTTATTATGTTGACACCGCTCAGGGCGTCAACAACAAAGGCACGAAATATACCAAAAACAACACGCTTACCGCGTTTTCCGCGTCAGATGACGGCAACGCCGCGGTCTTCCCCGCGCTTGATTTTGTTTCCGTCTGGCATATTACCAACGGGAAACTCTCACTGCGGGGGGATGATATCCTTCATATGTTCGATCTGACGATCGCCCCGCCGTCCTTATCGCAGACGGATACCGACGATCCGCTGTACACCCTTTATTTCCGGGTGACGGTGAGCGGTACCGACCTGTTCAACACCGACACGGGCGATATCAAGGTGTTTTCCTACGGTCTGCTGTACAGCACGAACGAGGAAGCGCTGACGACCTATATCGAAAACCTTAAAAACGGCGTCTCCGTCGACGAGCCGCGCGTCGTCCGCTACACCTATGAGCAATCCGAAATGGGGCTGACCCGTATATACCGCAAATTCGGATACCGCTTCACAAGGATCCAGCCGGGCAAAACGCGCTGTGCCGCGGCATATATCTGCTTTGAGCACAACGGCGTCGTCTATGAGGAATACAGCGCGCTTTCCTCCGTCACGGCGGAATAAGACAAAGAAAAGTGAATAGTTAAAACCTGCGGGCGCCGAAAGCGCCCGCAGGTTTGTCTTTAGTTTCGAGATCCGCTTATTTCCGCGTCCACGTCGCGGGAGTGAGGGCGAGGAGGAGGGGATAGATCTCCAGCCTTCCCAGCAGCATACAGGCGCTGAGCGTCAGCTTGGACAGGACGGAAAAGTCCGCGTAATTGTGCGCGGGACCCGCCGCGCCGAACGCCGGTCCGATGTTGTTGAAACAACTCGCGACGGCGGAAAAGTTCGTTTCAAAATCAAAGCGATCCAGCGACAGGATAAAAAATCCGATCAAAAAGATCAGAATATAAACAGCAAGGTACACCTTAACGCCGTCCAGCATCCTCTCTGAAACGCTCTTGCCCTCGAAGCGCACCGTCGTGACCGAGCGGGGGTGGAGCATTTTACGAAGTTCCGCGCGTATATTTTTGAAAAGCAGAATGACGCGGGAGACCTTGATGCCGCCCGCCGTCGAACCGGCGCACGCGCCGATGAACATCAAAAGCAGTAAAATAGACTTCGCCGTTCCCGACCACAGGGAATAATCCGCTGTCGTAAATCCGGTGGTGGACATAATGCTCGCCGTCTGGAAGGAAGCGGCGCGCGCCGCCTCGCCGAGCGAGCCGTAAGTCGGGAAAATACTTGCGGTGATCACGCCCGCGGAGACAAAAAAGATGCCGAAATATACCCAGAGTTCCCGGCTTTTCAGCGCCGTGCCGGCGCGTTTGGTCAAAAGGAAATAGTAGAGATTGAAATTGACGCCGAACAACATCATAAACGCCGTGATGACCCACTGCAGATATGCGTTGTAGCCGGCGATACTGTCCGGCCGGATGCCAAATCCGCCGGTGCCCGCCGTACCGAAGGCGTGCACGACGCTGTCAAACAGCGGCATGCCGCCCGCGAGCAGCAGGAGGATCTCCAGCGCGGTCATCGCGATATAAATAAGATAGAGGATCTTGGCTGTCTCCCGCACCCGGGGCACGAGTTTGCCGACGCTGGGTCCCGGCACCTCGGCACGCATCACGTGGATGAAATTGCCGTCCGCGCCCGGCGCTATCGCCATTACCAGCACCAGCACGCCCATACCGCCGCTCCAGTGCGTGAAACTGCGCCAAAAGGCGATGCCGTGGGTCAGCGCGCCAACGTCACGCAGGATAGAGGCGCCGGTCGTCGTAAAGCCGCTGACCGTCTCGAAAAAAGCGTCGATATAGGACGGGATCTGCCCGCTGATGACAAAAGGAAGCGCCCCGATGGCGGACAAAAGGATCCACGCGCCCGCGACAGTGACGAACCCTTCTCTGGCGTAAATGCGGCGGCTTTTCGGACGGGAGAAAAAGATCAGCGCGCCCCCCGCCGCCAGCGCGACGGCGACGGTGACCAGAAAACAGACCGCGTCTCCGTCTCCGTAGATCAGGCTGATGATCAGCGGCAGTGCCAAAAGCGCCGCCTCCAGCGCTACGATCTGCCCGATGATATGCAGTACCATTCGTTTATTCATCGGCTCACCCTACGATATCCGCGAGATCCTGCAGCCGGTTGCCCGCGCTGATGACGACGACCTTATCGCCCGGCAGGATGACGTCGTCTCCGCCGGGGATGATGGTCCTGCGGTCTCTGATGATCGCCGCCAGCAGGATATTGCTTTTCAGTTTCATTTCCTTGAGCGGCACGCCGGTGACGCGCGGGTTTTCCCGCACGTTGAATTCCAGCGCCTCCGCCTTGCCGTCCATCACCTTATAGAGCGTCTCAACGTTGCTGCCCATCGAGTTCTGCAGGGCTCTGGCGTACTGCACCAGGGCGTCGGAAACGATATTCTGCGGCGTCACGACGCTTTCCAGCCCCAGCCGGTCCGCGACGTCCGCCATATAGGAACGGTTGATCTTGGTGATGACTTTGGGCACGCCGAGTCCCGCCGCGAGGATGCTGACAAGGATATTTTCCTCATCGATGCCGCCCATCGCGACGAGCGCGTCCTGTTTTTCAAGGCCCTCTTCCATCAGCGTTTCCCGTCTCGCGCCGTCACCGTGGATGACGACGGCGGCGGGCAGCGCGTCGCAGAGATCTTTCGCGCCGTTCTCATTTTTTTCGATGATCTTGACGGAAGAACCGCTGGCGAGCAGCCGTTTAGCGAGATAATACGCCATCTGACCGCCCCCAACGATCATCACGTCGTGAGCGCGCTTCTGCACCACGCCGACCTTGCGCAAAAACCGCCCGATCTCCGCGGGAACCGCGGTGATGGCGATACGGTCGCCGCTTTGCAGAACAAAGGAGCCGTCGGGGATGACGACCTCCTGCCCGCGCCGCACCGCGCAGACCAGTACTTTTGTCTTATAGATCGCGGTCAGCTCGCTGAGCTTCCGCCCGGCAAGTTCGCTTCCCTCCCGCAGCGGGATCTCCACAAGTTCCAGATTGTCCCGTGCGAAAGTCTCGATCTTGGCGGCGGACGGCGTTTTGAGGATATTGAAAAGTTCCTGCGCCGCCATCCGCTCGGGATTGATGGTCATACTCAGGCCAAGCTCCCGTTTGAGAAAACCGAGGCTGTGTTCTGTATATTCAAGATCCCTCACACGGCAGACAGTATGCTTCGTCCCCATCCGGCCGGCGAAAAAGCAGGCAAGCATATTGACCTCGTCCGAGCGGGTCGCGCAGACGATCATATCCGCCTCTCCCGCCTGCGCCTCGGTCAGCACATCGCAGTCCGCGCCGCTGCCGCAAACGCCCATCACGTCCCACCTGTTGGTGACCTCGTCGATCACCTCCGGCGAGGGATCGACGGCGACGATATCGTGCCCTTCCTGCGCCATGCTGGAAAGAACGGCCTTGCCCGTCTTGCCGCAGCCGACGATAATGATCTTCATACTTTTCTCCTTATAGATAAGAAATCTTTTGTTATCATATCATATCATTTATCAAGATGTCAATATCCCGCAGAGGACAGACCGATCCGTCGGAAAGCCGCAGGATCAGCGAACAGTCGTCGCCGACGCCTTCCGCGATCCCGGTCATCTGTTTTCCGGCGACCGTCGCGGTCACCGTTTTTCCGGTCAGGATCATCCGCTGACGGTATTCCGGCAGAAACGTCCGATCGGACAGTTCCGAAAGATATTTTTCAAGATAGAAAAGACAACGCTCCAGCAGTTTTCCCCTGTCCGGCGCGCCGGGCAGCGTGCCCGCTCTATCCCGCAGCTCATCCGGGAAGCCGCCCTCAGGCGGCGCGAGGTTGATACCGGTCCCGATGACCGTGAACGCCGGCGCGCCGTCGGCGCCGAACGTCGTTTCCGTCAGCGTCCCGCTGATCTTTTTTCCGTCCAGATACAGGTCGTTGACCCATTTGATGCCGACCGGCACGCCGCAGATATCCTCGCACGCCCGCGCCGCCGCGACGGCGGCGAGCGGCGTCAGAAGCAGCAGATCCTCCCGCGCCGGACGGCGCAGCAGTACGGAAAAATACAATCCTCCCGCCGGGGAAAAAAAGGAACGTCCCCGGGTGCCTTTGCCTGCCGTCTGCCGCAGGGCGGTAACGACGGTGCCGTCCGCCGCTCCCTGCGCCGCCAGCGTTTTGAGCGTCTCGTTGGTGGAGGGCAAACTTTCGAATTGTCGGATCTCAAAATGTTTCATACCCCGATTGTACCACGTTGTTTTCAAAAAGACAAGCAAAGTCTTGAAAACCGTTTTTTTCTATGTTACAATTACTCTATAAATAAGGAAAGGAAAAAACTTTATGGAAAAATTCAGAGCTCCCGCGGTCCCGCTGATGACCGTGGATCCGTTTTTCAGCGTTTGGTCCGGTGCGGACGAACTGTACGATGAGGTGACCCGCCACTGGACCAACCAGCGCCATCACCTGTCGCTGACTTTGTCGGTCGACGAAAAGTTCTATCGCGTGATGGGGCATCTCTATCCGAAAAACGACCGTTATATCACGGAGTTCGAGCCGTTGCCGCAAAGCAGGCTGGAAATCCTGCCGCTGACAACGCGCTATACGTTTGAAAACAGTAAGATCCGTCTGACGCTTTCCTTTATGACGCCGCTCCTTCCGGATGATCTGATGCTTTTCAGCCGTCCGGTCTCTTATCTTTCCTACCGGCTGGAAGCCAAAGACGGGAAAAAACACGCTGTCACGCTGTATCTCGACGTGGCGGCGGAGCTGGCGGTCAACGATACGACGCAGTCGGTCACGCTCGGCAGGACGGATTATTCCATCACCGCCTCGGCGGGCTTTGACAAAATGCTCATCCGTGACGGTGACGATCACCGCATCGAATGGGGCACCCTGCACCTCATCGCCCCGGGATGCGAGACAAAGCATCTCGCCGCCATCGTGCGCAACGATCAGATGCACGATATCGGCAAGGGAGACGAGGAGGGTCCCCTCAACCCCGTCAACTACACCACGCCCAACCGCCGCAAACGGGTAGGCAGATTTAATAAAGTGCTGGAAGTGATCGGCGAAACGCTGCCCGACTACGAGGGAGACGAGATCCCCGTCGAGCCGGTCATGCCGCTGCTTTGCGCCGACAAGACGATCGAGCTGGACGGCAGCGCCGAGGGGTTCTGGTGCGTCGGTTATGACGATGAGAAGTCCCTGCAGTATTTCGGGGAAAACATCGAAGCCTACTGGAAAAAAGACGGCGCCTCCTTCTCGGAAGTCGCCGCCGCCGCGATCAAAGACTATGACAGCATCGTCGCCCGCGCCGACGCCTTTGACAGGGATCTCTGCGAACGCGCCGGGGCGCTCGGCGAGGACTACAAAAACATCGTCTGCCTTGCCTACCGTCAGACCGTCGCCGGTCATAAACTGACTTTCCACGACGGCGAGATCCAGTTCGTTTCCAAAGAAAACTACTCCAACGGCTGCGCAGCGACGGTGGACGTCACCTATCCCTCTATCCCGATGTTCCTGATCTACAATCCGAAACTGGTGGAGGGGATGCTCAATCCCATTTTCAAGCTCATTGAAAAAGGGCTGTGGCATTATGATTTCGCGCCGCACGACGCCGGCCGCTACCCGCTGGTCAACGGGCAGGTGTACGGGATGAACAAGCCCGATCCTCTCACCAAACAAATGCCGGTAGAGGAATGCGGCAATATGATCCTGTGCGTCGCCGCGCTGTGCCACGCTGAAAAAGACGATACTTATTTCCTCGATCATTTCGATCTGCTCAAACAGTGGGCGGACTATCTGATCGGTTCCGGGTTCGATCCCGAAAATCAGCTCTGCACCGACGACTTCGCGGGGCACCTCGCCCACAACTGCAACCTGTCTATAAAAGCCATCATGGGGCTTGGAGCGTTTGCCAAAATGTGCGATCGCGTCGGTAAGGACGGCGGCGCCTACCGCGCCAAGGCGGAGGAATTCACCGCGCGCTGGCTGAAAGCGGCGGACGACGGCGATCACTACCGTCTCGCGTTCGATCAGCCGGGCACCTGGAGCGTCAAGTACAATCTTGTATGGGACAGGTTGTTCGGACTTGACCTCTTTCCCGCCGCCGCGGCGGAAAAGGAGATCGCCTATTACAAAAAAATGGTACACGCCTTCGGTCTGCCGCTGGACAACCGCGCCGACTATTCAAAGAGCGACTGGCAGATGTGGAGTACGGTGCTGACCGACGACAAAGAGTACTTCGATCTGATCTGCGGCCGGATGGTGCGCTTCCTTGCCGAAACGCCCGACCGCGTACCATTTACTGACTGGTATTACACCAGCGTTCCCTTCCATCGCGGCTTCCAGGCTCGCACCGTTCAGGGCGGTCTGTTCATCCCGATGCTGAAGTTCGAGTAAAAAAATGACGAAAAAAATATCCCGCGGACTTTAAAAGTCCGCGGGATATTTTTTTATAATTCGTCTGCAAATTCCAGCGTCGGACCGATACCTGTAATATAACCGCCAAGCATCGTGGAGCCCGCGGCGGCGGCGCCATAGGCAACACCCTGAACACCGTCCGCTTCGTAGATAATGTAAGGCGCCGCGGCGCGCGCTCTGTTTTCCCTGATGGGGTGAAAACGGAAAGCGAAGGTGCCGTACACCTTGCTAAGCCCCGTCTCGCTCGTCGCGTAGGAGCGTTTCACCACCGCCATCCCGGCGGTATCTCCACCACTTTTCAGCAGGGCGACAAAACTATTCAAAACGTCGATGTCGGTGGCGTAGTAAACGCCGTATTCCATCACCTTGATATCCGGCGTGTCGTCCAGCAAAGTCAGAGAGGCGCGGATGAGCGCGCTGTATCCCGTTTCCTCCTGCCGGATGGAAAACTCCCCGATGGACACGGTGAAAAGCGCCTGCTCCTCCGCCGGAGGATCGGCCGGGGGATCAGCCTCCGGAGCGTCGATCAGCCAGTTGACGATATCGATGTCCTTGTCGAGATAGACCAGCGACGGCACGTCAAAGTGGGTCGCGCCGGGAAAAGAGGTGACCGCCGCGTCCCCGCCCGCTTCCTGCAGCGCCGCGACAAAATCGAGTGAGGAATCGGGGGAGACGATAGTGTCCGCCGCGCCGACAAAAGCGCGGACCGGGACGTTTCGCAGTTTGCTGACGTTGAGAATGTTGTTCCTGACGCTGCCGGACAGCGGCGCGATCCGCGCGAAGGTCGCGGGATACGCCAGCGCGACGCCCCAGGTGCCGGTGCCGCCCATACTGTGGCCGGTCAGCGAGATATTGTCCGGGTCGACGCCGTAGGTGTTTTTCATATGATTGATAAGAGCCATCAGCGAGGCGCCGGCATTGGTCCAGCCGGTAAGCGTACCCGGCAGCTGCGGGATGACAACATAGGCGTTTAACGCGCCCAGCGTTCCGTCCATCAGGTATTTCGGGAAACCGTCCACCGCCGTGATAAGCGTGAGATCATCTCCTTTACCGCTGCCGCCGTGCAGATAGACGATCAGCGGCATTCCCGCCGTCGGCTCGGCAGGTGTGTATAGCCAAAACCGGAAGGGAGCGATATCGGCTGTCGTAATGCTCTCCGCCGTGAATGTCGCCGCCGCGCCGACGGTAAATGGGACATCGCACAATAAAAGTATGCTTAGGCAGAGCGCCAAAACGCGTTTCATCCTCATACGGATCCCCTCCTTTCTGCTTCCATTGTACCCCGCCGCGCCACGGAAAAGCAATGGAAAAAACGAGGCAAAATTGCGGCAAATCTTTACAAACCGCCGCGCGGGCGGTTATAATGAACACAGAGGTGATCCAACATGTCCGAAATGATCTATCTGGCGGATGATGAAAAGAACATCCGCGATCTTATGGAAAGTTTTTTATCAAACGCGGGATATCGGGTGCGCACGTTCGCGGACGGAGACGCCCTGATCGCCGCCTATGAGAAAGAGACGCCGGATCTTGTCATTTTAGATATTATGATGCCCGGCACCGACGGGCTGACCGCCTGCTCCTTGCTCCGGCAGAGAGATCCGGGACTACCGATGATCATCGTCTCGGCCAGAGATGATCCGTACGACCGCGTGACGGGGCTATCACTGGGCAGCGACGACTATCTCGTCAAACCCTTCCTGCCGCTTGAACTGGTGGCGAGGGTCAAAGCTCTGCTACGACGCAGTGAGCCGCGGCGGGGCGGCATGCGGGAGGAGGCTCTCACCTTTGGCTCGCTGACGCTGTCCGAACATAAGCGGACCGCGCTGCTCGGCGAAAACCCTCTGTCGCTCACGCCGATGGAGTTTGATTTTCTCGCGTATATGATCCGCCGGGGAGACCGGGCGGTCAGGCGGGACGAGATTCTTAAAGATCTATGGCATCTCGACCGTCAGGCGGACACCCGTGCCGCCGACGATCTGCTCAAACGCCTGCGGCGAAAACTTGAGGATCGTCACAGCGACGTTGCCATCCGCACGGTCTGGGGCTACGGATTTCAACTTGTAAAGGAGGCGCCGGATGAGAACGTTTGACCGTATTTTTCTGCCGGTGCTGGCGCTTTCAGCCCTGATCGCTCTGATTGTCCCGCCGGTGTTCCGCACCGTGACACGGGAAAGGGCCTTCTCCGAAGCAAGAGAGGATCTCACCGTCCTGCGGCAAGAGGTCGCCTCCCTTTCCGACGTATATTTTTCCGAAGGCCCAGCCGCGGCGACCCGCACCCAAACCACCGAGTTTTTACGGAAAGCCGGCAGTCTTGTCCGCACGGCGAAAGGTAGCGCCCGCCTGCTGCTTTACGCGGCGGAAAAACAACTTGTTTTCCCTTATTCCGAAGAGGAAAAAAACGCGGCGGCGGCACTGACCGAGGCCGTCACACCGCTGTTGAACGACAGCATGCCCAACGGCACACAGACCGTCGAAGCGGAAGGGGATAAGTTTCTTTTATCCATCTCAATAACGTCACAGACATCGCCTCGCCTTCAATATATCGTAGTCTATTGTCCCGTCTCGGATATCGGCGCGTGGGTGGAGGACGCGGTGCGGATCGTGTGGCTGTTGCTCGCCGCGCTGATCCTTTTGTGGCTGATCGCCTCCCTGCTGATCGCCCGCGGGCTGACCAAGCCCCTCTCCCGGCTTTGTCGAACGGCGGAAAGCGTCGCTGCCGGCCGTTTGGAAACGGTGGAAAAAAAGTTTTCCATCAAGGAAATGGAAACACTGCGGCGCTCCATCAATGATATGTCCACCGCTCTTGCGCGGTCGGAGGAAGCGAAAACGCTCTATTTTCAAAATATATCCCATGAACTTCGCACACCTTTAATGTCCATCGGCGGCTACGCGCAGGGTATTGAGGAGGGCGTTCTGCCCGACCCGCGCGGCGCGGCGCAAATCATCCTGACGGAAAGCCGGCGGATGTCCGAGCTGGTGGACGAACTGCTCACCCTCTCCCGCATCGACCGCGGGGACAGGCAGATCGAAAGTGGTCCCGTCCTTATCACCGAAGCGGTGAAAAGTGCGATCCGGCGGGTCAGCGGCGTAGCGGCCGAAAAAGGCGTTCGCCTTGTCTTTGACGCTCCGGACGAAACGCTGACGGCGCGGGGGGACGAGCGGATGTTGTCCCACATTCTCAACAACCTGTTAGGCAATGCCGTGCGTCATGCGAAAAGCGAAGCGCGGGTCACCCTAACGGGTGACGGCAAGCTCACGCTGACAGTGAAGGACGACGGCGTCGGCATCGCCAAAGAGGATATGCCCCACCTGTTCAAACGGGGCTATAAAGGTAAAAACGGACATTTCGGTCTGGGACTTGCCATCGCCGCTACGGCGGCGGACGCCTGCGGCTGGACCATTCGCGCGGAAAACGCGCCGGAGGGCGGCGCGGTCTTTACGGTGGTCTTTTGAAGCACACCATTACAAATAAAGAGACGGTCACGCTAAGCGTGACCGTCTCTTTATTATTTTTGTTTTACCCTCTCGCAAAGGGTTTGGCGTCCACCATGATCTTGGCGATCTCGGCACGGGTGATGTTGTCGTTCGGACGGATATATCCGTTCGTACCGGAGATCAGTCCGTAACCCACCGCGGTCTGCGCGTAGACCTTTGCCCAGGACGCGATCTTGTTCTTATCCTTGAAGTTTTTCAGCACGCCGCTGCCGTAAGTGCCGGTATCCATCCGGCAGGCACGCACGATGACGACCATAAACTCCTGTCTTGTGATGTTCGCGGTCGGATTGAAGTTTCCGCCGGAACCCTGCATAAAGCCGAGACTCGTCGCCGCGACGACCGCCTTTCTCGCCCAGGATCCGATCTTGCTCTTATCCTTATAGGTCAGCGCTTTGGCGCTGTAATAACTCCTGTCGATACCCAGCAGGTTGCACATAAAGACGGCGATCTCCTGGCGGGTGGCGTTTTTGGTCGGGTTGAAATACAGCAATCCGTCATCACCCAGCGATCCGGATACGATGCCCATATTGTACGCGCTGTCGATGTAGGACGCCGCCCAGTATTTCTCCTCAACGTCCGCGAAAGTGGCGCGGAACAGGCCGGACAAAAGTTTAACGGTATAAGTCGCGGTCTTGCCTGCCTGAGAAGTGACGTCCACGTAGTAAACGATGTAGTTCTGCGACATCACTTTGTCAATACTGACGTTGGTATACTTATCTCCGATCGTCTCGTCGACCTTGACAGAGACTGTGGCGGGCACGGGGATGGTCTTTTTGCGATCGGCATAGACCTTGACGGTCGCGCCGTCGCTCGCGCGCATCACGATGGGCGCTTCATCCACCGAGCCGTTGCCGATGAGGACGTTGCCCTCTTTACGGGTGGAGAAATTATCAATGGCGAACAGGTCGTTGCCCGTCAGCTTGACGAGGTTGTACACGCGCAGATTGTAAATACGCGAGTCATCGTTAGCGGCGGTCACGCGGACAAAGAAGTTGTTCTCGCCTTCTTTAAGGCTGATATTCGCCGGGGAATTCTGCGAACTGACAAGTCCCGAAAGAACACCGCCCTCATACTTTTTGAAAATGTCGTAGGTCGCGCCTCTGGAGACGATCAGCTCATCGGCGATCGAGGACATATACTCATCGGGGTAGAGATAGATATACGGCAGACCGTATTCCTCATTGAGGGTGAAGTTGCGGATCTCTTTCAGACCGACGTATTCGATGATGCCCTCGTTTTCGGTACGCTCTGTCTCGCTGAGCGCGAAAGTCGGGAAGGAATTGTACTCGCTGTCATAGCGGATATAGTTGTCACCGGATTTGCTTTCACGATTGAGATGCAGCGTATAGCCGGCGGTCGTCTCGCCGTCCTCGGCGGTGACCAGCGCGTAGACGATATTATCGCCCACTTCCAGATCGATCTTACCGCTGATCTCGATATTAAAGCCCATATCCTTGTACAGTTTATAGACCGCGCCGTTGCTGACCTCGATGACAGGCGTAACGGAAGTCACGTCGTTCTCATACGCGACGGTGACATCATTGCCGTCGAACTCCGCGGCGTAGATACCGCCGGTCAGATTGATAAGTTCGCACGCGTCGCTCGCCTCACGGCGCTCAACGGTGAGATCGTAGATATTCGTCGTATTTCCGTCCTCGGAGACCACCTTTATAATAAAGGAAGTTTTTCCGACAGGGATCGCCACGTCGCCTGTAGAGACAATGGGCGATTTCATCTCGGTATCGTCCGCCGCGTAAACATACGGCGACGCGCCGGAGGAAACGATCGGCGTAATATCGGCGATGACCGCGGTCCGGGGCACACGCGCCGTCGCCTTGGTGGCGCTCTGCTGGATAAATACGCTGTCTTCCTGCGCGATCCCTTTCAATATCGCTTTGGTGTTGACGGGTTTGGTAACGTTGACAGTGTAGACCTTGCTCGTCACGCCGTCCGCCGCCGTCACCTTGGCGTACGCGATGGAATATGTGCCGTCCAGCGGCATCACATTACCGGCCAGCGCCTGGGTGCAGGCGGAGTCGGAGTACATCTGACAGGTGGAACCTTCGCTCACCGCGAAGGAGAACGCCACCTCATCCAGCGTCGCCTCACCGGTGTAGCTGATAGTCCGCGCGTCGCTGTCCAGCACCGCCGTCTCGGGGCGGGTGACAGACTCGATGACCGCGTCGCCGACCAGTGTCGTCATTTCGGCGTCGATGTAGTAAGGCATATAGGCAATGTCGCCGACCAGCGGCTTCTTGTCGATGCCGACAGCATAATAATTGCGGCTGGCGTCCACCGTCGTATCCACGGCGGAAGTAAGCACGGTGGTCATGGACGGACCGAAATAGTTCTCATGCATCTCAACGGTCTGTCCGGAGGTACCGCTCTGCGGCAGGACTTTGAGAGTAGCCTTTGTCGTCCCTTCAAATCGGTTGCCGATGATCGTGATGTGCATACCGGATTTCAGTCTCTGGAACACGGCGGCGGTGGTGGAGGTACAGTCGATGAGGCGGTTGCCTTCATACCAGTAACTCGCGTCCGCTCTCGCGTTCGCGTTGGACTCACTACCGTCGGCACTCTGGATGAGCGTCGCGCCGGTACATTGATACCAGACATTGTCCTTGAATTTGATGAGAGAGGAAACGCCGCCGTTGGTGCCGCCGATATAGTGACCGGCGCTTGACTTGGTTTTATAGTAAACGTTTCTCTCAAAAGTGGAGTTGGCGATAGATCCGGCGCAGGTGATATAGCTGGCGGAATTTTCCTCAAAACGGTTCTGATAGAGATACAGGCCCGTCAGAATGGAGTTGCCGGCGTCGTTTCTCGCCTTGTAGATCAAGCCGTGCGTCGCGGAGTTGCGAAGCAGGATGTTTTTGAAGGTAAGCCCGTTGGTATGACCGGTGAAATTATAGCGGAACACGCCGCCTTCTTTCAGCATGATACCGTCAACTTCCAAACCGCTGATACCGGCGTTGAGGGTGATCTGCTGTGTGAAGATCGTCTCCTCGTTCTCGTCGGTCCTCTCCGGGTTCCTGCCGAAATCCGGATCGGACATATCGGTGGGGTTGATGCCCGCCTTGTTGCCCTGGACGACGATGCCTTTACTGATGGTAAGCCCGATATCATAGAGACCCGCCATCACTTTGATGATGTCACCCTTCTGCGCGTTGTTGATCGCCTCGGAAATATCGGCGTACGCCGAGTGCCCGACGACAGCGCGCCGCCACTCGCCCTGGACCTGCACGAACACCGTCTGTCCGGTCGCGTATTTGGCGAATTCCGAACCGACGACGCATTCGTTGCTGTTCATATAGGTAGAATAAGTGACCTTTTTCGTTATGATGATGGTATATACGGTGCTGTACTCGGCATAGTGCACCTTGGCGTACATAAAGTTCGCACCGGTCTCAAGCGCCAGTGTGTCGTTCGGGAGCGGGTTTTTGCATTCCGCGTCGGAGAACAGCTCATAGTAGCCGCCCTCTCTGGTGGTGATGACGGGTTTGGCGCTGTCCACGGCGGCGATCTCCGTCGCGATACGGAAATCAGGCGCGCAGTAGATCTTGGTGCCGGAGAAAATCGCGTCGCCGTCATTGGTGATGGCGTTGACGTCCAGAAGCGTTGAATCGTCGGTCATCGCCTCATTGAGCCAATAGGTGCCGAAGTCGATCTCGGCGCCGGCGTCGTTATTGTCCTGCTGGCTGATCGCCTTGGGGTTCAGACCGGCGGTATAGTTATCATACACTCTGGGGTTATAGAGGCCGTCGCCGTAACTGAAATGGATGAAACAGCAGTTATCGGCATCCAGCGGCAAAAAGCTGTTATTATAGATCTCACAACCGTTCGGGGAGGCGTTGAGCGCCTGGTCATAGGAGCGGACCTTCGCGTACAGGCGAATGGCCTTGCCGGTATTGCAGAAGGTATTGTCAAACACATGGATGTTGCCGGGGTTATCCGCCCAGCTCGTCCACATACTGTTGCTGTTGGCGTCGGTATACAGACCGAACGCGTAGTTGCCGGACGACGTGGTGCCGCCCACACCGTCAAAGGTGTTCTCATGGACCAGCACCGTGCCTCTGACAGCGTCATAAATACGGGAGCGGCTGCCGTTGCGGAAGCAGTTGCCCACGACCTCCACCCTCGTGGTCAGCATCGTGATAACGAAGGTGTCGCCCGTCGTGTCGGAAATGCAGTTGCCGCTGAGAAGCGTCGAATCACTGTTGGCGACATAGACGCCGATGGTGGTCTCGATGCCGCCGCCCGTCACACCGACGCTCTGGATGCGGTTGTTGAGGATGTTGGTATAGTTCGGGAGAAAAGCGTTGTCCTCCCGCACGCCGACGCTGACGGCTGCGAAGAAGGAGTCACTCACGCCGATACGGGGATACGCCGTCTCGTTGACGATCTCAAAAATATTATTGGAGATCTCGATCGTCGAGTTGGAAAGGCGTTCGCCCTGCAGGCGGATACAGGAGTCGCCCGTCAGCGCAAATCCGTTGAGGGTGAAGGTGCCGATGATGCCGCTCTCCCCCTCCGTCAGGGCGCCGTAATGGATGACGGTGTCCTGCAGGATGGTCTCGGCCGCGCCCGTGATGGCGCGATTGCCGCTCGCCGTTCCCGGATCGGTGTCGCTGTTCGGGTTGACACCCGCGCGGTTGCCGTACAGGTGGACGTTGCCGCTGAGCGTGATATCCTCGGCGTAAATGCCGGCGGCGACATACACGCTGCCGCCCGCCGTCACGGCATCGACCGCCTGCGCGATGGTCGCGAAGGCGTTGGTGCCGAACTTTCCGGTATATTGGGTACCTCCAACGGTGACGCTCACCGTTTTGCCGGCGGCCGTGCCCGCCAGATCGTCATCCACGATCATCAGGCTGTCCGACGCCGTCGCCGCCGATACCGACACGCTGAACGTTCCGAGCATCAGCGTCAGCATCAGAACGGGCATCAGCACCGCGGCAAGTACTCGCTTCATGCTTTTCATACTTGTTACCTCCCGAATTTTGAGTCGTTCGATCCAAACGATCCGCCGCGGGCGACAGCCCGCGTCGAAAAGATATTGTCTCTTTATAAATTATATATAAATAACTCGCAAAAGTCAATGGTAAGGTACGCACTCTTTTCGCTTTTGTGAACATTGCACATACCGCGGCGCAAAACATTGTTGATTTTCCCAAACAGACCGCCGATCCTCCTCTGAAAATAAAGTGCAAAAATGACTTGCAATTTTATGCCGAATATGATAAGATATACGATGGCAAAGCCCAAAAAGATAAAAAAAATACCCAAAATTATAAGTCAAAAAGGTGGGGATCTAGTGGATTTTTATGTTTTACCGGAGAGATTTTCAACGCTTCCGGCAGGCATCGCGGCGGAACTGATGTGTGAGGAATTCCTCATCCGCCGCGCCGGGGACGCGGGGCTGGCTCCCGGCGACGGCGACGGCGCGGAGGGCGGCGTTTTTCTGCGGACCGACGCGGATTTTTCCGCCCCGTCCCTCGCGGCGGCGGCGCGTAAAAAACAGCGCAAAAGCGTACGGCTGGTCACCCCGACGGGGCTGACGGCAGGCTATATACTCAAACCGGAGGACGCGAAAGACCTCGATCCCGAAGCGTTAGAGGCGTTGCCCGCCGCTGTGTTGAAGGACAGTGAGCGCGTCTCCTCTTTCAACGCGGCGGAGATCGCGTTCCGCCGGCAAAGCGAAGTGATCGCCTCGCTGATCGAGGGCGGAACGTTCGTCGAGGAAGGCGCGGTCATCTCCCCGCTTTACACCGTCGGGCAAAACACATGGATCGGTAAAAACTGCCGGCTGTTCGGCAGCGGCAGTATCGGTGAGGGCTGCGTCATCACCGGCGACAGTCTGCTGACCGACGTGACGCTGGGGGACAACGTTATCGTTCGCAGCAGCGTGCTGACCGAGGCGGTCGCGGAAAACGGCGTGACGATCGGACCCTTCGCCCAACTGCGTCCCAATACCGTGCTGAAGGAAAACGTCCATGTCGGCGATTTCGTTGAGGTCAAGAACTCCACCATCGGGGAGGGCACCAAGGTCTGCCACCTCACCTATGTCGGGGACAGTGACGTCGGCGCGAGGGTCAACTTCGGCTGCGGCACCGTCACCTCCAACTACGACGGTATGAAAAAATTCCGTTGTGAGATCGGCGACGGCGCGTTCATCGGGTGCAACACCAATCTTGTGGCGCCGGTGAAAGTCGGCAGTCACGTCTATATCGCCGCCGGCAGTACGGTAACGGAGGACATCCCGGACGATTCGCTCGCCATCGCGCGCAGCCGTCAAACCAATAAAGAGGGTTGGGTCGCCAAGCGCAAACCCGATCTTCTCAAAAAATAAGGAGAAATAGTTTTATGTGTGGAATCATCGGATACGCCGGCGGCAGGAACGCGCCGGATGTCCTCATCGGAGGACTGGAAAAACTGGAATACCGCGGGTACGACTCCGCCGGCATCGCGGTCTTTGAAAAGGACGGCGTCCGCGTCGTCAAAACGCAGGGCAAGGTGGAGCGTCTGCGCCGCAAGGTGGAGCGCGCCGCGCTGGCCGAGGTGCATTGCGGCATCGGGCACACCCGCTGGGCGACCCACGGAGAGCCGAGCGATACCAACGCTCATCCCCACACCGTGGGACATGTAACGCTGGTACACAACGGCATCATTGAAAACTACCATGATCTGGCGGCGAAATATCATCCGTCGCCGGTATCCGACACCGATACCGAGATCGCGGCGGCGGTCATCAACGCCTGCTACCGCGGCGACCCGCAAAAAGCGATCTTTGAAGCGGTCTCCATGTTCCACGGCGCCTACGCGCTGTGCGTGATGTTCGACGACAAGCCGGACACCGTCTACGCCACCCGCTGCGCTTCGCCTCTCATCGTGGCGCGGGGGGAAAACGAGAATTTCCTTGCCAGTGACGTGCCGGCGATCCTTTGCTACACCAAGCGGTACTACCTGCCGGAGCAGGGCGAACTCGCCATCGTGACGCGGGACGACATCCGTTTCGTCGATGAGGCGGGCAACCCCGTTGAAAAAGAGCTGAAAACGGCGGACTGGGATGAGGACGCCGCGCAA
The DNA here is from genome assembly GCA_001604045.1 of Clostridiales bacterium Firm_08. Classification (GTDB taxonomy): domain Bacteria; phylum Bacillota; class Clostridia; order Oscillospirales; family QAKW01; genus Firm-08. The sequence goes on along the minus strand of LVAN01000003.1, from coordinate 99,868 downwards.
AAGAGCGGGTACGACCACTTTATGCTCAAGGAGATCTTTGAAGAGCCGCGTGTGCTGGAACAAACCATCCTCAAATATAAAAACGACTTTTCCATCTTTGAGGATGAGGAGTTCTGCTTTGAGGTAAAGGGCAACATCCACATCGTGGCGTGCGGCAGCGCGTACCACGCGGGACTGATGGGCAAATACGCCATCGAAAAACTCGCGCGCATCCCCGTCATCACCCATATCGCGAGCGAATTCCGCTATGACGATCCCATCCTGCATCCCGACGATCTTGTCATCGCCATCTCCCAGTCCGGCGAGACGGCGGACACGCTGGCCGCCGTGCGGCTCGCCAAGGAGCACAACGTCCGCACCCTCGGCATCGTCAACGTGCGCGGCTCGTCGCTGGCCCGTATGGCGGACCACACGCTGTACACGCTGGCGGGTCCCGAGATCGCCGTTGCGACGACCAAGGCGTATCTCTGCCAGGTCGCGCTGATGCAGCTGCTCGCCGTCAAACTCGCGGGACACCGCCTGACGATGCAGGAATACAAAGATATGATGGTGGCGTTCGAAACACTGCCCGAACGCATCGAAACAGCGCTCTCCTTCCGTGAGACCGCCGAGAATATCGCCGCCCGCTTTGTCGATAAAGAGCACGTGTTCTTTATGGGCAGAGGACAGGATTTCAGTCTGGCGATGGAGGCCTCCCTGAAACTCAAGGAGATCTCCTACATCCACTCCGAGTCCTACGCCGCGGGCGAACTCAAACACGGCACCATCTCACTGATCACCGAAAACACTCCCGTCGTCGCGAGCCTTACCGACTCCGCGCGGATGCAAAAGACCATCTCCAATCTCAAAGAGGTCAAAGCGCGCGGCGCGTTCGTCACCGTCGTCACCTATGACGACGTCGCGACGGACGACTTCGCCGACTGCAAGATCTCCATCCCCCGCCAGCCCGACGTCACCGCCACGCTGCCCGCCATCGTCACCCTGCAGCTTCTGTCCTATTACGTTGCCCTGCAAAAAGGGTGCGACATCGATCAGCCGAGAAATCTCGCCAAGAGCGTTACTGTAGAATAAGGAGAAAAGATCATGAGTAAGTATTTCGGAACAGACGGCATCCGCGGTGTCGTCGGCAAAGCCATCACGCCGGAACTCGCGTTCCGCTGCGCCGCCAGCTGCGGCTATCTTTTGAAGCAGTCCAATCCCAGAGCCAAGATCATCCTCGGCTCGGACACCCGCATCTCCAAGGGGATGCTGACCGGCGCCATCATCAGCGGTTTCTGTTACAGCGGCGTCAACGTCATCGACATCGGCATCCTGCCCACCCCGGCGCTCGCCTTTCTCATCGACCGTATGGGCGCGGACGCCGGCGTGATGATCTCCGCCTCCCACAACCCCTATGAATACAACGGCATCAAGATCCTTACCAAAGGCGGCATCAAACTGCCCGACGAAAAAGAGGACGAGATCGAGGCGCTGATGGACGATTTCGATACCGTAAGACCCGTCAAGGATCTCGGTTCCCTTTCCTATAACCATAAGGCGAAAGACTTTTATCTTGAGCACATCAAAACCGCCTGCGAGATGGATCTTTCCGCTTACACCGTGCTGATCGACTGTTCCAACGGCGCCACCTCCAACACGGCGGCGGACGTTTTCACCGATCTTGACGTCAAATTCGATCTGCTCGGCCACCATCCCAACGGCACCAACATCAACGACGGCTGCGGTTCCACCCATATGGAGTACATCTCCTCCCGCATTCGCGAGGGCAAGTACGACATCGGTTTCGCCTTTGACGGCGACGCCGACCGCTGTCTTGCCGTGGACAGCGCCGGCCGCGTCATCGACGGCGACAAGATCCTCGCCGTCATCGCCATGTATCTCAAAGAACAGGGACGGTTGAAAAAAGACACCCTCGTCGCCACCGTGATGAGCAACCTCGCGCTGATCGAAAAAATGGAGCAAAACGGCATCAAAGTCCCCTGTACCAAAGTCGGCGACCGCTACGTGCTGGAGGAAATGATGGCGAAGGACTACGTCCTGGGCGGCGAGCACTCCGGGCATATCATATTCCTCGAAAAAGCGACGACCGGCGACGGTCAGCTCACCGCGATCATGCTGCTCTGCGCGATGGCGTACTTCGGTATGACCTCCGAGGACGTCTACAACGTGTTCACGCCTTATCCACAGTATCTGTTCAACGTCACCGCCAACGACCTGCAAAAGCGCAAGCTGATGGAGGACGAAGCCTTCCTCTCCAACGTCAAAAAGGCGGAGGAGATCTTTAAAGGCAAGGGCAGGATCCTTGTCCGTCCGTCCGGCACCGAGCCGTACATCCGCATCCTTGTCGAAGGCAAAAATCAGTCGGAGGTCGAGGCGACGGCGAGAGACCTCAAAGCTTCCACCGAGATCCGTCTGGAACAGATCTTCTGATCTTTCCCCGCCGACTGAATATAAACGAAACAACGGCGGCGCTCCGATCTTTTGATCAGAGCGCCGCCGTTTTAAAAGTTTTTATTAGTCCCCAAAATTCATATCAAACTGCATGAGGATCTGCGCCACCGCCGCGCGGGTGGCTTTATCTTTGGGATCGAAATTACCGTTTGAGCCGGCGATCAGTCCCGCTTTCTGACAGGCGGAGACCGCGCTTTTTGCCCACTTCGAAATATTTTTCGCGTCCTTGAAGGTCACCGCCTTGGCGTTCGGCGTGAGTGTGATCTTCATAAACTTCGCGTAGGACACGATCAGTGTGCAGATCTGCTCTCGGGTGATGGGATCGTTGGGCATAAACTTACCGTTCGAACCGGAAACAATTCCATTTTCGCTCGCCCACTTGACAGCGCCGGTGTACCATTGGCCTTTTTTGACGTCGGTGAATTTGGTGGCGACTTTATTGTTCGTCGCCGCGCCCGCCATACGCGCCAGCACCGACACGAACATTCCTCTCGTCATATCGCCGTCCGGATCGAACTTACCGTTCGCGCCGGCGAACAGACCGTGATTGACGGCGTAGCTGACCGCGTCGTAATACCACGCCTTTTTACTGATGTCCCTGAACGTCTTCGCCGGGTCGATCGGCGGCTTCGGAACATAGTTATAATGAATCGCGGCTCTTAATAAAGGATCGTTTTCTCTGCCGATCTCAATCGCTCGCCACCGTTCCTCACTCCCTGTATAATAAACGTCAGAAAGGTTTTCACAATCGCAAAACGCATATCTACTTATAAGTGTGACGCTGTCCGGAATGACGATGCTTTCAAGTCCTGTACACCACGCAAAGGCGTACGGGGCCATGCCCATGACACCATCCGGAATGGTAATGCTTTTCAAACGGCTGCAACAGGAAAAAGAATCATTGCTTATATACGTAACACTGTTTCCGATGGTGACGTCGGTAAGACTATCACACTGGTAGATCGCATATTCTTTTATTATCCTGACACCATTCCCGATGGTAATACTTTTGAGATTCGGGCACCAGGAAAACACCCAGCTTCCAAGCTCTGTGACGCTATCCGGGACGACAACTTTCGTAAGGCTTTCGCACGCTCCGAACGCATCTTCGCCTATGCTTGTAACGCTGTTCGGAATGGCGACGTCAGCAAGATTCGAGCAGTCTTGAAACGCAGACACACCGATACTCTTGACGCTGTTCGGGATGGTGACCTTTGTAAGGCTGCACCCGTAAAACGCATAGTCTCCGATGCTCGTAACACCTTTGGCGATCGTCACGGTTTTGATTTTGTTTTTATTCAAATTCTCGGAGCGCCATGGAGAGCCAAACGGCTTCACAAATTCATAGTTATACATTGGTCCGCTGCCGGCGATATAGAGAGCGCCGGTATTGGTATCCAGCGACCAGTTGACGTTATCGCCGCAAGTGCCGGTATAAGTTTCGGCAAAGGTAAAAGAAAACGCGGAAAGAAACGTTGCCAGCATTATCATCGCAAAGATAAAAGAAAGTAGGCGTTTAGTTTTCATTCCCATAATCCCCCTTTTTATATTTACTGTTTCAGTATAAACTATTCTTTCCGATATGTCAAATGCTGCCCGCGGGAAAAGCGGTTTTTCTTGCAAATTGAACGTTTCTATTGTATGATAAAGAAAAAGGAGGCGAGAGGATGAAAGAGGAGATCCGCGCGATGCTGGAAAGCCGGGGCGTTACACCGGCCAAAGCGCTGGGGCAGAATTTCCTCACCGACGAAAACGCCCTGCGCCGCATCGCCGCGCTGGCGGAAAACGCCCGGTTTGTTTTGGAGATCGGCGCGGGCACGGGCCATCTGACCGCCTTGCTCTGCGAGCGGGCAGAGAAGGTCGTCACCGTTGAGATCGACAAGACCCTTTCCCCCGTCCTGCGGGAGACGGTGACGGCGAGCAACCATGAGTTTCTGTGGCAGGATATCCTCAAGACCGACCTTGCCGCCGTTCGGGCGCAGGCGTTTGACGGCGAGCCCTTCACCGTCGTCGGCAACCTGCCCTATTATATCACCTCAGACATCATCGATCTGATCTGCCGCGCCGCCGACCTTTTAGAGGGCGCCATTCTGATGGTGCAAAAAGAGGCCGCCCAGCGCCTGACCGCGCCGCCCGGGCAAAAGAACTATCGTGCCTCAAGCGCCCTGACGCGGTACTATTTCGAGATCGCTCGCGCCTTCGACGTGCCGCCGCACTGCTTTTATCCCGCGCCCCACGTCGACAGCAGCGTCATCACCCTGACCCCCCGCTCCGCGCGGGCGCTTGCCCGCGACCGGGAAGCGGCGTTCGCCGCGTTTGTCCGACGGGCGTTCGGCGCCAGACGCAAAAAGATCACCCATCTTACGCCGGGCGGAGAGATAAAAGCGGATTTCGCCGAGCGGTGTCTTGCCGCCGGCATCGACCCCGCCGCGCGATGTGAGACCCTCTCCCCGGAAACCCTCGCCGCGTTATTCACGCTGACGGAACGATCCATATAAGGCCTCGGTCTCTTATGTCAAAACACCGTAAGCCTTCCCCCAGGGGGGGAAGGCTTACGGTTTCGTTCTGACGCGGGAAAACTGTTTTACGCTATGATGTAAAAAAAGACAGGAAAACGTTGTTTTCCTGTCTTTTTTATTACATTTTGTTCCCGGTTTATTTGCCGATCAGCGTCAAAACGACGACGCCGATGACCAGAAGGATGGTCAGGATGATCGTGATGCGGTTGAGCACCGCGTCCCTCTGTTTGTGCTGATTTTTGTTGAAAAAGGACTCCGCGTCCGCCGCGCTGCCGCCTGCCATCGCGCCGAGACCGTCATTCTTGCCCTGCTGGATCATAATTATGATCATGACCGCCACCGCAAGAACGATCACGACGGCGCCGATGATGATTTGAAGTGTACTCATTGTATTTCACCTTTCTGCTATTCTATATACGTTTTACAGTTTATCACAGAACGCGGGATATTGCAAGTATTTCTTTCAAAAAATCAGGAAAAACCTGTCAAGTCTTTTTTCGCGAATTTTTTATTTTTGTTTTCGCCATAATGAAACGCAACCAATGTTTTCCACAGGAAAAACGGCATTCTTTCGGGGAAAACCAGGTGTTTTTTCATGGTTTTCCACGTTATCCACCGACTTTTCCACAGATTTTATGTAAACCAATTTTTGTCACTTTTTGCGAAATCGCCAAAATCAGCGGATGACTTTGAACTGTTTGAGCAGTCTCACAAGGATGAACCACACGGCGATCGCCGCCCCGAACGTCCGGGAAAGCGCCAGCCCCGTCCACCATTTGTGAGAGAGGGCGAGCCAATAGGCCGCCGTCAGGACGAGCAGGACGATATCCTTCCAGATACGGCATTTCTTTTTCCACCGCAGGACGATCAGCGCGGCCGCGACGGCGGCGAGCAGCCACCAGCCGATCGTATAGACGGTATCGGCGGTCAGCAGCCGGGTGGAAATAAACTGCTGTTTGGGCTCGAAATAGTTCTCGTACATCGCGGCGCATCCCATCGCGGCAAGCGCGCAAAGGGCGGAGAACCGGGCGAAGTCCCTGCCCTCGCCCCACGCGAAAACGTAAAAAAGATAGATAAGGATGATGAGCAGAAAGTCCAGCGGCACGCTGTACGTCCAGTAGTCCACCGGCATCGTGACGACGAGAAAGAGCTGGGACACCGCGAGAGAGGCGGCAAGGAAACACCAGTAGGACAGCGAGAACACACGCTGACGCCCCTCTTTCTTTTCCCGGCGGGCGAGCCAAAAGAGGATCGCCGCGCCCGCCGTCGGCACGCCGGCGATCGGCAGCATCCACCATCCGTTTTTGGACAGCGGCAGACGCAGGTGACTGACCATCCACACGCAGGCGGCAATGGCGAGAAACGCGAACAGCGCGACGGACGCACGGGTGATACGCACCTCGTTTTGTACGAATTTTGCCTTGCGGTCTTTTTGATTCATTGTTACACCTCTCCGTTCTTGTAATGCAGGACGGGCAGCACGAACGCCGCCGCGTTTTCCGTACGCAGGATCCGCCGTCCGAGGGATACGGCGGGGATGCCCGCTTTTTCCCACAGAGCGGCCTCCTCCGGGGCAAGTCCCCCTTCGGGACCGATGAGAAACCCGACGTCTTTTGTCAGCGTCAGGCCGCTCAGCTTGCGCTCGGTTTCATTTTCAAAGCAGATAAACGCCGTTTCGTGCGCCGCCAGCATAGCAAGCGCCCCGGAAAAGTCGGTAATATCCGCCACCACGGGCAAAATGCCTCTGCCGCACTGCTCGGCGGCGGACCGGGCGATGCGGTTCCACCGCTCGACTTTTTTATCCGCACGCTCGGGACGCGCCACGCAGTTACGGCTGACCACCGGCACGATCCGGCGGACGCCCGTTTCCACGGCGCGGGAGATGACGCTTTCCATCTTATCGCCTTTTGGCAGGCACTGATAGAGCGTGATCCCGATATCGCTTTCCCCGGCGCTCGGCGCGGCCTTTTCGATCGAAAGCGTCACGGTTTCTTTATCAACCGCCGCCACACGGCAGAAATAATCGGTGCGCTTTCCGTCGCAGACGATACATTCCTCCCCGATTCGCGCCCGCAGGGCGCGGGTCAGATGGATATAATTCTCCCCGGTCAGCGTGATCTCCCTTTCTCCGACGGTATCTCCGTTTGACAGGAAAAATCTGTTCATAGATCCACCTCGCAAAGAAAAGCGTGCCAATCGTTCTTTCGATCCTCCCGGACGATACGCAGGCCGTTTTGTCCGATCGCCTCGCGAAGTTCCGCCGCGCGGTCGTCGATGACGCCGGACAGCAGCAGTTTGCCGCCCGCCGCCATTTTGCCGCGCGCGTCAGGCAGCAGACGGAGCAGGACGTCGGAAACGATGTTGGCGGCGACGATATCGAACTGTTCCGTCACATCCGCCGCGAGATCGCCTTTTATAAACGCCGCGCGATCCGCCACACCGTTGCGGGCGGCGTTTTCCCCGCCCGCCCTGACGGCGAGTTCGTCCACATCGACCCCCAGCGCCTTTTTCGCGCCGAGCAGCAGCGACGCGACGCTGAGTATCCCGCTGCCGCTGCCAATATCCAGCACGGTTTTATCCGTCAGATCCATCCCCGCAAGCGCCGAAAGACAGAGAAACGTCGTCTCGTGGGAGCCGGTGCCGAACGCCGCGCCGGGATCCATCCAAAGGACGGTTTGTCCCGTCCTCGGCGTATACTCCATCCACTCCGGCACGACGGCGAGTTTTTCGCTGACCTCGACAGGGCGGTAATACTGTTTCCAGACGTCCTTCCACTGCTCCTCATAGATCAGCTCCTCATCCGCCGCGAGGGTACCGACCCGCTCCCCCTTTTCCGCCTTCAGCGCGGAAAGGGTTTTCCACAGACGGTCGGTCGGCTCGTTTTCCTCCAAATACAGACTGACCGTGGTCGGCGCGGTCTTTTTTTCAAGCAGCGCCTCATCGACATAGTCCCAGTGAGGGGTGACCGTGTCGAGAAATTCGTTGAAATCCCGCGCGTCGCTCACCTCAAAGGACGTATATCCCGCGATGATCAGCGCGTTTTCAAGATCTTCCAGCCCTTCGGGGCGGGTGTGGATGGTGATCTTTCGATACGTCATTTCGTTTCCTCCGATGAAAGAATGTCAACAACGGTCTGGAGATCCTCTAAAAGATCCCCGCCGCTCTTTCGCAGTGTGAGATAAGGGCGGGCGCCCTCACTGAACAAAAGCCTTCCGCGAAACGCCCTGACGGCGGCGATGACCCGGTCGGGATCACCGTCCCGCAGAAAGATCAGCACCGTCTCTCCTCTCGCCTTGATCTCGTCCACGCCGCACTTTCTCGCCGTACCGCGCAGTTTCGCGATCCGCATCAGGTTGACCGCCGCCTCCGGCGGCTCGCCGAAGCGGTCGCAGATCTCGTCGGTGACGTCCCTCATATCCTCGTCGCTCTCGATGGCGGCGATCTTTTTGTAAAGGTCGATGCGGTGCGCCTCGCTCTCCACAAAGTCGGAGGAGATGTAAGCGGACACCGGGATATCGACGGCGCAGTCGCTTTTCGGCGGTTCGATAACGCCCTTTTCCCCCGCGATGACCTCAGAAAGGATCTTCATATACATCTCATACCCGACGGTATTGATATGGCCGTGCTGACGTTCTCCCAGCACGCTGCCGGCGCCGCGGATCTCAAGATCCCGCATCGCGATCTTAAAGCCGGAACCGAATTCGGTAAACTCCCGGATGGTGGCGAGCCGTTTCGCCGCCACCTCGCTCGGCATGGCGCCCGCGCGGTAGGTGAGATAGGCGTATGCCCGCACGCTGCTTCTGCCGATCCGCCCGCGGATCTGATGGAGCTGCGCCAGCCCCATACGGTCGGCGTCCTCGATGATCAGCGTATTTGTAAAAGGCACGTCCAGCCCCGTCTCTATGATGGTGGTGCAGAGCAGTACGTCCACCTCCCGCCGCCAGACGGCGTCCCAAATCTTTTCAAGTTCGGCGCCCTTCATCCGTCCGTGCGCCAGGGCGATACGCGCCGTCGGGATCTGCCGGCGGATGCGGGCGGCGATACCATCCAGTTTCTCTATATCGTTTTTAAGATAGTACACGCAGCCCTGTCGCCGCATTTCACGGCGGATGGCGCCTGCCACGACGTTTTCGTCGTATTCCAGCACGTAAGTCGCCACCGGGTAGCGGTCGGCGGGCGCCTCCTCGATCATCGACATATCCCGGATGCCGGACAGCGCCATATTGAGGGTGCGCGGGATGGGGGTCGCGGACAGCGTCAGCACGTCCACGCCGACCGACATTTGCTTGATCGCCTCTTTGTGCTTGACGCCGAAGCGCTGTTCCTCATCCACCACCAGAAGTCCCAGATCTTTGAACACAACGTCCTTTTGCAGCAGACGGTGAGTGCCGATGATGATGTCGATCTCCCCGCGGCGAAGCTGCCGCAGGATCTTTTCCTGTTCCTTTTTTGTTTTGAAGCGGTTGAGCACTTCCGCCCGCACGGGAAATCCCGAAAACCGCTCCCGCACGGTGGAAAGATGCTGATCGCTCAAAATGGTCGTCGGCGCGAGGATCGCCGCCTGCTTGGAGTCGGTCACCGCCTTGAACACGGCGCGAAGCGCCACCTCCGTTTTGCCGAACCCGACGTCTCCGCACAGCAGGCGATCCATCGGTACCGGCTTTTCCATATCCTCTTTGATCTCCTGCGCCGAACGGATCTGATCCTCCGTCTCGGTGTAAGGGAAATTGTCCTCGAACTGCCGCTGCCAGTCGGTATCGGGAGAAAACGCGAACCCCGGCGACGCCTGACGGCGCGCGTACAGACGGATCAGTTCCCTGGCAAGGATCGACGCCTGTTCCCGGACCTTCTGCTTTTGCTTTTCCCACATCGGCGAGCCGAGGCGGGAGAGTTTGACGCCGGTATCGGGCGAGGCGCCCATATATTTTGTCAAAAGGTCGAGCTGGGGCGCGGGAACGTACAGCATATCCCCCTTGTCGTAGGCGACGGTGAGATAGTCCTTGACGACGCCGTGGTTTTCCACGCGGCGGATGCCGCGGTATACGCCGATGCCGTGATGCGCGTGCACCACGAGATCGCCGGGCCGGATATCCGAAAACGAGCGGATCTTTTTGCCTTTCGGCACGCCGATCCGGCGGCGGGGCGGCTGTTTTTCCACCCGCTCGCCGAGCAGCATCAGTTTGCCCGTCGGAAAAAAGACGTCCGCTTTGAGGGAGATCGGCAGCAGCGTTACGCCCGGTCCCTCTTTCTCAAAGGTAAAGGGGATGCCGGTGTCGGACAGCATCTGCCGGTACACCTCGCCTCTGCCGCCGACGCACCACAGCACGCGATCCTTCGCCGCGACGGCTTCGCGGATCTCCCCCATCATCACGGCGTTGTCCGCGCGGGTGAGCGCGTCGTCCCGCGCCGAGAGATCCTCCAGCATCGAGAGTTTCCCGATCCATCCGCCCAGCGTCATGGACGACAGAAAGACCGCGCGCCGCTTCTCATACAGCGCCGCGAGATCTTTCGCGGAAAGATAGTAGGAAAGGGCGGGGAAAAACGGGCGCCGCTCGGAAAGCATCCGTTCCGCGTCCTCCCCGAACTGCCAGTCAATAAATTCATAACGGGACGCCGTCAGCGCGTTTTCACAGACGAAAAGCAGGGCGTCCGGCATATAATCGGTGAGGTAAAACGCTCTTTCCGTCTCAAAGGGAAGATAGCGGTCTCCGCCCGTCACCGGCAGACCCTCCCGCAAAAGGGAGAGTTCCTCCTCCAGCGTTTTTCTCGTTTTTTCATCTTTTATTTTTTTCGCCGCCGCGCGGACCCGCGCGAAAAACGCCTCATCCGGCGCCGGCCGCGACGTCCCGGCGGGACCGATCGTAACAGTGTCCAGCGGTTCTCTGCGCCGCTGCCCCCCGATATCGAAAAATCCGATGCTGTCCACGGTGTCGCCGAAAAAGTCCACCCGCACCGGTTCTTTATGATCCGGACTGAAAATATCCACGATAGATCCTCTGACGGCATAGCCGCCCGCGCCTTCGACGGTTTCCAGCCTGGTATATCCGTTTTCGTTCAGAAAAGAGATCAGGCTTTCAAAGGGCAGATCCTTCCCCGCCGTCAGTGTGATCTCGGCGGCTTTCAGCGTTTCAGGATCGGGACAGCGGTTGATCATGCCGTCCACCGTCGTGACGACGTTTTCGATCTCTCCCCGCGCCGCGCTCCGCAAAACGCTGATACGGGCGTGGCGGCTGTCCGCCGCCGCCGCGTCTATCGCGTCGAACACCAGGTCAACGCCGGGCAGCAGCGCCGTGCGCTCCCCCGGGAACGCCCCACGCAAACAATCGACGATCTTGCCCGCCGCCCCCTCATCGGGCGCGACGAAAATCGCCGTTTTATCAAGTTTTCTCGCGATACATCCGCCGACCAGTCCCGCGACGCTCATCGGCACGCCGTTCAGCGCCAGCGGAAACTCCGCCGTCGGATAGCGCGCCGCCGCCTGTTCCACCTCCGGCAGAGCGGCGACGGCGTCTTGCAAAATGTTTTTCATTCAAACTTAAGATGTCCTGCCCAGCCTCGGCGGATAGACCCCCTCGGCCGTTGCCCGGCGTAAAAATTCCACCATCATCGGGCGATCCTCGGCGTAGGTGACGCCGTACCATTTCGCCTCGGTGGTCAACACGTCCACCGTGCAGTTGCCCCGCCGCATTTCCTCCTCTACGAGGAAGGGCAGGAAAAATTCCGCCTTTTCGGGGTTTTTCGGCAGATCCTTTCGCAAAAAGTCCGTAAGGCCCCTCTCCAGCGCCGGAAACAGATCCGGCGTAAAGCCCCAGCAGTTCATCGACACGACGGTATCGGGAGCAAGCGGCGTCCAGATATCGTCCTCCAAAAACGCGATGCCCTGCGGCCGTTGTTCGATATGGGTGCGCTCCACGATATGGGTGAGTCTGCCGTCCCGCGCGGCACAGACGCCGCGGCTGACATAACCGTTTTCGGTGATGGTGTTTTTCAGCAGATATCCCGCCATAACGTACCGGTGCGCTTCAGGCGCGCGCAGATACTCGCCCAGTTTCTCAAACGCCTCTCTGCCGTAAAAATCGTCGGCGTTGATGACGGCGAAAGGATCGTCGATGACGTTGCGGGCGCACCACACGGCGTGTCCCGTTCCAAGCGGTTTCAGACGGCCGGCGGGAACGCTCGTCCCCGCGGGGATATCACAGGTGTCCTGAAAGACGTATTCCACCTTGATCATCCCGCGCACGCGTTTGCCGACGGTCTGCTCGAAGTCCTCGTAATTTTCTTTCTTTATAATGAATACCACGCGGTCAAAGCCGGCGCGCATCGCGTCATAGACGGAAAAGTCCACGATAAACTCGCCGTTCGGTCCGACCGGATCCATCTGTTTGAGCCCGCCGTAGCGGCTTCCCATTCCCGCCGCCATAATAAGTAATGTCATACTCTATTTCTTCTTTCTGTTTTTTTATAAAGAAAGCCTCTGCTTTTTTTAAGTATCGGCTCACTTGTCCGGCAACTCGAAATCCACACAGCAGCGGCTCTCCCGCCGCGGGCGCATAAACGCGCCGACCGCCTTGTGATCGGGGTGAACGATATACGCGGCAAGATCCTCCATACTGTCAAAATCGCTGATAAGGATGAGATCCGCGTTGGCAGGCGCGGCGTCCGCGTGACCGATATGCGTTTCACTGTGCCGGATCAGGGGGATCTTCGCCGGCAGAGCGTCCAGCATCTCTTTGGTCCTTTGGACGTTTTCCGCCTTGTTTTCCTCCAAAAATTTGAACATCACGATATGTCGTATCATTGCAGCATCGCCCCGAATTCTTTTTCAAAGTTTTTGATTTTTTTATCGCACGCCGCCTTGTCCTTGCCCCTGGTCAAAATGTAAAGTTTGACCTTCGGCTCGGTGCCGGACGGGCGGACGATGACGACGCTGCCGTCCTCAAAGGTGAAGTGCAGCATATCACTTTTCGGCAGTCCCGTCTGCTCGGTGCCGCCGTCCTTGTCGGTATACTCGCCGGTAAGGAAATCACCCACGCGGCGCACGGCAAGTCCCGCCACCTTTTCGGGGCTGCTGCGGCGCAGAGCGGAGAGCATTTCCTTCATATTTTCCTGAGGATCCGTGCCGCCGATCTTGAAGGAGACGACCTTTTCCTCATATCTGCCGTATTTTTTATACAGCGCTTCCAGCGCCTCGGGCAGGGTCTTGTTCTGATCCTTATAATACATCGCCATCTGCGCGATCAGCACCGTCGCGATGACGCTGTCCTTATCCCTGGCGTAGCTTCCCTTGAGATATCCGTAACTTTCCTCAAACCCGAAAATAAAACTGTGATCGTGTTTCTCCTCGAACTGTTTGATATGCTCGCCTATGTATTTAAAGCCGGTCAGCACCTCGAAATAGTCGACGCCTTCCGCCGCGCAGATCTCTTTGACCATACGGGTGGACACGATGCTGGTGATGATGGCGGGATTTGGCGGCATTTTGCCGGTCTCCCGCAGGTTGCGGATGATAAAATCCGAAAGCAATATGCCGACCTGATTGCCGGTGAGCAGGGTGATCCCGCCGTTTTTGTCAAGACATCCCACGCCGACGCGATCGGCGTCGGGATCGGTGGCGATGATCAGATCCGCGCCGACCTCTTTCGCCTTCTTGACGCCGGGCGCAAAGCCCTCTTTTTCCTCCGGATTGGGGGATTTGACGGTGGGGAATTCACCGCTGACGATCATCTGTTCCTCCACCGGCACAACGTTGATGGACAGGCGTTTCAGCGCCTCCGGCACCAGACGGTAGCCGGTGCCGTGGAAAGGCGTGTAAACGACCTTGAGTTTTCTCGACTGTTCGGAAATGCCGCTGAGATCCAAACTCTCCGCCAGTACCGCGGCAAGATATTTTTCGTCGATCTCCTCGCCGATATAGACGAGAAGACCTCTCTTTTCCGCCTCTTCGACCTCCATCGTCGGGACGTTCAGCGGGTCAATGGCGCGGATATGCGTCTGGATGCGCTCCGCGATCTCGCCCGAGATCTGCGCGCCGTCCTCGAAATAGACCTTATAGCCGTTGTATTCTTTGGGATTGTGCGAGGCTGTGATGTTGATGCCGGCGATGGTGCCGAGCTCCCGCACCGCGAAGGAAAGTTCCGGCGTCGGGCGCAGTTCATCAAATACGTAAACCTTTATGCCCATCGCGCAAAGCGTCTGAGCCGCCGCCATCGTGAAACGCTCGCCGCGCCGCCGGCAGTCGTGCGCGATGACAACGCCGCGCGCCATGGCATCGGCGCCAAGTCCGGAAATAAAATTGCCAAGTCCTCTCGTCGCCTGCCGGACGGTACATTCGTTCATACGGTTGGTGCCCGCGCCCATAATACCGCGCAGACCCGCCGTGCCGAAAGATAAACTGCCGCCGAACGCCGCGAGCAGTTTTTCCTCGTCGTCCAGCATCACGACGGCGTCCGCCTTCGTCTCTGGATCGACGGCGTGGCTGTTTACCCAGCGCTTACATTCCTTTTGAATATCCATCTTTTATTCCCCCTGTTTATATTTCTCTGCGGTTTTCGATACTGCTGGAAAGCGTGGCGGCATCAGCGTATTCAAGAGAACCGCCCACCGGTATGCCGAGCGCCAGCGCCGTGACGCGCACGCCGAACGGTTTGAGCAGTTTCGCGATATACAGCGCCGTCGTCTGCCCCTCCACGCTCGGATTGGTCGCCATGATGACCTCCCGCACGTCTTCGTTTGCCACTCTTTCCAGAAGCGGCTTGACCGTCAGTTCCTCCGGTCCCACGCCGTCCAGCGGCGAGATCAGTCCATGCAGAACGTGATACACGCCGTGATAGTCTTTCATTTTTTCCAGTGTTTCCACGTCTCCCGGCTGTTCAACGACGCAGATCAGGGCGCTGTCTCTCGTTTTGTCCGCGCAAATATCACAGATCTCCCGATCGGTGAAATTGTGACATTTGGCGCAGTAATGGATGCTCTCCCGCGCCGCATTCAGCGCGTCGGCAAACTCCTTCGCGCGCTCCTTATCGCCGGACAGCACATAGTACGCCATTTTCTGCGCGGTCTTCGCGCCGATGCCGGGCAGTTTTTCAAACTGTCCGATCAGCCGGTTCATCGCGGGGATCGCGTTCATCCCATCAACCCCGGAATGTTCAGCCCGCCGGTGATGGCGCCCATTTTTTCCTCCATCGCCTTGCCCGCTTTGGCAAGCGCTTCATTGACCGCGGCGGTGACAAGATCCTCCAGCATCTCCACATCGTCCGGATCGACGACCTCGGGCGCCAGCGTGATCTTTGTAACTTCCTTTTTACCGTTGACCTCGGCGGTCACCATGCCGCCGCCCGCCGCCGCGGTGAACAGGCTCTCCTCCACCTCATTCTGGGTGGTCTCCATCTGCGCCTGCATCTCCTGGATCTTTGCCATCATATCCGAGCGTTTCATCTGTACGCCCTCGGGCAGTCTCGCTTTCATATCGTTTCTCCTTTGTTGAGATTTTCTATCAGTTCGTCCAGCGCGTCCTTCTCCCGGGGGGCGGGCGCGGGATCCTCAAACCGGACGGCATAGTCCCTGCGGTCAACGCGCGTAAGCGCTCCCGCGATCGCCGCGCGGTTTTGCTCGGTGTTGAGCAGTCGACGGATAAAGCCGTCGGGCAGCGCGAATATGACCCGCGTCCCCTCGATGCGGGGCGAAACGTTCGCCAGCGTCCCCACAAGATCCTGTCTGCCGTCGCCGCGCAGGATGTCCATCGCCTGTCCCCACAGTTTTTCGGGCGGTATGGAGGGCGGCGCCGGCTCGCTTACTGCCGGCGCGGGTCTTTCCGGCTCGTCCGCCGGTCTTTTTTTTGCCGGTACCGGCGCGGATTTCGGCTTTTCCGCCGGTTTCGGCGGCTCCGCCGCGGGCGCGGCGGGTCGTTTTTCCAGTGCCTCGATCCGCGCGACGAGCGCCGCCGGGTCGGTGCCGAGTTTGATATCGCACAGGCGCATCAGCGTGATCTCGGTCATCACGCGCTCGCCGCCGCTCGCGGCGACGTCCCGCGCCCCTTTTTGCAGTGTTTCAAGGCTCGCGAGGATCCTGGCGGACCCCAGCGCGTCATACAGCGCGGAAAGCCGCTGCCTCTCCTGCGGCGAACGGTCCTCCGTCAGCGTGGGCGCGGCGCGGATCAGCAGGATATCCCGGAACAGTACGCCGAGTTCCGCGAGCAGGCGGGAAATGTCCTTGGACGATTTCCACATCTCGTCGAGAAAATCCATCACGGCGGCGATATCCCCCGCCGCGATCTTTTCCACGCAGCCGAGCATCCTCTCGGGATCGCAAAGTCCCAAAAGATCCCCGACCTTTTCGCCGTTGATCTCTCCGCCGACGGCGGCGGCGCGTTCCAAAAGGGATAGCGCGTCCCGCATCGAACCCTGCCCCATCCGCGCCAGCATCTGCGCCGCGTCGGCGGTCAGGGTGAGCCCTTCTTTTTCCGCGACCTCACAAAGCCTTTCGCGGATCTCCGCCGTGTCGATCCGGCGGAAATCGAACCGCTGACAGCGGGACAGGATGGTGGACGGCACCTTGTGCAGTTCCGTCGTCGCCAGAATAAAAATGACGTGCTCCGGCGGTTCCTCCACCGTTTTGAGCAACGCGTCGAACGCCGAGCCGGACAGGCGGTGCACCTCGTCGATGATGTAGACCTTGTATTTTACCAGCGCGGGGGTGTAGATAACGTCCGCTTTGAGTTCCCGGACGTCGTCCACCCGGCTGTTGGACGCCGCGTCGATCTCATAGATATCGGTGACGGAACCCGCGGCGATCGCCTTGCAGGACGGGCACTCCCCGCAGGGATCCCCGTCGACGGGATGTTCACAGTTGACCGCCTGCGCGAATATTTTGGCGCAGGTCGTTTTGCCCGTTCCCCGCGTGCCGGTGAACAGGTAAGCGTGTCCGATATGACCGCTCAGGATCTGCCCGCGCAGAGTGCGCGTCACAGCGTCCTGCCCCACGACGTCCGCGAACGTGTGGGGGCGGTATTTACGATAGAGGGACAAATACACTTTTTCGCTTCTCCCTTTTCCTATATATTCGGCGGAACCAAGAACCGCACACCCCTTGTTGGCAATGCCGCGTCCGGGCGTACGAGGGGCTCGTTCTCGGGACAGGGCGACCGACGGCACATACGCGTGATCTGCTGAATGCTGCTCGGTTCCCCGCCTGACATGGTTCACAGTACGGTATTGCGTCGGACCTGTCCGTCGGCAAACTCACCGTCCCGTCGTCTCCGATCGCGTAAGGCGCGCAAGGGGCTGCCCCGATATAGCGGATTTTCGGTACAGGGTGCCGCTGCCTCCCCGGTTGTGCGGTTCTTGGTTCCGCCGAAAAATATCAATTTAGCATATAATCGTTGAGGATCCTCTCGCTCCGCTTTTCAAAGCGGTCGGCAAGCCGCAATATGGTCGCCTCGTCGAACGCCTTACCCACCAGCGACATACCGACGGGAAGTCCGTCCTTGTCATAGCCGCAGGGCGTGCTGACCGCGGGAAGCCCCGCAATGTTTACGGTAACGGTGCAGACGTCCGCGAGATACATCTGCGTCGGATCGTCGGTCTTTTCCCCGATCTTAAACGCCGCGGCGGGCGTGGTGGGGGTGAGGATGACGTCGCATTTCGCGAAAATATCGCTGTATTCCTTTTTGATCTTTTCGCGAAGCAGCGTCGCCTTTTTATAATAAGCGTCAAAATAGCCGCTGGAAAGCGCGTAGGTGCCGAGCAGGATCCGCCGCTTGACCTCGTCGCCGAACCCCTCGTCCCGCGTGTGGATCAGCACTTCCTCAAAGGTGTCCCCCCGTTCCGAACGGTGTCCGTATTTCACGCCGTCATACCGCGCGAGATTGGAGGACGCCTCCGCCGAGGCGATGAGGTAGTACGCGGCGATCGCGTATTTCAGCGACGGCAGCGTCACGTCTACGATCTCACATCCCATTTCCTTATATTTCAGGGCGGCCTTCATCACGATCTCTTTGACCTCGGGATCGACGCCCTCACCGAAAAACTCGGCGGGAAGCCCGATCCGCGTCCCCTTGATATCGCCGGAGAAAATATCCCCCAGCGGTTTCAGATCTTTGGCAAGCGTCATATCCATGCCGTCGTCATAGGTGATCGCGTCCAAAAGATACGCGCAGTCCCTGGCGCTCTTGGCGATGGGACCGATCTGATCCAGCGAGGAGGCGAACGCCACCAGGCCGTATCTCGACACTCTGCCGTAGGTGGGTTTAAGTCCCGTCACGCCGCAGAACGCCGCCGGCTGACGGATACTGCCGCCGGTATCGCTCCCGAGCGACGCCGGGCAAAGCCCCGCCGACACCGCCGCCGCGCTGCCGCCGGACGAGCCGCCGGGCACGCGGGTGATATCGTACGGGTTTTTCGTCACGCCGAAATAAGACGTCACAGTGCTGGCGCCCATGGCGAATTCATCCATATTGTTTTTGCCGAGCAGGACGGCGCCCTGCCTTTTGAGCGCGGCGGTCACCGTCGCGTCGTAAGGCGGCAGAAAGTTTTCCAGCATTTTGGAGGAACAGGTCGTGCGCACGCCGCGGGTGCATATGTTGTCTTTGAGCGCGACGGGGATGCCGGTCATCGGCGCGATGTCCCCTTTATCGATGCGCTCCTGCGCCGCCTTCGCCTGCGCGAGCGCGTCGGCGCGGCAGACAGTAACAAAACTGCGGATGTCCGGGTCGATCCGCTCGATGCGGTCCAGAAAATGCTCCGTCAGCTCCTCGGCGGTGACGTCGTGATTGTCCAGCAAATAGCGCAGTTCCTGAAAGGATTTCAAATGAAAATTCATATTGGTTCGATCTCACTCCATAATTTTTTTCACGGCGATAAAATGATACTTGCGGTCGGGGACGTTCGCCAGCGCCTCATCGGGCGGCAGGGAGGGTTTCAGCTCATCCGCGCGCAGATCCTTCGGATCCCCCGGGAAGGCAGGCGGAAAGTCCTTTTCGTCGATCTCGGCCTCTTTGACAGTATCCATCAACGCCACGATGCTCTCCATCTGCGCCGCCATTTTTTGCTTTTCAGCCGGGTCGAACGAGAGCTTGGCAAGTTTACAGAGATAGTCGATAAGTTTAATGTCTACCATTTCGTTTCTCTCCTGTTATTACGCATATATGTTAATTATAATATATTATATCGGATTTTTCAAGTATTATCTCGGAAAAAAGATCATCATACAGATACGAAACACCGCCAGCGCCGCTGTGGCGCCGAGCAGCGACCATAAAAGGACACGGTTCGCCCGCGCGCTTTCAAAAGGCTTGCCGAAAGTCACCAACATGCCGCACCAAAACGGCACGGAAAACGCGATCGGATTATACCGCCACGCCCGCGCCGGCCGCAGTCTCGCCAGCGCGACGCAGCCGCGGGACAGGCCGCAGCCGAGGCACTCGTGTCCGAAAAGCGCCTTCCACACACAGCCGGGGTGCAGGGCATACAGAACCACGACGGCCGCCGCCAGCGCCGCCAACATTATGAAATTGTCTTTGTTCCACCGCCGCGGTTTCATCTGTTTCTCCCGTTTTTCTTTTATTATACCGCGCCGGGCGCCGTTTGGCAATATGAAAAAGCGGAAAATTACCTTGTTTTAAGCGGAAAACTACCTTGTTTTCCAAACAATGGTATGGTATAATCGCAGCGAGGTGGTTATTATGATCAGTAAGAATATTGTCTTTACAAAGCCCGGGACAGCGGAGCTTATCCCGGAGCCGGTCGCCCCGCTCGCGCCGGGGGAGATCCTGGTAAAACTGCGGATATCCACCGTCTCCGGCGGCACGGAACGCGCCAACCTGGCGGGCAGCAAGACGGTCTCCTGGAAGAAAAAAGACGAGGAAGCCTCGCCGTTTCCCCGCCGCGTCGGATACAGTTCGGCAGGCATCGTCATCGAGGTCGGGGAAGGCGTGACCCGCTTTCAGCCGGGCGACCGCGTCGCGCTCTGGTGGAGCAAATACGAGCAGTATCACCGCATCAGCGAAACGAAAGCCTGCAAGATCGACGATGACGTGTCCTTTGAGGACGCGTCGATATTCCATATCGCGACCTTCCCCCTGGGGGCGATCCGCAAATGCCGTCTGGAGATCGGGGAAAGCGCCGTCGTGATGGGTCTGGGGATCCTGGGGCTTACGGCGCTGCAGCTTTTGAAAGCGGCGGGCGCCGTGCCGGTCATCGCGGTCGATCCCGATCCGAAAAAACGTGAAAAGGCGCTTGCCTGCGGCGCCGATCTCGCCTTTGATCCCTTTGACGCCGGCTTTGCCGCGAAAGTCAAAGAGGCGACGAACGGCGGCGCGAAGGTCGGCATCGAGGTCACCGGCGTCGGCGCGGGGCTTGACGAGATCCTTGACTGTATGGCGCCCTTCGGCAGAGTGGCGCTTCTCGGATGCACGAGAAACAGCGATTTTACCATCGATTATTACCGAAAGGTACACGGCCCCGGCGTCACACTGATCGGCGCGCACACGATGGCAAGACCGCAGGTCGAGTCGCACGGCGGCTGGTGGACGCAGGAGGACGACATGGCGGCGCTGATCGCGCTGACCAAAGCCGGCAGGATCGATCTGGCCTCCATGGTCGACGAAACGCATTCGCCCGATGAAACGCCGGCGATCTTTGACCGCCTGCTGAATGAAAAAACCTTCCCGATCGTTCAATTCGATTGGAGGATGTTATAAAAATGAAAAAGATCAGGACCGCCGTGATCGGCATCAACGAGCACAGCCATTCCAAACAGATCATCGGAAGCGTGCGGAAACAGACGGATCTGTTTGAAGTCGTCGGCTACCACCTGCCGGAAAACGAGCGGGAGCGGATCCCCAAACGGATCCCCAACCTTGACGGATTGCGGGAGATGTCCCTTTCGGACATCCTGGACGATCCGGCCATCGAGGCGGTGGTGGTGGAGACCGACGAGATCTATCTCACCAAATACGCCCTGCTCGCGGCGAAGGCGGGCAAGCATATCCATATGGAAAAGCCGGGCAGCGTTTCCCTTTCCGGTTATAAAGAGTTGATCGCCGAGGTGAAAAAAAGCGGCAAAGTCTTCCACACCGGCTATATGTACCGCTACAATCCGTTCATTATGGACGCGCTGGAACAGGTGAAAAGCGGAAAACTCGGCGAGATCATAAGCGTGGAAGCGCAAATGAACTGCTGGCATCCTGAAAAAACGCGGCAGTGGCTGGAAACGTTTCCGGGCGGCATGATGTTTTATCTCGGCTGTCACCTGGTCGACCTGATCTACCGGATCCAGGGCATGCCCGAGAGAGTCATCCCCCTCAACAAGCGTTCCGGGCTGGACGGCGTGACGGGCGAGGATTTCGGCATGGCGATCTTTGAATACAAAAACGGCGTTTCCTTCGCCAAAACAACGGCTGTGGAACGCGGCGGCTTCGCCAGACGTCAGCTTGTCATCAACGGCAGTGAGGGGACGATAGAACTTTGTCCCCTGGAATGGTATCTGCCGGGACAGGATCTGATGCAGACGTTCCGTACCGTCCGTACCGAAACGGGCTGGCACGTCAAGGTCGATCCGGAGGCAAGCGAAGGCGTCGACCGCTATGACGGCATGATGGCGGCGTTCGCGAAGTACGTTCGCGGCGAGGCGGTCAACCCCTACACGCCCGATTATGAACTTGAACTTTACAAACTGCTTCTGCAGGCGTGCGGCGTGAAAGTCAACGAATAAAATGTCAAAAAGGCGGGTCCCGCGTAACGCGGGACCCGCCCTCGGTTTTCAGCAATGATCAGAGATCCTCGTTGGAGGCGTTGTGCCATACGTTCTGCACGTCGTCGTCATCCTCCAGGTTTTCGAGCAGCAGGGACATAAACTTGATGTCCTTTTCGTCGGTCAGCGTCACCTCGTTGTCGGGGATCCGCGTCACCTCGGCGGACAGGAACTCATACCCCGCCGCCTCCAGCGCCTCGCGCAGACCGTGGAACGCCGACGGATCGCAGATGACCTCAAAAGCGTCGCCCTCGGCGTTGAAGTCGTCGGCGCCGGCGTCCAGCGCCGTCATCATCAGCTCATCCTCGTCGACGCCGTCTTTCTTTTCAATGATAAGTTGACCGTAGGTCTTGAACTGCCAGCTGACAGAGTTGGTGGATCCGAGATTGCCGCCGAATTTATCGAACCAGTGGCGCACGCTGCCGGCGGTGCGGTTTTTGTTATCGGTCAGGCATTCCACCACCACCGCGACGCCGCCGGGGCCGTAGCCCTCGTAGATCAGCGTCTCGTAGTTCGTACTGCCGTCCGCGCCCGCGCCTTTTTTGATGGCGCGGTCGATATTGTCATTAGGGACGTTGGCCGCCTTCGCTTTGGCGATGGCGTCGGCAAGGCGGGAATTGGCCGCGGGATCGGGACCGCCCTCCTTCACGATGACCATGATCTCCTTTGCCATCTTGGCAAAGACCTTGGCGCGCTGAGCGTCGGTCTTGCCTTTTTTGTGCATGATGTTTTTCCATTTTGAATGTCCGGACATAAAATTCACTCCAAAAAATTACTGTATCAGGTATTGTAACACAGATCCGCGAGATTTTCAACTTTTTCTTGAAATTTACACGGCATTATGCTAAACTTACAAGCAAAAGAGAGGAGGCAAGGAAAAATGGACCGGAAAAGAGCGGCGCTCATCAACGATCTGTCGGGGTTCGGCAGATGTTCTCTCGGCGTCTGCGTCCCCGTACTGGCGGCGCAGGGCGTGGAGTGTTGTCCGCTCCCGACGGCGATCCTGTCCAATCACACGGGATATGACAGTTTTTCCTTTACCGACTTCACGCCGTATATGCGGGCGTATATCGACGAATGGAAAAAGCGCGGCATTGCGTTTGACGCGATCTACAGCGGTTTTCTCGGCAGCGCGGAGCAGATCGGGATCGTAGAGGAATTTTTCGACGGTTTCGGCAAAAACGCCCTGAAAGTCGTCGATCCCGTGATGGGAGACGACGGCAGAGCGTACACGACTTTCGATGAGACCCTGCAGAAAGAGATGAAACGGCTGGCCTCCCGCGCGGACGTTCTGACGCCCAACGTGACGGAAATGATGATCCTTTCGGATCTGCCCTATCCCGGGCGGACCACCCTTGCCGCGCTGGAAAAAACAGCGGCGGCGCTGGGGGAAACATACGGCTGTCTTATCGTACTGACCGGGATCGAAAACTCGCTGTGTCCCGATGTCCCCGAAAACACCGTTGTAAATCTCTGCCTGCCGCGCGGCGGCAAAGCGGCCGCTCTCTCCTGTAAAAAAGCGCCCGCGAAGTTTGCCGGCACCGGCGATATGTTCGCCTCGGCGCTGACCGGTCTTTTGCTGCGGGGCAGGGCGCCGGAGGACGCCGTACGCGCCGCCGCGGATTTCGTGGCGAAAAGCGCGGCGTACACCTGTAAAGTCGGCGGCGACCCGCTGGACGGACCGTTTTTTGAAAAATTTTTAAAGGAGCTCATCCCCGATGACCCGGAATAATATCACACGCTTTACGATGACCGCGGTGCTGACGGCGCTGATCTTTGTCATCGCGCGGTTTTTACCGTCTCTGCCGCTCGGCAACAGCGGATACGTCAACCTGGGCGACACCTTTATCTATGCCGCCGTCCTGTTCCTGCCGACGCCTTACGCCGTCGCGGCGGGCGCGCTGGGCGCGGCGCTCAGCGATCTGACCTACGGCTATGCTTTGTGGGTCATCCCGACGCTGATCGTCAAAACGCTGATCATCCTGCTTGCCAAAGCCGGCGCGCGGCGTTTCCGCTTCCCCGATCTGTGGATCGCGGCTTCCGGCGTCGCGGGCGTTATCGGCTACTATCTTGCCGAGGTCATACTGATCCGCTTTTTCATCGACGGCGGCGCGGGCTGGCGCGCGGCGTTTGCCGGCGCGGCGGTCAGCATCTGGGGCAACGTCCTGCAGGCGGTCGTCTGCGGCGCGCTGTACTATCTGCTTGCCAAAGCCGCCCGACGCGTCCCCTATCTGAAGGAAAAAATAAAATTATAACACAAAAGTCCTGCCGCTTGGCAGGACTTACTATTTATGTTAAAATTGCGTTGTTCTCTTGGTGCCGCACACCCTTACATGATCACTGGACTCACCCCTTTATTGTTTTTGACTGTATGTGCCGGTGGCATTTCTCTGACCATTGGGGTAGCCCTCCTTTCTTTTTCTGTCTATATTGTAGCACGAAAGATCCGAAAAGTAAAGACGGCAGACTGCACAAAATATTTTATATAAGTTTGTGCAGCATTCTCTTGACAAGCATGTTATAATAGTATTGTTGGGGGTCTATACAAAGCAGGCGCGGAAAGCCTGCTCTTTATTTTTATATTGTAAAATAGGGAAATGTATGCTATAATTAAAAGATAGTAAACGCGAGAGGTGATCGGATTGAGTAAAGAAACAAAATACACGACCATCGGCGGCAGCGCGCTGATCGAGGGCGTGATGATGCGCTCGGCGGAGCACACGGCGATCGCCGTGCGCCGATCCGGCGGCGGTATCGTGCTGAAGGTGACGGACAATCAAAAACCGATGAAGGTCCTGCCGAAGATCCCGCTGCTGCGGGGGCTTGTCGCCTTTGTTCAGTCGCTGAAAACAAGTTACGGCGCCATGTCATACGCCGCGGATATCGCGATGGCGGACGCCGCGGAGGAAACGCCGCCCGAAACGAAGTTCGAGAAATTCCTCACCAAACTGTTCGGCAAGACCGGCATGGCGATATTGAGCGCTGTCGCGCTGGTGATCGGGCTGGGGCTCGGCATCGTGCTGTTCCTCGTTCTGCCGACCTTCGCGGTAAGTTCCATTGTAAAATTGTTTCCCGGCTTTGAGACTCTGTCGGAAAGCACACGCCGCGTCATCACCTCCGTCGGAGAGGGCGTCATCAAACTCGCCGTCTTTTTCCTCTACCTGCTCTCCATCTCCATGATGAAAGATATCAAACGCGTCTTTCAGTATCACGGCGCGGAACATAAGACCATTTTCTGCTTTGAGCAGAAAAAAGAGCTGACGCCGGAAAACGCCGGGAGCTTCCGCCGTTTCCACCCGCGCTGCGGCACTTCGTTCATCTTTCTGACGCTGCTCGTCGGTATCGTCATCTCCACCTTCATCACGGTGTCGAACCCCGTGACCCGCGCGGCGGTGCGCATCTGCTTTTTGCCGCTGATGCTGGGGCTGGCATATGAAGCCATCCGCCTTGCCGGAAAATACGACAACCTGTTCACAAGGATCCTGTCCGCGCCGGGACTGTGGTTCCAGCGGCTGACGACCAGGGAACCGGACGAAAAACAGCTTGAGATCGCCATCGTCGCGCTGAAGGGCGTGCTGGACGACTACCCGAAAGACACCGATCTGAACGTCGCGCCGGACGGAACGATCCTCCCTGAAAAGGAACAAGAGACCGATGGATCCGACCCTGCGTAATATCGTAAGAGACGCCGCCGCCGTGTTACAGGCGGCCGGCGTGGATAACGCCGGCAACGAAGCGTATTATCTGCTGACGAAACATATCCCCTGCACCCGCGGCGATCTGCTGACGGGCAGGCGGATCCCCTTTGACGACAGCGCGCTTGCCGCCTTCCGCGAGGATCTTGAAAAACGGAAAAGCGGCGTGCCGCTGCAGTATCTTTTAGGAAAATGGGAATTTTACGGCGCGGAGTTCATCACACTGCCCGGCGTTCTCATCCCCCGCCCCGAAACGGAACAGCTGGTAGACCTCGCGCTGCCCTGTCTGTCCGCCGCCGACCGCGCCGACGTGCGCGACGCCCGCGGGAAATACCTCCGCGGCGCGGCGAAAACACTTGCGATCACCCGCCCCAGGGTGCTGGATCTCTGCACCGGCAGCGGATGCGTGGGATTGACGCTGGCGCGGCTGGCGCCGGACGCCGACGTGACGTTGCTTGACATCAGCGCCGCCGCGATCGACGCGGCGGGCAAAAACGCCGAAATGCAGGGTCTGACCGAAAGAACGCATATCGTGCAGGGCGATATCCTGCAGGGCGGCGGCGTGCTGTTCCCGCCCTCGTCCTTCGATCTGATCACCTGCAACCCGCCTTACATCAAAACAAAAGATCTGAAAACACTTCCCGCCGAGGTCAAAAACGAGCCGGTCTCCGCCCTGGACGGCGGTACCGACGGGCTGACCTTTTACAGGTGTCTCGCGCAGACCTGGGGGGATGTTTTGTCCCCCGGCGGCGCGATGATCGCGGAAGCGGGCGCGGATACCGCCGCCGCCGCGGCGGAACTTTTTATACAAAATCAGTGGGAGGAAGTCAAACTGCATCGGGATCTTGAAAACAGGCCCCGGATGATCACCGCACGGAGAAAAAAGTAAAATGAAAATTCGTAATCTCTGCAAAAAAGCCGCTCTGCCGCTGGCGCTGATGTGTATGCTCGGCTCGCTCACTTTCGCGGGCGACGCGGCGATCGCCTCTTTGAAGATCCGCTGGATCTCATCGACCGCCACCGCCTACGGCAAAGCGAAGATCAAGACCTATAACGGCACGTTCAACGGCAAAACGGGCATCGTGCAGTCGCTGGAATTCACGCCCGGCGCGGCGCTCGTCCCGGTGGTCGTCAACAGCGACACCAACATCACCCGGTTCGCCGTGACGACACAGCTCGGAGGTTACGACACCTCTCTTAAGACCGGACAGGTCATCGGCGGCGTCAACGGCGGGTTTTTCAACACGTACGGCAACGCTGAAGGACTGCAGATCCGCAACGGTAAACTGCTCTCCACCAACTCCTATAAAAAAGACAGCGGGCAGGACTCCTCCGCGCCGTACGAATTTTATACCGCCGGATTTACCGAGAACGGCGCGCTGATCTACGGCATCCCGAACTTTTCCATCACCGCCGCGGCGGGCAGTGTGACAAAGTCCGTCGCCACATTCAACCAACTGCCCCACGCCTACGATGCGGGCTGTGTCTGGATGCTCAATTCCGATTACGGCAGTTACGCCAAATGGGATACCGGCTACCCCCACCTCAACTACTACGTGCTGGTGCTTAAAAAGACGGGCGGGTCCTACACCGTCGGCGGCAGCGTCACCGGCACTTTCGTCGGTTACAGGACCTATACGACGGACAACGCCGCCGCCTGCAAACTGGAAAGCGGCAACTTCTATCTCGTCGGCCCCAAGTCGCAGATCAAGCCGCTGGCGGACGCCGCGCAGAGCGGCGACAGCGTCACCGTGTCCTTCCGCGAGACGACGGGCAAGTGGGCGACCGCCTACAACGCCCTGCGGGGCGGCAACCTGCTCGTGAATAAAGGCAAAGCGGTGACAAACGGGCTGGACGCCTCCATCGCCTCAAACTACGTCGCGCGCTCGGTGCTCGCCGTCAAGGCAAGCGGGGAGACGGGTCTGTTCGTCTTTGACAACAGATCCAAAAAAGGAAGCGAATATCTCGCGGGGATGCCGCTGGTCAACGCCGCGCAGACCCTTGTCGATCTCGGATATTACACCGCCGTCAATCTGGACGGCGGCGGCTCCTCCACCATCGCGGCCAGATCTACCGCCGCGGGCGCTCTCTCCATCCTCAACGACCCCTCGGACGGCTCCCAGCGTCCCGTCGGCAACGCGCTGGCGCTGGTGAGTTTTATCGAGCAGGACAAACTGCTCAACGATTTTGAGACCCTCAACTTTTCCGCCGTGGTAGCGGGCGGCGCCGCCGCCACTGTGCAGCTGATCCAGAAAAACAGTGTGGAATACAGCGGCATCGGCTGCGCCGAGATCGGATATACCCTTCCCGCCGCCGCCTCGTCGGTGCGGCTGACGCAGGGCAACGTCGTACTGCCCGCCGGGACGACCGCGATCGCCGCCAAGATCGACGGTCTGAGCAGTAATATCAAAGTACAGGCGACCTTTACGACGGATGACGGCGGCACGGTACAGTCCGCCGCCGTAACGCTGTCGGGCGACGGGTACAAGGAGATCGTATTTCCCGTCCCGTCCGGCGCCGCCGTCTATACCGGCCTGACCTTTACCCGCGGTAACGGCAAAACGTCGGGTACGCTGCGTGTGGACAATCTGATCGCGCGGCGGGGCGCGGCGGCGGATACGGTATCGCCCGCCATCACCCTGTCGCCGGCGGGCACGCAGAAAGGCGTCAAGGGCACCGTACTGAAAATGTCCGCCGCGGACAACGCCTGGGGCAGCGGCGTAGACGCCAAAAGTTATGAGATCTTTCTGGACAACGTGCACAAAGCGAGCGCCGCGACCTATACGCTGACCGAACCGGTCGGTTCCCTGGTCACCAGGGTCACCTATGAGGCGGCGGACAACAACGGCAACCGCACACGGAAATACAGCGTGCTCACCCGCTCCGATTACAAGCCGACCGCCTTTTTTAAGGATGTCAAGGCGAGCGGCTGGGCGACAGATTATATCAACTACTGCTACCGCGCCAAACTGATGGAAGGGGACACCACGAGCGGACAGCGCCGTTTCCTCGGCACACGGACCGCGTCCCGCGCCGAACTTTGTGCCACGCTCGTCAATATGAAAAAAGTCAACGCCGGATCCTACGCCTCCGTAAAACTGCCCTACGCCGACGCGGCGGACATTCCGTCCTGGGCCGTAAATTACGTCAAGGCGGCTTACAAACTCGGCATCATGACGGGCACCAAAGTGGACGGCAAGATGTACTTCTATCCCAAACGCTCCATCACCCGCGCTGAGGTCGCCTCGGCGATCCGCGCCCTGCTGCCGCAGCTCGCGGGTTTCAGACCCTCCGGCGCGTTCAAAGACGCGTCAAGCATCCCGGACTGGGCGAAGGACGCCGTAAACGACGCCGCCGCTTTCGGGATCTTTGAGGGAGATACGGAAGGGAAATTCCGACCCGGCGCCTCCATCACGAGAAACGAGATCGCCGTGGTCCTGACCCGGCTGAACAAATAGATCAAACAGATAGGAGAATGGATATGGATCTGATGAAACTGAAAAGCGGAAGCGATATCCGCGGCGTCGCGCTGGGAGACGCGCCCACCCTTACGCCGGATATCGCCGAGCGATGCGCCGCGGCGTTTGCCGTCCTGCTGAAAAAAGCCGCGGGACGCGCGCCGCGCGTTGCTGTCGGCGGCGATCCGCGGCTTTCCTCCCCCGCCCTGCGGGCGGCGGCGGAAAAGGGACTGTGCGGACAGGGCTGTGAGGTGCTGTCCTGCGGCGGCGCGACCACGCCCGCGATGTTTTTCGCGACGGGGTACGCCGACTGTGACGGCGCGATCGAGATCACGGCGTCCCATCTGCCGCAGGATCGCAACGGACTGAAATTCTTTACCCGCGCCGGCGGGCTGGAGGCAAGCGACGTTGAGGATATCCTCACGCTCGCGCCTGATGTGACGCCCGCGGAGTCCGGCAGGATCCTTCCCTTTGATATTATGACTCCCTACGCCGCGCACCTGCGCGATCTGGTGCGGCGGCACGCGGGCAGTGAAACGCCGCTCGCCGGCAAAAAGATCATCGTCAACGCCGGCAACGGCATGGGCGGCTTTTTCGCGACGGACGTCCTCGCGCCGCTCGGCGCGGACGTTGACGGCTCGGTCAATCTGACGCCGGACGGCACTTTCCCCGTCCACATCCCCAATCCCGAAAGCGCCGCCGCGATGGAGGCGACCGCCGCGGCGGTCAAAGCGGCGGGCGCGGCGCTCGGCATCTGCTTCGATACCGACTGTGACCGCGCGGCGGTAGTGGACGAGACCGGGCGGGAGATCAACTCCGACCGCCTCATCGCGCTGATCAGCGCCATCCTTCTGGAAGAAACGCCGGGCGGCACCATCGTCACCGACTCGGTGACGGGCAGCGGACTCAAGACCTTCATCGAGGCGCGCGGCGGTCATCATCACCGCTTCAAACGCGGCTACAAAAACGTCATCAACGAGGCGAAACGACTGGAAACTGAGGGGGTTTTCGTCCCGCTCGCCATTGAAACCAGCGGACACGCCGCCCTCAAGGAAAACGGATACCTTGACGACGGCGCCTATCTCGCGGTGCGCATCCTCTGCGCCCTGGCGGACGGAAAGGTGCCGGGCGACATCCTGCGGGATCTGGCGGAGCCGGCCGAACGGCTTTCCTTCCGCATCACCATCACCGCGCCGGATTTCCGCGCCTACGGGCAGAAGGTCATCGATGATCTGAAAGAATATATCACGCATTACGGATCGCTTGAAACGCCCAACTACGAGGGCGTACGCGCCAACTTCGACACGTCTCGCGGAGACGGATGGCTGATGATGCGCCTGTCGGTGCACGATCCCGTCCTGCCGGTGGACGCCGCCTCGGACACCGTCGGCGGCTGCGCCGTGATGAAGAGATATCTCGACGACTTTCTCGCCGGGTATGATGAACTGAAATTTTAGTAAATTGTAAACTTTATAGAAAAGACTTGATTTTTCGGCACAGAGGGAGTAAACTGTAAAGGTGTTGTTACCAATTTGTAATCTTTGGAAAGGAGCCGTATCTCGTTTTGAGCAATACGCAACTGAGAAAAGAGAACAAACTGAACAGGATCGCATCCACCAACCGTTTTGTCTATACGCTGATCATGTTTATAAAGATCGTCGCCGTTTTGATCTACGGCGTGGGGTATCACATCGAGCGGCTTGCGCTGCGTGTGTACCGGCTGATCAAAAAACTTCTCACCGCGGGCATTTTCCGCACCGTCTGCAACATCGGAGAGTGGGTGTTGCGCGCCTTTCGGGCGATCTGGCGGGGCTTTTTGCGCGCCGTCACATGGATCGCCGGCAGTTTTGTGGGCAACTTCTCCTGGTGGGCGCCCGCCATCGGCGCGGTCTGCATCATCAGCGTGATGGTTTTTTCCAATTTCTTTTCGGTGGCGCTGCAGGTCACCATCAACGGCAGCGTCGTCGGATATGTGAAGGATGAAAACGAGTATCACGCCATCCTCAGCAAGGTGGAATCCCAGATCCAGTCCCAGCTCAACGCCGGCACGACGTCCGAGGAGGAGGAAACGGTCTCCGACGCCGCGGAAGCGGAAAAAGAAGAGGATCTTGCCGAGGATCCCATTGTCGAGGCGAACGCCGAAACGACGGCGCTCAATCTTGACAGCGAGGCATACGCTCTGACGACGACCACCAAATACTCTCTCAGCCTCGTGCGCAAATCCGAGCTGCAGGACGAGGACAATCTTTACACCGACGTGTATTTCGCGGTCAGCGAACTGGTCGGCACCAACTATGGACTATACGTTGACGGCACGCTGAAAGCCGCCGCCGAAAACAAAGACACCATCCAAAAGGTACTGGATGATATCAAAAAACCGTATGAGAACACCGGACACGGTGATCGCGCGGAATTTGTCGAGGACGTGCAGATCAAAAAGGGAATGTTCGCCGCGGACGATCTCAAGACCGAGGAAGAACTTCACGCGATGTTTGAGACGAACTCCGACAAACCCGCCTACTACACCTGTCAGGAAGGAGACTATCTCTCCACCATCGCCAAAAAATTCGGGATGACCCACGAACAACTCAAAGCGCTCAATCCCGACGTCAAGGAGACCGAGATCTACGAAGGCAGACGGATCAACATCGCGGCGCCGGATATCTATCTGCGCGTCAAGACCATCGAGACCGTCACCTATACCGAGAGCGTGCCGTTCAGCGTCAAGCGCGTGGCGGACAGCTCGATGTACACCGGCACGACCAAGATCAAGACCGAGGGCGTCAAGGGCAGTCAGATCGTCACGGCGGAGATCACCTATATCGACGGCGTGCGCTCCGGCAAGCGCGTTGTGAACACCGAGGTCACCAAAAAACCCGTCGACAAGGTCATCCTGGTCGGCAGCAAGAAAAAACGCACCTACTCTTACTCCTCCGGATCTTCCTCATCGGGATCTTCCTCCTATAACTTCACGCAGGGCAGCGGCGTGCCGAGCGGCAGTTTCCGCAACCCTCTCCCCGGATGTTATCTCTCCTGCGGTTTTATGGGATACCGCGGACATAGCGGCGTCGACCTCTGCCTGCGCGGGGGCACGCTGGGCGCGGCGGTATACGCCGCTGACGGCGGCACCGTGGAATTCTCCGGCTGGGCGGGCGGATACGGCAACCTGATCCGCATCAACCACGGCAACGGATACAGCACTTATTACGGGCACCTGTCCTCCCGCTTTGTCAGCGTGGGCGACAGAGTCTCCTCCGGTCAACAGATCGGCCGCGCCGGTTCCACCGGCAACTCCACCGGTCCGCACCTGCATTTTGAAGTGCGCTATAACGGCACCGCCTATAATCCGCTCAATTACATTTCCGTATGATAACAGAGCCTTTTCCCGTCCCGCGGGGACATACGCTGACTAAAAGATAAAAATACAGACCGTTCCATAGAGAGCGGTCTGTGTTTTTTGGTTGGGGTCCATAAAGCGGGGAAAATGATATATCGCTGACGCCCTTTGCGTGTGATCGACTGACGGAATAAGCCCAAGGGTGATATTGCCGCCCTTGGCGGCAGTTATATTATGCCTTACAGTATAATATACCTCATCAACGGCAAAGCCGTTGTATGGAATCCGACGAAGTCGGTATGTCATCAGCTCGTCAGAGCTGTATGTCATCAAGCCGCCGAGGTAAACATACACCGCGCTTTGCGCGGTGATGCCATACACGGCTGGCGCCGTGATACCATACTCGCCTGCGGCGAGATTACATACCAACCCGCCTTCGGCGGCTTGGATAAAAAATCCGTCGACTGCGTCGGCGGATTTTTTGGTCCGAGTGACTGGTTTCGAACCAGCGGCAGCGCCGCCTTGCGGCACTGCCGTCCGGCAGGATGCCCCCGCTCGCTCGCCGCCTCGCGGCAACCATTTGGGTAAACGCCGGATCATTATCGCCTACGGCTTATCACGCCGCGTTGCTTGCCGATTTCCCGTCAAATCGTCCAAAAATCCTCGCAAATACACAAAAGTATATGCTCCGGTTTTTGGACAATTTTTCAAAAAAATCTTCTGCGCAATCGGCGTGATCTAATGATCCGGCATTTACCCGGGATGGCAATCACGAGGCCGCTGGTTCGTTTGCGTGACTGAGATGAAAATATGGACCATCCCCGAGGGGGATGGTCCATATTTTGGTCCGAGTGACTGGTTTCGAACCAGCGGCCTCGTGGTCCCAAACCACGCGCTCTACCATCTGAGCTACACCCGGAAAATCCGGCTGACCCGCGATAAGAACAAAACGCCTGATAAACGGTAAAAACCGTCGCTTTTCGGCTTGTTGTCCTCGGCGGGCTTGTCATATATTTTAACAGGACGCGGATATTTTGTCAACCCGAAAACAGGGATCCCGTCGTCAGGCGGGATCCCTGTTTTTCGTTTTTGTTTTACTTAAGGAAATTCAGGCTTCTGATGATGGCGGGTTCTTTCGCCTTGCCGCCGCAGACCTGGAAGAACGCGATGATCTCCAGCACCGCGAGGATCGTGATCGCCACGGGACCGGCGATCATCATAATGCAGGTCCAGAACAGAACGGCGGTCGCCAGCACGGCGATCACCTCGCACACAAGCAGTTTCATCGCCTGCCTGACGTGGAACATCACGTATTTCGACTCCTTCGCCGCGAGCAGCGCGATGATGATGCCGATGGCGCCGGTGAGGTAGACCAGCATCGCGTAGATCTTGTTGGCGGAAATATCCTCCGCATTAAATTCCGCGGTGTGGTCATAGACGGGCGCCGCGGGCGCCGGCGCGAACGCCGCGCCGCACTGTACGCAGAACGCCGCCTGATCCTCAAGCTGCGCGCCGCAATTCGGACAAATTTTCATAACAGTTCCCTCCTATAAAATATTCTATTAACAGAATACATTATCCCGCCTGAAAAGTAAATACGTTTTTGAAAAAAACTTGACAGATGTCCCGTTTCAATGTATAATTGTATACAATTATACAATACGGCGGGATGAAACGTCCCGCAAAGGAGCGAACACAAATGCTGGAAATTTCAAATCAAACGCATCTGCTGGAACAGCGGTCCTACAAATACAGTTTGCAGGACGTGGCGGAGCCGAACCTGTACCGGGACGTATACCCGTACACCGAGATCCCGAAGGTCCCCTTCAACCACCGGCGGGTGCCCATCGATATGCCGGAAAACGTCTATATCACCGACACCTCCCTTAGGGACGGTCAGCAGTCGGTGGAGCCATACACGGTGGATCAGATCGTTCAGATCTTCAAGATGCTCAGCCGGCTCGGCGGTCCGAACGGCATCATCCGTCAAACTGAGTTTTTCGTATACAGCCACAAAGACCGCGAGGCGCTTGAAAAATGTATGGCGCTGGGGCTGAAATTCCCTGAGATCACCACCTGGATCCGCGCGAGGAAGCAGGATTTCGAACTGGTGCGGGATCTCGGCATCAAGGAGACGGGCATCCTCGTATCCGCGTCGGACTACCATATTTTCAAAAAACTGAAAATGACCCGTTCCGAGGCGATGAAACAGTATCTTGACACCATCGCGATGGCGTTCGAGGAGGGCGTCATCCCCCGCTGTCACCTGGAGGACATCACGCGGGCGGACTTTTACGGATTTGTCGTTCCCTTCGTCAACGAGGTGAGCGAGATGAGCCGTCAGGCGGGCATCCCCGTCAAGATCCGCGCCTGCGATACGATGGGCTACGGCGTACCTTATACTGAGGTCGCTCTGCCCCGCAGCGTGCCGGGCATCATCTACGGTCTGCGGCACTACGCGGACGTGCCGAGCGATATGCTGGAGTGGCACGGCCACAACGACTTTTACAAAGCGGTCTCCAACGCCGGGGCGGCGTGGCTGTACGGCGCGGGCGCCGTCAACTGCTCACTGCTCGGCATCGGGGAGCGCACCGGCAACATCCCGCTGGAGGCGATGGTGTTCGAGTACGCCTCCCTCAAAGGAACGCTGAACGGTATGGATCCGACGGTCATCAGCGAGATCGCGGACTTTTTCCGCCGGGACATCGGCTACGACATCCCGCCCGCGACGCCGTTTGTCGGCGAGGCGTTCAACGTCACCCGCGCGGGCATCCACGCGGACGGCCTGCTCAAGGACGACGAGATCTACAACATTTTCGACACCGAGACCATCCTTGACCGCGCGCCCAGCGTCCTGATCGGAAAGTCGAGCGGGCTGGCGGGCATCGCCTACTGGGTCAATCAGCACTACGCGCCGGATGTCCCGTTTGATAAAAAAGATCCCCTCATCCTTTCCCTCAAAGCGTGGGTGGATGAGGAATACGAGGACGGACGGCAAACGATGCTGTCCACCGCGGAACTGGAAGAAAAGATCGGGGAGTTGACGGGCGGCAAACTCGTCTCACAAAAACGATGAAAGAAAAAGGAAGCGTTTCCCTCGCCGACCGGGTGTTCGAAACGCTGGAACAAAACATTCTCAGCGAGGAATACGCCCCGGGCACGCTGCTGACCGAGATCGGACTGAGCGAGTCCCTCGGCGTCAGCCGCACGCCGGTGCGGGAGGCGGTGCGGCGGCTCGAGCAGGAAGGTCTGCTGCGGGAGAGCGGCAAAGGGATGATCGTCGTCGGCATCAGCAAAGAGGATCTCGGCGATATCTATGAGATCCGGGAGCGGATCGAGGGACTTTGCGCCGCCCGCGCCGCCGGACATATGACCGACGGGCAGATCGCGGCATTGCGGGAGACGGTGGAACTGCAGGAGTTCTACACCCAAAAGAAAAACGCGGCAGGCATCCGCAACATCGACTCGGCGCTGCACGAGGCGATCTATGAAAACTGCGGCAGCCGCATTTTGCGGGACACCCTGTCCTCTCTCCACCGCAAGCTCCAAAGATACCGCAAGGAAAGCGTCACCGACGACGCCCGCGCGGCGCTCGCCGCGGCGGAGCATCGCGCCATCATCGACGCCATCGCCGCTCACGACGCGGCAGGCGCCGAGGCGCTGATGGTGCGGCATATTCAAAACGCGAAGAAACATATACTGGAAAAGGAGTAATAGTATGGGACTTACGATCGCGCAAAAGATCATCAAAGAACATCTCGTCAGCGGTGAGATGAAGGCGGGCGAGGAGATCGCTCTCCGCATTGACCAGACGCTGACGCAGGACGCCACCGGCACGATGGCGTACCTCGAATTTGAAACGATGGGGCTGGACAGAGTACGCACCGAAAAAAGCGTCGCCTACATCGACCACAACACCCTGCAGTCGGGATTTGAGAACGCGGACGACCACCGCTACATCCAGACGGTCTGCGCCAAACACGGGATATGGTTTTCCCGTCCCGGCAACGGCATTTGCCATCAGGTCCATCTGGAACGCTTCGGCGTGCCGGGCAAAACGCTGATCGGCTCGGATTCCCACACTCCCACCGGCGGCGGCATCGGCATGCTGGCGATGGGCGCGGGGGGTCTTGACGTCGCGGTCGCGATGGGCGGCGGCGCGTACTATATCACGATGCCCAAAATGTATAAAGTGGAACTTAAAGGCAGACTTCGCCCCTACGTCACCGCCAAGGATATTTCTCTGGAAATTTTGCGCCTGTTGTCCGTCAAGGGCGGCGTCGGCGCGATCATCGAATGGGGCGGCGAGGGCGTGCGCCATCTGACCGTACCCCAGCGCGCCACCATTACCAATATGGGCACCGAACTCGGCGCGACGACCTCCATCTTCCCCTCCGACGAGGTGACAAAAGCGTTCCTCGCCGCGCAAGGGCGGGAAGCGGACTGGAAGCCGCTTGAAAGCGACGCTGACGCGGTGTACGACAAGATCATCACCATCGATCTTGATACGCTGACGCCGCTGATCGCCTGTCCCCACTCTCCCGACAACGTCGTGAAAGTTTCGGACATCGCGGGCACCAAAGTCGGTCAGGTATGCGTCGGTTCCTGCACCAACTCATCCCTGGCGGACATGCTGACCGTCGCGGCGATGCTGAAAGGCAAGACCATTTCTCCCGACGTTTCCATGTCGGTATCCCCCGGCTCCAAGCAGGTGCTGACGATGCTTGCGGACTGCGGCGCGCTGAGCGACATCATCGCCGCCGGCGCGAGAGTGCTGGAATGCGCCTGCGGTCCCTGTATCGGTATGGGATTTTCGCCGGAGAGCGCGGGCGTGTCCCTGCGTACCTTCAACCGCAACTTTGAGGGCAGAAGCGGCACCAAAGACGCGGGCGTCTACCTCGTCTCCCCCGAAACGGCGGTAGCGGCGGCGCTGACCGGCGTCATTACCGATCCGACGACCTTCGGCGACGCTCCCGTTATCACCATGCCGGACAAGTTCCGGATCAACGATACGGCGGTGCTTGCTCCCGCCGATCCCGAAACGGCGAAAGACCTGACCGTCCGCCGCGGACCCAACATCAAGCCGTTTCCCGACTCCCACCCGCTGGAAGACGAGATCACGGTGCCGCTGCTGCTGAAAGTCGGAGACAACATCACTACCGACCACATTATGCCGGCGGGCGCCAAAATACTTCCGTACCGTTCCAACATCCCGCACCTGTCGCAGTTCTGCTTCGCGGTCTGCGACGAGAGTTTCCCCGAACGCGCCAAAGCGGCGGGACAGAGCGTCATCGTCGGCGGCAGTAACTACGGACAGGGTTCCTCCCGCGAGCACGCGGCGCTGGTGCCGCTGTACCTCGGCGTGCGCGCCGTCATCGCAAAGAGTTTCGCGCGGATCCACGCCGCCAACCTCATCAACGCCGGCATCCTGCCGCTGACCTTTGAAAACCCCGACGACTACGACGCGCTCACCCAGGGCGACACGCTGACGCTGTCCGACGTTTTTGTCGGGCTTGACCGCGGCAAACTGACATTGAAAGCAAACGGTAAAGACATCCCGCTGATCGCGTCTTTTACCGAACGTCAAAAGAAGATCTTAAAAGCCGGAGGGCTTTTACAGTATACGAAAGAGGAGGCAAAATAAAATGCAGCAGTACATCGACAAGGCGGTAGAGCAGTTTAGGGATCTCATCACCGAACAGCTCGCCCGCCAGAACAGAATGGAAAAAGACAACTTCGTCAAGGACTTCAAAAATGCCGAAAAGATCGTCATCGGCGTATGCGGCGGCGACGGCATCGGTCCTATCATCTCGGACGCGGCGCAGAAAGTGCTGGAGTATATGCTCGCGGATGAGATCGAAAAGGGACGGGTCGAGATGCGCATCATCGACGGGCTGACCATCGAGAACCGACTTGCCTGCGGCAAGGCGATCCCCGATGATGTGCTGGCCGAGCTCAAAGCCTGCGACGTCATCCTTAAAGGCCCCACCACCACTCCCAAGGGCGGCACGATGGAAAGCGCCAATGTCGCCATGCGGCGGGAACTGGATCTGTACGCCAACGTCCGTCCGGTGTCCGTGCCGGAACTCGGTATCGACTGGATCTTCTACAGAGAAAATACCGAGGGCGAATACGTGCTGGGCAGTCGGGGCGTTGAGATCCCCGGCAAACTCGCGATGGATTTCAAAGTGACGACGACCTGCGGCACCAAGCGGATCGCCCGCGCGGCGTTCGAGTACGCCAAACAGAACGGAAAGAACAACGTCGCCATCGTCACCAAGGCAAACATTATGAAAAAGACGGACGGCAAGTTTTCCGAACTCTGCCACGAAGTCGCCGCTGACTACCCCGACATCACGGCGGAAGACTGGTACATCGACATTATGACCGCCAACCTCATCAATGAAAACAACCGCTCCAAATTCCAGGTGTTCGTCCTGCCCAACCTCTACGGCGACATCATCACCGACGAGGCGGCGCAGATCCAGGGCGGCGTCGGCACCGCGGGGAGCGCCAACATTGGCGACCGCTACGCGATGTTCGAGGCGATCCACGGCTCGGCGCCCCGCATGATCGAACGCGGGGACGGCGCCTACGCCAACCCGTCCAGTATGCTCAAAGCGGCGGAAATGCTGCTGCGGCATATCGGCTTTGCCGACCGCGCGGACAAGCTTGCCGCGGCGATGAAAGTGTGCCTTGAGACCGAGAAAAAACTCGTCATCACCGGCCGCAAGACCGGTGCTTCCTGCATCGACTTCGCAAAATATGTAATGGAAACACTGGAAGCCCTTTAAAAAGGGGAGGTTTTTATGAAAAACTTGCTTTCCTTCAAGGTAAACGATACGGCAAACCGTATTACCTGGTATGTAAGCGGCAAAGCGCTGCCCGCGAGAGAGGACGCCGACTTTTGGCGCTTGATGACGGACGACGGCTACCATATGGATACGCAGATCAAGTCCTCCCGTCAGACCGGCACCGTCAAAACGGAAGGAGACAGGACCGTTATCCGCTATGACAAACTTGTCAACGATTACGGCGCCGTTTGCGATATCGGGCTGACGCTGACCGTCACCGCGGCGGACGACCGCCTGATCTTTGACAGCCGCATCGACAACCGCGACGAGAAAACGAGAGCGGACGAACTGCAATACCCCTATCTGGAAGTCACCCGCCTGTGCGGTCCGAAAGAGGAGGACGTGCTGATCCGTCCGTTCGGGCTGGGCGAACAGCTCAAAAACCCGTGGGAAGCGCTGAAAAACGCCCACTCGGAGTATATGTCCGCCGACTATGAGGATATCAAGGCGTCCATGCCCTATCACCGCCCCGCGACGATGAGCTGGTTCGGCATCCAGACGGGCGGCAACTTTTTGTACTTCGGCCGCCACGACGAGCGCACCCGGCTGTGCTGTATCCTCAACTCCGTCGCGCCGAGGGAGAGCGACGCAAAATATCTCGCCTCCACCATCTGTCAATATCCTTTCGCCCGTCCCGGTGAAAGCCTCACCCCGCCGCCGGTGGTGGTGACCCTGCAGCCCGGCGACTGGCGGATCGGCTCGGACATCTACGGCGCGTTCGCGAGAGAGACGTTCTATCACCCTGTCACGCCCCGCGCCTGGGTCCAGGAGATGACCGGCTGGCAGCGGATCATCATGCGCCATCAGTACGGCGAGATCTTTTGGAGATATGAGGATCTGCCCCGCCTCTACCGCGAAGGCAAAGAGAGCGGGCTGGACACGCTGTTCGTGTTCGGCTGGTGGAAAGGGAAATTCGACAACGGCTATCCCCACTATGAGCCGGACGACGAACTGGGCGGCGCCGACGCGCTGAAAGCCGCGATCAAAGAGATCCGCGGCGAGGGCGGCCGCGTTATCCTCTACAACAACGGCATCCTCATCGACAAAAAATCCGCGTTTTACAAAGAACACCCCGAAGCGGCGCGGATCGACATCGACGGCAACCAGTACGAGGATCATTACAAGTTCGAGAACAACGGCACCGTGCTTCGCAACTACGGCTACAAGTCCTTTGTCGATGCCTGCCAGGCGAGCCTCGCGTGGCCGGAACAGCTCAAAAAGAACGCCGCCATCAAACTCGGCTTCGACCCCGACGCCATCTTTTTCGATCAGATCGGCGGGCGCAACTACCTCTGCTTCAACCCGGAACACCGCCACGGCTACCGCCCGGACGACGAGCCGTTCTATCGTCGGCAGAACGTTGACGAACTGCGCGCCATGCTCGGCGAGGATCAGGCGATCGGCACCGAGGTTTTGAGCGATCACACCGCTCAGCGTTTTGACTTTATCCACGGCTCGGAGTTCGGCACAAGTTACTATAACCCCAAACGCCCCTATCACCCCGACCGGCACCTGCCGGCGATGTTCCGCCGCACCTT
This sequence comes from Clostridiales bacterium Firm_08, assembly GCA_001604045.1. GTDB lineage: Bacteria > Bacillota > Clostridia > Oscillospirales > QAKW01 > Firm-08. Next base: position 59,270 of record LVAN01000003.1, on the reverse strand, counting down.
CCCGGAGATCATCCTGTCCAACCGCCATATCCACGACTGCGCTCACCGCTATGAGGAAGCGATGTGCCACAGTTTCATCACCGGACTGCGGTTCGACGTGTCCATCTTCCGCGGCCGCAGGATCGGCGTCAAAGACATGCCCGCCTACGCCGCGAGGCTCAAAGAACTGCTGAATCTCAAAGCGAAATACGCCGAATTTTTCTATCACGGCACCTACGTCCGCGACACCGACCTTGTCTTACCGGACGGCGTCGAGTACGCGGAATATAAAGCGAACGGCAAACGGATGTTCGCCCTCTGGAACAAAACGAATGAAGCTCTCACCTTCGACGTTTTGGGACAAAACGTCACCGTGAGGGCGATGGACGTCGCCTGCGTCGTGGTATAAAGTTCCGCAATACAGCATAAAAAGGCCTCCCGCGAGACAGTCGCGGGAGGCCTTTTTTCGTTCCGTTAGTATAACGTTACAAGGAAAGTATATCATATAAATATGTGTTTCATATACTTTCTAAAAGGAGGAACGAAAATGGAAACATTTAAAAAACTGTTTGCGGAGTTTATCGGCACGATGGTGCTGGTGCTGATCGGCTGCGGCACCGCGGCGGCAGTGGGCGTGAGCGGTACGGGATACCTTCTCACGGCGCTTGCGTTCGGCCTGGCGCTGACCGCGATGGTGTACTGCGTCGGCTGTGTGTCGGGATGCCACATCAATCCCGCCGTATCCTTCGCGATGCTGCTCAGCGGCAGGATGGGCGGCGGTGAGTTCATCGGCTATATCCTCGCGCAGTTTCTCGGCGGAACGGCAGGCGCGGCGCTGCTGCTGCCGTTGCTGGGAGACGAGACGGGGCTCGGCGCCAACGCGCTGTTTGACGGCAACGTCTGGCTGAGCGTTCTCGTGGAGATCATTCTGACCTGCATTTTCGTGCTGGTCGTGCTGTCGGTCACCGCGAAGGAAAAATTCAGCCGCATCAGCGGCGTCTCTGTCGGGCTGACGCTGTGCGTGGTGCACATTTTTGGTATTTATTTCACCGGCACGTCGGTCAATCCCGCGAGAAGTTTCGGCCCCGCCCTGTTCGTCGGCGGAGACGCGCTGAAAGATCTGTGGGTCTTTATCGTAGCGCCGCTGGTCGGCGCCGCGATCGCCGCGATCCTCTACAAGATCCTTTATTCGGAAACCGCGGAAACCCCTCAGATCCCGGAGACCGAGGAAGAACCCGTCGAAACGGAATAATCCTTGAAAAAACGCGATGTCGTTGGCGACATCGCGTTTTTTTATTTCAGTTGTTCCAGCGCCCGGCGGATACTGACGAGCGCCGAGGCGGCGTCGGTATCCCCGCGGGTCGCCTTCTCCATCGGGCAGATATCCTTGCCGGTACGGTTCAAAATGAAGGGCACCTTTTCCCCGAACGTCACGGGGATGCCGGCGTCCGCCAGCACGGCAAGCGCGCCCTCGCTGATCCGCGGCGCGTACAGCCTCTCCGGCCGCAGAGCGGTATAGAGCAGCGCCGCGGCTCTGCCCACCGCGCGATCCGCGACGGAAAAACCGGCAAGCGATACCCCTTTTTCCACCCATTCTACCAGGGGCGCTACGCCCCTTTTTTCGTGGGTGAGGATCTCATCCCCCCGCACGGCGGCGACGGTGTGATCCGCCAGCAGAGCGGCCGCGCGCTCCAGGTCATTCATATTTTTTTCGCAGATAGATCCCGAGCGCGATCAGCGCGGCCCACTGGATCAGCAGTCCCGGCCAGCCGGTCGGGATGGAAGTCCAGATAGAGGCGACGTTCGCCTGTCCGTGGAACGCGTACACCGTCAGCAGGATGGCAACCGCCCGCGCGGCGCGTCCCAGCACCTGCGCGCCGAGGACTTTCAGAAAGATGTTCCCTTTCATATTGGAAAAAACGCCCATCGCGATGCCGTACACGCACAACTCGATCATCATAAAGGGCAGCATTTTCGCGCCGGGCATACCGGTCATCCAAAAGCTCACCAGCGGGGACAGCAGGCCGACCGCACCGCCGATATACGGTCCCGCGATCAGTCCCACCAGCATCACCGGCAGGTGCATCGGCAGAAACATCTCCCCGAGCCCCGTTCCCTTACCGAGCGCCGCGCCGAGCAGGTGGAACACCTGCGGCAGCAAAACCGCCAGCACGATACCGCAAAAAGTGGCAAGCGCCTGCGCCCCGATCGAAAGCCGGGATCTTATCAAAGTCTTTACGTTCATTTTATTTTCCTCCCTCAAATTGTTTTGCGACTTCTTTCAAATGATCGCGGATGGGGATATGCTGCGGGCATTCCCTCTCACAAGCGCCGCACAGCAGACAATCGGACGCTTTTCCGTGATCTCTGGTATGTACACCGTAATAAAACGAACTGTTCCAGCCGTCATACGCTTTTTTCAGATTATAGTCATTGAAAAGATCGGGTATGGGGATGTCCCGCGGACAGACAGGCGTACAGTACCGGCAGGCGGTGCAGGGAATGTCGTCCCGCGCCTTCAGGATCTCCCTCACGCGTTCTACCGCCGCGCGTTCCGTCCTGTCCAGCGGCTTGAAATCCTCCATATAAGATACGTTATCCCGTACCATTTCCATCGTTCCCATACCGCTCAATACGCACGTGACCTCCGGAAAAGAAGCGGCGTACCGGATGGCGTAAGACGCGGTGCTGCCGCCGAGACGGTCAAAGACCGCCCGCGCCTCATCCGGCAGGCGGGTCAGCACGCCGCCCTTGACAGGCTCCATCACCATTACGGGTTTTCCGTATTTTTTCGCGACCTCCAGGTTGCCGCGTCCCCGCACGCCGGCGTCATCATAGTCCACGTAGTTGATCTGAAGCTGTACCGCCTCGATCTCAGGGTGGGCGGCAAGGATCTCCTCCAGAAATTCCGGCATATCGTGAAAGGAGAGACCGATGTGGCGGATTTTTCCCTCCGCCTTGAGTTCCCGCAGGATATCAAGCGCGCGGCAGTCTATATATTGCCCCCAGGTGCCGCGGGTGATCGCATGGCAAAGATAAAAATCAAAATATTCCACACCGCAGTCGGCAAGCTGACGCTCAAACAGCGGACGGATGTCCGCCTCTGTCTTGAAAAAATTGTGGGACAGTTTGTCGGTCAGCAGGAATTTCTCCCGCGGATACCGCTGCGCCACGCACAGTTTGACCGCTGTCTCGCTTTGCCCGTTGTGATAGCCTTTGGCGGTGTCGAAATAATTGAAGCCATGCGCAATGAAATGATCGACGAGCGGCTTTAAGGCTTCAAAGTCCACGCCGTCATCCCCGGTCGGAAGCCTCATCATCCCAAAACCGAGTTTTTTTCGGATCTCAGGAAACATCGCTATCTCCCTTCGGCATACTTTTCAGTTCAAAAAACAGCATCCCGCCCGCCAGCAGAAAGGCGAGCGCGTCGGTGACCGGCGCGGCGTAAATGACGCCGTAGATCCCGAAAATGCGTGAAAGGATTAGCAAAAACGGCAGCAGGAACACAAGCTGTTTGGACAGCGAGATGATCGCGCCCTTGCCCGCTTTGCCGATGGCGGGGAAAAAGGTGGCGCAGAATATCTGCGCGCCGTTGAGAAAGGTGCAGAGCATAAATCCTCTGGCAAAGACGACGGCAAACCGGAAATACGCGTCCGAACCGCCGCCGAACAGCCCGACGATCTGCCGGGGAAAGAGCTGCATCATCAGGAACATTCCGACCGAGATGCTTGTGGTGACGATCAGCGACAGACGGACCGTCTGCCGCACGCGGCCGTATTTTTTCGCGCCGTAGTTGAAAGAACAGATCGGCTGCGCGCCCTGCACCACGCCGATGACCATGGCGATAAAAATGGCGTTGATCTTTTGCAGGATGCCCGCCGCCGCGATGGTGACGTCACTGCCGTAGACCGACTGCGCGCCGTATTTGCGAAGCAGATTGTTGACGGTGATCTGGACCAGCAGGGTGGACGCCTGAAACGCGAACGAGGAAAGCCCAAGCGCCATGATCCTGCCGAGCACCCGCAGGCGGGGAATAAAATCCCGCGCCTCGAATTTCACGTTTTTAAAACGTCTGAAATACAGGGCGAGCATCAGGGCGCTGACCGCCTGTCCGATGACCGTCGCCCACGCGGCGCCCTTCATACCCATACCAAAGCCGAACATAAAGAGAGCGTCCAGCGCGATATTGACCACCGCGCCCGTCACGAGCGCCGCCATCGAGTAATTCGCGCTGCCGTCTCCCCTTACCAGCGGCGCCGTGCCGATGGAAAACAGCAAAAAGGGGATGCCGAGCGACGTAACGCCCGCGTACTCCGTCGCGTAAGTCAAAATATTCTCCGTCGCGCCGAAAGCGATCATCATCGGCGTCAGGGACAGACGGACGACGATCATAATGACGGCGCCGCTGATCCACAGCGTGCTGAACGCCGTACCGGCGTATTTGCGGGAGATCTCGGGATCCCCCCGTCCGAGTTCCAGATTGAACCCCGACGCCGCGCCCAGACCCACCATCAGCCCGATGGCAAGACACATCGTCGTCAGCGGAAACGCGACATTGGTCGCGGCGTTGCCGAGATACCCGATGGTATGACCGATAAAGATCTGATCGACGATATTATAAAGCGCGTTGACGAGATTGGCGATGACCGACGGGATCGCCATCGCCGCCAAAAGACGGGGGACGGATCGCGTCCCCATAGGATTTTCCGACATACTACCTCACTTTTTTCACAACGGTGCGGATATGATCCAGCGTCTTTTCGTCAATGCCCGCCGTAAAGTTCGTTTCCACTTCCCGACCGAGCAGTTTTTCCGCCCACATCAGTCCCAGCGCCCACCGTCCGACGTCGTAGGAAGCGTGCAGTCCGTCGCGGTAGACCGGCGTGATGCCCGATGATACGAGCGCGCTCATCAGTTTCCCAGACGGCAGGATGTCCGCGGCGCCGATCCGGTCCGCGGCTTTTTCATAGTTTGTAACGACCTTTGCCAGCATTTCCGCCGGCGTACGGAAAGGCACGGTCTCCATCCGCGCGCTTCCCGCCTCGTAAGCCCAGCTTTGATGCATCCATATCTCCGCTTTCGGGCAGTACCTGCGGATCATCGCCACAAGTTCCGTAAGATAGGGCTCGAAAGACTCCTCCCGGGCGCTCGCCGCGCTCTGCTGCTGGACCGTTACGATATCCCACGGCCGTGTGAGCAGCGCCTCCTGCAGGCCGACGCGAAATCCGGTCGACGTCCCGTTGACCTCCAGCATATATTCCCGCTTTTCCCCCAGCATATTGCGGTAGTGCCGTTCCAGCGTACAGCCGCCGATATACAGGTTATAAACGTCGATCTCCCCTTGCGAGATCTGATGCACGAAGGTGGTCGCGTCCTGCGAAAAACTGTTTCCGATACAAAGTACGTTCATTTTCATCCCTCACATTCCATATATTGATTAGTATAACACGCTCCGGTCGTTTTTTCAACAAAAAAACCGTAAAATCTTGACAGCGGTAGAAAAATTGTTTATAATTTGATTGTACACAATTTTATTGGAGGAGATTTTATGGAATACGTATTCACACCGCGCAACGTCTGCCCGATGCAGATCAAATTCAACATCGACGGGGATGTCATCACCGATATTTCCTTTTACGGCGGCTGTCACGGCAACCTTAAGGCTATCTCCAAACTGCTGAACGGCAAGACGGTGGATGAGATCGACTCGGCGCTGCGGGGCAACACCTGCGGCAACAAGGGCACGTCCTGCGCCGATCAGCTTGCCATCGCCGTACGCAAAGCGTACAATGAGACCCGTTAGAGGAAACAAAACCATGAGTGATAACAACGCGCTGAAACTTGAAAGCCAGCTTTGTTTCCCGCTCTACGCCGCGTCCCGCAAGATGATCCGCGCCTATCGCCCTCATCTTGACGCGCTGGGGCTGACCTACACGCAGTACATCACGATGATGGTACTGTGGGACAGAAAGACCGTCACCGTCAAGGATCTCGGTCAAACGCTCTTTCTGGACAGCGGTACTCTCACGCCGCTTCTCAAAGGCTTGGAAAGCAAGGGGTACGTCCTGCGCGCGCGCAGTAAAGAGGACGAACGCGTCCTCAACGTAACGCTGACGGAAGCCGGCGAAGCACTGAAAGAAAAAGCGGCGGGGGTGCCGCTGAAAATGGCGGCGTGCGTGCGCATGCGGCCCGACGAGGCGGCGGCGCTCCGCCGTATATTATACACTATTCTGGAGGATACGAACGATGAATGAACGAGAAAAACAGATCACACGCGTCAGCCTGATCGGCATCGGCGCCAATGTACTGCTGGCGGCTGTCAAAGCCGCCGCCGGACTGCTTGCCGGGTCGGTCGCCGTCGTGCTGGACGCGGTCAACAACCTGTCCGACGCGCTATCCTCCGTCATCACCGTCATCGGCGTACGGCTCGCCCGCCGCGCGCCGGATAAAAAGCATCCCTTCGGGCACGGACGGATCGAATATATCAGCGCCGTCATCATCGCGGCGATCCTGGTCGCCACCGGCGTCGTCTCCCTGATCGAAAGCGTGGGCAAGATCCGCGCGCCGGAGCCGGCGGACTATACCGTTTACACGCTGATCGTCATCATCACCGCGATCATCGTCAAACTGCTGCTCGGCCGCTTTGTCAAAGCGAAAGGAGAACGGTACGCCTCCGACGCGCTCATCGCCTCCGGCAAGGACGCCTCCTTTGACGCCATCCTCACCGCCTCCACCCTCGTCGGCGCGGCGGTGACCATGCTGTGGCGCGTCTCGGTCGACGGCATCCTCGGCGTCATCATCTCGATATTCATCATCCGCTCCGGCATCGAACTTCTGCTCCATCCCCTCGACCGCATCCTCGGCGTCAGAGAGGACAGTGAGACGACCAGGGGCATCAAAGCGCTGATCCGGGACAGTTTCCCCGAAGTGGAGGGCGCCTACGATCTGGTCCTTCACAACTACGGACCCTCTTACGCCATCGGCTCGGTCCACATCGAGGTGCCGGACGTGCTGACCGCGCGGGACATCCACGTGCTTTCCGAAAAGATACAGCACACCGTCTTCGCCAAGTACAGTGTGTTCCTCACCATCGGCATCTACGCCGTCGACACGGTGGATGAGGAACTCGCCGAAATGCGCCGGATCGTCCGCGACACCGCGGAAGCGCATACGAGTGTTCTCGGCGTACACGGCATTTTCATCGACAAGACAGCCCGCAAAGTCTCCTTCGACATCGTCGTGGACTTTTCGGAAAGGGACCGTGCCGCGCTGTCCGCCGCTATCGAGAAAGATCTCCTCGCCCTCTGGCCGGGCTACAACGTCCATATCAACCTTGACTCCGACTTTACGGACTGAACAATGAAAAAAGCGCCCGATCGGGCGCTTTTTTAGTTTCCGGTATTTGATTTGCCCGCCGCTGCCGAGCCCCGTTACTTTTAATCCCGGATTTTGTCCAGGTGGGTAGTTGCCGTCCCGCCTCACAGGCTCCTCTCTTCGGCGCCGAGGGCGCGGGAGAGTTTGCACACAGCGTTTCGAGCGCATTCCCTTTCAAGTAGTGTAGGTTTAAAATTCACGGGGGTCGGCAGCGGCGGGCAATATCGGTATCACTGCGCGTTTTCCTCAGTGTCGTCGATCTCGTATTCCTCGCCCAGCACCGTCTCGAATTCTTTGACGACGCGGGCGAGTTCCTCGTTGGAGTCCAGCGTGACCAGCACGGTATCTCCCGTGTTGTCCTCGATAGAGCGCATGATGATCAGCTGACCGTCGCTTTCCAGCATTTTAGCGGGGTCGTCAAAGATCTCGGTAAGCCCCACATAGGTCTGCCCGTCCACTTCAACGCTCGCGATATGCTCAAATTCCAGCTCATTGCCCTCCTCATCGGTGAGGGTCAGAATATCATTTCCGTATTCACTTGCCATAGTTTTATCCTCCTATATCAATTATACACATTTCCGTACCAAAACGCAATGTTATTTTTTTCCTTTTCGCAAAAGAAATCCCGTCGTCACGAAAATGCCGAGCGCGGCGCCCGCCGTGTCGATCCACACGTCCCGTACCTCGGAGGAGCGCCCGATGGAAAAGGACTGGATCGTCTCATCGGTCAGCGCGACGATCACGGCGGCGCAGATCAGCCAGCCGACCGCCTTTTTAAGATCGGTCTTTCGCGCGTCCAGCGTCAGCAAAACGCCGAGCAGCGTAAATTCCGCGAAATGCGCCGTCTTGCGGATCCAGAACATATCGCCGCCGAACAGAAAGAGGAACTTACTGCTCGCGTCATTGGACGCATCGGCGTCCTGAAAGGAATTCCAAAAGATGAAGGCGATCAAAAGCGCCGTCAGAACGGGAAACAGCCAGGATAAAAATTTTTTCATATCAACACCCACAACAAAGATTGAAAAACAAATTAAGAGCGATCATCCGGCAGCACCATCCGCCGTCCGTTTGCGGCATGGTATAGCCGCGCGTATTGTCGGCATACACGCGCCCGCCCGATCGCAGAGCGTTCAGAAGTCCGCGATACTCCGCGTTGTTCGGATCCATCTGCACGGCGCGGCCGGCGTATTCCAGCGCCTGCGCGCGGTTGCCGAGCCCGTACTGGGCGTAGCCGGCGAGGAAATACCATTCGGCGTCCTTCGTCTCCATCCGGGACAGGACATTCATCGCGTCGAGAAAATGGCGGTTCATAATGAAATTCCGCACCGCCGTATACTCGCCGCGGCTGCCGCCGCCGGAAAAGCCGGAAAACGGATCCGCCTGCGCTTTGCCCTGCCGGAAAGCGATGATCTCATCATAGGCGGCGTTGATCTCCGCCATTTTTTTCGCGGCGGCTTCGTCGCCGGGATTGGCGTCCGGATGGTAGCGCTTGGCAAGTTTCCGGTACGCGGTCTTGATCTCGTCGTCCGTCGCGGCAGGACTTACGCCGAGCGTTCTGTAAGCGTTATCGATCATCTTGTTTCCTCTGTAACATCATATACCTGCTCCATACGCCGGCGTAAAGAACGTTGCGCAGCAGCGCCGCGTCCCGCACGACGGGCAGTTTCTCGAACGCCGCCGCGGCGTCGCCGAGAAACATCGTAAGGATCTCCCTTACCTTTTCCTCATATCCCGGCTCCTGTTTGAGCGGCAGCAGAGGATTGTAGTTTTTCTTTTTGCCGTCGCGGTCGGCGTCCTCGTAGGCGTCCATAAAATAAATGAACTTTCCGAGCGCCTCTCCCGTCTCCCGCAACGCCGGCGCCCAATGGTCGTCCGGATACGGCGGAAACACCTCGCCGAGCATTTTGCCGAACGCGTCCGCGACGGCGTCCAGCGGAATGTCCGCCTGCCGTTCCAACACGTTGATGCGTTCTATGGCGTCCGCGACGGCTTTCGCCTGCCAGGGAAGGCGTCGGGACGCCTCCGCCGCGCCGCGCCCGATAGATCTCGCGTAGCGCAGCGCGATATGGTTTTTATCATCGTTCCAGTCGTCCATCGCGTTGTGGTACGCCAAGATCAGCGACAGATCCGCGCAGTATTCCGTAAGTACGCTCACCGATCTGGGTCGGCGGCGCAGCGGGTGCCTTACACAGCGGGAGGACCATTCAGCGCTCTCCGGCTCATAAAGCGCCTCCAATAAGATATTCAAAAACACCATGTCGTTGCTGAGCGACGCCGCGCCCCGCATCCCGAAACGTTTTTTGAGCGTTCTGCAAAGCCCGCAGTACGCGGCGCGGTATCTCAGCCGCTGCGCCTCATCGAGCTGCGCCGGATCTGTTACGATATACCCGAACATTGTTTTACCCTTTCTATCCACCACCGGAACAGGATATCGCCGTCCTCCATCCGCTCGGGATGGAACTGCACGGCGCAGACCGGCAGCGACGCGTGACGCATCGCCTCCGGCACCTTGCCGCACCACGCCGTGATCCGGAAGCCCTTTCCGACGGTGTCCACCGCCTGGTGATGACTGCTGTTGCAAATAAACCGCCCGCCGTACAGCGTTTTCAGAACGCCGTCCGCGGTGATCTCATGCTCGGTGAACCCGTCGCCGTCCCGGTGCCCGGAGATGTCCTGCGCGAGCGTGCCGCCCGCCCAAACGTTTATGACCTGCATGCCGCGGCAGATGCCCAGCACCGGCAGTCCCGCCTCCGCCGCCTGCGAGAGCAGACGGAATTCCGCCTCGTCGCGGATCTCGTCGATGCCGCGGCTGCCGAGGTTTTCCCTGCCGTAAAACCGGGGCGCCACATCCGCGCCGCCCGCGAGCAGCAAACCGTCAAAACCGTCCGCGCTCCGCGGCGCGTACCGCGCGACGGGCACGCCGCCGGCGCGCTCCACCGCCGTTTCGTAAAATGAACTGTTTCCCCGCGCGGAGACCGAGATCAGGATCCTTGCCGCCATGTGACGCCTCTTTCTGTTTTTATTATACAGTATATGAAATAAGGCTGACCCGCGATAAGGATGACGCGGGATCCATTCCCTGCTGTCCCGCTATATTGTATCACTCCGCGCGCTGATTTACAAGTGCATATTTTTCCGCCGGCGGACATATACTAAACTCCAAAGGAGATATGCGATATGAAAATCAAATGGAAACCCCTTGCCGTATGTATGCTGCTGCCCCTCGCGCTGGGCGCTGTGGTCAGCGTGATCACGATGAACGCGATGTCGGCGTTCGAAACACTGCAAAAGCCGCCGCTTTCCCCGCCGGGCTGGCTGTTCCCCGTCGTATGGACGATTTTATACCTTATAATGGGCTACGCCTCCTACCGCGTCTGGATGTCGGGAAACGAACGCCGCCGGGACGCGCTGCAAGCCTATGGCTTCCAACTGTTTCTCAACCTGATCTGGCCGCTTCTGTTCTTTTCCTTCGGCTGGTACGGCATCTCGTTCGCGTGGCTGGTTGCGCTCTGGATCGCCGTGCTGGTAACGCTGCTGCGCTTCCGCGCCATTGACAAAACGGCGGGATGGCTGCTCGCGCCCTATCTCGTATGGCTGACTTTCGCGGGATATCTCAATCTTGGCGTTTTCCTTCTCAATCAGAAATAAAAACAAATATGTTAACGCCGACTGTCTGAAGGACAGTCGGCGTTCAGCGTGTCAAAGAACCTCTTTGACACGCTGGCAGACTGCAAAAAAGGAAGTTGCATTTCGCAGATAGAACTTCGTCGGCGTACGTGGGTACGGTAGAGGTTCTATCTGCGGAAAACAGAGAAAAGCCTTGCAAAGCAAGGCTTCCACGGTTCAAGCATTTGTTTTTCCGTATTAAAATTCAGGTTTTGAACTTTACTGAAAAACGAAACTGTTTGAAATTTTGTTTCTGTTTCTCTGTGGTGAAACGACTTTTTTGACAGTCTGGCAGACTGCAGTTATCCGATCGCTTTTTGGATCGCGGCGAGCAGGTCATCGTACGCCTCAAAGGCCTCAAGATCCGGATGATCCTTCTTGATCTGCTCGGTACTGCGGAACAGAAAGCCCGCTTTGCTCGCGCGGATCATCGCCAGGTCGTTGTAACTGTCCCCCGCCGCGATGGTGTCATATCCGATGGATTGCAGTGCCTTCACCGTTACGAGTTTAGACTGTTTGGCGCGCATTTTGTACCCGGTGATGGTCCCGTCCTCCCCCACGGTCAGCGTGTTGCAGAAAATGGTGGGGAAACCGAGTTTTTTCATAAGCGGGGCGGCGAACTGCGTAAAGGTGTCGCTGAGGATGATGACCTGCGTCTGAGCGCGCAGCGCGTCAAGAAATTCCTTCGCGCCCTCCATCGGCTCGATCTTTTCGATGGTCTCGCGGATCTCCCGCAGTCCCAGCCCATGGCGGCGCAGGATATCCAGCCGGTAGTTCATCAACTTGTCGTAATCCGGTTCGTCCCGCGTCGTGCGTTTGAGTTCGGGAATGCCGGACGCCTCGGCGAACGCGATCCATATCTCCGGGACGAGCACGCCCTCCATATCCAAACATACGATCTCCATATTTTTTCTCCTTTATATAAATATCCGTTCCTATTATAAAGCACCCCCGCCTCTTTTTCAAGGGGAAAATATACTTTTCATTTTTCGGCGCCGCGCGAACACCCTTTGCCGGACGCTTGACTTTATAAACCGTTTGTGATAGACTGAGTTTGCAACATAAGCAATTCCTTTCTCTCATTGTAAATCATGTGTTTTTACCATTCGGTAAAAATACATATTTCCCTGTGCATGATTTACAATGAGTAAATATGCTTGTGTTGCAGCAAAAGGGCTATGTATTTTTCGGTGCGTGGCTCATGCCGCGCACTTTTTTTATTGTAAAGGAGGCATTTCCAATGCGCAAAGAGCCGAGGAAAGGAAGCGCGAAGCGCTGTGAATTCGGTAAGGCGGGCGCCGCGCGAACACCCTTTGCCGGACGCTTGACTTTATAAACCGTTTGTGATAGACTGAAACTGCGACACAATTCAATATCATTTCTTATGCGGATGTGCGTTTTTGTTTTGGCAAAAACGCATGCTCCTTTCCGCATTTCTGCATAAGAAATAGGAATTGTGTCGCAGCAATCGGAGCCACGCGTTTTTCGGTGCGTAACTTCGGTTGCGCACTTTTTTTATTCTTAAAAGGAGGAAATATGATGAATAAAGATCTTGAAAAAAGGGACTTTGATCAACTCTACAAACTGTTTTTGGAAAAAGAATTTGAGAAGTTTTTAGATGAGGATCCCGTATTTGAAAGCATCAACGCCGCCACATTCGATCTCGCGAGAAAAGCGTACATCGCGGGTTGTAAATACAGCTATGAGATCCTTACGAAAAACGGTGCGAACCAATAAAGAGATCCGCGATTAAAAATCCGCAAGCGGCGCTTGCGGATTTTTAATTGCGGAGCTCTTTATCAGTTGAACTTCGGCAGATAGTCGCCGTGGGCTTCGATGAGATCGTCCACCATTTTCCGGATGGTGTCGATATCCAGCTCGCTGCCGGTATGCGGATCCAGCATCGCCGCCTGATAGATGTGCTCTTTCTTAAGGGTGACGGCCGCCTCGATGGTCAGCAGCTGCACGTTGATATTCGTCATATTCATCGCCGCGCACTGAACGGGCAGCGCGCCGACGGCGCAGGGGATGATGCCGCTTTTGTTCACAAGGCAGGGCACCTCCACGCAGGCTTCCTCCGGCAGATTGGAGATCAGACGGTTGGTATTGAGCACGTTGCCGCCGATCTCGTACGCGCCGCCGGCGACCATCGTCTCCATGATGCGGGAGGCGTATTCTTTGGAACGGGTATGCTCCCTGACGCCGCCCGCGGTCAGCTCCTTATAATCCTTTTTCCACTTCTCGACCTGATTGACACAGCGGCGGGGATATTCATCCAGCGGGATATTGTATTTTTCGATCAGTTCGGGATATTTTTCCTTTATATAGAACATATTGTATTCGGCGTTATGCTCGCTGGACTCGGTGACATAGTAGCCGAAATTCCTGATATAGTCCATCCTGACCTTATTGTCAGCGTCAGGCCGCGCCATATATTTGGGAACACGCGCCTTGATCTCGGGATAGAGATCGACGCCGTTTTTGTCCCTGATCTCCAGCAGCCACGCCATATGGTTGATGCCGGCGATGCGTTCTATCCTGCCTTCCAGTTTGTCCTCCATCCCAAGTTGGGTCAGCAGTGTTTTGGAGCAGCTCTGCCAGCTGTGGCAAAGTCCGACCGTCCTGACCGGGGTGTAGCGGAGCATATAGCCCGTGTTCATCGCCATCGGGTTGACGTAGTTGAGGAACCACGCGTCGGGGCAGACCTCCGCCATATCATCGGCGAAGTCCCGCATCACGGGGATGGTGCGAAGCGCCCGCATGATGCCGCCGATGCCCAGCGTGTCGCCGATGGTCTGGCGCAGACCGTATTTTTTCGGTACCTCGAAGTCGATGATGGTGCAGGGGTCGTATAGACCGACCTGAATGGCGTTGATGACGAATGCCGCGCCTTTCAGCGCCGCCTTGCGGTTTTCCACGCCTGCATAACACTCGATCTTTCCGTATCCGCCCTTTGCCTGTCTCATCGCCTCCAGGATGACGCGGCTTTCCTCCAGCCGCTGCGCGTCGATGTCATACAGCGCGAACACGCTGTCCCGCAGCGCCTCGGCGCACATACAATCGCCGATGACGTTGCGCGCGAACACAGTGCTTCCCGCACCCAGAAATGTGATCTTCATAGTATTCTCCTTTCCGCGTTTCGCTTCAAGTCTCATTGTATCACCATGAAAAGCAAAACGCAACAGGAAATCCTTTTTATAATTCAGAAAAAAGGCGTTTTTCAGAGAGAGCAGGAGCCGGCCGTTCGGCCCTTGCGTTGATTTTTCAAATCAACGCGGGCCCCATAGGCCGTGCTCTGACGTATAAAGTGTTCTGGTCGCGTTGAGGATGGCGAGGGCGGAGACGCCGACGTCGGCGAAACTCGCCAGCCACATATTGGAAAGCCCCGCCACCGCCAGCGCCATCACGAAAAACTTGACCCCCAGCGCGAAGGCGACGTTCTGCCGCACGACGCGCCGCGTGAAGCGGGAAAGCGACAGCGCGGCGGGGATCTTTGACAGCCTGTCGTCCATCAGCACGACGTCCGCCGCCTCGATGGCGGCGTCGGATCCCAGCGCGCCCATCGCCACGCCGATATCAGCGAGCGCGAGCACCGGCGCGTCGTTGATGCCGTCCCCCACAAAGGCGATCTTTCCGCCCTCCGGCAGTTGAGCGGCGAGACGGCGCACTGTCTCCACCTTATCCGCCGGCAGGAGTTCGCAGTACGCCTCATCGATCCCCAGCCGCGCCGCGGCGTCTTTTCCGACCGCCGCGTTGTCGCCGGTCAGCATAACACAGCGAACGCCTTTCGCTTTCAGTTCCCCGATCGTAAACCGGGCGTCTTTTTTAATAATATCGGAAATGACGATATGACCGAGCGGCCGGCCGTCCGCCGCGACGTACACGACGGTGCCGATATCAGTCGCGGGCGTGAAGTCCGCGCCCTCGTCCGCCATCAGTTTGCCGTTGCCGACGGCGACGCGCCGTCCGTCCACCATGGCGACGGTCCCTCTGCCCGCGATCTCCCGGACCTCCGTCACCCGCGCCGTATCGGGCGGCGCCTCACAGGCGCTCCGCAGTGAGCGGGCGATGGGATGGTCGGAAAACGCCTCGGCAAGCGCCGCGAGTTCCAGCGTTTCCGCTTCCCCCCGCACGGCGGTGACCGCGAACTCGCCGCGGGTCAGCGTGCCGGTCTTATCGAACACAACGGTCCGCACGTCGGACAGGCTTTCAAGATGTTCCGCGCCCTTGACGAGGATCCCCCGCCTTGACGCGCCGCCGATGCCGCCGAAAAAGGACAGCGGCACGCTGATGACCAGCGCGCAGGGACAACTGACGACCAGAAAGATGAGCGCCCGTTCGATCCACGCCGCCCAGTCCCCCGAAAACAGGGGCGGGATCAGCCCGACCGCCGCCGCGCAGGCGACGACCGCCGGGGTATACACCCGCGCGAACCGCGTGATGAAACTCTCGCTTTTCGCCTTATGCAGCGAGGAATTCTCCACAAGATCGAGGATCTTTGCCACCGTGCTTTCGCCGTAAGGCTTTGTGACCTCGACGCGCAGCAGTCCCGTCACGTTGACGCAGCCGCTGACGACAGGGTCGCCGGCCGTCACGTCCCGCGGGAGCGACTCCCCGGTCAGCGCTTTGGTATCCAGCGCGGAGGATCCGTCGGTGACGATACCGTCCAGCGGGATCTTTTCCCCGGGGCGCACGACGATGATCTCGCCGACCGACACTTCATCAGGGGATACCGTACGGATCTCCCCCTCCCGCAAGACGTCCGCGCTGTCCGGCCGGACGTCCATCAGCGCGCTGATGGATCGCCTGCTCTTGCCGACGGCGATCTTTTCAAACAGTTCCCCCGTCTTGAAAAACAGCATCACGAACACCGCCTCGGGATATTCCCCGATGGCAAGCGCGCCGAGGGTCGCGACGCTCATCAGGAACTTCTCGTCAAAGATCTGTCCCCGTCCGACGCCGCGCGCCGCGCTCCACAAAACGTCCCAGCCGATATAGCCGTAAGGGACAAGGAACAGCAAAAGCGCCGCCCACCACGGCATCGCGACCGATCTGGTAAAGATCGTGACCGCCGCCAGCGTGACGGCGGTCAGGATCAGTTTATTTCTTGTTTTTTTCTGCTTTTTTGTCACGGCAAAACGATCTCACAATCCGGATCCACCTTTTTGCAGATCTTTTCCGCCTCCTTTAGGATGCGCTCCAGCTCCGCCTCCTCCGCTTCCAGCACGAGTTTTTGCGCCAGGAAACTGACGGTGGCGCTTTGCACGCCGTCGATCTTTCGGATCATCGCTTCCATTTTCGCCGCGCAGTTCGCGCAGTCGAGATCCTCCATCTGATATGTCTTTCTCATAACTTTCTCCTTTCACTCCCGGATATGATCCAGTCCCTGCCCGAGGATCGTATGGACGTGTCCGTCGGCAAGACTGTAATAGACTGTTTTGCCCTCGCGGCGGAATTTGACCAGCCGCGCCTGCTTCAAAACGCTGAGCTGATGGGAAACGGCGCTGACCGTCATCCCCAGCCCTTCCGCGATATCGCAGACGCAGAGTTCCGCCTCGAACAGCGCGTACAGGATCCTGACGCGGGTGCCGTCCCCGAATATCTTGAACAGCGCGGCGACGTCTCCCATCTCCGTCTCGCTCGCGCCGTGCGCCCGCACCGCCTCTACGGCGTATTTATGCGTGTGCCGTTCCCCGCAGGTCGGCGTTTCCGGATCGAAACCTCCCATCGAAAGTCCTCCTTTTTTCATTTTATTTGAACAGTTGTTCAAATGTTCAAGTATATTATACGCCTCGCCGAAAAAATGTCAAGTATTTTTTGAAAAACATTGCTTTTTATTTTTTGCTTGGGTATAATGAAAGACGAAAAAAGGAGGGATCGGGATGTACCGGATATCGGGATACGGAAAATTTTTTTCGCCGGTCTACAAGGACAAAAGTCCCCTGCGCGTCCTTTCCACCTACGAGATCGAACTGGTCAGTCAGGCAAACGGCTCCGGCTTTCTCGACGGCAAAGAATTCCCCTACGAAAAAGACCATATCTACGTCTACCGTCCGCGGCAGACGCGGCAGAGCCGCGGTTCCTTTCAGGCGTACTTTTTGCATTTCACCTGTACGGATCCGGCGATCACGCGGTATCTTGACAAACTGCCCGCCTCGCTGACGACAAGCGATATGCAGCCCTTTTACCGTCTTTTCCGCGACATTCTCAACGCGATGGCGCACAAGGCGCCGGGTTTTGAGCTGATCGTCAACGCGCGCGTTACCGAGATGATCGCGCTGCTCGCCAACTACACCGCAGAGATGGCGGTAAAGGACGATAAATACGCCGCCTACGTCTCTCACGCGTACGACGCCATCCATTATATGCAAAAACACCTTGCCGAACGCATCACGCTGGAGGATATCGCGGGCGCCGTGCATCTCAGCGCGAGTTTTTTCCACACCGTTTTCAAAAACATCGTCGGCGTCACGCCGCACCGCTATCTGCTGGATCTGCGGCTGGGCACCGCCAAAAGCCTGCTCACCAACAGTGATAAATCCATCGCGGTCATCGCGCAGGAAAGCGGCTTTGACAGCCAGGTATATCTCAATTATATTTTAAAGAAAGAGATCGGCGTCACACCCCGCCGGTACCGGATCATGCATCAGAACAAGCACTATCAGTAAGGAGGAGATCGCTATGGTACTCAGCGTACAGACAGGCGGCATCATCGAACGGTTCGGGGTCGAGAGGACCTACAAACTGATCGCGGACGCCGGCTTTACGGCGGTGGACTGGAACATCGACCACGCCTGGGCGCACCGCGGCGCGGAATTTGACGAAAACGGCAACTTCACCGGCTGTATTTTCGACCATCCGATGGAGCAGATCCTCGCCTTCTACCGCTCCGAACTTGACGCGATAGAGAAAAACGGTCTTGCCATCGGGCAGTGCCACGCGCCTTTCCCCGCCTACAAACCGGACTGCCCGGAGTTTTTAGACTACGCCATCGGGGTCTATCAAAAGATCATCGGGTTCTGCGGCGCCGCCGGATGTCCCTATATCGTCATCCACGGTTACAGCAGACGGGTGGGGACCGGTCTGCTCCCGAAGGACGTTGACGCGATCAACGAAAAACTTTTTTCCTCCCTCCTGCCCGTTCTGCGGCAGACGAAAAACGTCACGGTCTGTATGGAAAACCTGCAGGCGGGCGGCACGATGGACAGACGGATCAGCGGGCACTGCCACGAGGCGGGCCCCGCCGCCGATTTCATCGACGAGATGAACCGCCGCGCCGGCAGAGAGGCGTTCGGGCTGTGTCTGGACACCGGACACCTGTTTTTGATGCACAAGGATCCCTATGATTATATCCCGAAACTCGGCGGCCGTATCAGGATCCTGCACATCCACGACAACGACGGCATAAAGGATCAGCATCTCGCGCCCTACGCCGGGCTGATCCCCTGGGAGGATTACTGCGAGGCGCTCCGCGGCATCGGCTACCGCGGCACGCTGAATTTCGAGACCTTCGCGCAGGTGCGGAAAGCGCCCGACGCGCTGGTGCCGGAAACGCTGCGCCATATCCGCGCCA
The DNA here is from genome assembly GCA_001604045.1 of Clostridiales bacterium Firm_08. Lineage (GTDB taxonomy): Bacteria > Bacillota > Clostridia > Oscillospirales > QAKW01 > Firm-08. The sequence continues at coordinate 40,678 of LVAN01000003.1, read as the reverse complement.
TCGGAGAATACTTCGTTGCAAAAATCGAATGTAAATAACACCTGAAAAATAGAAACATCCCGCGGTCTGAAAGACCGCGGGATGTTTGTTTTTTTTTCAGGGAAACGCCGGACCGGAGGGTACGTTGTAGGGGGCGACGACCCCGGCGCCCCGTTTTGTATCTCACAAATAATATCTCATAAAACCCGCAAGCCTTTCGGCAGGTGGTTTTTGAGCGTTCCGCCGCTCGCCTTGCCGCCGCCCAGGACAAGGCCGTTCCATACCACGGCGGTATACCCCGTCTCACCGCAGGGCAGCGTCTGTCCCCTGAGATACGCATTCGCCGCCTCGTCCCCCACCGGAAGCGTCCTCAAAAACCGCTCCGGCGGCAGAGAGGTGAACAGATGATGCGCCGGCTGCCACGTTTTGCCCTTTCGGTACGCGACCTGAACGCCCGCCCGCAGGATCCTGACGCCGCGGGGCGCCGGCATATCGGCGGGCAAGGCGTACACCGCCTCGCCAAACGTTTGTAGGACGTTAGGACGGTCGCCGTATAATAGCATTGGAGAGCGTGCCACCCCCTGTAACATTCCCGTGACTTCTCGCGGTACGTCTTTTTCGGTAAAGTTTTCCTGCTTTACGGTATAGATCGGCGCGCTCTCCTCTTTCTTCAGGGCACAGACAAAGTGCCCCTCCCCTTCCGTGCCGGGAAAAACGCGCGCGGCGTCCGGCAACGAAAACGCCTGCGCCGCGCCCGGCACGTCACAGGGCACCGTATGAAACTCCCCGTGCTCCTTCAGAAAAGCGAGTATGGTTTTTTCATTTTCCTCCAAATTAAAGGTGCAGGTGGAATAGACCAGCCTGCCGCCGGGGCGCAGCATTTTCGCCGCGCTGCGAAGGATCCCGGCGGAACGGGCGGCGCACATCCGCACCAGCTCCGGAGACCAGGTCTCAAGGATCTCCGGATATTTTCTGAACATCCCCTCGCCGGAGCAGGGGCTGTCCACCAGGATCTTGTCGAAATACCCGGCAAAACGATCGGCAAGCGCTTCCGGCGCGGCGTTCGTCACCATCGCGCCGGCAATGCCCATCCGCTCGACGTTGGAAACAAGCGCCTCCGCGCGGCGGGGGTCGATCTCGTTGCAGACGACGACGCCGTCGGGATCCAGCGCCGCGATCGCCGTCGCCTTACTGCCCGGCGCGGCGCAGAGATCGAGGATCCTGTCCCCGTTTTCGACTTTCAGGGCGGTGACGGCGCTCATCGCGCTGGGCTCCTGAAAATAGCACCCGCCGCCCTTATGCAGCGGATGATTGCCGAGCCCCGCTTTTTCTCCGGTCATCCGGTATCCGTACTCGAAAAACGGCGAGGGCGTAAGCGGCAGCGGAAAAAGCGCCTCGAACTTCTCTCTGCCGATCTTTCGCGGATCGAACCGCACCCCCGATACCGGGGGCGTTCCGATAAGCGGCGCGAGGTCCACGATCCCTTTCAGTGCCTTGATCAACATTTCCTTGTCCTCTTTCCTTTTAAATACAATATCATTATAACGCTTTTGTTCGTTTTTTTCAAATATCCCGGTATTTTTTTGTAACTATCGGAAAACGCGCGGCGGCACCGCCTTATCCGCCGCGCGTTTTCCGGTAAAAATAAATGAAAAGAGGGGAATTTTATGAAACAAAAGGCAACAAGGTTTTGGAAAACGGTCTCCATCATACCGGCGATCCTTCTGATCCTTTCGATGGCGCTTTTCGCCACCGCGGACAGCGGGAGCGGGACGCCGCGTACCAATGTGGTGATCGAGGACATCAATGTGATGAGTTTCAATGTCCTCGATTATAATACAACGTCCGATCCAAGCTACGCCTCGCCGCCGGAACGCGCTAAAGTGATCATCACGATGATCCGCGAGCAGCTGCCCGACGTCATCGGCGTGCAGGAAGCGTGCACCGGCTGTTCACAAAACGGTTATTTCAACTGGAACGGTTATCTGCGGCGCAATCTTGCCGATCTCTATTCCTGCCGCATCCTGACCGATGAGGGCGGCGTCTCCACCACCATCGCCAAGGGGCTGATGATCTTTTACAAAAAAGACCGCTTTGAAAAAACGACCAGCGGCTATCACGTATACACCGTGGACAGCGGCCGCGCCCTGCAGTGGGTCGGTCTCAAAGACACAAAAGCGAACGATCGGGAGATCTTTATTTTCAACACGCATTTCTCCCTCAAGCAGGACAACGAGGTCTACCTGCGCACGCAGGAATACGCGGAACTGACCCAAAAGATCACAACGGTCGCCGCGGGGGCGCCGTTCTTTGCCGCCGGTGATTACAACAGCCGCCACGGCGAGGGCAACAGCATTTACAACGACGGTACCATCAATGTCTTTTTGAGCCAACCCGGATTTTCCGCGGCGGACGGCGCCTATGAGGCGCTGATCAATACCGTTCCGTTTTCCACGTACAGTCAGACCGTTGATCATATATTCTATGATCCCTCGATCTGCACCGCGGAGGAATACCAGCGGATCGCTTCGACCGACTACACGCCGCGTCTGTCCGACCACCACGCCATCATACTGCGGTGCAGTTACAATATGCCGGCGATCGTGGAAGCGGCCTCCCAAACCGTCGACCTGCAAACGAGATTTATAAACGGCGCGTATTACGTCGAAAATCTCGGCACCCGCACCACTTCGAGCTACAGCGCCACGCTGACGCTTTCCGGCGGCGCGACGCTTTACAAAGACGAAGCGTGCACCACGCCCGCGGGCCCGACCGTTACCGTCACCACGTCGCTTCCCAACAACACCTATTACGTCCTGATCGGCGACAAAACCTATCCGCTGTATATCCGATCCTGGAACGCGCTTGCCTACGATTATAAATGCGTGGACGCGTCCTTCGCGGGGATGCCGAACGGAGCGTCGGCGCTGTACGCCGACAAATGGTACGCCCGCAAGGTCACCATCGGGACCAACGGTTTTGCCACCATCCAGGAGGCCGCGGACGCCGCCGCGGAAGGCGAGATCGTCCTGGTCGCGCCGGGCAGTTACAATGAGGACGTCGTCTATACCGGCAAAAACATCAAGTTCTGGGGACAGAACCGCAACAACGTAAAGGCGCTGGTCAAGCAGAACGGCTGCTACGTTCTCAACGAGGCGCAGCGTGATTTCGAGACCGAGTGGGACGGCAGCGTCACCTTCGTCTATCCGAGCGGTGCGACGACGGCTTCGATGGAGGTCAACGGCTTCAAGTTCGTCGGCAGTACGACCGTCGGACAGGTCCGCGTCATCGGCGGCACTGCGACCTCGACCATCGACCTTACGGTGCGCAACAACGTGTTCGAGTGCTTCACCACCGGCGCGTACCTCAACGGAAGCGCGGTGCACGGCAATTCGTCGGTACAGAAAAACGCCGATATCTACGACAACTACTTCCATCTGACGGACAGCCCGACCTATACGCCGGAAGGCGGCACAACGCAGTATTTCATCAACCGCGCCGTCACGCTCCGCAATCTGAAAAACGTCAAGATCCGCGAAAACCGCTTTGAAGGATATTCCCGTCAGATCTTTTTCCTGTCCTCTGAAGTCAGCGACGGCAACGTGACGCCCGGCTGGGGCAACCTGCGGCTGGTCGACAACGATTTTGTCGGATCCAGCGGCTCCCAGACCCGCATCAACAATATCGGCTCCGCCACCGCCGCCAACCTCGTCATCGGCGACAACCGCCTCGCGAGCAACGATCTGATCTATATCAACTTCTCCGACACGTCGGCGCAGACCAACAACAACAGCCCGAGCGTCAAGGCGAACATCAACGTCACCGTCAAGACGACGGACTCCTCGCTGCTCGATCTGGTCGGCACTGGCGGCATCACCATCAATTACGTCAGCACCCTGCCCGAATAAAACGGGTGCAAGCGGCGCGGATCTTACAAATCTTACGATCCAAGGAGATTTCCCGCGGTCTTTCGACCGCGGGAAATTCTCGTCTTAAATGGTCACGCGCCGGTAAGAACGGAAAGAAAGCCCGCGCCACGGCTCCCTGCCCCTCTTTACTTGACTTTATAAAGTGTTTGTGATACACTGAAACTGCGACACAATTCAATATCGCCCTCATTTATGAGAGACCGCATTTTTACTATGGTAAAAATGCACTCTCTTTTCGTGCGTCTCTCATAGATGGCGGAATTGTGTCGCAGCAATCGGAGTTGTGCGTTTTTCGGTGCGTAACTTCGGTTACGCACTTTTTTATTAGGAGAGAGGGAAAAGATATGGATGACGAAACGCAAAAGAAAAATTTCGAAACGCTGTACGCTTTGTTTTTTGAAAAAGGCTTTGAGAACTTTTCAGACAAAGAACCTGTTTTTGAACAGGTCAACGGCGCGATATTTGATTTGGTGCGCAAAGCGTATATAGCGGGCTGTAGGTACAGTTACGATATTTTTACCGGAAAGGATCCCAAACAATAGAAAACAAAACGAAAAAATCTCCCCCGCACACAGTGCGGGGGAGATTTTAAATGATCGCTGAAAAGATGAGGTTTATTCTAGAGCAAGCACGTTGCCGGATACGTCGAGGATCATCTTGTAATAATCCTCCTTGAAGGTATCGGTGTACAGGTTGCCGTAGTAGTACTTACTCTTCTTATAGATCTTGCCGGTGGAGGACTCGACGAAGTAATCGTCCGTCTCGACGCCGAGTTTGACCTTGTCGGAGATATTGGCGCGGGTGATGGCGTAATTGCCCTCGGTGTCCTGACTGTAATACACGAACTCGCCTTCCTCGATCGCGGAATTGGCGTCGATGTAGTCGATATTGATATCAAGATCGATCTCTTTCTTGGTGACGCAGTCGTATACGTGGTAGAGCACCGTCGCGCCCTTCTCGGTATAGGTGAGGACCATGGCCGGCGTCTTTTCCATAGAATTGGGATACTCCCAACCGAGGTAATACGTGCCGGTGACGTCCTCGGTGATCGCGATGATCTTTTTACCGATCTCCGGGATGGTGTTGGAACGGCGGAACAACTGATGCGGCGTGAGTACGGTATCGTCCTCCAGCGTGAGCTTATTGCCCGAACCGATGGATTTGACGGTCGTCTCCTTCGCGGAGCCTTCCAGGATGTAGCACTTGCCGTAAGAGGTGTAGAAGTTCACGTAATCTCCGACAGAGGTGTTGGACGTGGAGAACACGATATCCGACACGTCATACTGCTGATATTCATTCGCCGTACCGCGGCTGTAATAATCCAGCAGGGTGTAGGCGCCGTTGGAAATGTCGACGATCTTTGCCGGGCGATGCTCCTCCACGAACATTTCAAGGATCATCGTGGAACCGGACTCGGTATCCGCGACCTCGCTCGGCACGACGGTCAGCATCATATTCGGACGGGTGGTGATGATGGCGTTGGCGCCGGTGGAACCCGCGATGGTGATCAGGTTGATCAACTCGTCCTCGCTCCACAGTTCATCATTATAGTAAAGTTTCGTCGCGCCCGTGATGGAGAATGACAGACCGATGCTGGTGACGGCAAACTCGGTGTAGCTCGTCAGCGTCAGATCGGAAAGCTCCGGCGTCAGGATCATCAGGGAGTTGACGGTATAATCGATGATCTCCTCATCGTCCGTCAGCGTGCCGGATTTGTCCTGATCACGGAAGGTGATGCTGATCGGGTGCCCGATATAGCGGGACAGCTCCTCATCGGTGGTCATCTCATAACCGCTGCTGAGCAGCACGTCGCCGTCGAACTCAAAGCCCATCTTGCGGGTCTTGGTCGCGCGGATGTTCATAACCACTTTATTCAGTCCGTAGACCTTGGTGGCAAAGCAGTTGAGATAGTTGCCGTTATCGTCCTGCAGTGACGAGAGGTCGATATTGGTCTCGCTGTCCTGATACCAGAGCAGCTGCGCGATGGTCATCGAGGCGACCTCACGGGTGATCTTTTCCTCGTCGCCCATAACGTCTCCCGCGAAATCGAACGCGGCGTCGATGTAAGTGTCGGGATAGGTGTACTCTCCCGCCGTCGTGCCCGCGCCGTCGGCGGAGCCTTCCTCGCCGCCGCCTTCGCCTTCCTCACCGCCGCCGCTGCCGCCCGCAAGGACCGCGTCGATATCTATGCCGCCGACCTTGACGAACAACGTCAGAAACTCGGCGCCGCTGATCGGATCGGCAGGCGCGAATTTCTGCTCCTCGATCTCATTGGTGATCAGACTGTTGTCATACGCCCAGTTGACATACGGAAAATAAGGATTGCTGCTGTCCACATCCTCAAACAACTGACCGCCGCTCCGGTAATCATCCAGATCGCCGTCCGATCCGTTGATCATACGGTACGCCGTGACGAGCGCCTCACCGCGGGAATAGTACCCCACCGGATTGAAGTCGCCCATCGTGTTTGCGGGGATCAGTCCGAGCGCGTCCACGATCTTTATGTACTCTTTATACTGGTTATCCTCCGAAATATCGGTATACGCGAACGCGCATAAAGAGGTACTGAAAATCAACAGGATCGCAAGAACAGACGCCAGCAGACTTTTCCAAAGTTTCATCTTGTCAGCCTCCTTTTTCTTGGTCACCTATATTATAATACTAAAAATAAGGCTCGTCAATATAAAACTTCCTTAAAAAAAGAAAATGTGACAACTATCCAAAAAGCCCTCTTTTTTTTTGTGCAGTTTGACAGTAACGGACAACTTGTGCTACAATGAGCAAAAGCAGAGGTGTGTAAAATGCGGCAGCCGGATGATCTGATGATAGGCGGATATAAAATATGGCAGGACGGCGCGGGGTTTCGCTCCGGCACCGACGCGGTACGCCTGTTCGAGCTGCTGCCGGCGCAGGGCGGCCGGCGGGTCGCGGAACTCTGCGCGGGGACGGGCGCTGTCGCGCTGATGCTGCTCGCGAGCGGCAAGGCGGAGCGCGTGACGACGGTGGAGATCGACAGCCGTTCCGTTTCGCTCTGCCGTGAGAGCGCACGGCAAAACGGTTGTGAAAATCGCCTGGAAGCGCTGTGCGGAGACATCAAAAACATTTCAGATATATTATTTAAAGGAAGTTTTGACACCGTTGCCGTAAATCCGCCGTATTATCCCGTCGGCAGCGGCATCCTTCCGAAAGACCCCGCCGCCGCGGCGGCAAAATTCGAGATATACTGTACGATCGACGACGTTCTTGCCGCGGCGTCTTATCTCACCTGTAAAGGCGGTATGCTTTATATGATACATCTGGCGTCGCGCCGGGAGGAGATCCTCTCAAAACTTAAGAAATATCATTTTGAACCAACGGGATACCAACACACGGAAAGCGGAGGAACGTTTTTGCTTTCCGCGCGTAAAACAGAGGAGGAAACATGGTGAAACAGCCCGCTTTATACCTTGTCGGCACGCCCATCGGCAATCTGTCCGACATTTCCCCGCGCGTGGCGCGGACGCTGGAAAGCGTCGATCTCATCGCCGCGGAGGACACGCGCAACACCCTGAAACTGCTCAACCATCTCGGCATCAAAAAGCCGATGATCAGTTATTTTGAGCACAACAAACGGCAGCGGGGAGAGGAGATCCTCGCGAGGATCCGCGCGGGAGACACCGTCGCGCTGGTCACCGACGCGGGCATGCCCGCCGTTTCCGACCCCGGCGAGGATCTCGTGCGGCTTGTCGTCCAAAACGGCTATGAGGTCACCGCCGTCGCCGGGCCCTGCGCGCTGATCTGCGGGCTGATCCTGTCGGGACTTCCCACCGGCAGATTTTGTTTCGAGGGATTTTTGTCCGTCAACAAAAAAAGCCGCGCGGAGCATCTTGACGCGCTGAAAAACGAGACCCGCACGATGATCTTTTACGAGTCGCCTCAAAAACTCTGCCGCACGCTCGCCGATCTTTGCGGCGCGTTCGGCGGCGACCGGCCCGCCGCGCTGATCCGTGAGATCAGCAAACTGCACGAGGAGACGTGCCGCGGGACGCTTGCCGAACTTGCCGCGCGGCAGGAGGAAACGCCGCCGCGCGGGGAATACGTCGTCGTTGTGGGCGGACGGCAAACGCCCGTCACGGAGGAGACGTTCTGGCAAACGATGACGCTTCGTCAGCACGTCGATCACTACCGCGCGCTGGGGATGCCCAAAAACGACGCCATCAAAGCCGCCGCCAAAGACCGCGGCGCCAAAAAAAGCGACGTTTACGCGGAATACGTCAAAGCGGAGAATGTGTGACATTCTCCGCTTTCTCCTATTTCATTGGGTGCGCTGAGAGGCTTCCCCTTGAGGGAAAGCCGTTATAAAGATTTCCCCCGGTCAAAGACCGGGGGAAATCATCCTTAATTTGCCCGAAGGGCAACATCATTTGCGGCTTTGCCGCAACATCATTTTCCCGTCAGGGAAACATCGTGTAGGGGCGGCAACCTGCCGCCCGCAGGTCGCGTTCCGGTTTGACGGGCGGCTGATAGCCGCCCCTACGGTCGAAAGATCGTTTCGTTCGCGACCCCTCCGCTTACCGGATCTGCTCCTTGATCCTTGCCAGCGCGCCTTTTTCGAGGCGAGACACCTGCGCCTGGGAGATGCCGATCTCCCGCGCGACCTCCATCTGCGTCCTGCCCTCCAGAAAGCGCAGGGCGATGATCTGCTTTTCCCGCGCGGGCAGGGCGCCGATCGTCTCGCTGAGCAGGATCTCCTGCATCCAGTTGTCGTCGCTCTGCCGGTCGTCCCGCACCTGATCCATCACGTAAATGGTGTCGCTCCCCTCCGAATAGACCGGCTCGAACAGACTGACGGGATCGACGATGGCGTCCAGGGCGCCTGCGACCTCCTCCGGCGGGAGCGTGAGTTCTACGGCGATCTCCTCCACCGTCGGCGAGCGGGACAGCCGCGCCGTCAGCTTTTCCTTGACCGCCAGCGCCTTGTAGGCGGTGTCCCGCATATAGCGGGATACCCGCACCATATTGTTGTCCCGCAGGTAGCGGCGCACCTCGCCGAGGATCATCGGCACGGCGTAGGTGGAAAACTTAAGGCCCAGCGACAGATCGAAATTCCGCACGCTTTTGATCAGCCCCACACAACCGACCTGGAACAGGTCGTCCGGCGTGTCTCCCCTGCCCCGGAACCGCTGTAAAACGCTCAGCACCAGCCGCAGATTGCCCCTGATGAAAATCTCCTCCGCTTTTTTATCTCCCGCTTTGATCCGGCGCAGCAGCGCCGTTTTTTCTTTGTCCGTCAGTACCGGGAGTTCCGACGTGTTGACGCCGCTGATCTCCACTTTGTGTCCGTTCAAAACATCCCCGCCTTTCTATCTTTATGATAGACCGCGGGGCGGCGTTTATTCAGGTGATCTTTTCGATCTCGCAGCGCAGCCGCCGGATGATCTTTTTCTCCAGCCTTGAAATATAGGATTGCGAGATGCCCAGCGCGTCGGCGACCTCCTTTTGGGTCATCTCCCGCCTGCCGTCCATCCCGAAACGCATCTGAAGGATCTGTTTTTCCCGCGGGGAGAGTTTTTCCAGCGCCAGGCGCAGGATCTTTCTCTCCTCGTCCCGCTCGATATCCCGTCCCACGCTGTCCGCGTCGGTGCCCAGCACGTCGCTGAGCAGCAGTTCGTTGCCGTCCCAGTCCACGCTGAGCGGCTCGTCGATGGACACCTCGGCGCGGGCGGCGCTCACCTTGCGCAGATACATCAGGATCTCGTTTTCGATACAGCGCGAGGCGTAGGTGGCGAGTTTTATGTTTTTCGCGGCGTCGAACGTGCGGATCGCCTTGATCAGCCCGATGCTGCCGATGCTGACGAGATCCTCCGTCATCACGCCCTTGCCGTCGAACCGCTTCGCGATATAGACGACAAGTCTCAGATTGTGTTCGATCAGTTTTTGTCCCGCCGCGTCGTCGCCCCGCGCCAGCGCGCGGATCAGCGCCTGTTCCGCCTCCGCCGGCAGGGGCGCCGGCAGCGTGCAGTACCCGCTGAGATAATACACCCGTCCGAACAGCCGTCGGAACAGCGTTTTCAACCGTTTCAGCATTTTCCCTCTCCTCATTTCCAAAGTCCGCCGTGCAGCAGGATCTCAAAGGATCCGTCCGCCGAAAGCGGTATATCGGTCAGCCCCAGCACGACGTTTTCCACCGGCTCCCCGTCGGGCAGACGGCGGATCCAGTCCGGACGCACGGCAAGCACCATCCGGCTCTGCCCGTCCACGCTCCGGAACGGCACCAGGCGGCAGCGAAGTTTCCCGTACCGCCCCGCGATCTCCTCCAGCCGCTCCGCGCCGCCGCCCGCCGCGTCCAGCAGATCGTCCGGCAGCATCCCTTTGAGCGCGCGAGTCTCCGCGATAACGACCGGCGCGAGGGTGAGCGGATCCTGCAGCGCGTTGCCGGTATCCGTCATCCCTTTGAGCGCGCGGTATCTGCCGAGACACCGCAGCTCGACGTCCACGAAACTCTCCCGCGGCGCGCGGCGGTTTTGCAGAAACGCGATCAGGCGGATGACGCCGTAAAAGCCGAAGGACAGCGCGAGCAGCGCCCAAAGCGGCAGATCGACGTAATAGACGCCGTTGGAATACACCATCTCCGCGCCCGCCGCCGTGAAGGCGTAAAACAGGTACATCCCGCCGCCGTAAGCCGCGAGCATGGCGAAAAAGGCGCCGACATCGCCCAAAAATCCCCTCGGGCTTTTGGGCGGGAAAGCGATGGCGACCAGCCCCGCGCCGGTCAGCAGGCGCAGTCCGCCCCACGCCATCACGCTCATCCGCGGAAAAAACACGAACACGCCGTACAGCGCGCCGACCACTGCCGCGGCAAGAAGTCTCGCCCGCCGCAGGCGGCGTTTCCGCAGGATGCCGCCCGCCGCGAGCAGTAAGTAGTTCACGATGAGATTGAGCAAAAAAAGAAGATCTACATAGATCGTCATTCGGGTCCCTCCTGCGGGTATTATACTTCCCCGCATCCGCGAAAATCATCGAAAAGGATCGACGGCGAAAGAATGTTTTTTATTGACAATCTTAAAAAAATAATATATTATAATAGGCGAAGATCATTTTTGGAGGAGAAAAGTATGAGCACCATTCGCATCACGGCGGACAGTACCTGCGATCTGTCCCCCGAACTGATCCGGAAATATGATTTCGGCATCATGCCGCTTTTCGTCGGACTGGGCGATACCTACGGCAAGGACGGTATCGACGTGTTCCCCGAGGATATTTATAAATACGTGAAGGAAACGGGCGTTCTGCCCAAGACGGCCGCCGGCACCATCCCCGATTACGAGGCGTTTTTCCGTCAATACACCGACAAAGGAGAGACGGTCATCCATTTCAACATCTCCTCCGGTTTCTCCTCCACCCATCAGAACGCGAGGCTGGCCGCCGAGGAGATCGGAAGCGGCGTCTACGTCGTGGACAGTCTCAACCTCTCCACCGGCACGGCGCATCTGATGCTGGACGCGGCGGATATGCTCTGCGACGGGATGGACGCCGAAAGCGTTGTTGAAGCGGTCCGTGAGCGCGCCTCTCTCGTGCGCACGAGTTTTGTCGTGGATACGCTCGACTACCTGCGTATGGGCGGCAGATGCTCGGCGGTATCGGCGCTGGGCGCCAACCTGCTCAAACTGCACCCCTGCATCGAGGTGCGGGACGGCGGTATGGTCGTCGGCACGAAATACAGGGGCCCCCTTGCCAAGGTCATCCGGCAGTACGCGCTCGACAAACTCACCAAAACGGAAAACATCCGTATGAAAAACGTCTTTATCACCCACACCAACTGCGACGAGGATATCGTCGCCGCCGTGCGGGAGATCGTGGAGACCCACGCCTCTTTCGAGAACATCTATGAGACCAAAGCGGGCGCCACTGTCAACAGTCACTGCGGACAGGGCACTCTCGGCGTGCTTTTTGAAGTCGACAAATAATTTCCCTGTTTTTTGTGTAGATTGACGAAATTATGTAAAATCCACGAAAAATGTTAAAATTGTATTGCAATTTTAGAGAAAATATATTAGTATAATTTTATATAGGGTATGTAAGGAGGACTTTCATATGAGCGATACTTTGAAAGATACTTCCGGAACCTTGCTGGACAACACCGTTGCACAGAACGTCTCGCTCGACGCGCTGGCGGCGGGCGGCGAAGGTCTGGAATTTTCCGATCAGGATCTGTTGGATTATGAGGAAGGAACGCTGACAAAAGGAGAGACCGCGCAGTTTCTGCTGCTCTCGCCGCTTGCCAACGCGATCATCAAATTCTCACTGATCGGGCTGGGTCTCATCGCGGCGATCTTATGGCTTGTCGCGGCGGTCGTCCCGGCATTCTCCAATTCAATGGCAAACAGCCTTTATAAGGGATTTACCTCATTCACCGCGGCGATCAACAACATTTTGCCCTTCTCGGTGTTCGAGATCCTGCTGATCCTCATCCTGCTCGGCTGGCTCGGCTATCTTGCCTTTATCATCGTACGCACGGTGCAGGTCAAGAAAAGCAAACTGCTGCGCGGCAGACTGTGGATCCAGTTCGGCTACGCCACGCTCGCGCTCGTGCTGATCATCACCCTGTTTTACAGTTTCGGCTACGGCGTCGCCTCCAAACGCAAGAGTTTCCTTACTACCTATAAAGATGAAAACGGCGAGCAGGTCTACGTCAATCAGCCCGCCAATGAGCAGACCCTCAGCGAGACGATGATCTACATCGTTGACAAGATCAACAACGTCGTCATCAACACCGCCAACGAAAATTCCGAGGAAGCGACCGGCATTTTCTATCTGGAGAAAAACGGCGCGTCCCGTTACGCCCGCACCGGCAAGACGTCCACCAACGCGCTTGCCAAGGCCGTCAACGCGGCGTTTAAGGCGGCGGGCGAGGCGATCCCCTCTTTGAAGGGCCCCTCCATCAACGTCAAGCAGACGCTGGCCGGTCCGATCTATACGTCGATGGGCATCGGCAGCGCCTATTCGCCGCTGACCGGCGAGGTGCAGATCAACCCCTATTATCCCGAGATCGCCATCCCCTTCCTCGTTGCCAAGGGCATCGCCAAGGAGCGGGGTTTCCAGTCTGACGCGCAGGCGAATTTCATCGCCTATCTTGTCTGCACGCAGTTCTCCGACGTCCCCTACGTCCAGTATTCCGGATATTTCAACGCGTATCTGACCTGCGGCGCCAAACTGCTCAGCCAGGACGCCAATATGTACGCCACCATCGCGGGCACGCTGCGCGACAGCGTTAAAAAGGAAACGATCTATTACACCAAACGGATCGACTCGCTGTACGGCAACAAGAACTCTCTCAGTTACGTGGAGGACTCCGCCGCGAGCGACGATGATTACCTCAAATATCCCAAACTTCTGATCGGCTACTACCGCAAGGCTTTTGCCGCCAACGCCAATCAGGAGGACACGAATTTCGGACTGTATGTCAACTGCCTGGTCTCGATGTATCTGAAAGATACCAACTATCAGGCGGAAGTGGACGCGCTCAATCAGCAATACGACACGCCCAGCGTACAGCACGAGACGCAGACGGAGAACGTCACGGCGTAACTCATACTTATCTATAAAGATCCACGCCGTCCCGAAAGACAGAGCGTGGATCTTTTTTCAAAACAAAGGGAATACTTCTGATATGGCAAAAGAAAATTTACGAAAGAGAATACGCGCCCGCCGGCTCGGGCAGTGGCTGCGCGTCAACGCGCGGCTGATAAAACGGCGGATCCGCCGGATCTTTAAGAGCAGTGAGACGCGCCGCTCCTTTATGAGTATATACGCCGCCCGTGTTTTCACGACGCTCAGCCTTGTGACGGCGTGCTGTGTGGTGATCGGCGGCAGCGTGCTGTGTGTACGCGCCTATCACTCTGTCGACCGGAAGATCGAGCGAAAACTGACCTATCCCGATACCTTTGACAGGAACGTGCCCTATTTCCGCACGCTGGCTCATCTCGGCTCCTCCAACCATCTGTGCGTAACGGTCCGCACGACCTCCCTTTCCAATTTCAAAAACCGTACCCCGGCGCTGGAAAACGGCGGCGTCAACCTGCGGCTGACTTTTGCCGACGGCAAAAGCGCCGAGGCGCCGCTTCGGGCCCGCCACCGCGCGGACGAGTTCACGGCGGGCAGGACGGACTATTTCATCGTCACCCTGCCTTTCGGGAAAACGCCCTTTGACATTTCCGCCGCCTCTCTCGTCCTGACGCCCGGCGCGGACGGCAAGTACGGCGACTGGCAGTGCGACTACGCGAACCTCTCTTTCCTGCTGGGCGGCAAACGCGTGCTGATCGCCCGGGAAAGCTGGCAAAACGCCGTCACTCTCGGCAGCGGCGGCAACAAACGGCGCAGTGTGGATCTGACCGACACCAGGCAGGACAATCAGACCTATCAGCAGTACGCCGCGCTGTTTTCCGTGCTGAACAAACTCTCCGAGGCGGGACTGACCGATCTGGGCGACCAGACGCTGCGCGCCGAAGCGCTCGCCTCTCTCAACGTCAAATCGGCGACGGCGCTGTATCTCGACGTGGAGACGGTCTCCGCCGCCACCGGCTCGCAGATGCTCTCCGAACTGTCCGAAGCCCGCGCCCTGCCGGACTATGAGGAACTCAACTACAACGGCGTGCTGTACGCCGATATCACGCTGAACGGCAGACTGTCCGACGGCGGTTATACCCGCCGCTATCCGCTGGACACGCCCGGTAAAGACGATTTTGAACTCGGCTCCTCCTCCACCTTCCGCATCGACCTGCCGGAGGGCTTTACGGTGTTTGACGTCATCGGCGTCACCATCGGCACGATGGATACCGACGACGCCTGGGCGCCCCGCTTTTTGCGGCTGTACGTGCCGCTGGACTACGGCAGGACGCTGGAAGTCGCCCGGCTGACCGACGCCTCTCTCAAAGAGAGCCGCGACACCGCCATTTTCTATAAAGGGTTTCTTGACACCGGCGCCGCCTTCGACCTGACTTGCTCCCGCGCCGTCCCCGATATCGAGGCGCGGACCATCAAGGAGGAGTTCGGCTTTGAAATGAGCGGCGCGAGCTACGCGCTGTATTTCGAAAAGCAGAGTTTTTACGCCCGGCAGATCCTCTTTTATGAGCAAATGCTGAAACTCTACGCGCCGACGGCAAAGGAGGCCGAACAATGAAACGCCGCCTTCCCGTCATCCTCACCGTCACGCTGATCCTTATACTGCTCGTCGCGGCGGGCGTCGTCTACGACGTCCTGACGCCGGCGGCGACGGATGTCGTACGGATCAGCACCAAAAAAGCGGACGATGGTTTTGAAAATCTCATCACGCTTGTAAAACGGGACGCGGCCGATCTCGCGACGGTCGAGGTGACCGATGTCAAAACCGTCCGGGCGCTCGTGGAAAAATACGACACCCCCACCCTCGTCTACACCGAGATCACCGCCTCTGTCACACTGGACATCACGGGAGAGATCCCGGACAGGGAGATCCGCGTTTTACTGCTCGGCGACAGCGAGGCGTTCCCCAACCGTGAAAAGATCGTCAAAGGACGCGTCTATCTCTGGCGGCTGGAACGCTGGGCGGATGAGCGCGGTACTTTCTATCTGCTCTCCCCGCTGGAAAAACAGTATTACCGCGTCCACGAGGGCAATATCATGGTGCGGGACAGCGTCGACACCGCCAACTACCGCGTCGCCCTGCCCCTGGAGGAGTTCTCGCGAAAATTCACGGCGAACCTGCGTTCCGCCGACCGCGCCGAAAAGCACAAGACGCACCTTACGACCGTCAGGACGGCGATCGGGGGCTATGACTACACAGACGCGGAGATCGACGCCGCGTTCGTGAAATCGAACGTAGACAAGGCAAAACGCCTTCAAAACGCGGAAAAGATGTTTTAAAAACCTGCAAGCACAGTGCTTGCAGGTTTTTTTCTCTTATCCTATTCCAGCGCGTCCGCGACTTTTTCCATCGCGTCGCCCTCGAACAGCTCGATCAGTCCGCTGTCCGCGGCGCGGGCGATATCGGGATCCAGCGGCAGTTTGCCGAGCAGGGTCAATCCCTGAGACGCCAGGATCTGTTCGATATGGCTCTTGCCGAAAATATCGGTCTTTTCCCCGCACTTTTTGCAGGTAAAGAAGGAATAATTCTCGATGATCCCGACGATGGGGATATTCATCATTTTCGCCATCTTGACCGCCTTGGTGACGATGGTGGACACAAGCTGCTGGGGCGAGGTCACCACGATGATGCCGTCCACCGGCAGGCTTTGGAACACCGTCAGCGGCACGTCTCCCGTGCCCGGCGGCATATCGACGAACATATAGTCGATATCCTTCCACACCGTGTCCGTCCAGAACTGGCTGACCGCGCCTGAGATCACAGGTCCCCGCCACACGACAGGATCGTCCTCCTCCGGCAGCAGCAGGTTGATGCTCATCATCTCAACGCCTGTCTTGCTGCGGGCGGGGAGCAGCTTGTCCCCCATACTTTCCGCTTTGCCGTGGATGCCGAACATCGCGGGGATGGAAGGACCGGTCACGTCAGCGTCCAGGATCGCCGTGCGGAAGCCGCGGCGGTTCATCGTGACGGCGAGCATACTCGTCACCGTGCTTTTGCCGACGCCCCCTTTGCCGCTGACGACAGCGTAGACTTTTTTGACGCTGCTTCCGTCGCAGAGCGGTTTGAGAAAGCTCTCCGGCTCCTTGCTTGAACAGGCGGCGGAACAAGTATCACAGTTATGGGTGCATCCCATACAGATCAACTCCTTTTTATTTCACTGCCTTCTATTGTACCCTTATGCGCGGGGAAAGTCAACGGTTGATTTTTCCACTCTTATATGATAAGATATTAGCGACATCAAAAAAGGAGTTTTGAAATGGATCCGCGTATCGAAATACTCAAAAAGATCAAATGCTTTGTGCTGGATATGGACGGCACCATCTACCTCGGCGGCAAACTCATCCCCGGCGCGGATGAATTTATCCGCTGTCTCGCGCCCTTTGGGATCGACCATTACTTTTACACCAACAATTCCTCCAAAAACGTGCCCTTCTACGAGGAAAAACTGCGCAAAATGGGAGTGCCGGGCGGCGACGGCAGGGTGATGATCTCCAACGCCGTGATACTGCGCTATTTACGGAAAAACCTGCCGGACGCGCGCGTCTTTTTGCTTGGGACGCCCTATCTGCGCGCCGATTTTGAGGCGGCGGGCGTCACGCTGACCGAAAGCGACCCGACGGTCGTTGTCGTGGGCTTTGACACGACCCTTGCCTACGACCGCCTCGCCAAAGCCTGTTCTTTCATCCGGAAGGGCGTGCCGGTCTACGGCGTCAATCCCGATCTCAACTGCCCCGTCGAGGACGGTTTCATCCCCGACTGCGGTTCCATCTTCGCCCTGATCACGACGTCGACCGGCGTCTCGCCTGTCGAATATTTCGGAAAACCCAGCCGCCGCACGCTGGAATATGTGCTGGACGTCACAGGCTATAAGGAGGAGGAAGTCGCCTTCGTCGGCGACAGACTTTATACCGATATCGCGGTGGCGCGGGGCACAAAGGCGCAGAGCCTTCTGGTGCTGAGCGGCGAAAGCACCGTTGAGGATATCCCGAAATACGGTATCACCCCCACCGCGGTTTTCTCATCAGTGGATGAAATACGGAAAATACTATGTGAGATTTATAAATAAAAAAATTCAAGGAGACAGGGGACGGTTCCCTGTCTCCTTGTTTATTATTCCGCTCCTATCAGCACAGGCTGGAGCTGCTCCCCGCGCAGGGCGGCGGCGACAGCCTGCGGGATACGCCGCATATCCGCCACGGCGCTTCTCGGTTTGCCTCGCGGCTCGTCCTGTCCGAACGGCACAACATAAAAATGACGGCGCGCGAGCAGCGCGCCGATGTTTTTTGCCGCCGCCGCGAGCGCGTCGTTGGTCGACGGCGCGAGGATCACCGGCCGCTCATTGCGCAGATGCGCCTTGACGGCAAGCGTGACCGACGTGTCGGCGATGCCGGCCGCGATCTTCGCGAGCGTATTGCCGGTGCAGGGCGCGACCAGCAGCGCGTCCAGCATCTTTTTGGGCCCGATCGGCTCCGTTTCCGCGATGGTGTGCAGGACCGGCCTTCCGGTCATCTCCTCCAGCGCCCGGATATGATCCCGCGCTTTGCCGAACCTCGTATCGGTGGCATACACCGCCTCGGATACGATGGGGATGACGTCGTACCTTTCGCACAACCCTTTGATTTGAGGCAGCACCTGTGAAAACGTGCAGAAGGAGCCGCACAGCGCCACACCGAGCCGCTGTTTATCCGGTTCCATAGGCGTCCTCCTTCCATAACTTTATAATACATTTTGCGATGATCTCTCCCGCGGCGCGGGGCGCGACCCTGCCGGGCAGTCCGAACGCCTGTACGACGCGAAACCCCGGCGCGGCGGCGTCAATACTGCCGGGTCTGCCGGAAAGGTCGACAAACAGCGTTTCCCGCCGGCACTTTTCAAGCGCCGCCCGATCGAAGATCCGCGCGGGCGCGGTGCTGAACACGATGTCCTGTTCCATTGCCGTGCGCACAAGGTCCCGGTGAGAGACGCAGCGGTAGCCGAGCGCCCCGCACCACGCCTCGTTCGCGGGGTCGGTGGTGGACACGGTGACCTCGCTTCCCAGCGCCCGCAGACGGTTTGAAAGGATCTTGCCGATCCTGCCGAACCCGCACACCATAACTTTCGCGCCGCAAAGCGTCCGTTTCGTCTCCCTCATCGCGATCTCCAAAGCGCCCTCCGCCGTAGGGACGGCGTTGCGGACGGCGAACGGCTCATACTCACAGTAATCGGTGAGAAACACGTCGTATTTCTCCGCCAGCTCTCTTACCGCCGCGCCGCACTTGCCGCCGAACGCCCGCTTGCCGCGGTGCGCGCGGAAAAGCGGCTCAAGCGCCGGGGCGGTATCGTCGGACAGCGGCAGCGGCAAAACGAGCAGATCGACGTCCGCCGTCTCTCCCCGCGCGATCCTGCGGCACTCCATCCCGCTTTGCCGTAAGATATCAAACACCGCGTCAAATCTCTCATCCGCCGCGAGGATCCCCGCCGTCGTCATCCTTACCACTCCCCTGCCTTGAAAAATCATCTGACCTATTCTATGAAAGCACCGGCCGCGGCGTGAAAAAAACGGGCGCCGCCGCTTTTCATCTCGCGGCGCGCCCGTTTTCTATTCAATTCCGATCATACTTTCGCGGGGACGGCCTCCTTCTCCCGCGCGCCGTGAATGCGGTCCACCCAGCGGTGGAACACGATCCGGTAAGTGATCGCGTGCGCGAGAAAGGTGATCGCCCAGGAGACGGGATAGCAAAGGTAAAGTCCCACCGGCGTGTGGAATTGCGGAAGGGAAAAAACGGTAAGGATCCACAGGATCCTGAGCCCGCACGCGCCGAGCAGGGAATTGAACATCGTGATGACGCTGACGCCCATCCCCCGGATGCTGGAACTTGAAACGTCCACCATGCCGCACAAAAAATAGGAAAGCCCTACCACCGTGACGCGAAGCACGCCGTAATCGATCGCCTGCGGCGAGTCGGTGATATAGATGCCGAGCAGCGGCCTGGCGAAGATCCAGAGCAGCGCGCTCATCGCCATCCCGACAACGGTCACAAGCGCAAGGCAGGTATGGTAGATCTGCCGCACCCGCCGCGGATTTTGCGCGCCGACGTTCTGCCCGATGAAATTCATCGCCGCCGTTGAGACGGAGTTCATCCCGGTACAGATAAAGTTGCCGATGTTGGCGGCGGCGGCGTTGCCGCTCACCACCACGCTGCCCAGCGAATTGACGGAGGACTGCACCGTGATGTTGGCGATGCCGAACAGCGACGCCTGGATCCCCGCGGGGATGCCGATGTGCAGGATCTTGAACAGTTGCGCTTTATAGATATGCATTTCCCGCAGACGCAGTTTGCACGCGTCGGTGCGCCGCATCAGCGAGGCAAGGACCAGCGCCGCGGACAGCAGTTTGGAAAGCGTTGTCGCCAGCGCCACGCCCGCCACATCCATTTTAAACCCGATGACGAACAAAAGGTTGAGCGCCACGTTCAGAACGCCCGCCGACGTCAGAAAGATCAGCGGCTTGCGGGACTCCCCTATGGCCCGCAGAACGGCGGCGCTGTAATTGTAAAGGAGATCCAGCGTGATGCCGAAAAAGAAAATGCGAACATATGTGGTGGACAGCGGCAGGATATCCTCCGGTGTTCCCATCACGCGCAGGATGCCCGGCGCGAAACAGAGAGCGATCGCCGTCATCGAGATCCCCAGCAGCAGTGCCAGCGGCACCGTGGTATGGACGGCGCGGTGAAGCTGCCGTTTACTGCCCGCGCCCGCTGACTGCGCCACGCAGACGCCGGTGCCGATGGACATTCCGTTGAAAAGATTGACAAAAGTGGCGGTCAGCGCGCCGGTCGCTCCCACGGCCGCCACGGAAAGACTGCCGCAAAATCTGCCGACGACGATCAGATCCGCCGCGTTGAACGCGAGGTGGAGAAAATTTGTCAGAATGATCGGGATCGTGTAGCGAATGATGCCGCGCAGTATCGGACCGCGGCACATATCGACGTTGCTTTTCATCAGAACGATCGCTTTCCCGGTGGGTGACACCGTGTTGCAAAGGGGCTTTTGGGGGATTTCCACGTTTATTGTAACACCTGGTCACCGGATGTCAATAGTCCGCGAAAAAAAATATCAAAAAAACTCAACAAAAAAAGGAAACCGGGCGCGGCAGACAGCCGCGCCCGGAAACAGGTATCCCGAAAGGGACGGGAAACAGTTTATTGCACGCCGAATTTCAAGACGTTGGCGACTTCCTGTTTGGCGTAGTTGTACATTTTTTGCAGACAGGACGCCGTCGAGAAGGACGCGTCGGTGATGGACTTGTTGAAGTTGGTGTCCTTGCCGGAGGCGTAGGACGCGAGTTTTCCGACGCCGGAGCCAAGGCCGAACCGGCTGTTGGTCAGACCGAAGTTGTAAACTTCCATCGCCTGCTCATAGGTGAATTTCGACTTGTCGATCAGACCGTCGAACTTCGCCTCCGCGTAGCGGTTGCACCACAACTCGCAGAACTTGACCGCCGCCGCGCGGTTGGCGGGTTTGGTCGTCTTGCGCGGGATGCCGATGCCGTAGCCGTAGATCTCAACGTGGTTGATCGCGTTGCTGTTTTTCTCGTTTTTGGGGAACGGGACCCAGAAATAGCGGTTTTTCTTGTTGAAATCCTCCTTGATGCCCGCGACGTTGACGCCGAGGTTGCCGTACTGCATACAGCAGTAGGCGTCGGATTTGGTGCCCCAGAACCAGTCACCGGTAGAACCGTTGTAATAGGTACATTTCGAGGATTTGCAGACGCCTTCCAGCCAGACGAAAGTCTCCTTGACCTCGGGAGTCTCCATATTGTTGATGATGCCGCCGCTGGGATTGTTGCCGTCGATCTCAAAGCAGGCCTTGCCGTTGGTGGGCGCCCAATACCAGTACTGCGACCAGGTCGCCATGCCGATGAGCTTACGTCCCTGAGAGTCGGTGGCGGGCAGACCGTTCATATACTTTTTGAAGTTCGCCCAGGTCCACTGTCCTTTTTTGAACAACTCATAGGGATCGTCCAGTCCCTGGCTCTTGATATAGGTCGCGTTGTAATTGAGCGCGCCCAGCGCGCAGGTGGCGCCGAGGCATATATATTTTCCCTTCCACTTGGTCTGCTCGGTCAACTGCGGGTCAAGTCCGACGGAGTTCTTGAAGTTTTTCATATCCACGTAACCGTCCAGCGGCTCCAGGATGTTGCAGATGTACGGGAAGGAGGCGACGTGGGTGGTGATCAGGTCGATATCCTTGCCGGCGCTCATCGCCTGGAAAGGACGGACGACGTTGTTGCCCGGCGCGCAGCGCACATATTTAATGGTGCAGCCGTATACGCTCTTGATGTCCTTGAACCACTGCCACTCGTTGATGTATTTTTCGCTTTGGTTGTAGTAGCTCCAGATCGCGTAGTCAACGCCGGTGTACAGCGTGAAGGTCTTGCCTTTCAGATCGCTGAGTTTGGTGTTCTTGACAAAGCCCGTCTTATCAAGATCATAGGAGACCTTGGCTTCACGATTGATCGCCTTGCCCTTGACAAGCAGCGGGTTTTCCGTCGCGGGGGTAGTGTCGATCTCCTTGCCGGGGCGCTGTGTTTGCCCCTGATTGGTGCCGGGTTTGGTCGGATCCGTCGTCTGATCGTTGGTCGAGGGATTGGTCGGATCCACCGTCTGATCGTTGGTCGAGGGATTGGTCGGATCTACCGTCTGATCGTTGGTCGAGGGACCTGTCTGATCTGTCGGCTGACCGTCCTGATCGACCGTTCCGTCGTTGTCGCTGTTCGGCGCCGTCGTGGTGCCCTTCTTGGTATCCAGCACCGCCTCTTCCTCTTCTGACGGCCGGCAGGCGACCATCAAGGTCATCGCCATCGTCAAAATCAGAAGAAGCGCGAGGATCTTTTTCACGCTTTTCATTTTCAATTCCTCCTTTGTATACGTATAGTGTCAAGGTTTCCCCGCGATAAAGACAAAACGCCGTATCGCGGGACAGCCTTGACCTTCTCTATATATTAGACGTACAAAAGAGGAAAAACTCTCACCTGTTTTTTTAAATTTATAAAAAAGTTTCTGAAAGCGTTCGCTCCAAATAAAAAAACTCTCGCCTGTTTTTTAAAATTCAGCAAAAAAGACCCCGAAAGCATTTGCTTTCGGGGTCTTTGTTTTGTGAATTCCGGTTTTTATTGGATACCGAATTTCAGGACGTTGGCGACTTCCTGTTTGGCGTAGTTGTACATTTTTTGCAGACAGGACGCCGTCGAGAAGGACGCGTCGGTGATGGACTTGTTGAAGTTGGTGTCCTTGCCGGAGGCATAGGATGCGAGTTTTCCGACGCCGGAACCGAGACCGAAGCGGGCGTTGGTCATACCGAAGTTGTAGACTTCCATCGCCTGTTCGTGGGTGAATTTCGACTTGTCGATCAGACCGTCGAACTTCGCCTCGGCGTAGCGGTTGCACCACAGCTCGCAGAACTTGACCGCCGCCGCGCGGTTGGCGGGTTTGGTCGTTTTCCGCGGGATGCCGATGCCGTAGCCGTAGACTTCAACGTGGTTGACCGCTTTACTGTTCTTCTCGTTCTTGGGGAACGGGACCCAGAAGTACTTGTTGGTCTTGTTGTAATCCTCCAGGATGCCGGCGACGTTGACGCCGACGTTGCCGTACTGCATACAGCAATAATAGTCAGGTTTGGTGCCCCAGAAATAGTTACTACTGCTACCGTTGTAGTAGACGCACTTAGAGGATTTGCAGACGCCTTCCAGCCAGACGTAGGTCTCTTTGACCTCAGGAGTCTCCATATTGTTGATGATGCCGCCGCTGGTGTTGTCGCTGTCGATCTCAAAGCACGCTTTGCCGTTGGTGCTCGCCCAATACCAGTACTGCGACCAGGTCGCCATGCCGATGACCTTCCGTCCCTGCGCGTCAGTGGCGGGCAGACCGTTCATATACTTCTTGAAGTTGGTCCAGTTCCACTGTCCCTTTTTGAACAGTTCATAGGGATCCTCGAGACCCTGGTTTTTGATGAACGTCGCGTTGTAGTTGAGAGCGCCCAGCGCGCACGCCGCGCCAAGGCAGATGTTCTTGCCCTTCCATTTGGTCAGGGAGGTGATCTGCGGGTCAAGTCCGACGGAGTTCTTGAAGCTGTTCATATCCACATAACTGTCAAGCGGCTCCAGGATGTTGCAGATGTACGGGAAAGAGGCGACGTGGGTGGTGATCAGGTCGATGTCCTTACCGGCGCTCATCGCCTGGAAAGGACGGACGACGTTGTTGCCCGGCGCGCAGCGCACATACTTGATGGTGCAGCCGTACACGCTCTTGATGTCCTTGAACCACTGCCATTCGTTGACGAGCTTCTCGCTCTTGTTGTAGTAACTCCAGATTCCGTAGTCAACGCCGGTGTACAGCGTGAAGGTCTTGCCTTTCAGATCGCTGAGTTTGGTGTTCTTGACAAAGCCCGTCTTATCAAGATCATAGGAGACCTTGGCTTCACGGTTGATCGCCTTGCCCTTGACAAGCAGCGGGTTCTCGGAGGTGCTGACAATCTCGATGTCGGAGTTCGCCGTCTTGGTCGTGCCGCCGCTGTTGCTCGAACCGCCGTTGTTGGTCGTGCCGCTGTTGTTGGTCGTACCGCTGTTGTTGGTCGTGCCGCCGTTGTTGGTCGTACCGCCGTTGTCGGTCGTGCCGCTGTTGTCGGCCGTGCCGCCGTTGTCGGTCGTGCCGCCGTTGTCGGACGTGCCGCCGTTGTCGACTGTGCCGCCGTTGTCGGTGGTCTGCGAAGTCGTCCCCTTGTTGCCCGGGCTGACGACGGAGATCTCATCATCGTCATCGGACGGACGGCAGGCGACCATCAGAGACAGCGCCATCGTCAAAACGACGAGAAACACGACAAGTCTTTTGATCTTTTTCAAGTGGTATCCCTTCTTTCTTCTCATTACTGCGTAACAATTCGGCAAAGAGTTCCGTCTTTGCCTTATTAGTATACTATATTTGCCGCTTTTCTGCAATATGGCAATCTGCACAAGAATAGCGATCGCATTTTAGCGAAAATGACAGAAGGGGTCCCCGCCGCGCGCCCGCGCTATTTCTTTTTCCGCCGGATATCGATCCCCGCCGTGGCGGCGCCTGTCAGCGCGCTTTGCAGGACGGTCTTCACCGTCTGCTTATGCCGCCCGGCGGCGGCGCTCTTTTCGACGGACACCGCTTTTTTCACGCCCCGGACCGCCGCCTTGACCGCCTTTCCGGTCCCGGCGGTCTTCTTTTTCCCGGCGGACGACGTTTTCTTTTTCGCCGTTTTCGCCGCCGTCTTTTCCGCCGCCGCCTGTTCTTTTTCGGCGGCTTTCCGCAGAGCGGCGGCGGCCGCCGCCCTCTCCCGGGCGATGCGCGCTTCCTCGGTGACGACCGCGCGATCCGTCTTGTCTTTCAGCGTCTGATAAGCCGCCCTGTCGGTCTCCGCCGCCGCGCGCACGGCGTCCGCGAGCGCCGTCCTCTGCGCGATCCGGCGGTCGCTGACGCTCCCGCCGCTGATGCCCGCCGCCCGCGCCGCCTGCGGGACGGCGCGGCGTTTTCTCTCGTAACTTCCGTACGCCTGCCGCAGTTTTTCCGCCGCGGCGCCGGTTTTTTTCTCGTACTCACGCTCGTACTCCGTCAGTTTTTGACGGACCGCGCGGGAATAACTGCCCGTATTTTTCGCGTACACCGACGTGTACGCCTGTCTGACCGTCGCCATATGATCCTCCTTATTTGTACTCCGCCGTGACGCTGATCAGCGTCAGCGGCTGATCCGTTACGTCGTTTTCCAGCGTCAGCGCCGCGCCTTTCTGATGGCGGAGCGGCAGCGGGAACCTCGCCGTCCGCTCGCCCCGGACGCGGTAGCACCACTGTCCGTAATACACGCGGGCGTAGCGGAAAGCGCCCAGCCTTCCGTCATAGTCCCGCAAAAGGCGCGTTTGCTCTCCGTCCTTCACGCCGATCCGCAGGGCGGTGCCGCCCTCCGTCTCCGCCGTCAGCGCGAAAAAGCGCGTGCAGGCGTGCGGTCCGGCGCCCTTCATCGGATGGGTCTCCCAGCGCGCGGCGATCGCGGAACGGATGATATTCCCGTCCTCTCGGATCTCATCCCGCGCGATGGTCTCATCGAACAGATAGAGTTCGTCCTCCCGCCACAGGCCGACGCCGTCCGCCGTGACGCAGGGCACGCCGCCCACCGGCAGCGTCCAGACGTACGCCTCATACACATAGCGTGTGTAAGGATCGTTCTGCGCCGCCTGACGGCGGGTAAGATCCAGCAGAAAGACATTTTGTCCCTCAAAGACGAACAGCGTATCGCCGTCGGTCAGCATCCGCGTATTTTCCGTCACGGTCAGCGCGCCGTCCAGCCGCCGGGAGCGGATCTCCGCCCTTCTCCCGTCGATCGGCGAGCCGTCGGTGACGGCGCATACGCCGCGGCGGCTGAGATAGACGATCTCCCCGCCGCAGACGACCGGTCCGCTTTTACCGGCACGGTGAACAGCGCGTCGGGACGGTAGCCCGTCCCGGTCTCCTCCTCCGCTCTGCCCGTCACGGTGAAGGCGGTGTCCTCCCCGAACACCGTCATCCGCACGTCCTGCCCCGCCAGCTGACGGACCGGCGTGCCGCCGCCGACGGTAATATAGCGGATGGTGCCGAAATAAAACATATCGTCCATCCCGCTGTACCGTATGCGGCCGGGTTCCTCCCCGCTGCCGCTGATAAACAGGCGATCCTTGAAGCCGTTTACGCCGAACAGCGTCCCGACGCGGCACGCCGTCAGTTTGAAAAAGTCCGCCTGCGCCTGCGTAAGATCGCGGAAATAGGTAATGCGGATATTGTCCCCGCCGTCAAAAGCCAGCGGGCGTTCATGGATGCCGTTCAGCCAGACGGCTCTGCCGTTGAAATTATCGGCCGCGGTGAAGGACACCGTCTGCCAGCGGGTGACGGGATTTCCCTCTCCGTCGGTAGAGGTGATGCGCACTTCCAGCATCGCCGAGTCGTTCATCGTGTCCGCGCGGGTCTGCCGCTGTTCCGGCGTAAGCCCGCTGATCGAACCCTCGCCGTCCACCGGCATCTCCCCCCGCATCACGGGGACGAGCAGCATTTCGAAACGGTTGCGGCGCGCGTCGCGGTCCTGCGCGGAGTAGGTGAAACTCTCCCGCACGTGGGGACAGAGCATATTGGGCGGATCGACAAGTTCTCCCCCGCCCGACGGCGACGACCCCGCGCGAAGCAGCGGTACGGTCAGGATACACTGACGGATCTCCCAGCGGTATTCCACCGGAGAGGGAAAGTCGTTGTGGATGTCGGTATATCCGCCGTCCGTCAGGCTCATCACCGTGCCGTCCGGCGAAAAGATCAGCCATTCCCCCTCGCAGAGCAACAGCAGTTTTTCCCCGAAACGGACCCGCAGCGGCGGCGCCGCGCCGATCTGCCGCGTGCCGAGCGCCGAATGCCTGACAGCGTATTCTCCTTCATTTACATACAGAACGAGCGTCGCGCCCGCGAAACCGTATTCCCATTCCACCTGCCCGGAAACGCCTGCCGACCGGTCATAGCGCAGTCCCGGGCGTTTGGTGAGCGCCCCGTCCGCGCGGCGGACGAGATTTTCGGCACGGCGGGCGATCCGCGGGGAAACGTCCTCCACGGTCTCGGCGATCATGCCGTGCAGCCCGCCGCCCACCGCGTAGGCGGTGGGCGCGGTGTGCGCGCGGCGAACGGTCGGGATCATCCTCATAGCGACACCCCTTCGAAGGGATGCAGCCGGAGCCGCCCGATGGCGTTTGCCTGATCGACGTTTTCGAGGATCCCGGCGAACTCATCCTGATAGATCTGATAGTATCTGAGATCGTGCTCCGCGGTGCTGACCTGCGCCGCCACGTAATACGGCAGAGCGGTCTGCGCCGCCTCGGAGATCTCAAAGAGGTACCCGTCCCGCGTGTGCGCCGTGATGTCGTGCGGGAAAACCGCGCAGATCAGCCGGTATTCCCCCTCGAACAGCCGCACGCGGGCGGCGTTGAGGCGTTCCCATCTGCCGCCCTCCACCCGGCGGAGTTTGTAAAAACGTTCCACGCGCTCCGTCAGATCGACGTCCCGCGGACTGTCCACGGTGACGGTGATCTCCGTTTCGATGAAATCAGTGGTGGCGGCGATCCGCTTCTGCCCCATATCGAAATACGCGGCGAGTTTGTCCTCATAATCACAAAACAGTTTGTCGTCCAGCAAAAATCGGACGATGTTTTTTGCCTGCCCGAGCGTCATCTCTTCTCACCCCCTTTGCCACGCCACAAGAGTTATCCCTTGTGCGCTTTGATGACGTAGAGTTCTTTGGGTCTTACGATCTTCGCGCCGTAGACGTTGAGTCCCTTCATCGCGTCGCTGAACAGCGTTTCGGGACGGTACGCCTCCACCTGGTCGATGGCGCCGGCGAACGCGATGGCGCGGTCGGTGCGCACCATCATATAGGTGTCGGTGCCGTCGGAATAGAGGTTGTTGGAGAGTTTGACGCGGCAGTTGTCGTACAGACCGACGATGCCGTGCGCGATCAGATCGTCATTATCGGTCTTGAGCGCGACGAGGTTGTCTCTGAGCAGTTGATAAAAGAAGGGGGCGACGTTGATGACGACGTTGTCCTCCAGATCGACGTCCTTCTCACGCAGGGCGAGCAGCGCGGCGTCCAGCGCGGCTTTGGCGTCCGCCGCCGTCTCGATGGCGAGCGACGCGCTCGTATAGGTCGCGTCCGCCGCGAGGGAGGCGACGTAGGCGTCTCTCGTCTGCGCCATTTTGGAGGTCGCCTCTTTCATCAGCGTCTCCATCAGTCCCGGCACGCTCTGCGCCTTGTCGACGTCGTCCACCATAAAGTTGAAAAACTTCGCCTGGTCGATGTCCAGCATCACGCTGGTGTCGCTGACCGTTTCGGGAGTGCCGATGCTCGATCCGGTGTAGGTCCCGATGGTGGGAGAGCCAACGCCGAGGATCTTGACCTGTTTGCCCTGTTTCGCCTCGCCCTCGAACTGCTTCCAGCAGTCCTCGACGAGCCTGCATTTCTTTTCCAGTTCTCTCTGGATGAATTTGCTCCATACGGTTGCTTTGAAATTCGTGTAAGCCATAATGAGTTCCTTTCTGTAAATCTACTTTACCATTTGGTCATTGATTTGCGGACACGCCGCCAGATATCGGGATCGTCCAGCTGCTCCGGCGAGAGCGCGTCCACTTCCTGCGGAAGGTAAAACTCCTTTTCCGCACCCTCCGCCGCCGTCACGGCGCCCGTCGCGGGCGGCATCGTCATCTGTTCGAGCTGTCTTACGGCGGCAAAGGCGACGGGCGCGCTGATCCCCGCGGCGATCAGATCCGCGAAGTCCTCTCCAAGCTCCTCCAGCGTTTCCACGCTTTCGTCCAGCGCCCGGATGTCCGCGAGATCCTGCCGCATACGGGCTTCGATCTCCCTTGCCGCGAGTCTCTCATTTTCGCTTTTCAGCCGTTCGTTTTCCAGCCGCAGTTTGCGAAATTTCGAGTTATCCCCGGCGCTTTGAGGGCGGGCCGCGGCCTCCGCCGTCTGCTCCGTAGAGCCGCTTTGCTCCGCGCCGGTGATGTCTGACGCCTCCACGACCGGCGTCTGTGTGTCGTTTACCACATTAAAGTCATCCATGGTTCTCCTCCTCGTTTTTTTCCATTTTCTCTTTAAAATCCTTCAAAAGCCTGACGACCCGCGCGGGCAGGATCCTCGGGGAACAGCGGTAGAGGTTTTCCGTCACCGAGACGCACTCGGTCACGCAGATGTACACGCCGATGACCGAGGAAAAGATCAGACCGCCGTAGTGAATGCCGACTTTCGCCGCCGCGAACGGCATCAGCACGTCGAGAAAGGTCCCGAACGCCACCGCCACCAGCAGTACGAGTTTCTTTAAAAACCCCTTGCGCGCGATCTCTGACGAAAGCCCTACCCCTTCCATGACCGCCGCCAGCATCCCCGTGATAAGATCCAGCAGGATGGCGGCGCAGACAAAAACGTACAGTGCCGCGTACCGCTCGAAATACGCGACGGCGGCGCCGACCGCCAGCGCGAAAAGATATTTGAGTTTTCCCACCTCTTTCCGCCTCACTTTCCCCGCGCGCGATGCAGAAAGACCAGCATATCCTGCCGCGTGACCGGCGTGTGAAGCCGGAGATCGCCGTCGGTGCCGCCGACGATGATCCCGTTTTTCCTTGCCCATCTCACCGCCTGTTCGGCGTAGGCGTTGGGTGTATTATCCATCTTTTTCTCCTCCTTCGGAAGGTTTTTGAAAGTATAGCCGGCGCTCCGGATGACGGTCTGCCCGTCGAGAAAGAACGCCTCATCCGCTTTGAGCGCCTTGCCGCTTGCGCGGAGTACCCACGCGCCGCGGCTGTTCTCCGCCCAGCCGTTACCGATGAGATCGCCCAGGGCGGCGGAAATATGCAGATGGTTGCCGTATGTTCCGGCGCCGCCCGCGCCGTTGCCGCCCTCGCGGAACATCTTGTCGCCGCGGCGGAACGTTTGTCCAACTTTGATCTTTGACAGGTCGTCGTCCTCCGGGTGCTCCACCATAATGGTGACGTACCCCGCGCCGCACGGCATGGTCACAGGCTTTACGCTTTTCATCCATACGGTATTGACCCCGCTTTGTCCCACGCCGTAGATCCTGGTGATCTTTACCTCATCACAGGGACAGTAAAACCAGTCCCGCCCGCCGTCGGCGCCCGCCTCGTCGAACGGATAGTCCGCGGGCTCTCCCGCCGCGTGGGCGTTGTGATTGCCCGCGAGATGGTTTTGCGTGATCCGCACGGTTTTCGTCGGATAGATCAAATAGTTCATATCACGTCACCTCAAGCCGTCTATGCTGATCTCCGTTACGGTGACCGTCTTGTATTCATCCGGGTAACCGGAAAACTCAGGCGTTCCCGCCAAATGGAATACTTCATTCCCATCGGACGCGACGATCCCGTTTGCGGTGTTTTTATCGGTCTGCACAAACCTGCCGGCCGCCCATATCACCCATACGGGATCTTTGATCAGATCGATCAGCATACGATCGCAAACAACTTTATAAATCATACCATTCTCCTTCCGTTTATGCCCCTATGAGTTTCGCGATGTAGACGAGGTCGTCAATGTCCGCGTTATAGAACGCGTGGTTCCACAACCAGTAGTCGGGGAAGCTTTTTCTTTTATATTTCTGACAGCGACCGTCCGCCCATATCTTGTCCCATCTTATTTGGTATGCGCCGTCTCTTTTTTCTAACAGATTTTTAATGCGGCGTATCAAACGGCCGCGCTTGATGCCGTTGCCGTCATCATCGCGCGCGAAATACCGATGGGCGTTTTCACTGATAGCGGCGCATATTGCTTTTCCATTCAGCGTGATCATCCCCTCTGTTTTTTCGCACTCTGTCATTATGGGGATATCAACTTCTCCGCAAATAGCGCGTCCCCGAAAATGCTTATGTACTATATACTTCATTATTCGTCATTCCCTATAATTAAACCAATAATACCGGTGTGATGCCATAACTACGGTCTGAGTGATTATAGTCATCGGATCCGTTCCCGGTTACATTACAAAAAGAGATACTACCGCTAATGTATGGAGACCGCTCCCACCAGGAGGCAGCAGAACTTGTATTGATATTTTGGTACTTTACTTTGCTGTTGCCGTCAATATAGTAAGCATATTGAGCTTGTTTCGTTTGCTCATACTCATTGGCATATGTTCTTACACCATAAATCTCGTATTCAGCCAACAATGGCAAGTAGTCAACACTTGCTGTGACATTAGCCTCAATATTTGATGAGCCACCTGCATTATTAGTATACTTCGTTATCGGTTTCATCACCGCACGCAGGTCTGACGGCAGACAGGACATAAGCGTATTGGCAACGGGGCTTGTCGCACACGTAGAAGTAGCGTCATATCCAACCCTTCCTGCGGTTGTTGCTGATCCATATCCGCTCGGCGCAACGTCTGTACTACCGAGGATGTCATAACGCATATCGCATCCAGCCCATCCACCATAGTTGGCATTACCCCAGTGGTTCACATTAAACCGTTTGCTACCATCCGTGGAGCCAGATCCATAATTTGTATCTACTATACAAACACTTGTCGCACTTGAGACTGCACCTGTTTTAAATCCAGCGAATGTAATACCAGTGCCTTCGTATGTTGAATTATGATTAAATCCGATAATATATAATAAAAGCGTAACGTTTAAGGACGATGTTCCTACCGTCCCAGACAAATCAACATCCTTGCAGTCCCCTATGGCATAGTAATTTTCTGCATCCCCAGCTAAAGAATGAGCTGAAATTTCAGACCAAGAGTCCGTTATAGTGTCGGCATAAACAAATCTCGCATTGCAAATTGTATCTCCCGTGATACCTTCAGGTGACGGGTTCCACCCGACAAACTCATAGCTTTCGGGGTCTTGTACTCCTTGTTTCACAGGTGTTACTCCTGTATAGGAGGCCGTACCGCCATATGGAACATCCTGAACTGTTTGAAGCGTCGTTTCTCCGTTCATGAATGTGACCGTATACGTTCTAACTGTCGCCGTAAACGCGGCATATACAGTTCTGTTTTCCGTTACGTTTTTTAACGCGTCAGGATCCGCGCTGCCTCCCGGCGTTGTTGACCAGCCTGAAAATGTGTAATTATATTGAGCGGTCGATGCCCGGGCAGGCGTCACGCCTGTATACTGCCCGTCGTCGCCATTTATAAGGACCTGCCTGTACAATGTCGCGGAGCCGTCATATGACTTATACGTCATGGTGACATCAGGAGCGCTTACAATGCTGCGAAACGCCCAGTTGTTATAATTACCGGTGTCATAATTGTACGGTCTGTAACCATAAAAAAGATCGCCCGCGCTTACAACAAACCCGGTGTAACTCTCATCACCATACGAGACGAAAAACAATATATCTCCGTCTCTGTCGCCTTGTGAAATAACGGTCTTTAACCTAACGGAATGATCTGACAACGCTTCCAGATCATTAAGCGTAACGTCAAACGTGATCTCATCGTCTGTAAAGGAAATGACCTGCGCCTGCCCACATTTCATGCCGACTGTAATAATCGTGTTATCCGCGTCAACAGGGAACGTGTAAGAATACGTCGTAGCGCCGGCCGCACCTGTCAGAAGAACAGACGGTCCGGTAAATTCAGCGGGATTATCCAATCGGTACAATCCTTCGGAAAGTTCATCGAGATCACCGCTATTGTCATATGTGAATTGCGCGGATATTTGATTATGGTCAATACCGATCCCGGGTCCCGCGGAGATCCTATCCTGCTTTCCGGAGATCGCGGCCGCGACGGCCCGACCGCTTTGCGCTCGCTCACTGCCGGGCATATATGTTTGATCGACCTGTGGAACGGTATTGGAAATTGTAAGAAATTGCCTGTTTGCATCCTCTGTGGCAAAATAAATATTTGTATGGTCAAATATCCAAATATTACAGTGATCGAAACTATCCTTGTTTTTTATAAAAGCAAGCGGTTCCGTCGTTGCCATTTCCGGTTCATTCGGATCTCCAATAACGAACTCGTTACCCATACTGCCGGGAAAACAATAAAGCCCGCTATCCCCCGCGATCAGGTCGTCCTGATCCTCGATCTCCGTCATCCCGCCGCCCGAGGCGGCGGCGGAAATAACATTCCCGACGATGGAAATGTTATCTCCCGCCGTCAGCGTATTCTGCTTGCCGGTCAGTCCTTCGCTGATCGACCAATCCTGCAGACCGCCGCTGTCCTCCATCATGACGGCATGATAAACGGTTGACTTTGTAATGATCAGGATCCGGCGGTCGCCATCGTCAGACGACGTTCCTTGATTGTAAACGATCAGGAACGCTTCTCCCGTAATACTGACAGTATCGATAACGATTGGATGAGAGGCATCCGCCCTGTGGTAATAGACGCCGTTCTCCGCCGCGGCAAGCTGTGCCGCGGATGTGATTTCTTTGATGCCGATATCGTCGATCTCAGCTTGCAGTGCGGCGATCGCCGTGTAGATCCCGCCGCTCTTGACCATTTTTGTACTGTTTTCCGTCGGCGTTTGATCATAGTCCAGGGTATCCTGTTTGCCGGCAAGCGCCGTCTGCACCGTCGTCCACAGACCGGCGATCGCCGCCAGGACCCCCTTGCTTTTGACCGGTTTGTCGCTCCCGGCGGTCGGTTCATCATCAAAGATCAGCGTATCCTGCTTGCCGTCGATGATCTCGTTGACCTTGTCCATCAGCGTATGGGTCGGCGCGTCGAAAAATTCTTTCATCTCCGCCGCCGTCTTTTGCGGCACGTCGGGCTGATCGGCGTGCCAGGAAAAATCATTGTTTACCAGTTTGTCCATCTGTTACTTCCCCCTTTCGGTTTTGCAGGATCTCCGTCAGTTTCGCTTTCGGATACGATCCGTCATCCTCCAGCGCCCCGACGAACTCCTCAAAGGTGATCTGTCCTTTTTCCAGAAGTCCTTCCAGCGCCTGCTGGCGGGCGTATTTGGAAAACGGCGCGGTGTCCGTCGCGTCGATGCGCACTCTCGGGCGCATACGGCGCAGCGCGTCGGCCGGGATGCCCTCAAAGCACCCCCGCGGCGCGTAGCAGGTCCAGAGATCGAGCCATATCAGCGCGATATCCTCCACGAACCGGCGCAGTCTCGCGGTCGTCTCGGTGAGCGGCAGCTGCGCCTGATCCCGCACCGCGATAATGGCGCTGCCGCTGGTCTGCGACGGATCGATCTGACCGGTCACCGCGTTGCCGGTACCGGCAAGTTCGCGGCTGACGGACAGCATCTCGTCCGAGATGATCTTGGCGTCCCCCGACATCGGGGAAGGCGTCACGTATCCCACGGCGTCCCGCACGTCCTCAATGGTCGTATCGCCTACAGCGATGGCGGTGCCCACCTTGCCGAGATCCTCGGGATTGTCGATCTTGTCGGCGGCGTACACAAGGCGGGAAAACGCCGTCATCTTGGCGTTGAGCAGCCGTCTGACGAGGTTGCGATTGACCTCGATCTGATTTTGGATGAGCGGCAGTACCTCGCCGCGCCCTCTCGCGCTGCCCCGTCTCGGCGCGGTGATAAGACCCGCGACGGGATACCGTTTCATCCCGCGGATACAGGTATCCGGCTGGATGACGGCCTGCCGCGCCGAACGGCTGAAATGCAGGCCGTCGTCCCGCAGTTCCATATAGAGGATGACGCCGCATTTCCCGTCCTTTTCCCCGCGCTCGTCGCGGTCGGGCAGGATACGCTCCGCCGTTTCCTCCGGCGCGCCGTGTGTAAGGGCAATTTGCTTTACATCCTCGATCCTTCGTCTTTCATAGATCATAAGGTAGGGCTGGCGGGCAAGATCGCCTGTCGTCTCATCTCCCAGAAACAGCCGGGTGTTGTCCACCGCCTGCACGCCGCCCCGCGCGTCGTAGAAGTACAGGTAAGCGTCCCCCGCCACGGCGGACGCTTCCAGAACGTCCCACAGCAGCGTATCCATTTTGAGGTTCTCCCACCACTCGGCGGCGCGGCGGTTGAGCGCCTCGATCGCCGCGCCGTATTTCGCGTCCCGGCAGGAAAAAGAAATGCTCATCCGGTTCATCGCGACGCTCGCGACCTTGAATTTGACGGTTGGACGGATGAAATTGTAGCAGGGCAGCGGCTCTCCGCTCTCCAGCCCGTACCACTGGTCGCCCTCATAAAAGCGGTAGGCTTTTTCCGTCTCGGCGTCCAGCGCCGTCTCCCGGTGCTTTGCCACGCCGCGTTCGTATTTTTTCCAGATCTCCGTTACCGTTTCCACTGCCTGCCTCCTCCGTCATACCGTTCCACCTGCTCCAGCAGGCGTTCGGTCTTTTTTTCGTTTTTGTACCTTCGGCGGGGCAGCAGCGGCGTCACGCGTCCCGCCTCCCCGTCCTTTCTGCCGCCGCGGTATAGCAGCGCTCCCAGCAGCAGCGTGATGATGGGTATGATCGTTTGCATCATCAGATCACCTTGATCCTTTCTCCGTATCCCGACGGATACGGTCTTGGTTTTTGAAATGAAAAATCGCAGCGCGGCGGCGGTTTGGAAGCCGGCGCCGCGGAGCGCGGACAGGCGGCGGCGAAATACCGCAGCGCGTCCGCCGCGTGGGTGAGTTCGTGCGGGCGGAGCGCGACGTCGTCGGGGCGCGCCGGGTCGTGGCAGAGCGCGGGCAGGGTGCGGATGAGGTTGACGCAGCCGGAAAAAACTCTCAGCCGGGGACGGACGCTTCCGTCCTCGGTCCGCGCCGGGCGGAGCCGCTCCCTGAGCTGCATCCAGCCGCTCACGCGGCCGCCCGGCGCTTTGGTCAGCCGCACTCCTTCCTCCCCGAACAGCGCGGCGAGACTTTTTCCGCTGTCCTTGGTGCGGCTCCACAGATCGGGCGGCGCGATATACGCGTAAATGTCCAGACCCTCGCAAATCTCCCGGATGCGCCGCGCCGCCTCGCTGACGACCAGCCCTTCCCCGCCGTTGTCCTTGCCCTCGTAGATCTCCCGCGCGACGTAGTCGTTGCCGAAGCCGTCCGTCGCGATGACGTATCCCGCCAGCATATCCAGTCCGTAGTCCATCGTGAACCGGCATCTCCACTCCCGCGGGATGTCGAACGGCTCGATGACGTGCCGCCGGCGGTCCCACTCGGTGAAGTACTGTCCCTCGAACAGATCCCAGTTGCCGTCCAGCAGCGCCTTGCGGTCCTTTTCGGAGAGATTTTCCAGCCGTTTGACATACCCCGGATCGGCGCGCGTCAGAAAACAGTTGTCCGTTATCCGGGAGGGCAGAAAGATCCTGCTGCCCGCCGTAAAGCGGTACACGGTGTCCGGCGGTCCGATGTCGATGAACCGCGCCTTGACCCAGCCGTGCCCCGCGCCGCCGGGGTTGGTGGTGGAGCGCACCGAGCGCGGAAAGTCGCTGACGCCGCGCAGTCTTGAGATGAGATAGACGTAGGTCGCCTCGCTGAAATGGGTCAGCTCGTCAAAACGGATGACGTCGTACTCGGCGGACTGGTATTTGTAAACGTCGCTCTCTTTGTCGAGATACCCGAAATCCAGCAGCGAGCCGTTGGAAAACCGCCCTGTGTGCTCGCTTTTCTGATAGGTGAACCACTCCCGCGGGTACAGCGACAGCGCGACGCGCACCAGACTTTTGTCAAGTTCGGTGAGGGTGCGCCGCAAAAGCAGTTGTTTACTGCCGGGATACCGCAGCGCGTAGATCAGCGCGTCCGCCATCTGACCGAAACTTTTGCCGCCGCCCGCCGCCCCGCCGAACAGCACCTCGTCCGCCCGGGCGTTCACAAACTCATATTGACGCCTCGTCAACGCAAGCTCCATTTTCTCACCGCCTTTCCCGCGTCGGAGCGAAACAAAACAGTTACGTCCTCTTGGCTCCCCTGTGTAAGGGGAGCTGTCATAGCGGTTTCAAAACGCTATGACTGAGGGGTCGTGAACGAAACTCCGCTTTTTGCCGTCACACCCGCTCCTCGTCTTCCGCGATCCGCACCGAAAGCGTCGGCGCGGGCGGCGCGCTTTCTTTTTTAGCCGCCTGCGGCGTTTTCTCGCCGCAGATGTCCCGCACGAAGGACGCCGCCGCCAGATCCCCGGCCAGCGCCTTGCCGAGGATGGACGCCACGATCCCTTCCCGCACGCTGATACGCCCGGTGCGTCCGTCCCGCAGCGCCCCGTTCATCTCCTCCGGCGGCTCCATCTTTCGCCGAAGCATTTTCTCAAACGTGCTTTTCATCGTCACCACGTCTGTCCCCTCCTTTCGGTTACTATTGTACCGTGGAAAAACGGACAAACCGGACATATTCGCGGCAAGCCCTTGTAAAATGCCTTACCGTCGCAAGGACGGTAAGGCAATATTTTACGGGCTGCCGCTCATTTTCCCCAAAAAGTCACGCTTCGCTACCAACTGAAAGGGCCCCATCTGTGCTTGCACAGGTGGGAAAAGGAGGGGCAAAGTCGGATATTTTGAAGCCGACTGAAAGGGAGGCTTCTATATCTTTGACTTTTGCCCCGACGAGGGGGCCCCGAAAACGTTTGTTCCATTCCTTGAAACTTTGCGCTTTTGCCGCAAAGTTCCGTCGTCATTCCACACGTTTTCTTTTGCAAGCCCTTGTAAAATGCCTTACCGTCGCAAGGACTTGACGGTCGGCTCCTCCTCTCCCCCACGATTGCAGAGCAATCGCGGGGACCCCGAAAGGGAGCTGGGAAATGTGCCAATTTTTATGAGAAAAACCTGCAAGCAAAGCTTGCAGGTTTTATCCTTAATTTGCCCGAAGGGCAACATCATTCAGGCGAAGCCTGACATCATTTGCGGCTTTGCCGCAACATCATTTTCCCGTCAGGGAAACATCGTTTTCCCGTCAGGGAAACATCATGTAGGGAGCGACGTCCCCGCCGCTTCACTTGACTTTATAGAATGTTTGTGATAGACTAAAATTGCGACATAAGTGAAAATCCTTTGACCTATCTGTGAGGTATGTATTTTTACCATCCGGTAAAAATACATACTCCCTTGTGCATACTTCACGATAGGTTGGAGATGCTTGTGTCGCAGCAAAAAGGGCTATGTATTTTTCGGTGCGTGGCCTTATGCCGCGCACTTTTTTTATTAAGAAAGGAAAAAGCCGATGAACGATGAGATGCGAAAGAAAAATTTTGACACACTTTACACG
This sequence comes from Clostridiales bacterium Firm_08, assembly GCA_001604045.1. Lineage (GTDB taxonomy): Bacteria > Bacillota > Clostridia > Oscillospirales > QAKW01 > Firm-08. Next base: position 2,500 of record LVAN01000003.1, on the reverse strand, counting down.
ATGTTTTTTGAAAAAGGTTTCGAAAATTTTTCAGACAAAGAGCCTGTTTTTGAGGAAGTCAACGGCGCGATATTCGATTTGGTTCGTAAAGCGTATATCGCGGGCTGTAAATACAGTTACGATATTTTCACCCGAAACGGCTCCAAACAATAGAAAACGCGCAAAAAAGCCTTCCCGCGCTGTGCGCGGGAAGGCTTTTTTTACATATACATATCTTATTATTCTGCCGGATGATAGGTCGGCGCGACCTTGCGGATCTCCGCGCGGATGTCGCGGCTGTCGTCCGCGACGGCGCGGCGAAGTTCCTCAAGTTTTTCCATAAACGCCTCGGGATCGATGTCGGACAGTTTGCCGACGTGGATCATATCGTGCGCGGTATCGGTCAGCCCTTCCTCGTCCATCAGAAGTTCCTCATAGAGTTTCTCGCCGGGACGAAGTCCGGTAAACTGGATGTCGATGTCCTCATACGGCCGCAGACCGCTGAGCCGGATAAGGTTTTCCGCGAGATCGAGGATCTTGACCGGCTCGCCCATATCCAGCACGAATATCTCCCCGCCCCTGGCAAGCGCTCCCGCCTGCAGGACGAGCGACACCGCCTCGGGAATGGTCATAAAGAAGCGGATGATGTCTTTATGCGTGACGGTGATGGGGCCGCCGGCGGCGATCTGCTTTTTGAACAGCGGGATAACGCTGCCGTTGGAGCCCAGCACGTTGCCGAACCGCACGGCGACGAACTCCGTCTCGGAGATCTTGTCATAGGTCTCGATGATCAGCTCGCAGATCCGTTTGGTCGCCCCCATCACGTTGGTGGGATTGACCGCCTTGTCGGTGGAGATCATCACGAATTTTTTGACTTTGAAGCGGTCGCACGCCCTGACGAGCGCCAGCGTGCCGAACACATTGTTCTGTACGCTCTCGCGCGGGCTGTCCTCCATCAGCGGGACATGCTTGTGCGCCGCGGCGTGGAATACGATCTCGGGATGATACTGCGACAACAGTCTGTCCAGCATTCTTTCGTCCGTGATAGATCCGATATGCACCCTGAGATCCAGCGACGGATATTTCTTTTGCAGTTCCAGCTGGATCTCGTAGGTGGTATTTTCATAAATATCGAGCAGCAGCAGGGTGGACGGCTTGTACTTGGCGATCTGACGGCAAAGTTCCGAACCGATGGATCCCCCCGCGCCGGTGACCAGCACGCTCCTGCCGCCGATAAATTCGCCGATCCCGCCGAGATCCAGTTTGATGACGTCCCGTCCGAGCAGATCCTCCACGCTCACCTCGCGGATCTGATTGATCTTGGAGCCGTCGGTGAGTTCGCTTACGCCGGGCAGCGTTTTGAGTTTACAGCCGGTCATTTTGCAGATGTTCATAATTTTCTGCATTTCCGCTTTCGGGCAGCTCGGGATGGCGAACAGGATGGTGTTCACCTTATATTTTTCCACCATTTCGGGGATATCGTCCCGCGTACCGACGATCTTGACGCCGCCGATCTTAAATCCGACCTTCGTCTTATCGTCGTCGATCACACAGACCACGCGACTTTGCATGTACTGCCCCGACGTCGAGATCCCGCTGAGCAGGATACTGCCCGCCTCCCCCGCGCCGATGATCATAATGCGCTCGTGCGTCTTTTTGAACCGCAGACCCTCCCGTTGTATAAAGGACAGGATCCGCGCGAAAAAGCGGATGAGCAGGATCAGGACCAGCGCCACCGAGAAAAATACCGCGTAAAAAACGGGATCGTTGTGAAATCTCAGCCAGACGTCACCGAACAGGATATACGACGCGGTAACGAGGAACACGCCGGCGAATACCCGGATCGCCTCCCGCGCGCCCGCGAACCGCCAGAGGGAAACGTACAGACCCAGAAAATAAAAGATCGCCACCGTACCGACGGCAAGGATGGGCAGGAATTTGATCGTGCTCCTCAGCTGAAGGTCGGCGTACGCCGGATCCATTTTAGTATAATGGATCAGCCACGCCATAAGCGCGGCGACGGCGACAGCGACAGAATCGCAGACCGCGACGGGCAAAATTTTGAGCAGACGCTGGATGCGCATGATCGGTTCCTCCTATCGGCGAAATACTGGTGGAATACTTTTTCTATTTATTATTATAAATCACGGATAACTAATTTTCAAGTGTCAATTCACAAAGGATGACCTTTGGTAAGGACGATACGCCTGATAAACGGTAATAATCGTCGCTTCTCAGCTTGTTGTCCTTGGCTGACAAAGGTTGACAATCCGTCAATTTTTTTCTATACTCAAAAAGGGTGATATCTATGGATCAATTTGAACGCACCGGTCTGCTGCTCGGTGAGAACGCCGTCAAACGGCTTTCCGCCGCGCGCGTGGCGGTATTCGGCGTCGGCGGCGTCGGCGGCTACGCCGCGGAGGCGCTGGCGCGCGCCGGGGTGGGAGCGCTGGAACTCGTGGACAACGATATCGTCACGCTCACCAATCTCAACCGTCAGCTCCACGCGACCCATTCCACC
>LVAN01000038.1 GCA_001604045.1 Clostridiales bacterium Firm_08 | reverse complement strand
TCACCCTTCAAATCTGAACCTATTGTGTTCGATTAGAGGGTGATTTTCTTATATAAACCCTGTATTTATGCGGGTTTGCGCAGACGGTGCTAATCGAACACGATTTACAAAACAGCTCAAATTACGCACCCAAATCAAAAAATATTTTCAATCCGAACCATCGGTGTTCGATTACAAATCTTGCAAAGCCGCTTGACGCTTGAAATAATTCGATTCATAGGCATCAGGTGCTCGATGATTTTTGGTTTAAGGACAACAGTCAACGCAAGTCGGCGCTTTAAGACAGATTGAAAATCACATATAATTGTGTTATAATAATCAAAAGAAATCGGCACATCGTGATTTGCGGAGGGACGTAATGAAAAAGATACTGATACTTAACGGCGCAGGCAAGAAGAACGGCAACACCGCCGCGCTTGTCAAGGCGTTTGCGGAAGGTGCGGTAAGCGTCGGAAATAAAGTCACGGAATTCTATCTGCAGACGATGACGATCCACGGCTGCCTTGACTGTCAGGGTTGCGGCAGAAAGCCGAAGGGATATCCGCATCCCTGCGTTCAGAAAGACGATATGAACGAGATCTATGAAGCTTTTGCGGACTGCGATGTTCTCGTTTTCGCCTCGCCCGTTTACTGGTTTACGATCACCGGGACGCTTAAGACCGCCGTTGACCGCTTGTACGCCGTTCAGCGCAATCTGGGGCTTGAAGCGTGCAAAAAAGAAACCGTACTGCTTCTTACCTCGGGCGCGCCGGCGGAGCTTAATCCGCAGCCGATCGAATGGTATAATCTGTTCGCTCAGATCGGCTGGAAAAGTCTCGGTACTGTGCTTGGCACGGGGAAAACAGACGAGGCAAGAAAACTCGGCGAGAGCATCAAATAGGCAAAGAGTATTACGTAAAAGGAGTTTTATCTTATGGCAAAAGTATTGATTATCAACGGAAGTCCACGTATGGGTGGAAACACTAGCATTGCTTTAAATGAAATGGTCGAGGTCTTTGAGGCAGAGGGTGTAGAAGCAGAGGTTGTTCAAATTGGGAACAAAGATATCAGAGGATGTATTGCCTGTGCTTCGTGTAAAAAGAATGGCAAGTGCGTATTTGATGACGCTGTAAATGAACTGGCTCCTAAGTTTGAAGAGGCGGATGGGCTTGTAGTAGCATCACCTGTTTATTTTGCATCTGCAAATGCAACACTCATAGCATGCCTCGATAGACTGTTCTATAGTACCGGCTTTGACAAGACAATGAAGGTCGGTGCAAGTGTGGTCGCAGCACGTAGAGGTGGACTGTCCGCAACCTTTGACGAACTGAACAAGTATTTCACCATCAGTGGAATGCCCGTAGCATCAAGCCAATACTGGAACGGTGTTCACGGTAGAGAAAAAGGACAGGCAGAGCAGGATGCCGAAGGACTTCAGACAATGCGTACTCTTGCCAGGAATATGACCTTCCTTATGAAGAGCATTGCACTCGGAAAAGAAAAATATGGCTTGCCTGAGAAGGAAGAGTGGCAGCCTACACATTTTATAAGATAAAGAGGAGGACATCAAAATGAGCAGAGTGAGTTTTGGGGCAAAGCCACTTATGTATCCACAGCCGGTACTGATTATCGGAACCTATGATGAAAACGGAGTACCTAATGCTATGAATGCAGCATGGGGAATCACAACAAATTTCAAGGAGATCACGATCAGCCTATCAGATCATAAAACGACAGATAATCTGAAGGTAAAGAAAGCTTTTACAGTCAGTATGGCTACAGAAGACCAGGTAGTAGCTTGTGATTACGTTGGTGTTGAATCCGGAAGAAAAGTTCCTGATAAGTTTGCTAAAGCCGGTTTCCATGCAACAAAGAGCGAGTTCGTAGATGCTCCTCTGATTGATGAGCTTCCTCTTGCTATGGAATGCAGGGTAAAGAGCTTTGAAAACGGAATCCTTATAGGAGAGATTGTAAATGTATCAGCAGATGAGACTGTTATAACAGACGGAGCTGTGGACATAACAAAGGTTAAGCCAATCAGTTTTGATCCTTTTGGATATGCTTACTTCGGCGTTGGCGAAAAAGTCGGAAATGCCTTCAAAGATGGTATGACACTTAAGTAATGTATCTCGGAAGATAAATTCCGGTTTGTCGGGATAAATGAATTGTCGATATTCTGTTGGGCTATTTTGTTGGTGTAAAAACCATAATTCTCAATTATATTGAAATGGTGCCTAAAATCCAGATTTTATGCTATTTTTGCCCTTGGGCTATTTTGTCTGTTAATCACAGATAAAAAGGCACTTCAAAATGAAGTGCCTTTTTATATTCGTTTTCGGTCGCCGATCCTATTAAACCTAAAAATAGCAACTGTAAGTTTCTTGCAAATGCTCCCCGTTGATGATATGATATAGTTACATTTAACGAGGCGGTGATTATATGGAAACGAAGGATGTTATTTTAGAACTCAGAACTCAAAAAGGTCTTTCGCAGGAAGAACTTGCGGCAAAGGTGTTTGTCACAAGACAAGCGGTCTCTAGATGGGAAACCGGCGAAACGATCCCGAATATCGAGACGCTTAAACTTCTTTCGCAATTATTTGATGTGTCGATCAATACGCTCCTCGGTTCTCCGAGCAAGTTAGTGTGCAAATGTTGCGGGATGTCTATTGAGGATTGTAATATGAGCCGCGAAATCGACGGCAAATTCAATGAGGAATACTGTAAATGGTGTTACGCCGACGGTGAATACACACTCGATTTTTGGAAACGATATGCCGAAATAGGCGGGACGGAAAAGCTCGAAGAATTCAAAAAGCAATTGCTGTTTGAGCTCAACACACTTTTGGATATCGAAGGATTACCTAAGGCTGAGAATCTGAATGTACTATCGGGTGAGTTTATTAATCTTGAATACACGCTTCCAAACGGAGAAAAAGTGAAGTATCTCAGTGATAACCAGACCTATCTCGGCAGTCAGCTTGAAAGCGAATTGGGCGGCAGATGCATTGGTGTTGCCGCGAATATGGACTTTCTGCTTATATGTTCGTATGAGGAAAACGGAGAAAACCCGGAACTTTTGATTTATAAGAAGAGATAATATAATCACCCTTCAAATCTGAACCTATTGTGTTCGATTAGAGGGTGATTTTCTTATATAAACCATGTATTCATGCGGGTTTGCGCGACTGTGCGTTATCGTACACTGTTTCAAAAACTGTCCAAATCACAAAACGAATCTGCGAAATAAATCTCAAACGAACCGTCGGTGTTCGATTATAATCTCCGCAAAGCCGCTTGTCGCTTTAAATTATTTGATTCATAGGCGTTCAGTTTTCAACAATTTTGGACGAGTTGAAAACAATCTGTTTATATGCTATAATGCCTAAGAGGAAAACGATAAATCGGGATCTGTGAGGGCAAAAAATGTGAAAGAAGGAAAAACTGTATGTCCCGAAAAAGGAACGGCGATATGAAATGAATATTGTGGACGGTTATGGTTTCGAATCGGCGTGATAAGCTCGAAGAGATTCCAAAACTCATTGCAGAATTAGGTGTGTGAAATCAGGAGATTCATTATGATCAACATCGACGGATTCATAAGTGCGGTATTAAAACAAGACAGGGCTGAGATTCGCTCATATTTTACTGATGACGCTGTGATCAACTGGCACTGCACAAATGAATGCTTTACGGTAGACGAATACATTATTACAAACTGCGAGTATCCAGGAAAATGGAATGGTGAAATAGAAACTGTTCACCAGATAGACGATCTATCCATTGTCGTAACAAAAGTCTACCCCGAGGATCGCTCTGCTTCTTTTCACTGTGTATCGTTCATCCGGTGCTGTGACGAGAAAATAGCGTCACTGGATGAGTATTGGGCGGATGATGGGGAGCCGCCAAAATGGCGACAAAAAATGAAAATCGGAAATCCGATCGCATACTTTTAATTCGGAGGACAAAATGGCTGTTCTGAAATGTAAGATCTGCGGTGGGGATATCGATATCTTGCTGGACTAATTTCTCGCAATCTGCGAATACAGCGGTAGGGATATTGTTTAAACAAAATCCGGTTTGTCGGGATAAATGAATTGTCGATATTCTGTTGGGCTATTTTGTCTGTTAATCACAGCAAAAAGAGCATCGCAATTGCGATGCTCTTTTTGCAATGATGTTTGCCCGCCCCCGGGAATGGGTACGGGCAAATGATGTGTGCTTCGCACATGATGTTGCCTTCGGCAATGATGTGTCCTGCGGGACATTGGGGCAAACATCGCATCATTATGAGCGAATGCGAACAACATCATTTCGGCGTCAGCCGATACATCATAAGGCGCCATGCGCCGTCATCATTGATTTTTTCAATCAAATATGATACATATGATCGAAAAAGCGAAATGTTAACTTGCGTTGCTTGCGGCAACGGATAGTTTTGATTATAATTTAGATAACAACTTTGAAAGGCGGTTATCAAAATGTTGAATGAAAATTTGAAGGCGATAAGGAAATCAAAAGGTCTCTCCCAAGAGGAACTTGCCGCAAAACTCAATGTGGTCAGGCAGACTGTTTCAAAATGGGAACAGGGCTTGTCGGTTCCCGATTCAGATATATTGATCTCAATTTCTGAAGTTTTGGAAACGCCGGTAAGCGTTTTGCTGGGAGAGACTGTTGCCGGGAAAGAGCCGGATGATTTAAAAGCCATTTCGGAAAAGCTGGAGGTCATAAACTTACAGCTTGCTCAAAGAAAACGATCAAAAAGAAAGATGCTGCATTGTGTGTTCATATTGATCGGTATTGCAATATTAGTTACTGCCGGTTTTTTGATCGCATTAAGAAGCCCTTATCTGAACTGGGACTTCAATGATCCGGAAACTGCTGTTGTCGGAACGGTATATCATGTTTTTGAGTTTTTATTCTTTCGCCTTGCCCCGGTTGTTTTTGTCGGAACAGTTATCGGTGCCGTTTTGACAAGAAAAGAAGGCTGATCCGCGATAAGGACAAAGCGGTTTTGAAAGGCAAAATTTCCGCCATACTTTGCCGCAAAGCCTTGAAAAGCCAGGTTTCCTGCGTTTTGCGGCTTTGTCTGATCGAAAATTTTTCTCTTTCAAAACTGCTTCGCACCTGAAAACGAGGAAAAATCGAGTGATTTTCGGTGCGGAGGACGACAGCGGGCTGGCGCCCGCCGAGGACAAC
>LVAN01000059.1 GCA_001604045.1 Clostridiales bacterium Firm_08 | reverse complement strand
CGATCGATACCAGTGCTGCCGCGGATACTCCGCAGATGCCGATGGCCCCGTATCCGAAGACCTTCTCGGTCTCCGATGTTTTCATGGTGTCATATAGTCTCGTCACACCGAGGACCTCCGTGTTTTTCACCGTGACCGGCATGACCTCACTGTCGTTCCGGTAGCCCTCCGGCGGTTCGACTTCGAAGATCTCATAGTCTCCGGCCGGAAGCCCGAAGATCGTCACCGTGCCGAATTCTTCGGAGTTTTTTGCATTACTCGTATAGAGTACGGTCGTCGCTCCCGGGTCAGTCTCCGCGCAGAGAAAATATCCCTTCTTTTCTTCCACCCAGCGGAAGGAAAGGACGCTGCCTTCTGCATCTCTCACCGAGATCCCGCAGTTCCCGAGGAGCCCGCCATCTGCCGCTGACCGCTTCTCCGTTACAGTCTTCGTGAGCTGATCCTCCACTTCAAAGTGATATACTTTCCCTTCTTTTCCGCAGATAACACCGATCGGTTCTTCATTGACGCGGAAATTGGTCCATTGTCCTACATCCGTTTCCATCAGGTAATACTCTCCCTCGCCAACAAGGAAATGTAAGCGTCCTTCCTGATCCGTTTTCCCTTCCCGGATCAGCTGGTCCGGCTCACCGGGCCCGCCCTTTCTCCATAGTTCGAACGTCACACCGTCCATCGGGGTATCAGTCCCGTCTCCGCATACTTTCCGTATGCTGATCTCCGACAGGCGGGAGTTATATATCCTTTCTGTCTGGATCGCAGGGACGCCCGGGGCTTTCTGGATCTCCGAGATGACGATGACCTGATCCGGATTCAGTGCATAGTTTTCATTCGTCCGGACCTCCCTGAGCACCAGCGTCTCACCAGTCGGGAAAGCCATAGAGGAAATAACAGTCCCGTCTTCTCCTGTCACCAGTTTTTCCAGAAGGTGCCCGTCTCCGGTATAGATCTCGAACTCGACGTCTTTCATGGGAAGGCCGGTGTCAGCAGCCAGTTTCTCGATTCGGAGATATGCCCGTGAAGCATCGTTGACCGCATACCCCTTCACCGGGAAAGTGAAAACATCTGTTGTCAGGACATACCCTTCCGGAGATGAGATCTCCTTTGCATAGAAGGAAGTGCCCGCAGGATAGTCCTCCGTTCCACGGCAGATGCCGTTTCCATCCGAAGTGATCACTTCGATCAGTTCATCCTTTTCCACCAGGACATCCCCACGGAAAGACAGTACCGGGCTTTCGGCATAGATCCCGAAGACTGCACCGGCAAGTTCTTTCTCCATCGGGACATATCCGGCCTTCTCTTCATCAAAGACGTAATCCCGCCCTTTCTTCAGAAGCTCCATCTCCACTTTCTTTCTCGCATTTGTGACCGTCTGTGTGCATGTGATCACTTTGACGGACCGGTCCTGCCGGTCATCCTTTACTTCAAATACGACCGGTTCACTTCCCGCGATATATCCTTCCGGCGCGGAACTCTCCACAAATGCATACTTTGCCGTTCCGGATCCGGCATCCAGGGAGAGCCCCTCCACTACGATCCTGCCGTCGCTTCCGGTGAGAAATGTCCCGAGAAGCGTGTCCTTTTTGAGCGGTGTTTCCTTCACACCGTCTCCGTCTGTATCAAACATCTTATATGGCGCAAATGTCATGCCGTCTTCAGAGATAAGGATCGTTCCTTCCGGATATTTTGCGGGATCGAGAAGCGCGATGTCGCGCATAAAGTCGAGTACGTCTTCCCGGCAGTAGAGCTCAAATTCCGCATTCTCCAGTGGCTGCTGCGTGTAGCTAAAAGACCTTCCGGTCAGATCCTTATATCCGGTATCTGTTTTCTGTGAAGAGGTAAGCATCCCGCCGGTCTTTTGAAGTTCCAGCGTCACGCTCACTTCCTGATCTGAGAACGGGACAGCCTTCAAGTCGCCATCCGGTCCGACACCGATGAAGCTCTCATCTTTTTTCACCTCAATGCGGACAGGTGCTTCCGAAAGGACAAATCCCTCCGGCGCGCTTTTCTCCCGAATATAGTAAGTACCCACCGGAAGTCCCAGTTTCTCAATATCCGCCGTGCCGTCCGGCCCGGTGACAAAAGTATCTTTTCCGTCCCAGTCATTTAGCACGTTCCCGGCCTCATCAAGGATCGAGAACTCCACGCCCGCGGCCGGGATGACGTCTCCCGTCTCCTCGTTGACCTTCCTTATCCGGATCTTCTGTTCATACCTTTTATTTTTCAGCTGCAGCGTCGTTTCCGGCGCGCCTGCGGATGTCCCCCGGATCTGCACCGTCTGATCGGCGCAGGAGTATGTGTACTTCGTCGCTTCCGATTCGATCTGATGCACCCGGTAATCCCCGTACGGAAGGATCTTGGACTTTGCCGCACCCCGATCATCTGTCGTCAGCAGATCTCTGTATTCCGCAGGCGCCTTCTCATACGACGCGTACTTCGTGTTCCATACCTGGAACACCGCTCCCGGTTCCGGGGAAAGATCGGAAAAAGCCGTTCCCTTATACGCATCGTATCCGGTCTCGATTCTTTTTTCGATGGCAAAAGCACCTGCCTTCATTTCGTCTGTGAAGGTAAATGCGTTCTTTGCTTTCTTCGGATCGATGCTGATCACGCCGGGATTCGGCGACATGGCTTTCGTCCCCTCCGGGACGACCGTCTGCCGGATCAAGTAACGTCCGGCCGGAAGGATAAGGGATGCGCCTGTTGCCCGGTCCACGATCCGGCCGGCATCATCGGAGACGCACTCGAATCCGAGTCCTTCCGTTCTGGCTCTTTCGAAGTCCGTATACCCTGTGGAATATATCTGAAAGACCGCGCCCTTCTCAGGAACAGTCATGGATCCGAAAGCGGATATTTTTGTCAGTTCCGCAGTCGCCGTCTCCATACTCCAGCTGGTATTCGTCCCGCTGTATGTTTTTCCCGAAGCTTCATACCAGCCTACATACGTCTGCCGGCTCTTCCCGGATTCCGTCAGTGAGGAATCAAAGAAGTATCCGTACATCTGCTGCGGGGATTC
>LVAN01000058.1 GCA_001604045.1 Clostridiales bacterium Firm_08 | reverse complement strand
CCGTGTCCGCCGGTCCCGGAGTTTCTGGAGGCGTCCGTCCGGTAGAAACGCTCGAACATATTCTTACATTCTTCCTTCGATACTTTTCCTTCGGTATCGTTGGTCACTTCGATGAGTGCGCCCTTCTTGTGGCGGGTTACCGACACGTCGATGTGCCCGTTTTCGGGGCAGTATTTCACGGCGTTGTCGAGCACGATCGAAAGGAGGGAATCGATGGACTTCTTGTCGCCCTGGATGTGGACATCGTCTTCGATCTTCGTGGAGATCGTCTTATTTCCGGCAGTCGCTATCGCGGCAAAAGAACCCGCATGGGTTTTGGCCATCTCCGACAGATCAAGATCTTTCATCTCCAGGATCGTGGAGGTCTCTTCCATCTTCGACAGCGTGATCAGATCCTGCGTGAGGTCCGAAAGGCGCTTCGTCTGCGCCTTGATGTCAGAGAGCCATTCGTTACCGGAGGATCGTTCTTCACCATCTTCAGAAGTGCTTCCGGAACTTATGCGGTCGCCCTCGAGTTCCATCTCCAGGACCTCCGCATCGGCGGTAATGATCGCCAGCGGTGTCTTGATCTCATGACCCGCATCGGTGATAAAGCGTTTCTGCTTTTCGTAGCTCTCGGCGACAGGACGGACGATCTTTCCGGATGCATAGATGACCAGGATGCCGACCAGCAACAGGCAGACGACGGAAACAAAGATGCTGATGTTTCTGAAGTTTCTGAAGTTGGTCAGACCGGCGCCGCAGTCACGGAAGATGACGAGCCGGCATCCGGCATCGTCTTTTTCTCCTACGAGATAGCGGTAGTCGCCGATAAATCCGGAGGATCCGCTTCTCCGAAGCGCGCGGATGGCATATTCATTTGCTGTTTTTTCCGAGATCGCAGAGATAAAATCGGTATCCGTCCGGACGATATGTTCGTCCTCGGTCAGAAGCACGCTGAAGTATCTTGTCTCAGCGGCAAGCTCGGCGGAATCCGTTCTTCTTTCCTCGATCCGCATGAAGGAATGGTGCCCGTCAAAGTCCGGCGGCGGGGTGAACTCCCATGAGTCTTCGATTTCCCACTCGGTATAGTTCGGATCACGGCCGTCACGGTTCGGATCGAATCCTCTTCTGAACATGTCTTCGGGGAAGACACCGCCGTTCTTCATGAGGTATTCCAGGATGTCATCACTTTCGGAGACGACCTGGCGGTAGTTGAAGATGTTGATCCCGCCCATCAGGATGACGAGAACGAGAAGTACGGCGAGCATCGTCGTGAGTATCAGTCTTATGCGGAGTTTTCTAATCATGACTCGATCTCCAGAGAATAGCCGGCATTTCTTGCGGCCTTGATCTTTACATTCGCGCCGACAGCGGCAAGTTTCTTTCTCAGGTAGGACAGATTTGTCCAGACGACATTGATGTCGGCATCACTGTCGAGGCCCCATACCTTCTCCATGAAACGGTCCGTGGAGATAAGTGCGCCGGGGTTGCTCATAAGGTATTCCATCATCTGATATTCCTTGGCGGCGAGCCTTACGGATCCCTGCGGACCACTGAGCTCGAAAGTCGCACGGTTCAGATCGATGTTTCCGAAACGGAGCGTGTTGTCCGGGGCCGCTACAGTGCTCCGGGTCATGGCGCGGAGTCTTGCCAGGAGTTCGCGGCTCTCGAAAGGCTTGGTCAGATAATCATTCGCACCAAGGTCG
>LVAN01000057.1 GCA_001604045.1 Clostridiales bacterium Firm_08 | reverse complement strand
GTCTCCGACACCGAAGCCGAAGAAGAAGAGAATGACGCCGACCCCGACACCGGAGCCGCATGATTCCGATGCACCGGCCGCTATCGCAGCCGCCAGGAAGGTGACGCGGAATCCCGTCGCGATGCCGGTCCTGAGCATCCTTCTCGCGTTTATTGCCCTTCGCCTCGCCTATGTGATCTTCTGGAAGAGAAAGTTCAATTCTGAAGATACAAACGCAGCCGCAATCGGCTACGGCAAGTATTTTTCTCTGCATCTTTTCATCCTTGCGGCGAAGGGTTCGCGCGTCGCGGATTCGATCGTGAAAAAGGCGGAGTACAGCGACAGTGAGATCACGGAAGAAGAGCTTCTGAAGCTCGTGCGCTTCGGCGAACACAACCTGATGAAACAGAAGGCCGGGCGGCCGCGATCTGCCCGCTTCCTGTCATGGCTCTTGCGCGTGAAACTCCCGCACAGCGCGAAAAAGAAACGCGGGACGGACGATCCGGATGTGTAAAAAAGACGGGTGGTTTTGCGGGAGAAAAAACCGGAACGGAAGAACCGGAAGTGAAATCGCTGAGCGATCCGGATGAGTGATGCGCCATCGCCGGCCGTCTGTGGTAAAATCAAGGTATCTGAAAATCTAATATAAGGCAGGTGTTTCCTATGGATCTTGTAAGTACGATTGTTAAGAGTTTGACGTCGAATTCATCGCTCGGCGCGCTGGCCGGCAAGGTCGGTGTCGACGCGGATCAGATCGAAAAAGCGATCGCCTCGGCGGTCCCGTCCCTGATCGGATCGATGACAAAAAATGCATCCACCACGGCGGGTGCGAAGTCTCTTATGGGCGCGCTTTCCCAGCACGAGGACGACAGAGATGTTTCTTCGCAGCTGAAGGATGCGGATGAGGAAGATGGCGGAAAGATCATCGGCAAGATCATGGGTGATGATAAGGACGATTTCATCTCTTCCATCGCGAAAAAAGCGGGCATCAACGTCGGCCAGTCGAACCAGATCCTTTCTTCGATTGCCCCGTCGCTCCTCTCGACGATCTCCTCTGCAGCCAAGCCGGATACGGAAGAGTCTATCGCAAAAGCAGCCGCCGAGCGTGAGAAGGCGGCGAAGGAAGACAGCGGTTCTTTCCTCGGCGGATTCTTCAAGAAATTCATGAAAGACGAAGACGACAAGGATCCGAAAGGTAGCGTCGACGGCACAGATCTGCTGGATATTCTTAAGAAGACCATGCTCTGATTTTTTGCAATTAAATCAAAAGGGAAATGTGTAACATCTCGTGGCTTCAAACAGTTTGCTAACGCAAAACTCGCCACTCAAAAGTTACACATTTCCCTTTTAATATGCAAAAACGAGAAGCCTCCGCCCTAACGCAGAAAAAGAAAAGTTTTCGAGATGCCTCCGCAGGCGAAGCCGAGGACCAGCACGAGAAAGCTTATTCTTTTTCGATTACCAGCCCATGTCCAGCAGCCAGTTGTTGAGGGCGCGCTCGCGCTCGCGGTCGGAGAGAGCGCCGGGCATTTTGAATTCGCTCTGGATGTTGCCGTCGGCGATGTAGAGGACGCGGGAGCAGCTGGAGGCTACCTTCGCATCGTGGGTGACCATCATGACGGTGGTGCCGTCGGCGTTCAGCTTTTTGATCTCGTTGATGACCTCGGCGGAGGACTGGCGGTTCAGGGCGCCGGTCGGCTCGTCGGCGAAGAGGATCTTCGGGTTGTTGACCATGGAACGGGCGATGCAGGCGCGCTGGAGCTGACCGCCGCTGACTTCGTTGATATCGTTTCCGGCGATCTCGATGATGCCGAGTTTTCTCATGAGTTCTTCACAGCGCGCTACCTTCTCAGATCTTGTTTCCTTTGTCTTCTCGCACTCGATCGCGGGGAGAAGGATGTTGTCCATGATGGTCAGGTTTTTCATCATGAACATCTGCTGGAAGATGAATCCCATGTCGTTCAGACGGACGGCAGCGAGGTCCTTCTCGGGAAGCGATGTGATCTCTTTCCCATCGAGAATGACCGTGCCGGAAGTCGCTCTGTCCATACCGGAAACAGCATAGAGAAGGGTGCTTTTGCCTGAGCCGGACGGGCCCATGATGCCGACCATTTCGCCTTCTTCGACGTCGAAGCTGACGTTCTTCAGGACGTTGTTCTGGCGCTTCTCGATGACGTATGTTTTGCAGAGATCCTTGATTTCGAGTACTTTTTTCATTTTGTTATCCTCCGTTTTTGTGCGCCGCGGTGGGCGGGTATTTCAATTATTTCGTGCGCCGTGGGGCGGCTCGTTGTTTATGTAATTGCGCCGCCGCGGGCGGGTGCTTTTGCAAAAGAATTATTCGATGTTGGCGGTGTCGCTGGCGTGGATGGTCTTGCTCGAGAGCGAGATCAGGAAGGCGACGACCAGGGTGGTCAGGATGATGATGCCGGGGTAGATCAGGAAGACCTGGAGCGGCTTGATCGCGTAGTTGATTTTGCTTGCGCCCATCATGCCGAAGATCGGGCTGATGCAGAGGTGCGTCATCGGGATCGAGAGGGCGGCGGCGAGGATCATGGCGAAGATCGTGACGATCAAGAATCTTAGGACGTGCCAGGTGTAGATTCTGCTGTTCTTGATGCCGATGGCTTTGAGGAGCGCGATCTGGCTTTTCTCGTCGGCGAGGAAGGAGACCTCCATGAGGATGGTGACCAGAATGACGACGAGGATCGTGATGCCGAGGAGCAGCCACTGGACGGCGAGCATCGTGGGGACGACACCGATGCAGGATGCAACATACTCCGCGCAGGTCTCTACCGAATCGTTCGTGAAGTTCTTCTCGATGATGGCCTTTCTTTCATCGATCTGCTTGGCGGTCGGGTTGTCGTCAAAGTGGACCTGGAATGCCATCGTCGCTGTCATGTGCGACGGATCGACCGGTGCATCCGGGTGGAAACGCATCACTTCGCCGAGCTGGTTGAACGACTGGTAGTAGGCGGTGATGACGCACGGAAGCTTCTCGGAGCCGAAGTCGATGATCATGGTGTCGCCGATCTTGACGTCCAGTTTCTTGGCGAGGATCGTTGTGACCGCAACTTCGTTTCTGTTCTGCGGAGCGGTACCCTCGGTGAAGACGAGCTCGTTGAAGTTCGTTCTGAAACCATGCTCGCCGATAATACGGTGGGCCTTACCATTGATCTCGGCGTTGTAGGTGTACTGCCATTCCTGGGAGAAGTGGCCCGGGATGCCGAGTTCTTTGAGTTTCGCGTCCTTCTCGTCAAAGTACTTATTCATATAATCTGTGTCATTGCCCATGATCTTCATGGACTCGGAAACGCTGTCGACGAAAAGGTCGGCCTTCGTTCCGAAAGCGGTGATCAGGTTCTCGCTCTGCATGGTGTTGGTGGTGTTTACAAGCATCAGGACGAAGAGCATGCAGAGGGTAAATGCGATGATGATGGAGATATAGCGCTTCGGGCTGGAGATCGTGTCGTTGGTCGCAAGAAAACGGCTCGTACCGGTGCTTTTGGAACGGGAAAGATGGAGCTTGCTCTTCTTGGAAAAGCGCTCGCCGGAGCTGCCGGTTCTGATCGCGTCGACCGGGGTGGCCTTCTTGACGATGCGGGTCGCGAGGTAGGAGAGGGCCACGATGGTGATGACGACGAGGACGGCGCCGATGGCGTTGATGCCGTAGCCGAGGGAGCTTCCAAGGACCATGTTTTCTGTGACGGAGCTAAGGAGAAGCTTGCTCAGCGGGATGCTCAGGACGAAGCCGATGATGGAACCGACGATGGCCATCGCGAGATATTTTGTCAGGTATAAGAAACGGATCTTTCTGTTCTTGATGCCGATGGCTTTCATGACGCCGATCTCTCTGTATTCTCTGGTGATCGTGAAGGAGAGGGAGACCTTCAGGACGACGAAGGAGAGGATGATCAGGCAGACGGAAAGGATCAGCACGATAAAGGCAACGATCATGTCCATGACGTAACACATGGAGACGGTGTCGCGCGGCTGGGCAAAGTTGATGTTTTTGCACTTTGTGGCGGCTTCCTGGACAGCGCTGATGTCGTTCGTGTCGATGCAGCAGATCTGGCCGGAGTAGTCTGTGGCGATCGTTTCGTTGTTTCTGAAGACTGCGTAATCGTCGGAGTTCATCAGGATGCGGGTGTTGCCCATGAAGTTTGAACCGAGGAGTGCGTCCTTGACTTTGCCGTCGATGATGAGACGGACGGTCACGCCTTCCTGACCGACTTCGAGGATGTCGCCGACCTTCATGTCATTTGTTTTCAGGAAACTGCCGGTGACGTAGCAGTGACCGGGCTCGAGGGGCTTCGGCTCTTCGTTTTTCGTGTCGAAGAAGTGGAAGGTGGACTCGGAGAGGTCCTGCATGATGAGGACGTTTTTGGTCTCGATCCTGCTGCCGTCGCCCTTCTTCAGGGTGTCGCGGGATCCGAAGATCACGGTGTCGAGGCGGCAGGCGTCGATGGCGGGCTCGGTGGCGAGCATGTCGTCGAGGGCGCCAACGGAATTCTTGCCCATCGTGATGATGACGAAGTCGCCGACGCCTGCCTGGTCGAGGTAGTAGTCAGTGCCGTTCATGACGGTGATGACGTTGTTGAGGCC
>LVAN01000056.1 GCA_001604045.1 Clostridiales bacterium Firm_08 | reverse complement strand
CTTGCCAGCGCGGCGATAGCCACGATCCCGGGAATGACGTAGATCATCTTCAGATCCGAGATCTCTTCCCCGCAGCGGGCATACGACCGCAGATCTCTGGACTGTCCGGTCTCATATGCTTCCATATAAAGTGCGGAAGCCGTATTCAGAAGTTCCATGCGGGTCGGTCTTTTCTTCTCGTTCCAGTAACTTCCATCACTCCAGACTGAACCGGATCTTATATTTCTGGCCATGTCACGCATCTTCTCGAGACTGTCAGTCTTCAGCGGGGATGCCCATCCCTCAGAAAAATCCTGCAGGATCTTCGTATCTCTCCGCTTTTTGGCAGGTGCTCGGGTCAGAGAATAATAGAGATTTCCGAGGATCTGATCGACATTACATGCGGAGAGTTCCGAGCGGGCATAGCGGAGGATGCGGATCGTATCCGCGATCTCCTCCGGTTTCCGGATCGCCTGAAGAAGGCCCTGAACATAGTACTTTTCCCGGGTCTCGGGAAGATCATCGATAAAGTCCTGCATCTCCCGGTCTGCTGCCGAGGAGAAAACCACGCGGCCCCCGGTAGACAGGGTCCTGGCCAGCGGGAGGAAGATCATGGCATCCGGGACTTTCTCTTTCGCCAGTTTCTCCAGAAGATCCATCCCTTCCTTCCAGTTCGCGTCTTCCTTAACGATACGGAAGCGTTCATTCTCGATGACCCCTTCGATCGCGGGGTCATATTCACCGACTTTTCCGTAGACGAATTCCATCGAGATCAGTACACGGCAGAAGGCGTATCTCGCGAGGAATCTCTGGTTCGAGAGCTCGTCGGCGATATAGTGATAGAGGCCGCAGGCGGACTGCAGATTGACACGGAGGCCGTCACCCCAGAAAGACCGGTCGGCCACTTCCTGACAGGCCGCCGGGATCCCTCCGGATGCCGCGACGGACATATACCGGATCGCCTGTGTCTCGCGGTCTTCCGGCTCATCCGTAAAACGCTCCGGAATATCCTCTTCCTCCGGGAAGTACTTCTCCGGTTCTCTTAACGCCTGCGCCATCTTATAGGCAGCGAGCGGATGGCCTCTGTCTGCGCACTCCTGGTATGTATCCCAGATCTCCTTCTGGAGATCTTTTTTATCTTTATTCTCTTCGGTATTCAGGATCTCCGCGAGCTCGAACTTCGCTTCGTTATCGCCTTCCTGCGCGGCGATGCGGAAGTAATGGGCGGCTTTCTCCTTATCGGGACCGGCGTCGCTATTCTGCACGAAGAAGCCGCCGAGGAACAAGGCGGAGCGGATAAATCCGGATTCCGCCGCGATCATCTCGAGATTGATGGCGCGCTCATCGTAAGGGTTTTCTTCCAGAAGGTACTGCGCCAGAAGATGGTAGGCGCGGGAGTTTCCGAGCCGGGCCGCCCGTTCGATCAGCTCGATCGCTTTCTGCTCATTGACTTCGCAGCCGATCCCCGCCCGATAGCAGACCGCGAGACACACGATCGCCGTGTGAAGGCCTGTGGCGGCAGCTTTCTGATAGCAGCGGAAAGCCGCTTCCCTATTCCTCTCGACACCGTAGCCGTTCTCATAGCAGATACCGGTCTCCACCATGGCCGGCGGGAAACCCTTGTCGGCGGCTTTCTTAAAATATTCGAAGGAGATCTTGGGGTCTTTCGCCGCTTCGGACGTTCCTTCGCGGTAGTGGAAAGCGAGACGGTACATGGCCTCCGAGATGCCTTCGTCCGCGGCCTGTGTCAGGTATTCAAAGCCCTTCTTCTCGTCCTTTTCGACACCAAGCCCCATCTCGTACATCATGCCGAGATTATAGGTACCCAGCGGGAATTTGTTGTCGTGGGCGATCTGGAAAAGACGGAAAGCCTCTTCGTAATTCTTCTCGCATCCGATGCCGTCACCGATGGCCTCGCCGAGAATATAGCTGCCGATGCCCGGTTCGAGCTTCTGCGCCTCTTTGAAGTACTCAAGCGCCTTGGCCGGATCCCGGTCGACACCGTCGCCCCGGGAATATTTCTGTCCCATGCCGATCTTGGCGATCGGATGTCCCTTATCGGCGGCACGCGAGAGCCACATCGCCGCTTCCTTCGGGTCGCGATTGACATATAGACCCTTATCGAACATTTTCGCTAAGGCGAGCCATGCATTCGCATCTCCGCCGACCGCGGCCTTACGGTACCATTCATAGGCTTTTTCGAGATCCTGTTCTACACCGTTTCCGGTCTCATAGCACCGGCCGAGATTAAAGCAGGAAAAAGGATGCCCGGCCTCGGCGGATTCCCGGAACATCTCCAGGGTCTTATCGTCCACGGTCTTCTTTTTCCGCTCGCGCTCAAAAGCCGTCACCGCCTGTGCATTCGGGTCGTGAAGCAGGTAGGCGCTGACCGCATCTTTGATCTTATCGTAGAAATTTCTCTCTTTTTCTTCCATGCTCTTATTTTCTCACATCTTGTCCGTCTTGTCGTGGGACAGCTGCGCGAGTTTTTCCTCCAGGACCGACCGGAGAAGTGCCGGGTCGGCTTTCCCCTTAGTCTCCCGCATCGCCTGCCCGAGAAGGAACTGGAAGTTCTTCGTCTTGCCGGCGAGATACTCGTCTCTTGCTTTGCCGTTATTTCCCAGGATCTTTCCGACCGCCTCTTCCAGAGATCCTCTGTCCGTGATGAGCCACAGATCCTTCGCATCCGCGTATTCCTTCGGTACCGCCCCTTCTGCAAAAGCAGCTCTCAATAGTTCTTTTCCCGCTGCCCGGGAGACCTTTCCTTCTTTGAACATCACGATGATCTCGCCGAGGGAATCTTCCCGGATCTTCAGGTCTTCCGGAAGTGTGGATGTGTCATTTAGAAGCTTCATGAGGTCCACCATGATCCAGTTCGACGCATCCTTCGGATCCCCGCAGATCTCTGCCGTCTTTTCAAAAAGCACCGTTATTTCTTTGTTTGCCGTGAGTATTCCGGCGTCATATTCGGGTAGGTGCAGTTCTTCGATATAGCGTTTCCTCTTTTCCTGCGGAAGCTCGGGAAGGACGGATCGAAGCTCGTCGATCTTTTCGTCCGTGATCCGTAGGACTGGAAGATCCGGCTCCGGGAAATACTTATATTCCGCGGCATCTTCCTTCTTTCTCATGGAGAAGGACATTTCCTTTTCTTCGTCCCAGCGGCGCGTCTCACGATCGATCGTGCCGCCGCATCTTACGATCTCCCACTGCCTCTTGGCTTCGTATCCGATGGCCTTACTGACGGCACGGAAGGAGGATAGATTCTTCATCTCGGTCCTTGTGCCGAGGGCGGTCTCCCCTATCGGCCGCACGGAGAGATTGACATCCGCGCGGAGCGAGCCCTCCTGCATCTTGCAGTCCGATACTCCGATGAACTTCAGCATCGTCCGAAGCTCCGAAAGGAAGGCCGTGACCTCTTCGTCCGAGCGGAAGTCCGGCTCGGTCACGATCTCCAGGAGCGGCACACCACAGCGGGAAAAGTCGATCTTCGTGGAGTTTTCCGCCTCGTCATGGATCAGCTTGCCGGCATCGTCTTCCATGTGAAGCTCGTGGATGCGGATGCGCTTTTTCGATGCATCGGAAGATGCTTCGCCGGGGCTTCTTCCGGCTTCCGGTCTTACATCGATATCCATATATCCGTTTCTTCCGATCGGCGCATAGAGCTGGGAGATCTGATACCCCTTCGGAAGATCGGGATAGAAATAGTTCTTTCTGTCGAAGCGGCTCTTCTTCGTGACTTCGCAGTGCAGCGCAAGAGAAGTCATGACCGCATAGTCCAGGACCTTCTTATTGAGCCTCGGGAGTGCGCCGGGAAGGCCTGCGCAGACTTCGCAGATATGGGCATTCGGAGCGCCGCCGAACCGCGTCGGGCACGAGCAGAAGATCTTCGATTCCGTCTTTAATTCCACATGGACTTCCAGTCCGACGATCGTCTCAAACTCCATCAGTCGCCACCTCCTTCTCCGTTCTTTTCGAAGAACCGTGCGGCGCCCAGGATCTCCTGTTCACCGAATCGGGGGCCCATCAGCTGAAGTCCGATCGGAAGGCCGTTTCTGTCTTCTCCGAAGGGGATACTGACCGCGGGGATCCCGGCAAGGCTTGCCGGCACCGTGCAGAGGTCCGAAGCATAGGCAATGAGCGGGTCATCGGCGATCTCACCTTTCTTCGGAGCCGTGACCGGAGAGGTCGGGCTGAGCAGAAGATCGAATTTACTAAAGACTTCCTCAAAGGCTTTTCTCACAAGATCCCTCGCTTTTTCCGCTTTCCGGTAGATATCTTCGAAGTGCTCGGACGAGAGCACATAGTTTCCGAGAAGGATCCTTCTTTTTACCTCCAGCCCGAAGCCTTCGCTTCTCGTCTTCGTGTAGAGATCGTGAAGATCCGCTGCATCTTCCGCGCGGTATCCATAGCGGATGCCGTCATAGCGGGAAAGATTCGAGGAAGCTTCTGCCGAGGAAAGGATGTAGTAGACCGGCACCGCGTAGGAAAGGATCGGCATATCCACCTCTTCTATGATCGCGCCTTTTTCCTGAAGGAGTACTTTGGCTTTCTGAAGGCTCTCTGCAACTTCTTCCGAAAGGCGTACATCTCCCTCGTCTGAGAGGAGCTGTTTCGGGATCCCGATGCGCTTTCCTTCTACGGAGTAGCTCTCCATCGCCGAAATGTCGACTCGTGGCGATGAAACCGAGGTCTGATCCTTCGGGTCCGGTCCCATAACAATGTTAAAAAGCGCTGCAGCATCGGCACTTGAGCGTGCGATCGGGCCGGCGGTATCCATGGATGAGGCAAAGGCTACGAGCCCGTGTCTGGATACAGATCCGTAGGTCGGTCGAAGGCCGAAAAGACCGCAGAAAGCCGCCGGCTGACGGATAGATCCTCCGGTATCGGTACCCAGCGCGGCAAAGGCTTCGAGAGAAGCAACCGCGGCCGCGGAGCCTCCGGACGATCCGCCCGGGACTCGATCAATATCCATAGGATGGGAGGTTGCCCCGAAATACGAGTGTTCCGTAGATACTCCCATGCCAAATTCATCCATATTCGTTCTGCCGATGATGACCGCGCCGGCTTTTTCGAGTTTTTCCACACAGGATGCGGTGTACGGCGGGATATAGTTTTCCAGCATTTTCGAGCCGCAGGATGCGGTCTTCCCCGAAAGGAGGAGATTGTCCTTGATGGCGACAGGGACGCCCAGAAGTGGCGGAAGCTCACTGATTTCAGTGTTCCCCGCATTATACTTATCGACGAGCGCATCACAGGCGAGTGCTTCTGAAAGAGCTTCTTCCTTCCAAAAAGCGACATAGGCATGGCGCTCATATTCATGTTCATCTATGTTTCGAAAAATGGCGCGCACGGCTTCTACCGAGGTCACTTTTTTCTTCCGGATCGCCTGCGCCAGTTCCAGTGCGGTCATGCTGAGGATCGGTTCTTTCTCCATGGCCCACCTCACTCGACGGTCCGGGGCACGGAGAACATGCCGTCCACAGTCTTCGGCGCCTTCTTCAGGATCGCCTCCGAAAGGCCGGAATCCCGCGACTCATCTTCACGAAGGGACATCTCTTCCGGATCCGGCTCTTCCGATCCTTCCGTATCCAACTCCGTGATGCGCTCCATATACGGCACGATCCGGGCAAGGTCGGAAAAGAGGATCTCCTTCTCTTCTTCCGAGAGGGAAAGCCCCGCAAGACGTGCGATCCTTTCCATTTCTTCCTGATTTGCGCGGTCCATATCTGAAATTATTCCGCAAGTTCCCGGCGGATGATGTCTTTTGCCTGATCGAGGTCCTTCTTTCTTACCAGCACGACGACCTGCTCCTTCTTCGGATCCACGGCCTGCTGACCGTATCTTCCGACACCGGCGCCTCTGGCCACATCACCCGAATTCACGCGGTTCGGGTAATGAACGAACGTCTTGATATTCGCCTTATCCATCAGCGAAAGGAACAGCTCGGCCTTTTCCATCGGGCCTTCGAAGATCTCTCTTTTGATCAGCATACATCCACCTCATATTCCCGCGAAGATTCACTTTTCTTCGCCATTTACAACGATTTCAGTATATCACACAACGAATCGGGAAATAACGTGGAGCGCCCTTCTTTTCTGTAGTACAATAACTCTAATCGATTATCGGAAGAAAACCCCGAGGATTGTTCGGAAGAAAAGGAGGAAGAAACGTGGTATCAGCCCTGATCCGGAAGCTCGTCCCGGGCGTGCGGAAAACAAAGGATAATACCCAGCCGGTCTCGGCCTCGGACCGCCGTGCCGTCGGCAGTATCTGCGGCGCCTGCGGCATCTTCTTCAACCTGCTCCTCTTCGCCGGAAAACTCGTCATGGGTATCCTCACGCACTCCATCGCCATCGTCGGTGATGCGCTGAATAACCTGTCCGACGCGGGATCTTCGATCATCACGATGATCGGTTTCCGCCTGGCGGGCAAAGCCCCCGACGCCGACCATCCTTTCGGTCACGGCCGTATCGAATACATCTCGGGACTTCTGGTCTCGCTTCTCATATGCATCATGGGCTTTGAGCTCGGCAAAAGCTCCATAGAGGGCATCCTCCATCCCACAGCCGTGGACTGCACGGTCCTCGCCGTCGTGATGCTCGTTGCCTCCCTTCTTGTAAAGGCCTACATGATGTTCTACAACTTCAAGTGGGGAAAGATCATCGACTCTGCGACGATGCGCGCGACCGCCATCGACAGCAGAAACGACATGATCTCCACCTCCGTCGTTCTGATCGCCGTCATCTCCACGAAGTTCACCGACCTTCCGGTCGATGCGTATATCGGTGTTGCGCTTGCGGTCTTCATCCTCTACTCCGGAATCGGCGCGGCAAAGGACACGGTCGAGCCGCTTCTCGGCACACCGCCGTCGAAGGAATTCATCGATAAGATCGAAGAGATCGTCATGTCCCACGAAGCCATCAGCGGCATCCACGATGTAGTCGTCCACGACTACGGCCCGGGCAGAAAGATGATCTCACTTCACGCCGAAGTCTCCGCCTTCCAGGATATGTTCTATGTCCACGATGTCATCGATAATATCGAGTACGATCTGGCAAAAGAACTCGACTGCGAAGCTGTCATCCACATGGATCCGATCGATACGAAAAACAAGGATCTCATGAAGCTCCAGGATGAGGCAAAAGAGATCGTAAAGTCCATCGATGAACGTATCACGATCCATGATTTCCGCATGGTCCCGGGCGAGAGCCACACGAACCTCATCTTCGACATGGTCGTCCCGCACGATGTAAAAACACCGGAAAAAGAACTGCAGAAGATAGTATTCGATAAGATGCAGCAAAAGCACCCGCACCATTTCTGTGTCATCAAGATCGACCGCTCCTACGTGTAGGGGGAGGTCAGGCGATGAAAGATCCCGAAACAAAAATCCTGACACCCTCGGAAGAACCGGCATACGGGAAGGGTGATTTTTCCAGAGGAAGCGTACCTCTTCTGATCCTGAAACTGGGTCTTCCGATCATGCTCGCGGAGATCGTCGTCGTTCTTTATAACATCGTCGACCGCGCCTATATCGGCCACATGGGCGAGACCGGGACCCTCGCGATCACGGGCCTCGGCGTGTGCTTCCCCCTGATCACGCTGATCAGCGGATTTGCCAATCTTTTCAGCACCGGCGGCACCACACTGGCAACGATCGCAAGAGGCGAGAAAAACGACGAGAAAGCGGAGCGCATGATGGCGACCTCCTTCACGCTCCTTCTTCTGATCGGCGCCGCCCTGACCGTGCTTCTTTTCGCATTCGCACCGCTCCTTCTCGATCTTCTCGGCGGGGACGAGGAGACGCTTCCGTACGCTGTCGATTATTTCCGCATCTACGTGACCGGCACGATCCCGGTACTCATCAGTCTCGGCATGAATCCTTTCATAAACGCGCAGGGCTTTCCGAAGATCGGCATGGCCACAGTGATCCTCGGCGCCGTCCTGAATATCGCGCTTGATCCGCTCTTCATCTTCGCCTTCGACATGGGCATCCGCGGCGCGGCACTCGCGACCATCCTTTCCCAGAGCGCGAGCGCCCTGTGGGTGGTGCTTTTCCTCAGAAGTAAGCGTCCGCCCCTCCGCCTCAGAAAACTCTGCATCGACCGTTCCCAGGTGGGCGGCCTTCTGAAGCTCGGCGCCACCGGCTTTACCTTCAAGGTCACCTCGAGCATCACGCAGGCAGTCGTAAACATCATGCTCAAGAGCTGGGGCGGTGTACTCAGCACCCTCTACATCGGCGCGATGAGCCTCATCAACTCCATCCGCGAAGTTATGAGCCTCCCGAACAGCGGCGTGACCGCGGCCGGACAGAATGTCATGAGCTATAACTACGGCGCAAAGAAAGAAGACCGCGTCTCCGCATGCATCCGCTTCATCCTGTTCACCGGACTTGCCGTCAACATCCTTCTCTGGATCCTGATGCTCTTCATCCCAGAGCCCATCATCCGCATCTTCACCGACGACCCCGAGCTCATCGACATGACCGTGCGATGCGGCCGGATCTACTTCGGTGCTTTTCCATTCATGGCATTACAGATGAGCGGCCAGACCACTTTCGTCGCCCTGAACCGCCCGAAGCAGGCGCTCTTCTTCTCCATGCTCAGGAAGATCATACTCGTCACTCCGCTGACGCTCCTTCTCCCGAACATCGGCCTCGGCGTCGAGGGCGTCTTCTGGGCCGAATTCCTGAGCCAGCTGCTCGGTGCCAGCATCTGCTTCACCACGATGTATTTCACTGTCTGGCGGAAGATGCGCAAGGCGGAATATAGAGTATAATAGGAGTGCACATAAAGGAGCGTCACACTCATGAGGATCATCGAAATACTCGATAACAAGCACATACTGATCTGGGGCAAGGGCCGCGAAGGAAAGTCGACGGAGACTTTTCTGAAA
>LVAN01000055.1 GCA_001604045.1 Clostridiales bacterium Firm_08 | reverse complement strand
GCAAAAGCACCCGTCGACGCCCGACACACTCCCCGCGCACGACACCAAGCCCGCCCCGCGCCCCGATTCTCGAAAATTTGCAAAAAACAGAAAACGAAATATACTGTTTATGAATGAAAACAAAAGGGAAAGAGCAGACAAGATGAAGCCGACAAGCGCAACCGTAACTTTTCAACAGCACGATAACCGTCACGAACTGGATCTCCTGGCGGAATCCGGGGAGGGCGGCAAGCTCCTGCGCGCGGAAACGAAGATCGGCGACGACCGCGT
Source organism: Clostridiales bacterium Firm_08 (assembly GCA_001604045.1). Lineage (GTDB taxonomy): Bacteria > Bacillota > Clostridia > Oscillospirales > QAKW01 > Firm-08. The sequence continues at coordinate 3,329 of LVAN01000055.1, read as the reverse complement.
GACGGTCACGCTCGTTCCTGAAATATCCACGGAAATCGTCGAGCTGAAGGTGGTTTTTCCGTTTGAATTCGACGAAAAGGACCACATCCTCATGAACGGATACCAGTCCTGGACCGTCTGCAAAGAGTACAGCATCGACACCACGAATGAGATCGCCGAGCAGATGGCGAAGGTCCTCCGCCACAGGAAGACCGACAACACCGGCGACCACGATTTTACCCGCTACCCGAAGCAGAACCGCTGGCTCCACGGCGTCAGCTACGGCTACATCCGTCAGAAGGCGGACTTCCATTTCTTCGGTTCGCTCAACGAACAGCAGGGTTTTACTTTCTTCGATATCGACACGAAAGCCGGGACGCTCACTGTCAGAAAAGAACTCGAAGGGCGGCTCTTCGACAGCAAGTTCACCGCGCTCGACATCATCTTCCTGAAAGGAAATGAGAACGAGGTTTTCGACGGTTATTTCAATGCGCTCGGCATCACATCGACGAACGCCAAGCCCATGACCGGCTACACCACATGGTACCGCCATCAGCAGGACATCTCCGAGAAGAAGCTCCTTTCGGACATTCAGGATGTCAGCGATTCTTCGTCGCGTTTCCCGTGCCAGATCTTCTGCATCGACGAGGGCTACGAAAATGCACTCGGCGACTGGCTCACTCCGAAGCGCACCGCGTTCCCGCACGGTATCTACCCGATCACCCAGAAGATCAAGAACAGCGGGCTCCGCGCCGGCATCTGGATCGCACCTTTCATCTGCGAGAAGCACTCGCGCATCTTCAAGAAACATAATGACTGGCTCCTTCGGGATAAGGACGGCAACTATGTGAAAGCGTGCACGTCCTGGAACACCTGCTACTGTCTCGATACGTCGAACCCGATGTTCCGCCGCCACCTGAAGAACGTCCTTCTGACCATGCGCGATGACTGGGGCGTCTCCGTTTTTAAATTCGATTTTCTCTATGCTGCGTGCATGCTCCCGTCCACGTCCCAGACGCGTGCCGAGAAGATGTACGACTGCATCCATTTCCTGAAGGACTGTGTCGGCGATTCCGTCACGATCGCGTGCGGCGTGCCGCTTATGGCCGCGGCCGGCGTCATGGATTACTGCCAGGTCAGCTGCGACGTCTCGCCTGACTGGTTCCCGACACTCGCCCAGTCCGGCCGCGAGCAGAACTCCACATACAGAGCGCTCATGGACATGATCAACCACCGCCAGCTCGCCGGACGCGCATTCGCACTTTATACGAATGTCCTGCCGATCAACAATCCGCTTTTCTACTTCTCGAGAGACAAGCGTTTCCTTCTCGGCCGTGCGATGGGCATCTCCCAGGGCATGATCATGACCTCCGACGACTTCTCCACTTACGACGCGGAAGACATCGTCGCGTGGAACACGATCCACCAGCTCCGCGACGCCGAGATCAAGGACATTTACACGAAGAACAAGGAACTCATCGTCGAGTACGAGCTCTACAAACAGCCGCAGCGCCTGAAGATCTCGCTTCTTGAGTAAAAGCACCCGCCGCAGCGCCATCACCTGCGTCACCCGCATCGACTTCACCAGCACGCACCCTGCCCGCCCCGGCACAGAACCCCGCGTGCCCTCATTCTATTGCTTTTTTAAATCATTAGTGTCACAATTAAAGTAACATTTTTATTCGAAAAACACCTTGGTCAATCCAAGCATTTTGAGGAGGAACAAATTATGTCAATTTTCTGTCCAAAATGCGGAACCCAGCTCCCTGACGGTGCTTTTGCATGTTCACAGTGCGGAACACCGGTCGGCGGACAGGCACCGCAGCAGCCACAGCCGGCTCCTCAGCCGGTCCAGCAGGTACCTCAGCCCGTTCAGCCGGCACCCCAGCCTGTTCAGCAGGTCCCGCAGCAGCCGGTATATCAGGCTCCGGTAGATCCGAACCAGATCCCGCAGGGTTATCCGCAGCAGCCGTATCCGCAGCAGGGTTATGTGCAGCCGGGCTACCCGCAGCAGCCGATGTACGGTTATCCGGTTCCGGCTCCCGCTCCGAAGGGACCTGGCCCGAACATGGATATCCCCGGTTTCTTCAAAGATTTCATGGCCAGCCCGGCAGAAGCCGTCGCTTCCCGTGCTAAGAATGTATTCTGGCTCATGGGTCTCATCTCCCTCGGCGCTTACATTCTCTTCGAGTTCATCACCACACTGATCGACGCAGAGTATAAGGCTGCATCCCAGGCTTTCTGCGTACTTCTGACGAGTGCTTTCAGCCTCGCATCCCTGATCGTTCTGATCATGCTGTTCACGATGGTCTTCAAGATCAAGAAGCTCGACTTCATCTCGTCTCTGTCGCTGACCGGTCTTGCGATGGTCCTCGCCTTCCCGTGCGAGCTTATCGCTTACATCAACACCAAGCTCTACAGAGCGATGGATATGAACTTCTTCTCCATCTCCGGTTCGATCTCGGCGATCGCGGTCGCATTTGCCACCATCGCGATCTACCACTACGCGAAGAACAACAATGAAGTTGCCGAAAAGAAAGCAAGCCCTGTTTTCTTTACTCTCCTCACCCTCTTCTGCTACAACGTATGCAGCCAGTTCTGGGGCTGGATGTTCTTCAAGATCTTCTTCGAGTAAGAGATCACGATCTAAATCGAAAACAGGCCCCGGGCGGAATGAACGTCCGGGGCTTTTTTATTCGAAGGTCTTGCGCGGGAAGCCCCGCCTCCCGCTTTTTCAGATGCCGGAAAACCCCTCCCCGCGCACGTCGCAGGGAATTCAGAAAAATGGTTGACAAATGGTTCTGAAATCGCTATTATTTTAAGGCACGTGAAACAGAGGTTTCACAAATTCGATCAGACATGGAGAAGTCGCGTAGCCTGGTCGAGCGCGCACGACTGGAAATCGTGTAAACCCCAAAAGGGTTTCGAGAGTTCGAATCTCTCCTTCTCCGCCAAAGACCCGTAAGCCTTGTGTTTACGGGTCTTTTCTTGTCCATTTCTCCGGCAAAAGCACCCGCGCCGCTTCCTATCTCTCAAGAATGTTTTACTGATGCTTTATACATGTTATAATCGCTGATAAGGGGATAATGGCAATTATATAGGAACAAGAAACTTGCTCTGGAGGTTTTATTATGTCACAGGTAATCAAGAACAAAGGAAGGCTCCTCACGGCCCTTCTGATCGCACTGATCGTCGCATTTGCCGGAATAGCACTCGCCGGAAGATCTGTAAGAGCGGATGAGTCCGGAGAAGGATGGACGCTTTCCGACGACGGCACGCTCACGATCACGAGCGAAACTGCTTTCCAAAATAAAACCTGGAACGCTGATGATGTCAAAAAGGTAGTCATC
>LVAN01000002.1 GCA_001604045.1 Clostridiales bacterium Firm_08 | reverse complement strand
CGCTTTTGCGTGCTGTTTCATTTTGCGTTAGAATGACAAAATGAACTCGCGGCCTCGCTTTATCATCCCCGAGCGGTTGCCACGAAGCGGCGAGCGAGTGGGGACATCCTGCCGGACGGCGACGCCGCGAGGCGGCGTTGCCGCGAGTTCAAATCTCGCCACTCCGACCAGAAAAATCCACGCGAAAGCGTGGATTTTTCAGTTATATTCGTCTTTCGGCGAGGTATATCGGGCTTTGCCGCAAAATATCACTATGCCGCAAGGCATAATATCACTGCCGCCAACGGCGGCAATATTACTCTTTCGATTTCAGCCGTTTAAGGAAAAGCGATATACATAAGAGTCGGAATTTGGCACAAAACGCAACAGCACGCTTTTAGCGTGCTGTTTCATTTTGCGTTAGAATGACAAACCGGACCAGCGCCTCACAGTTCTTTGATGATCTCCCGTATGGTCTGCATAGACAGATCGACTGACGCGATCTCATCGGCGCAGCGCTTCAACTCGCTTTTAATGAGGGTCTCGTTTGCAATATTCTTTTTATATTTCAACTGATGTTCGAGCGTTGCCCAAAAATCCATAGCGATCGTCCGGATCTGGATTTCAGCGGGAATGCCGGTGTCCCGCAGACGAATACAAAGATGAATGCTCCGATAGCCGTTCGGTTTCGGGTGGGAAAGATAATCTTTCTTTTCCAGGATCTCTATCAAAGGCTCTTTTTCCAGTTTTTCCACAATGTTGAAAACGTCGCTCGCGAATGAGCAGATGATCCTGATGCCGACGGCGTCATAGACGTTTGTAAGCGCCGATCCGGCTGTTGGCGGAAACCCTCGCGTTTCGAGTTTTCGCATCATACTGTCCGGTTTTTTGATGCGGGAACAACAGTAGACGATCGGTTGTAGATCCTCGTTCGGATCCGTGTCGGCTTGCAGTTTTTGGATCATGGATCTCAGCGTGTTTTGCGCGTCTTTCAGTTTTTTATAATCATTTCCGTAAAATTGCTCGTAAGTCACTTGTTTTTTCCTTTGCCTTTCAATTCGCTTTTCGGTTTGCTTTCAACTCGTAGATGACATCGGATAATTTGGATACCTCCGGAGAATGTGTGACGATGATCACGCATTTTCCCTCATCCGCCAGATTTCTCAGTATTTCCATAATATCTTTTTGCGTGTCCGTGTCAAGATTTCCCGTAGGTTCGTCGGCAAAAATGATATCCGGCTCGTAGGAGAGCGCTCTCGCGATGGCGACGCGCTGCTGCTGCCCGCCTGAAAGTTTCAGTATGCCGCGATGGATATCCTGCTCCTCAAGGTTGACTTTTTCAAGAAGTTTTGTGGCGAGCTCCTTTTTGTTTTTGATCTTTTTGCCGGAAATATCCATGGAAAGCATAACATTTTCAGTTGCCGTCAGATATGGCAGCAAATTGAAACTTTGGAAGACCACACCGACAAGTTTACTGCGGTAATTATATTTGTTGATCTTCGCGATATCTTTTCCGTTGAACAGGATCCGGCCGGACGTCGGTTTGGCGAGACCGGACAAAAGGGACAGCAGTGTGGTTTTGCCGGCGCCGGATTTTCCGACGATCGCGTATATTCTGCCTTTTTCAAACGTCAAATTCAGACCGTCTACCTTATCTTAAAATGTACTTTAAAAAAGAAATTTTTATTGCGATGATCTGCTGATCGGCAGGATCGCATTTACACAAAAATCAGATCCTGTTTTTGTTGACGCCTCTATCGTGCCGCCGTGCGCTTCCACGATCGCCTTCGCGATGGAAAGCCCGATGCCGTGTCCGCCCGTCTCGGAATTTCTCGACACGTCGCTTCTGTAAAAACGATCAAAGATGTTGCTCAGATCGCTTTCACTGATCTTTTCTTTCGTCGTGTTGCTGACCGTAAGGATCACCGATCTTTTATGTGTTGTCAGCGTAAGGGAGATCGCTCCGCCTTCCGGAGAATATTTCATGGCGTTTTCAAGGAGGACGGACAACAACTGCCGGATCGCGTCCGGGGAACCGTTGGCGGCAATATCCGGCGTGACCGAAACGTTGAAATCGATATTATGCGAGAGAGCGAGCGCGCGGAACGTGCCGGCTGTTTCACTGACAAGATCGGACAGGGGGAAATCGACTTTTTGCAGGGTGTGCTCCGCCTCTTCCATTTTAGACAGAAAAATGAGGTCATTTGTCAGTTCCGTCAAACGTTTGGTCTGTTGGCGAATGTCAGACAGTTCTTCGCTTACCCCATCCGTTTCCAACAGATCGACATTGGCGTTGATGATCGTCAGCGGCGTTTTGATCTCATGTCCCGCGTCGGATATAAAACGTTTTTGCTTTTCGTAACTTTCGGCAATGGGTGCCACGATCTTTCCCGCCGTGAAAATGAACGCGAGGAAAACGACCACGCATCCGCCAAGCCCCACGATCACACTGATCCAAAGAAAACTCATAAACGAGTCAAGTTTTCGTCCGCAATCGAGAAAAAGGATCCTCGTTCCGTTTTCATCCGTTGTTTTAGCATAGCGGAAACTGCCGATAAAGCCGCGCGTTTTATTGGCGGCAAGCGCCTTGCTGATATATTCTTTCGCGGCCTCGTCATCAACGGAGACGATCCTTGACAGGTCGGATTGTAATATCTCGCCGTCGGCGGAGATCCTGACGATAAAAAATCTCGATTCATACGGCACTTCTAAGGACATGCCGGAAGGCACGAAATCGATCATTTTTTCCGGCTTGTCAACCGACTGTCTTTCGTCGAGGAAAGGAAGGTCCGGTTGAGAAAGAACGTTCAGGACCGAGTCAGCGTCCGACGCGACCTCATGGAAGTTTACGATATTCATGATCAGGACCAGCGCCGTCATCAGAATGAACATAAAAACAGTACCGATCACAAGGATTTTTCGTTTCAGTTTATTGATCATTGCGGTCCTCCAAAGAATACCCGGCGTTGCGGGACGATTTTATTTGAATATCCGCTCCCAGCGCGATCAGTTTTTTTCGAAGGTAGGAGATATAGACCCATACCACATTGATCTCAGCATCATTGTCCCACCCCCAGATCTTTTCCATAAACATTTCGGTCGAGATCACCCTGTGCGGACTTGCCATCAGATATTCCATCATCTGGTACTCTTTGTTGGCGAGACGAAAACTGCTGGTGGGGGAGGACAATTCGAAAGTCGCCCGATCCAGTGTGATATTCCCGACCGTCAGTTTCGTTCCGGCGTCCGTTTTGCCGCGAGTGATGCTGCGGATACGGGCGAGAAGTTCCCGGGTGTCGAAAGGTTTCGGCAGATAATCGTTCGCGCCGCTGTCAAGTCCCAGCACCCGATCCTCGATATCGGATTTCGCGGTCAGCATCAGAACGGGGATCTGATCGCCCCTCGCTCTGATTTTTTTCAGTACGGTGATGCCGTCCATTTTCGGCATCATGATATCCAGCACCGCGACATCGTAACAACCCGTCTCCAGGTAGCTGAGCGCGTCCTCGCCGTTGTACACGGCGTCCGTCGAATAGTTGTTTTTTTCAAAGATTTTCACGATCGCTTTGGAAAGCGCCTTTTCATCCTCTGCAAGCAGTATTCGCATGGCAAGATCTCCTCCTTATGTGTTTCAGTGTATATGACAAACCTTAAATGAAGCTTAAAATGTTTTAAAAACCGCTTTTTTATCTTGCATAGTTTTGAAAAAAAGACTATAATAGATGTGAGGTGATATCATGGCAACGTTTTCGTGCGACAGAGAGATGCTGACGGTGATGCTCCAATGCGAGACGCCGGAAGTCGCGATCGGCAGGATCCGCAACGCCAACGGGCTTGGCGCCGACGCCTACGGCCTGCAGGTGGAATGTCTGCTGCCGGAGTACCATACGCCGGAGGTCTATAAAAAGATCTTTTCGGAGGGGAAGGGCAGGCCTTTTTATGTGACGAACTACCGTTCGGGAAACAACAAGGGCAAAACGGACGAGCAGCTCGCGGACGGCCTTTTGCTCCTCGCGGAGAGCGGGGCGACGCTTTGCGACGTTCCGGGGGATCTGTTCTGCAAAGATCCCGAGGAACTGACGCCCGATCCCGCGGCGATCGAAAAGCAGATGGATCTGATCCGCCGCCTGCACGACAAAGGCGCCGAGGTGCTGATGTCCTCTCATGTGCTGCAGTACAGACCCGCCGAAAGAGTGCTGGAGATCGCCTTTGAACAAAAAAGACGGGGCGCGGACGTCATCAAGATCGTGACCGGTGCCGATACCATGGAACAGCAGATCGAAAATCTGCGGACCACGGAGTTTCTGAAACAGAAGCTCAGCGCGCCGTTTTTGTTCCTGTCGGGCGGTGAATGCAGTATCCACCGCCGCCTGGGGCTGAAACTCGGGTGCTGTATGGCGCTTTGCGTGTATGAGCACGACGCGCACTCCACCGCGGCACAGCCGCTGTTGTCCGTCATGAAAAAAGTGCGGGACGAAGTGGACTTTTAGGAATGAGATCTATGGAATTTGAGGGAAAGACCGTGCTGATCACCGGCGCGGCGGTCGGGATCGGCCGCGCCTGCGCCATCCGTTTCGCGGAGCAGGGGGCGGCGGTCGTCGCGACGGACGTCGATCCCGATACCCTCGCGGCGCTGGCGGAGGAACTTTCCGCCTACGGGGACAAAATACTGACCGTCGTTTGCGACGCGGGCGATCCGCTGTCGGTCGATGCGGCGGTCCGCCGGACGACAGAGACGTTCGGCGGCGCGGATATCCTCGTCAACAACGCCGGTCTGTGGCGGTGCAAAACGGCTTTTGTCGATACGCCGGCAGAGGAATGGGAAAAATTCATCCGCGTCAATATCCTCGGCGCCGTGTACTTTACCAGGGCGCTGATCGGCGGTATGATCGAAAAGCGGTGGGGCAGAGTGATCAACGTGGCCTCCGTCGCGGGGGTGTACGGCAACGCGAATATGGCGCACTACTCGGCGACCAAGGGCGCCCTCATTTCCTTTACCAGGGCGCTTGCCAAAGAGGTATCGGCGCAGGGCGTTACCGTCAACGCCGTCTCTCCCGGCAGCGTCAGCCCGTCGGAGGAGCGGGACATCGACTATACACAGCCCAGCGATCTTTCCTTTACGGGGCGGACGGGCACGGCGCGGGAAAACGCCGATCTGATCTGCTTCCTCGCGAGCGACAAAGCGGGCTATATTTCCGGACAGAACATACAAATCGACGGTTGTCGAAAAAAACAATAAAAGGAGAAAGGCCATGAAAGCAATTCTTGTAAATGACGACAGAAGTCTGCGTTGGGACAACGTGCCCGATCCTGTTTTGGGCAATGATGATTGCCTGGTGAAGATCGAGGCGGCGGCGCTCAACCGCGCCGACCTGATGCAGCGGGAGGGCGATTATCCGCCTCCGCCGGGATGTCCCGAATGGATGGGACTTGAGATCGCGGGGGAGATCGTGGAGATCGCGCCCGGCGCGAAAGAAAAATCCGACTGGAAGATCGGAGATAAGGTCTGCGCCCTGCTTGGCGGCGGCGGATACGCTGAATACGCCAACGTCAAATACGATATGCTGATGCCGGTGCCGAAAAACTGCTCGATGGTCGAGGCGGCGGCGATGCCCGAGGCGTACGCCACGGCGTACCTCAATCTGTTTATTGAGGGAAAGATCCGGGAGGGAGACACCCTTCTTATGAACGCCGGCGCGTCGGGGCTTGCCAGTGTTATCATCCCGATGGCGAAAGCGTTCGGCGTTCGCGTTATCACGACGGTTTTGACCGACGAGATCGCGAACAGCATAAAGCATCTCAACGCCGACAGAGTGGTCGTGACGACGAAAGAGGATATCGTCGCGGTGCTGAAAGAGGAACTTGACGGCGGTCATCCCGTCGACGTCGCCATCGACTGTCTGGGCGGCGAGGTCATGGGCAAGTGCATCCATTATCTCAAACACGGCGCCCGCTGGATCATGATCGCGGCGCTGGCGGGACAGAAAACCGAGATCGATCTCAAAAATATTTATGTGCGAAACGTCCGCATCGTCGGATCGACGTTGCGCTCCCGCACGCCGCAGGTCAAGGCGCAGATCCTGGCGGATCTTGTGAAGAACGTCTGGCCGAAGGTGGAGAGCGGCGCGGTCAAGCCGACCATCTACAAGGTACTGCCCATCACCGAGGCGGAAGCCGCCCACGATATCCTTTACAAGGGACAGAACGTCGGCAAGGTCGTTTTGACCGTCGAATAAAGAAAAGCAAAATAAAAAGAGCCGAAAGGCTCTTTTTATTTTGCTTTATTGCTGTTCGGCGGGGGGATCCGCGGGTGTCGTTTCCGGCGCCGCGGGCTCCTCTTGCTCCATTGTTTCCGCCGGTTCGGCAGATGCCTTAGCAGCCGCGGCGGCTTCGGCTTCTTTCGCCGCTTTTTCCGCCGCCTCTTTTTCCTTGCGGGCGGCAAAGCCTTCGGGATCCATGATCTCCTCGAACTCATCGCCTGTCATTTTCTCCTGTTCAAGAAGTTTGGCGGCGACCAGCTCCACTTTGTCCATGTGTTTTTCAAGCAGCTCGAGCGCTTTACGGTAGGCGTCCTCCACCAGCGTTTTGATCTCGTCGTCAATGGCGGCGGTGGTCTTTTCACTCCACTGCGTCTGATTGGAAAAATCTCTGCCGAGGAACACCTCGTGCTGTTCCGATCCGTAGAGGATGGGACCGAGTTTTTCGCTGAACCCGTATTTCGTGATCATCGCCTTGGCGGTGGCGGTGGCGCGTTCGATATCGCTGGACGCGCCGGTGGAAATATCGTCCAGGGTCAGTTTTTCGCACGCTCTGCCGCCAAGCAGCGTCACGATATTTTCAAACAATTCGTTGCGGGTGGCGTAGGAGAGATCCTCCTGCGGCAGATGCATCGTATAACCGCCCGCCGCGCCGCGCGGGATAATGGAGATCTCGTGTACGGGATCCGCCGTCGGCAGGAAATAGGAGACGACCGCGTGACCCGCTTCGTGGTAGGCGGTCAGTTTGCGTTCTTTTTCAATGATCTTGCGGGAGCGTTTTTCAGGCCCCGCGACGACCTTCATCACGGCGTTCTGCAGATCCTCCGCCGTGATCTCGGTACGATGGTGGCGCGCGGCGAGCAGCGCCGCCTCGTTGAGCAGATTTTCAAGATCCGCGCCGGTGAAACCGATGGTTTCTTTAGCGATCGCGTCGAGATCGACATCGGGGCCGAATTTTTTGCCTCTGGCGTGGACGGCGAGGATCTCCCGCCTTCCTTTTTGGTCGGGCCGTCCGACGTAGACCTGACGGTCAAACCGTCCGGGACGCTGCAGAGCGGGGTCGAGTACGTCGGCGCGGTTGGTCGCCGCCATCACAATGACGCCGCTGTTTTTACCGAAACCGTCCATCTCGACGAGCAGCTGATTGAGCGTTTGCTCTCTTTCATCGTGACCGCCGCCGAGCCCTGTACCTCTCTGCCGTCCGACGGCGTCGATCTCATCGATGAAAATGATGCAGGGGGCGTTTTTCTTCGCCTGTTCAAACAGGTCTCTGACGCGGGAAGCGCCGACACCGACGTAAAGTTCCACGAAGTCCGAGCCGCTGATGCTGAAAAACGGTACGCCCGCTTCTCCCGCGACCGCTTTCGCGAGCAGCGTCTTGCCGGTGCCCGGAGGTCCGATGAGCAGCACGCCTTTCGGGATGCGCGCGCCGATCTCCAAAAAGCGTTTGGGGGATTTGAGGAATTCCACCATTTCGCTGAGTTCCTCTTTTTCCTCATCTGCGCCCGCGACGTCCTCAAAGGTCTTGCGGTCGTTTTCCTCCTGCCCCATACGCACTCTCGCCCGCGCGAAAGACGGCGCCTTGCCGCCGTTCATCTGCCGGCTGGTGTATACGAAGAAAGCGACGAACAGTCCGATCATCAGCAGATAGGGGAGGAAAGACACCCACCAGGGCAAATTGAACCCTTCGGTGAAATTATAATCCGTGAGGTTTTTCGACGTTTCCACATAAGGCATGCAGTATTTGTCGAACAGCGACAGAGAAAGCAGGGAATGCGTTTTAGAGGACCCGTCGGTAAGTTCCACAGTGACCGACGCGCCCTTGACGGTAAACGTCTTGACCTCATCTTTTTGGAAATATGAGACAAGCTGGCTGAACGATACGCTCTTTGGCTCGGTCTTTCCTCTTGAAAAATAGGAAAACCCGACCACGATCAGAGCGAAGATCAACAGATAGACGAAAAGTCCGGTATAGCGTTTTCTTTTCAAAGCCTTTTCTCCTTACTTGCGGTAGACTTCTTCCTTCAGTACGCCGACGAAAGGAAGATTGCGGTATTTTTCATTATAATCAAGTCCGTAACCGACGACGAACTCGTCCGGGATGATAAAGCCCTCGTAATCCAGCGTGATATCCGCCTGCCGGCGGTCCGGTTTGTTGAGCAGGGCGCAGATTCTGATGCTTTTCGCACCGCGGCTGTTCAGCATTTTTACGAGGTGGGACAGTGTGTTGCCGCTGTCGAGGATGTCCTCGATGATGAGCAGATCCTTGCCGGCGATGTCGTTGGAAAGATCTTTGATGATCTTGACATGGCCGCTGGAGGTCGTGCCGGATCCGTAACTGCTCACCGCCATAAAATCGGTGGTCAGCGGCAGGTCGACGGCTTTCATCAGATCCGCCATGAACACGACGCTTCCCTTGAGGATGCCCACGAGCAGCAGATCCTTGTCCGCGTAATCCTTCGTGATGCGCGCGCCGAGTTCCCTGACCCGGTCGGAGAGTTCTTTTTCTCCGATCAGCACTCTTTCAACGTCTTTTTCGATTTTCATCCTGCTTCTCCTTTATAATGATCTCCAGATATTCTTTTGTGCTTTCATCCGGGGCGAAGGGCAGGGAAACGCCGTACCCTTCCGCGAACACGACGCGATCCTTGCCGTCGACGATGATGACTTTGCGGTCGCGGTGTTCTGTTTTGTCCTCGGAAAAAAGTTTTTTGAGCGTTTTGGTGACGCGCCGTCCCTGCAGGGTGATACAGTCGCCGGGTCGGCGGGAACGGAGATACAGCGCACCGTCTGCTATTTTAGCACAGTCCGCGACGTTTTTTGTAAACGGAGTGTGAATTTCCGAAAAATATTTTATAAAGACATTTTTTTCCTCCAATTCCACCGTATCGTGAAGCGGGATACGGGGAAGGGGAAGGTCGTCTGTGCCGTCTTTCTCAAAAAAGAGCCTGCCGTCTTTCACGATCATAAAATGACCGGAAAGCTGTATTTTCTGATCCTCTCCGTTCCGGAAAAGATCGCAAAGTTTTTCGAACTGTTCTCTTGTAAGCGTGGGACAGCGCTCTTTCAGCACCCGCCAGCGCAGAGGGCGCGGCAGGGAAAACACCGCCCGGGCGTTTTGTTCCGCACGGTAGGTCGAGGCGATCTCGTCCAGGCATGCCCGCTCCTCCCGCAGGGTCTCAAGCGTTTCGGAAAATCCGGTGAGAAAGCGCAGATCCTCTCTTTCGTAGAGCGGCGGCAGAACGCGGCGGCGCAGGAAATTGCGGGTAAACGCCTCGTTATCGTTGCTCTCGTCCTCCCGCCAGTCGGCGGAACGTTCTGACAGAAAAGACAGAACGGTCTTTTTGTCGGCGTCAAGCATGGGGCGCAGGATCCGTCCCCGCTTGCGGGGGATGCCGCACAGACCGCCGATCCCGCTGCCGCGGGCGACGTTCATCAAAAACGTCTCCGCCTGATCCTCGAGGCGGTGCGCCGTCAAAAGATATCCTTCGTTTTCCTCAAGATACTCCTCAAACGCCGCGTACCGCGCTTCGCGCGCGGCGGCCTCAAGACTGCCGTTTTTTTCCACTGTGACGTGCTTTACGGTCAGGGGAACGCCCAGCGACTCGCAAAGTCCGCGGCAAAAATCCTCGTCGCCATCTGCGTTTTCGCGCAGTCCGTGGTGGACATGCAGAGCGGCGATCTTATAGCGTCCGATCTCCCGCAGCGCCAGCAGCAGGGCGACCGAGTCGCTGCCGCCGGACAGCGCCGCCGTCAGCGTTTCGCCGTCCGGAACAGAGCATTTGCCGCGGAGCGCGGACAGAATGATATCCGTAAGATCAGTATTCATTGTGGATGGTATCAAGGTCTGTAAACCGTGTGTTCTCGCCCGACCATTGCAGTTCCACCGTGCCGTTCTGACCGTGACGGTTTTTGGCGATGATCACCTCGCACACGCCGGGTTTATCGGTCTGCGGGTTGTAGTATTCGTCCCGGTAGAGCATCAGGATGATATCCGCGTCCTGCTCGATCGCGCCGGATTCCCGCAGATCGCTCATCTGCGGGCGTTTGTCGGTGCGGCTCTCCGGTCCGCGGGACAGCTGGCTGAGCGTGATGACGGGAACGTTCAGTTCTTTTGCCATCAGTTTCATGGAACGGGAGATCTCGCTGACCTCCTGCGTCCTTCCGTCGCCGCGGCGGGTGTTGGGGGATTCCATCAGCTGCAGATAGTCGATGATGACAAGATCGACGTGGCGCAGACGGCGGAGTTTCGCCTTGATCTGCGGCACGGTGATGCCCGGCGTGTCGTCGAGATAGATCTCGGTGCCGGACAGGATCTCCGCTGACTGATTGAGACGGATCCACTCGTTGTCCACCAGATCTCCGCTGCGGAATTTATTGTTCATAATGCCGGAGTGGGAGGACAGCATCCGGTTGACGAGCTGTTCGTTGGACATTTCCAGTGAAAAAATAGCGATGGTCTTATCTTTGCCGGTCAGCCCGATATTCTCCGCGATGTTGAGCGCGAACGCCGTTTTGCCCATACCCGGACGGGCGGCGACCATGATGAGATCGCTTTTGCCCAGCCCCAGGAGATAGTTGTCGAGCGCGGAGAATTTGGTGGACAGTCCCATATATTTATCCTTGTTGGCGGCAAGTTTGGACAGATCGTCGTAACTTTTGAGGATCGCCGTGCGGATATGGGTGAGTTCGGTGTTGACGCGTCCGGACATGATCTCATAGATCCGCTGTTCCGCGACGTCCATGATCTTGTCAACATCCTCCCGCCCGGCAAGGCACATTTCCGTGATGTCCTGGCAGGCATTGATGAGTTGGCGGAGCCTCGCCTTCTCCTCGACGATATGCGCGTAGGAGGCGATGTTGGCGGTAGTCGGTACGCTCTGCGCCATATCGTAAAGGACTTTTTTGCCCTCGTCCTCGTCGTAAATGCCGCGCGAGACGACCGCCTGCAATACCGTGACAAAGTCCACCGGCTGGTTATCCAGCGACATAAACTGTATCGTTTCGTAAACTTTGCCGTACTTGTCGGCGTAAAAGTGTTCAGGTTTCAAAAAACCCATCACCTTGTCTATGCTTCTCGGATCCAGCAACAGCGCGCCCAGCACCGACGTCTCCGCTTCCAGGGAATGGGGCATTTGTTTGAGTTCGTCAAATTCCATAGTCTTACAGCGCTTCCACGTTTACGGCAAAGGAAGCGTTCACTCCTTTGTAGAGTTTGGCGACGATCGTGTACTCGCCGAACGCCTTGATGGCGTCGGTGACGAGTTTTTTGCGGTCGATCTCCAGCCCGGTCTGCGCGCTGATCTCAGCGGCGATCTCCTTGGCGGTCAGCGCGCCGAACAGTTTGCCGCTCTCTCCGCCTTTGGCTTTCATCACAAAGGTTTTGCCCTCCAGCGCCGCCGCGGCGGCGAGCGCCGCTTCTCTTGCCTGCTGTTCCCGGTACGCCTCGCTCTGTTTTTTGCCGGCGAAGTCGTTGGTCACCTGCTTGTTGGCGGGCGCCGCCAAACCTCTCGCGATCAGATAGTTTCGGGCGTATCCGTCGGATACGTTTATAGTGTCACCTTTTTTCCCTTGTCC
Source organism: Clostridiales bacterium Firm_08 (assembly GCA_001604045.1). GTDB lineage: Bacteria > Bacillota > Clostridia > Oscillospirales > QAKW01 > Firm-08. Next base: position 73,308 of record LVAN01000002.1, on the reverse strand, counting down.
TTTCACGTCGCTCAGCAATACGACTTTCATATCAGTGTTCCTCCTTTTGAATGATATCCCGTAAGGCCTTTTCGACCTCCTCGATCGTTTTCCCTTCGATCTGCGCGCCCGCCGCGCCGCGGTGTCCGCCGCCGCCGAGCGCTTCCATCACGGTCTGCACGTTCCGTTTGCCTTCCGCGCGCGCGGAAATGTGGATCGTACTGTTTTCACGGTATAAAACGTAGGCGGCGGAAACGCCTTTGAGAGTGAGCAGTTCGTCTGCCGCTTTGGAGGCGATCATTTTGATGCCGTCAAAAACCGGCCCGTCATACACCGAGATCATCACGTCGTCATCATACAGTACGGCGCCGCCGACCATGGCGATCTGCTTTTTATAGGTCTCGATCTCATTTTTGAAATATTCCTGCACCTGACCGCTGTCCGCGCCTTTTCCTTTCAAATACGCCGCCGCCTCAAAGGTGCGTACGCCGGTGCGTTCGGTGAAGTTTTTGGTATCCAGGATGATGCCCGCCATCAGCGCCGTCGCTTCCTGCTTGCCGAGACGACAGCCCGTCAGGTTGTCGGCAAGTTCGGTGACCATCTCACAGCAGGAGGAGGCGTTGGGCTCGTGGAAGTGGATGAGCGTGTTTTCGATCGCGTCCGCCGCCGATTTGCGGTGGTGGTCGATGAGCGCCACGCGGCTTGCCGCGCGGTATATTTTCTCACTTTCCGCGTATTGCAGGGAATTGGTATCCACGATCACCAGAAGCGTCTCCTCGGTAACGCTTTTGAGCGCTCTTGCCGGATCGATGAACACGTCCCGGAAATCCGGATCCTCCTCAAAGGAACGGGTCATCGTGGCGGCGAGGTTTTCTTTCTGATTGAGTACGATATTCACGGGCTTGGCAAGCTGCGTCACGCACCGCGCCAGCGCGACGGCGGCGCCCATACAGTCGAGGTCGGCGTACTTATGCCCCATAATGATGACGTTTTCGCTCGCCAGCACCTGACTGGCGAACGCCTCGCTGATGATGCGGACCTTGACCCGCTTGCGCTTTTCGGCGGTCTGCGTTTTGCCGCCGTAAAAGATGTATTTCTCACCGTTGGTGATGGCGACCTGATCTCCGCCGCGGGCCAGCGCCATATCCAGCGCGATCCGCGCGCTCTGGTCGATCTCCCGCAGGGAGCCGTGGACGCGGGACAGCCCGATGGACAGGGTGGCGCGCACCCGGTCGCCGATGGCGATCTCCTTTACGTCCTCTAAAATACGGAATTTATTTTTTTCAAGTCCGGGCAGCTGGCGCTGCTCAAAGATCAGAAGATATTTGTCCTGTTCCAGCATTTTGAGCACGCCGTCGATGCTGTGGGCGAGATTTCGGATCTTGCCGCCCACGCGGTTGACGAACGCCGAACGCTGGATCTCGGACACGTCGGAGGGGATCTCGTCGTAAGAGTCGATCAGGATGTACGCCATACAGAGTTTTTCACTGCGCAGTTTGACGTTCTCACGCTTGATGGCGTCGTCATCCATCCAGTACAGCGCGTAAAACGGCTCCGCGGCGCCGGATCCCTGCCGCATACAGTAAACGGTGTAGTATTTGCCGAGATAGGAGATGTTGAACCGGCGATGCCGCGCCGATACCGCGTCCAGCCGGATCGCCTCGCTGATCTTGGAGATGTGATGCCCGAACAGCGAGGAGATATGGTGCTGCTGCAAAATGTCGTAAAACAGATCGTTGTACCAGATGATGTTGCCCTTGCCGTCCAAAAGGGTGATGGGCATCGGGAAGCTCGTGAGGTTTTCACGGCTCGCCTCGTCCAGGTACTCCGTCATACTTTGCAGATAGGCGTACATCTGTTCGCTGTGCCGGCGGCGGGTGATGAGCCGAAAGATGCCGTACAGCAGCAGGACCGCGATCTCAAAGAGAAGCAGCGTCAGACTGCGCGTGAAAATGACGGTCAGTATGATAAATAGCAGCGGCACCAGCAGGGAAAACAGATCGGTAGGGGTGAGCCGCAGAAAATGGATGCGTTTATTCAAACCTTAACGCCCCTTTCGTTTGAAAAAATCGTGCGGGTTGACGCCTCTCGGCGATGCGCTGACAAAGGTGCCGATGATCAGCAAAACGGTATAGAAAATGCCGCTGAAAAAGCAAACGCTGAAAAACGCGGCGAAAAGCAGGGCGACCTTGATCAGCATCCGCGCCGGCGCGCTGAGCCGATCCTCCAGATAGAGATCCGGTACGCCGATGCCGCACATCACGAGCAGCCAGCCGAACATCGTGGTGGCAAAATCAAAACCGTAGCGCAGAGAGGTGCCGGACAGGAAAAACCCGGCAAAGTAGGTAAGGATATATACAACGGTGACGCTTCTCGGCACCATCATATAACGGAACGGCAGCAGCGGGAAACGGCAGTCGGTCTTTTTGAGGGCGGTGTTGGCGAAGACCAGCGTCCACAGGTACTGACCCATCATCAGGGAAGCCGCGAGGATCGCCATCTGGCAGATCAGCGCGTCGGTCATCCCGGCAAGAGTCTGCGTCACCTGCCGCATCGTCTCCTCCATCGCCTCGCCGGCGACGGACCTGTAAAACTCCGCGACATTGTTCAGCGCCGCGATGATCTGTTCAGTCAGCCACTGATACGCGCCGAGAAAATCAAAAACGCCGAACCGCGCGCGCACAAGCACGGCGAGTACGAGCGCGGCGCAAAGCAGTAAAAGCCCGAAGCCTTTTAAAAGAAGCATATAGGTGTCCGGCGCTTCCCGGATCAGCAGGCTCGCGACCAGTCCCGCGCCGAAACATAGGATGAACAGCACGGTGCCGGTAACGGGGGAGAGGATCAGCCCCGCGATGAGCAGGATCGCCATTGTCCCGAAAAACAAAAGCCGCGGCGCCGTCCTGAACGAAATGAGCGTCATCGGAGAAAGCAGAAAAAGCCCTGCCGCCAGGAAAAGCGGGCAGAGCTCCGGCAAATACGCCGCCGTCACAAGGATAAACGCGTACAGCGATACGATCCCCGCGAGGATCGCGGGAACGGAAACACCGGTTTTATTTTCTGTCGTTGGAGTCATTGGACGGCTCTCCTGATTTGTTGGATTACAGACTATTATAATATATTATATCAAACTTGTCAAATCTCCATTAAAACAGGGAGGATCATCGGCCGCCGTTTGGTCTTCGCGGAGATGAAATGCGCGAGTTCATCCCGAAGCTGTGTTTTGAGCGTGCCCCAATCACTTTTTCCGTGCGTGAGCATCGCGTTGAGCCGCGCGGCGGCGACGGCCTCCGCCTCGGCGAGCAGCGCTTCGTTGTCCTTGACGTAAACAAAGCCTCTTGTCATAATGCTCGGACCGCTGACTACGGCGCGGCGGGCGGGGTCGATCGTCGCGACGATGATGAGGATGCCGTCCTCCGCCAGATGCTTGCGATCCCGCAGTACGATATTGCCGACGTCTCCCACGCCGATGCCGTCGATGAATATCTTTCCGCTCGGCACCGTGCCGGCCCATTTCGCGCCGTCGGCGCCGATCTCCAGCACTTTGCCGTTTTCCGTCAGAAAGATGTTGGAAGCGTCAACACCCGTTTCCTCCGCGAGTTTGGCGTGCTGCAGGCGGTGCTTGTATTCACCGTGCACCGGCATAAAATACAGCGGACGGATGAGGGAAAGCATAATTTTGAGTTCTTCCTGGCAGGCGTGCCCCGAAACGTGGACGGAACGGTCCTGCACGACCTCCGCGCCGAGTTTTTGGAGTTCGTTGACGACGTTGGAGACCATGCGCTCGTTGCCGGGGATGGGCCGCGCAGAGATGACGATGAGGTCGTTGTGCGTGATCTCAACGCTTCTGTGATCGCTGAACGCCATACGGTACAGCGCGCTCATCGGCTCACCCTGCGAGCCGGTCGTGATGATGACGATCTTCTCGTCGGGATAGCGGCTGATCTCGCCGAGGGTCAGCACCGTGCCGTCCGGAATGTTCATATGACCCAGCTCCACGGCGACCTGAAGGACGTTTTCCATACTTCTGCCGCTCAGCGCCACCTTTCTGCCGTGGCGCACCGCCGCCGTGATGATCTGCTGTACGCGGTGGATGTTGGACGAGAAGGTGGCGACGATGATCCGTTTGCCGCCCGCGTTGTTGAAAATGTTTTCAAAACTTTTGCCCACAGCCTTTTCCGACATGGCAAATCCGGGATTTTCGGCGTTGGTGGAGTCGCTCATCAGCAGCAGAACGCCCTCTTTTCCGAGTTCTCCGAACCGCGCCAGATCGATCATTTTTCCCCGGATGGGAGTGGTGTCGATCTTAAAATCCCCGGTGTGGATGATCGTGCCGAGCGGCGTTCTGACCGCGAAGGCGCAGGCGTCCGCGATGGAGTGATTGACCTTGATGAACTCCACGCTGAACACGCCCTTATTGACGATATCGCCGTACTGCATCTCGATGAGCGCGCACTGTTTTTCCAGCCGGTGCTCCGACAGTTTGCGGCGGATCAGCCCCAGCGTAAGCCGGGTGCCGTAGACCGGCACGTTGATCTCTTTCAAAACATAGGGCAGGGCGCCGATGTGATCCTCGTGACCGTGGGTGATGAAAATGCCGCGGATCTTATCGCGGTTTTTTTGCAGGTATTGCGTATCCGGGATGACCAGATCGATGCCCGGCATATCGTCGTCCGGGAAAGCGAGCCCGCAGTCGATGACGATGATATCGTTGCCGTATTCCAGCACCGTCATATTCTTTCCGATCTCGTCGATACCGCCCAGCGGGATGACCCTGAGTTTTCCGAGCGCTTGCCCTCTGCCGCGGCGGACGGGGGAAGCGGACGAATTGCGGATCGTTTTTTTCGGTGTTTTTTGTGTTTCGCCTCGCGCGGCGGGCCGTTTTGCCGCCTTTGCGGGTCTTTGCGCCTTGCGCGCTGTCTGCGCTTTCGGCGTTTTCGGCGTTTTCGGCGCTTTCGCGGGTCTTGCTTCGGTTTGCGGCACGCTTTTGCGCGGTTTGCGCGGCGCTCTTTTCCCGTTTTTACCGTTTTTCGCGCTGGAAGTCTTTTCCAGCTTTTTGATCTTTTCTTCCATAAAAAATTAGTTCCTTTCTAACAAGCGAAAACGGACTTACGAATTTCGTAAATCTCTTATGCGTCGGGGCATGGAGGTACGTACCGGTCGACGTTTTTTTATATTCCGTAAGGCGGCAAAGGAGTGGGCTTCGGCGCCTTTCACGACATAAAGATATTTATATTATATACCATTTTTTTGAAAAATACAACCTTTTTTTAAATTATGAAAAAATCGGCGCCGTATCCGGTTGGATACGGCGCCGATCGGCGAGTCACTATTTATCCCATTCGAGGATGCCGACGCCTTCGGAGGCGATGCGGCAGCGCAGGCGGCGGACGCCGCCCTCCGTACTGTCGCCCAGCAGCCGGAAGCCGTCTTCCACGTCAAACGACGTGATATCGGCGGGCAGGGCATATTCATCCTCGTAGACGGCGAGCGTGATGTCCGCCTCTCTGCCGCTCGCGTTGATGACGAACATCACGCGGTGGCCGGACGCGTCCTCCCAGGTGCCGGTCTGGATGAGTACCTCATGGTTCCAGAGTTGTCCGCGCAGATAGGCGGTGCAGTCGAGCAACGGCACGTCGCCTTCGGGTATCGCCGGGCGAAGCATCTGCGCCTCGGCAAAGAATTCCCGCTTGTCCCAGCGGACGCGCGCCATCTTTTTCAGGAAGGGGAACAGCGCGGGATCGTTTACGATCTCGGGATGGAACCAGCCGAGCTGCTGACCGTAGACCAGCGACTGGCTGATCTGGAAGCGGAAATAATCCGCGTCGTCCCGCTTGTTGCTTGTGTACAGTCTGCCGACGATGGCGGACCGGCCGCCGTATACACAGGGGTAGGAGGGTACGCTGTCCACCTGCGTCCAGGTCCAGGACAACTGCCCGTCCATCATACCGTTAAACACGTCGGCGGTACACTCGCTGATGATGGCGAGATCCTCCGGCGCGCCGTCGCGAAGCCCGGCGACAAGTTCTGCAAACGCCTTCCACCAGTAGTCGCTCCAGCCCGGCGCGTGCAGGTGGGTATCGTCACAGCATTGATCATAGTTGAGGGATACCACGTCAAGATAAATGCCGTCCACGCCGAAATCGGTATACAGCCTGCGGCAGACCTGACGCAGTTCGTTTTTCCAGGTCGTTGTCGTCGGGCACATCACGCTGAGTTTCGAGTACTCTCCGTCCGGCTCTTTGCTGGCGTAGGTATAATAGATCGGCTCGCCATTGATTTTTTTCGCCGCCGCCGGCAGCGCCTCGCGGGTATAGCGCTCGTCGGTGCCGCGGTCATCGCGCATATCCCAGAAATAGCCCTGCACATAGGGAATGACCCGCACGTCCGCTTCCTTCAGCGCCTTCATACCTTCTTTAAGGTCGTAATGGACGGGGAAGTAGTTGGGATTGTCGTTGTTGAAGGGGACCCAGTGCCAGTTATAGAGGTGATAGGCGATCGGGACGCCCAGTTCCTCCCGTAATTTGATGGCGGTGCGGTACCAGTCCGCCGGCTCTTTGTCGGGGTATTTCGCTTTCAGCGTGATGGGGATGGGATCGGCGTCCGGGTTTTCATTCGGCAGGTAATGGGAGATCCAGACCGGCATATGCCGAAACCAATCGGGAGAGTCCGTCCGTCCGCGAAGCGGTGAGATCCACTTCGCCTCTTTCATCACGAAATCGCGGTAGATGAGGGAAGCGTCGAACCAGTCGCCGTCAAAGCGCTGCCAGATCATCCGGCCGGGCAGGGTGAAGGAGTTGCCGGCGCGGCGCTGATACGGCGGGGTACATTCGGAGTAGATCAGCGCGCAGTCGGACTGCGGCGCCCCCACCAGTCCAATGATCTTGGGCGTGCCGTCCGCGTCGTGGATCCCCATATAAAATCCGTTGCGGGCGTGACGCTCACCGACCGGCGCCGGGTTGTACAGCGCGAGATACGCCATATTGAAGCGGTTGCCCGTCGGATACTTGCCGCAGAGAGCGGTGCATCGTTTGTTGAAATGATGGAACAGCATGCCGCTGTAAGAGGATACATACGCCGTTTCATAGCCTTTCGCGACGCATTGGGGATAGGAGACGTTGGTCAGCGACCAGCGGTCGCTGCGGTTGACGGCTTTCATTTTCCAGATGATGCGTTCCTTGTCCGGTTCGGTGAAGGCTTCCGCGATCATCGTGATGCCCGTCACCCTGCCGTTTTCGGGATCGGAGAGAGTGATACGCAGATAATTCTTGCGTTCCAGGATCTCCACACGTTCCCAGCCATACCCGGCGTCCAGAGCGAGGGCTTTTTCATATTTCGTATCCCACAGATCCGCGTAAAACAGCGGCTGGGGCTGACAACTCACTTTTTCCCCGGCGCAGATCGCGTCGATCCATACGCCGCTTTTGGTCTGCAAAAGGTCACAGCCCAGCCCTCCCGCGGAGAGGGAAACGGTCTTTTCCACAAAGGGGACGGCCACTTGCTCGGGAAGTTCCGGCGTTCTGCTCTCCAACTCGTCGCAGACGGCGAAAAAATCTTTCGGCTGATCCAAAAGGAACCACGCGCCGGGACTGTTTTTGCCGGAGTAAAAGCGCAGATCTGTCGACATTTTCTTTTCCATCTCAAAGAACGTCTGGATAAAACCCGCCTCGATCTGATAGGTCGGCGTGCCGCCGATGATGGCGAAATATCCGCTTTTTCCGTGGAGCGCGATCGCTTTCTGGAAGGTGTGCGGGCGGGTCTTTGTCCGCTCCAGCGCGACGTGCAGCCGCGTCGTTTTGAGCGCCTCATAGTCCAGCGCCAGCGGATTTTTCTCCGTCGGAAGTTTAAAGGTATGTTCGAACGGCTTGCCCATGGCGTCGTATTCATAGCCGGTGAAACTCGTTTCGTTCAGCCCTTCCCAGGAGACGTCCATCAGACAGACCTCGCAGCCGGCGCGGCGGATGTCGCTGCCGTAACTGACGGAAAGGTAAAACGCCGCAAGGATCTCGTCAAAGGTGAAACGATAGGTGACGGTAAGTCCGGGGATGGGCGCGCCGCTTTCCGCCTCCGCCGTCGCGGTGCGCAAAATGATCGTGTTGCCGATAGCGCGGAACTTTGTGTTGTCGGTGAACAGATGATACCGTTTACCGCCCATGCGGATCGAGTCGTGGAACACAAGAGTGCGCGTCCCGCTCCTCGAGAAAGTTTTGACCTCCAGTGTGCGGTCCTCCCGAATGGTGAAGGTCGCCTGCCGTATTTTCGCGGTCAGATCAAATCGTTCTTGCAATGTACTTCCCTCCGTTTTCCTGTTTTTTTATTTCTTTTTAGTCGCCTTGATGACTTTCATGCGGATGAATTCTTCCCGTTCTTTCTCATCCAGCACCTCGGTGATGCGGGCGATGGTCTGCTCGTGATCGGGAATGATGATATTTTTCAGCGCGCCGACGCGCTTCTGCGTTTTTTTGATGGCGATCGCGAGGCGGTATATCGTGTTTTCCACTTCGGCAAGACGGGCGCAAAGTTCCTTGACCTCGCTGAATTTCTGATAGGCGATATCCAGCGTCGTCCCGGTGGACAGCAGCGCGTATGCCGGGCGGGCGACTTCTTTTTTGTATTTGACCATCGGGATCTCCACGCCCATCACGCTGCGCCGCAGTACGCTGAAGCCGTTATCGATGCCGACGCCGGGCACGATGGAATGGATGGCGCCGGTCGTGATGTTGGCGGTCTGCAGCGCGGCGTATGCCTCGGCGAACGCCGCGTTGATCCTGCTTTGGATGACCTTGGCGTCGTCGATCATCCCCATCATTTCCCGTATGAGGATGTTGCGCTTGCGATCCATCAGATCAAAGCCCGTCTGCGCGAGGGACAGCGATTTTTTGGTCGCGATCAGATTGCCTTTTGTCGGAAATACGCTGCTCATTGTTTGTCATCCTTCGGCAGAAATTCCCGGATGAGATCCCCGTCGATCCGCGTCAGCTCTCCGACGGGGAGAGCGGCGAGCAGTTTCCAGCCGAGATCGAGAGACTCGGTGACGGCGCGGCTTTCGTTTTCCGCCTGCGCTAAAAACTCATTTTCAAAACGCCTGCCGAACTCCATATACCGCTTGTCGGTCTCGGTGAGTTCCTCCTCGCCGATGACGCCGGCGAGACTTCTGACGTCCAGTACCTTGGCGTAGGCGGCGAACAACTGGTTGGAAAGCGCCGCGTGATCCTTGCGGGTGTAGTTCTCCCCGATGCCGTCCTTCATCAGGCGGGACAGACTGCCCAGTACCGAGATGGGCGGGAACACGCCGTTTTGGGACAGCGTTCTGTCCAGAACGATCTGCCCTTCGGTGATATATCCCGTAAGATCGGGGATGGGATGGGTGATGTCGTCGTTGGGCATGGTGAGGATGGGGATCTGCGTGACAGAGCCCTCTTTTCCTTTGATCATGCCCGCCCGCTCGTAGAGCGAGGCAAAATCCGAGTAGAGGTATCCGGGATACCCCTTTCTGCCGGGGATCTCCCCTTTGGAAGAGGAAAGTTCCCGCAGCGCCTCGGCGTAGGACGTCATATCCGTCATAATGACCAGCACGTGCATCCCTTTTTCATAGGCAAGGTATTCCGCGGCGGTCAGCGCGCAGCGCGGCGTGATGATACGCTCGATGATGGGATCGTTGGCAAGGTTGAGGAACATGACGACCCGATCCATCGCGCCGCTGGCCTCAAACGCCCGTTTGAAATAATCCGCGACATCGTTTTTGATGCCCATCGCGGCGAAAACGATGGCGAATTTTCCACTCTCGCCGCCGGAAAGGCCGGAACCCGTCGCGATCTTGACGGCAAGTTTATCGTGCGGGATGCCGCTGCCGGAAAAGATGGGCAGTTTCTGCCCGCGGATGAGCGTCATCAGCGTGTCGATGGAGGAAATGCCCGTTTCGATGAGATCCCGCGGGTATTGGCGGGAAACGGGATTGATGGAAGCGCCGTTGACGTCCTCGTACCGTTCGGCGTACACAGCGCCGAGTCCGTCGATGGGCGCGCCCGCGCCGTTCAGCGTCCGGCCGAGGATCTCGCCGCTCAGTCCCAGCCGCATCGGATGGCCGGTAAAGGTGGATACCGTGTTTTTCAGCGAGACGCCGCCGGTGCCTTCGAACACCTGTATGACAGCTTTGTCGCCTTCCAGCATAATGACCTTTCCGCGGCGGCGGTCGCCATTTTCCAGGCGGATGTCCACCGTTTCCTCATAGGAGACGTCCTGCACGTTTTCCAGGACGATCAGCGGACCGCGGATCTCCTCGATGGAGAGATATTGTATTTTCATCAGGCGTCCGCCTCCTATCCTTCGTATTGAGTGAGCAACGTTTCGGCCGCCTCATCGATCTCGCGCCGGTAGGCGTCGAAGGCGGTCGCGTCATCGTTGGGGATATCATATTTCATTTTTGAGAGTTTTTCAAACAGTCCGAGCCCTGTCAGGACCGAGACCGGGATATTTTTTTTCACCAGCCGCAGCGCGCTGTCGTAAAGATACAGAATAGTCTCCATCATCCGGTACTGCTTTTCGATGGGTACGTAGGTGTCCACCGCGTGGTAGGCGTTCTGCTGTAAAAATCCCTCGCGGATGAGCGCCGCCGTTTCCAGGCTGAGCTTCTGATCCTCCGGCAGAACGTCCTTGCCGATGAGTTTGACGATCTCCAGCAGATGGCTTTCCTCCAAAAGAATGCCGAGGATCCTGCCCCGCACTGCCATAAAGTCCTCCCGGACGTTTTCGGCGTACCAGGCGCCGAGGTCGTCAAGATATTCCGTATAACTGTTGACCCAGTGTATGGCGGGGTAGTGGCGGCTGTACGCGAGCGAACGGTCCAGCGCCCAGAAACAGCGGATAAATCGTTTGGTGTTCTGCGTGACCGGCTCGGAAAAGTCGCCGCCCTGCGGGCTGACCGCGCCGATGATGGTGACGCTGCCGTTGTTGCCGCTCAGCGTTTCGACCGACCCGGCGCGTTCATAAAACTGGGAAAGACGGCTGGGCAGATAGGCGGGGAAGCCTTCCTCCGCCGGCATTTCCTCCAGCCTTCCGGAGATCTCCCGCAGCGCTTCCGCCCAGCGGGAAGTGGAGTCCGCCATAATGGCGACGTGATATCCCATATCTCTGTAATATTCCGCCAGCGTGATGCCGGTATAGATGGACGCCTCTCTGGCCGCCACCGGCATATTGGAGGTGTTGGCGATGAGGGTGGTGCGGTCGGTCAGCGGTTTACCGCTTTTCGGGTCGATGAGTTCGCCGAATTCCTCCAGCACCTGCGTCATCTCGTTGCCCCGCTCGCCGCATCCGATATAGACGATGATATCCGCGTCCGACCACTTGGCGATCTGATGCTGGGTCATCGTCTTTCCGGTGCCGAACCCGCCCGGGATGGCGGCGGCGCCGCCGCGGCCTACGGGGAACATCGTGTCGATGATCCGCTGTCCGGTGAGAAGCGGGCGGTCGACGGCAAGGCGCTGACGGATGGGGCGCGCCGTCTTGATGGGCCAGCGCTGCGCCAGCGCGATATCGCGTACGTTTCCGTCTTTATCCTCCACCTTGATAAGCGGTTCGGCGACGGTATAGGCGCCGTTTTCCGCCGCCCATACGACGGTCCCCTCCGCGTCGGGCGGGATCATACTTTTATGGAGGATGAGGGAAGTTTCCCGCGTCTCGGCGAAGATCTGTCCGGGACGGACGGCGTCTCCCGCCTTCACCAGAAGCGTCACATCCCATTTTTTCGTGAGATCAAGATTGTCGCAGGAAACGCCTTTCGCGATAAAGGCGCCGCTTTTCCGTTCTATATCCTTTAGCGGACGCTCGATGCCGTCGAAAATGTTGGTGAGGATGCCCGGACCCAAAAGGGCGCAGAGCGGTCCGCCGGTCCCCTCGACCGGCTCTCCGATCTTCAGCCCCGACGTGTCCTCATACACCTGGATGGTCGTGATCTCATCCGAGATCATAATGACCTCACCGATCAGCCGCAGGTTTCCCACATACACCATTTCCATCATCTGAAAGCACTTGGCGCTGTGCACCGTTACGACCGGTCCGTTGATACCGTATATCTTTTCCATACTCACACTCTCTTTACAGTTCCGCGGAAAGTTTGCTGATCTCAAGGAACTTTTCCATCGCCGTCTCAAAGCCGCGGTCGATGGTGAAGTCCAGGACGATCTCTTTTTTGCGGTCCTTGACCTTACAGCCTCCGAGGACGATCTTTTTGTCGATCTCGAAGGTCGCCTCAGGCAGATAACGCTCGGTCAGCGCCCTTTCTCCGTGATCGCGCTCCGGCAGGAACACCGTGACCTTTTCGCTGAGCATATCGAGATTGGCGGATTTGATCATCCGTTTCAGGCCGTCGATATATTCCGGCGTTTCCGTAAAGTCGTGAATGCGCGCCCGCACAGCCGCCGCGATGTCGTCGCGGATCTCCATCCTGCGGCGCAGAAGCGTCTTTTTCGCTTCGAAGCGCTTGGCGACCAGCGCGCGGTTGACCCCGCTTCGGATCTCCGCCGTCTGCGCCGTTACGCGGTCTCTCATTTCTTTCGCGGCGTCCTTTTTCGCGCGGCGCAGCGCGTCTTTGCGGCGCGCGGCAAGGGCGGCGGATCTTTCTTTTCTTTCCGCGGCGGCGTCCCGCAGGACCGTTTCGCGGAAGGAAGCGATCATGGGGTCGAGTAAATTCTGCTCCAAATCATTCACCTCATATCTTGATGCCGATGGCAAGGGAAATATACTCCGCGATGGCGTTTTCATTCCTGCCGGTGCCGTGGCGATCGGGGATCACCACGAGCAGGGGCGTGGTCAGCGTCTGTTTGAGACGGCTGATCTTTTCCGGCGCGAGATCCACGAGTTTTTCAGTCAGCAGCAGGATGCCGATGTTTTTATCGGCAAGCGCTCTTTCCAGCGCCCGGGAAAGTTCCTTTTCGGTGTGTACCACACATCCGCCGACGCCGGTCAGACGAAGCCCCATATAGGTGTCGTTGTTGTCGGAGATGACGTACATTTGCATAAGACGGCGCCCTCTTAAAAGACGAACAGGATGAGGAACGCGACGAGCAGACCGTAGATGGCGATGCCCTCGCCCAGCGCCACAAAGATCAGGGATTTGCCGAAGGTGGACGGATCCTCCGCCATCGCGCCGATCGCGGCGGAGGCGGCGGGACCGACGGCAAGACCGCCGCCGATACCGGCAAGACCCACCGCGACAGCGGCGGAAATGGCGTAAAACGCCTTATCGCTGATGCCGGCGGCCGCTGTCGCCGCCGCCGCGTCTCCCTCCGCCGCCGCGAAAGCGGCGATGGGGACGAGGATGCCGATAAGCATCATAACGCCAAAACCGGACAGATTGAGGCAAAGGCGTTTTTTCGCGCTTTTGGCGTCTGTTTTTCCGCCGATGACCGGCAGGATGGGGACAAGGATCAGCGCGAAAGCGACTGTTACGATCAGAATTGAAATCAACATTTTTGTTTCCTCCGAAATTTATTTTTCATCAAAATTTGCTTTAAGCGGTGTATACGGCCGGCCTTCGCCCTTATAAAAGCGGGAGAAGAACTCATAAAACTGGAGCCGCAGTCCCTGGATACCGACGATCAGTCCTTCCAGCGCGATGACAAGGATGTTGCCCAGCACCATCACGACGACGCCGCCGGCGCCGCCGATCATCCGGCTCATGGACACCACGACGAGCATCATGCCGGCATGGCTGACGGCAAACGCCCCGATACGGACGTAGGAAATGGTGTTGGAGAGGAAAGAGAGGAATACCTCGATGAGTTCAAAGAGATTTTCCATACAGTATTCCCCGAATTTTGCCGGTCTCCAGTCAGAATCACCCGCGCACAGTTTGCCGAGCGGTTCCCGCAGAAAGATCATAAGGATGGGCAGGACTATGAGCAAGATCACCGTCAGCGGCGTGTAGACGCGCCTGTGCGCCAGGAAGGTGATAAGAAGCGCCGTCACATTGCCGCCGAACAGGACGAGCCCGGCAAGTCCGTTGGTGTCGAAAAAGATCTTTTGGAAGTCCCGCTGGCGCACGCCGTTGATGATATTGAGAAGCATCGCGCCGACGATGAGCAGAATGCCGACGCCCGCGGCGAACAGCAGGGTGAACACCGTGTTGTCGCCCTCCAGCACGTGATAGGAAAATCCTTTGACGATCTCCTCATTGCCGAACAGCGACCCGTAAAAGAAGCCGAAACAGGTGGAGGATACGCCGATGACGGTCATGATCTTCCCCAGCGGCATTTTGAGTTTGAACCAGGCGAACAGTCCGATCAGACAGAGCACCAGTCCTTGTCCGATATCTCCGAACATAATGCCGAAAAACAGCGTGTAGGTGATCGCGACAAGAAAGGTCGGGTCGATCTCGTTGTACTCCGGCGTTCCGTACATATTGACGAACTGCTCAAAAAAGTTGATGCCCCAGGGATTGCGGATCTTGGTGGGAGGCCGCAGCGACTTGTCGTAGACAGGATCCTCCGAGAGCACCGTGATGTTCTCCACGCCGCGCATCTGCTCTTTGAACGCGCGCGCGTCCCGCACCGGGACCCAGCCGTACAGATAAAACAGGTGGGCGTCTCTGCCCGCGTATTTTCGCAGGGCGAACGCGTCGGACAAAAAGCGGTAGCGGGAATAGGCGATCAAAAGATGCTCTTTGTGGGAACTGATGATCGTCTCATACCGTTCGTAGAGAGCGGAAAGTTCTTTGTTCGCGTTTTCGATGAGGCGGGTTTTCTCAGCGATCACCGCGCCGGGGACGCCTTTCGCCGTGTCGGAGATCTCCTCCCTCTCGAAAAACAGAGCGTTGAAATACGCGTCGATGCGGTTGCGCAGCGCGCGGGGACAAAAGTAAAAGCACCAGACTGTCTTTTTGTCCACCGTCGTCGTTTGCAGGAAGGTGTTTTCCGGCAGACCATGCTTCATGATCTTGTCATACGACGCCCGCGGCATCCTGCCGAAGCGCAGGGACACATACCGGAAGGAGAACAGATCCTCAAGCGGGATGTCGAGGTCTTTAAGCGGGGAGAGTTGAGAAACGATGAATGTATCCTGCTCGATCTCCTTTTCTTTTTCCTCGATCTCCTTTTGCAGGGAGAGCATCTCTTCCTCAAAAGCCTGCAGGGACTCCGAAAGACTTTCCTCCGATCCCGAATAACCCGAAAAATCGCGATATTCCGGCTTGATGCCCGCGAAATCCAGCGCCTTTTGGAGATCCTGCAGTGTGTGGGCGTAGGGGTCGGCGTCCTCAATATTCGTCAGCGTCAGTTTGTTGCCTGCGGTCTTCGCGCGGTTTTCCGGCTGAAAGACGCCGCTTTTCAGACAAAGTCTCGCGACGGTGTCGAACTGCTCGATCTGCCCGACGAGGATGATCAGTTTTTGTTTTTCGATCGCCAAATGCGGTTCACCTGCTTTCTATTCCGCACCGATAAGGTGGGGTATGATCTGTTCGCGGGGCGCGCGGTAGCGGCAGCCCTCGATGATGGTTTTCAGATTGTCATGTTCGGTATCCCTGAGCACGAGATAGGCAAGGATCAGCGCGACGGGATGCCGGCTGAAATGGATGACACGCCGCGCGCTGCGATCGGCGTAGGCGCGCACGGCGGTCTGAAAGGTCGTGCCGTTCGCCCCGTCCGCGATAAAACGGTAGGGGGTCGCTTTCAGCGCCTCTATGAACGCCTGCTCGGTCTGCGCGCGCAGCAGGGAGGCCGTCATATCCGGTTTCAACCGGTAAGCGGTGTCGAACAGGTATTCCCTCGTCTCCTCCTCCGGCAGTCCGAACAGGATCCGAAGCCGGTAGATGAGCAGTACGTTGAGCGTATCCACCTCGATGCCGATCGTCTTTTCGATCTGCGGCGCTTTTTTACTGCCGTATCTTTTTTTGATCCTCGCGAAAAGCGCTTTGAAATAATAAGCGTGCAGACTATGCTCTGCGACGGGATAGGAAATGCGCCCCGTTTTGTCCGGCAGCGAGGCGAGGATCCTGCCGTACGGCGTACCGGCAAGCGCCTCGATCAGTTCCGTCTCGCTTTTCAGCACCGAGAGTTTTTCAAAATCCAGCCGGGAGTACCGGTCGATATATTCGTATTTGTAGTCGATAAATCCCGCCTGTTCGGGGCTGAGATCGTGCAGACGCGCGATGCACCAGAGGATCTCCTCGATCTCATAGCGTTCGATAAGGATCATGAGAAAGGCGCGATTCTCTTTCCCGAGGTAGTGGACCAATTTGAGAAAATCGAGGAAATACTTTTTTCTGAGGATCGCTTCCAGATGCTCGCGGTGTACCAGTGCCGCGTCGACGTCGGCCAGCACCTGCCCGTAGGCAGGGTGCTCCTTCAGCGCCGCGGCGACCTCCTCCGGACTGCTTTTGCCGAGCAGTTCGGCGTAATCTCCGCTTTTCAGGCGCTTTCCGTACATCGCGCTCACTTTCGCGTGGACGACGGGGCTTTCACTGCGGCTCATTTCGTCACTCCTTGTATTCCCGGACGGCGTCGGCGTACAGCGCGTCGATCCACTCGCCGCCGTGCTGTTCGTATGCCGTTTCTATTTCCCGCAGCCGCGCGGCGAGATCCCGCTCGATCCCGGCACTCTGCGCTGTAAGCCGTTCCGCCTCGCCGGTCTTGACGGCGTCGATCTGCTGTTCCGCTTTGCCGGCGGCGTCCTGCCGTATTTTGAGAAGGTCTTCCTCCGCGGCGTCCGCGCCGTTTTGCGGGACTTCCACTTTTTCCGCGATGGCTTTCGCCTCTTTTTCGATGCGGACGACGGCGTCCAAAATGCTGTCCATTACGGATTTCTCCTTCATTAAAATATAAACTATATGATACCACTTTTTTTAAAAATTTCAAGGGGATATTGCAAAATTCCCAAAAATATGTTATAGTAACTATCGTGGAAGTATATAACTTCGGGAGGATAGAAATATGGATAAGGAAAAACTTCTGAAACTTTTGGAAAAAGACGGCGATATGACGCTGGAGGAGATAGCCGAGCAACTCGGCGCCGATATGCGGGACGTCGCGGCGCAGATCGATAAATACAAGGAAACCGGCGTACTGCTCGGCGTTCACGCCAAGGTGGACTGGGAAAAGACCAAGCGGGAATATGTGACCGCCATGATCGAACTCAAGGTCCAGCCCACCCGCGGGCACGGTTTTGACGCGATCGCGGAAAGGCTTGTCAATTATCCCGAGATCAAAAGTCTTTATCTGATGAGCGGCGGCTATGATATCTGGATGCTCATCGAGGGCAGATCGCTTCGCGAGGTCGCGATGTTCGTCGCGAAAAAGATCGCGCCGATGGAGGGCGTGAAGTCCACCGGCACCCATTTCGTTCTGACGAAATATAAGGACGAGGGCATCACCTTCGGCGGACGCAAGGCGGATACGCGGAGGCTTTATTCCTATGATTGATTACGAAAAGGCGGTCACCCGCGCGGTACGGGAGATCCGTCCGTCGGGCATCCGCAAGTTTTTCGACATCGCGGCGGAGATGGACGACGTGATATCGCTGTCCATCGGGGAGCCGGATTTTGTCACGCCGTGGCATATCCGGGAGGCGGGCATCGCCTCTTTGGAGCGGGGGATGACCCACTATACCTCCAACGCCGGGCTGATCGAGCTGCGGCAGGCGATCTGCGACTATATGCGGCGCCGTTTCAAACTACAATATGAAGAGGACGAACTGATCGTGACCGTGGGCGGCAGTGAGGCGATCGATATCGCCATCCGCACGCTGGTCGGCCCCGGCGACGAGGTGCTGATCCCCGAACCGTCCTTTGTCTGCTATGATCCCATCACCCGTATGGCGGGCGGCAGGGCGACTCCCATCGTCACCCGCGCGGAGGATGATTTCCGCCTGACGGCGCAACAGCTCAAAGCGGCGATCACGCCCGGGACAAAACTGCTCATTTTGCCCTATCCCAACAATCCGACAGGCGCCGTGATGCGCCGGGAGGATCTGGAGGCTATCGCGGACGTCCTGCGGGATACGGACATTTTCGTTCTGTCCGATGAGATCTACGCGGAACTGACCTACGGCGCGCGCCATGTTTCCATCGCGTCCATCGAGGGGATGCGGGAGCGCACCATCGTCGTCAACGGTTTTTCCAAGGCTTTCGCGATGACGGGCTGGCGGCTGGGATTTCTGGCGGGCCCGCGGCCGCTTGTCAAGGCGATGCTCAAGGTCCATCAGTTCGCCATTATGAGTTCCCCCTCCACGTCCCAGTACGCCGCGGTGGAGGCGATGACGAACGGAGATGAGGACGTGCGCGCGATGCGCACCGATTACAACCGCCGCCGCAAGTACATATTGGAGGGCGTGCGCCGTTTGGGGATGCCGTGTTTTGAGCCTTTCGGCGCGTTTTATATCTTTCCGAGCATCAAGGATTTCGGAATGACCAGTGATGAGTTCTGCACCAAACTGCTGCGGGAACAGCGGCTGGCTGTCGTTCCCGGCAACGCGTTCGGACAGAGCGGGGAAGGGCATATCCGCATTTCCTACGCCTATTCCAAAGAAAATCTGACCGAGGCGCTCAGGCGGCTTGGCGCGTTTACGGAGAAATACGGAAAATGAAGGCGTACGCTAAGATCAATCTCGCGCTGGACATTGTCGGCAGGCGCCCGGACGGTTATCACGAACTGTCCACGGTGATGCAGCGGATCAGTCTGGCGGATGAGGTCACGCTCTCCGAGCGGGGGGACGGCTTGTCCGTCCGCTGTGATACGCCCGGCGTGCCGACGGATGAGAGCAATATCGTCTGCAGGATCGCTTCGGCGTTTTCCCGGCACACAGGTATAGATGTAAAGGGAATTTGCTTTACGATAAGGAAGAACATCCCGAGCGGCGCGGGGCTGGGCGGCGGCAGCAGTGACGGCGCTGCGGCGCTTGAACTGCTGGACCGGCATTTCGGGACACAGCTGACCGAAGAGGAGAAGATCGCCATTGCCGCGCCGGTCGGCGCGGATATCCCTTTTTTCATATACGGACAGACGGCGTTATGCGAGGGGATTGGGGAAAGGATAACACCTTTACAGCCGTTGGATGGTCATATTGTTGTGATCAAACCGCCTTTTTCCATCTCCACCCCCGCGGCGTTCGCCGCTTATGACGCGCTGGAGGAAACAGAACATCCGGACATCCCCGCCTTGTGCGCGGCGATCCGGTCGGGAGACCTCCGCCGGACAGCGGCGCTGCTCGGCAACTCTTTGCAGCGACCCGCCGCGGCGCGGTATCCCCGCGTCGAGGCGTTGATCGGCGCTCTCATCCGTCACGGCGCGCTCGGCGCCGCGATGACGGGTTCCGGCAGCGCGGTGTTTGGTATATTCAAAGAGGAAAAAACGGCGCGCCGCGCCGCGGATCTGCTTGCCGCGCCCGATCTTGCGGTCTTTCACTGCCGTTTTCTGTGAATAAAAAAGAAAACTCCGTCCCATAATGAAGGTAAAATCTGTCATTTTGGAACGGAGGTATTTTTATGTCAAAGACCAAAAGCGCGCTGCTCGCGATGGGGCTTGCGTTCATTACCATAATGATCGTTCTTGCCGTTACGGGAGGCAAACAGGCGAAAAACCTGTCCGACGCGGTGCTGCGCTTCCACATCGTCGCGGCGTCGGACAGCGCGGAGGATCAGGCGATCAAATACAAGGTGCGGGACGGTATCGCCGGGATGACCGATCTGCTGTTCCGCGACGCCGCCACCAAAGAGGAGGCGATCGCCGTCGCGAGGAAACATACAGGAGACCTTGCCGCCGCGGCGGAGGAGATCCTGCGGCAGAACGGAAGCGACGACGCTGTCAGCGTAACGGTGGATCGCTCCTTTTTCCCGACCAAACGGTATGAAAACGTGACGTTTCCCGCGGGCGTTTATGACGCGATCCATATCGATATCGGCGCCGCTGAGGGCAAAAACTTCTGGTGCGTGATGTTTCCCTCCCTTTGCGTGCCGTCGGTGACGAAAGATAACGCAAAACTGCTGGGAGAGGTAGTAGGCGGCGAGGAGATCGACCTCGTCACCCATCCCTATTCGCTTCGTTTCCGTCTCGTCGAATGGTGGAACACCCTGACCTCCCGAAAATAAAAAAATGCCTGTTCATCAAACAGGCATTTTTTCGGTTTGGCGTTTATTTCTTTTCGTAGCGGGGATCGTGGACCTCGATCTCTCCCTTGCGCTTGCGCTCCAACAGGTTGTTGATGCGGTGGACGGGATTAAGAAGCCCGGAAATGGACTGATCGTGATTGAGGGTGTCGATGAAGTAGGCGATGTATTTTGACATATCCACTTCGGTATACCATTCTCTTTGCAGCAGTTCCGGCGTGCGGTAGATGAGATTGGTGGTAAATACCCTTTCGATCATACCGTCGGCATACGCCTTGTCAAAGACGTCCAGCCCCGCCGTGAACAGACCGAACGTCGTGCAGACAAAGATCCTGCGGGCGCCCTGCTGTTTGAGTTTCTCGGCGATATCCAGCACCGAGTCGCCCGACGCGATCATATCGTCGACGATGACCAGATCCTTGCCCTCAACGCTGGAGCCGAGAAATTCGTGCGCGACGATGGGATTGCGTCCGTCAACGATGACAGAGTAATCTCTGCGCTTGTAGAACATACCGAGATCGACGCCCAGAACGGAGGAATAATAGGTGCAGCGGCTCATCGCGCCCTCATCGGGGGAGATGATCATCAGGTGGTCGCGATCGATCTCGAAATCCGCGATGGTGCGGCACATAGCTTTGAGGAACTGATAGGTCGGATGGATGTTTTCAAAACTGCTGAGCGGGATAGCGTTCTGCACTCTCGCGTCGTGTGCGTCAAAGGTGAGGATGTTGTCCACGCCCATATTGACGAGTTCCTGCAGGCAGAGCGCGCAGTCCAGCGACTCGCGGGTGGAACGCTTGTGCTGACGTCCTTCGTACAGCATCGGCATAATGACGTTGATGCGTTTCGCCTTGCCGGAGCAGGCGGCGATCACCCGTTTGAGATCCTGATAATGATCGTCCGGGCTCATCGGCACTTCCTTGCCGTACATTTTATAGGTAACGCCGTAGTTAAAGGTATCCACCAGAATGTAAAGATCGTATCCGCGCATCGACTCGCTCGCGACGCCTTTCGCCTCTCCCGTGCCGAAGCGGGGACAATGCGCCTTGAGTTGATAACTGTCGCGGCAGTAGCCGATGAAATCCGCCTCTTTGAGAAACTCATTGTGGCGGTTTTTTCTCCAGTTCGTCAGATAGTAGTCGATCCTGGCGGAGATATCCTCCGTGCCGTGCATACCGATGAGTCCCAATGTCCCCAGCGGGATGGAGATCTCGTGATAATTGTTTTGTTCCAAAGCTTTTTCCTCCTGTTTTTATATATGTGGTCGGTAAAAAAGGTAAGGCGCGGGCGCCTTACCTTTAGGTTTACTTCGTGCCGAAAATGCGGTCGCCCGCATCACCGAGACCCGGAACGATATACCCGTTTTCGTTGAGTTTCTCATCCACACAGCCGCAGTACAGCTCGATATCGGGATGATCTTTCTGGATGCGCGCGATGCCTTCGGGCGCGGCAATGATGTTCATCAGTTTGATAGAGGTGCAGCCTCTCTCCTTGATGAAACGGATCGCGGCGCTGGCGCTGCCGCCGGTGGCGAGCATCGGATCGAGCAGGATGACCTGCCGTTTGGCGATATCCTCCGGCAGTTTGCAGTAATACTCGTGCGGTTCCAGCGTTTCGTGGTCACGGTACAGACCGATGTGACCGACTCTCGCGGAGGGCACGAGGGACAAAATACCGCCGACCATCCCAAGCCCCGCGCGCAGGATGGGCACGATGGCGAGTTTTTTGCCGGCGATCATTTTAAAAGTAGAGGTGGCGATCGGCGTGGTGACAGTGACGTCCTTGAGGGGAAGGTCACGCAGCGCCTCATATGCCATCAGCGCGCTGATCTCCTCGACCAGTTCTCTGAACTGTTTGGAGGACGTGTTGACATCCCGCAGGATGGACATCTTATGATGGATCAGCGGATGATCGAAAATCGTTACGTTTTCCATATCTTTTTACGCTCCTTTTCGTGGCTTTGTATTGTTTATAGTGTATCAAATCGGGCGGTCGTTGTCAATACGCTTGCCGACAAAAAAGTTTGTAAAAAACTTTGAAAAACCGATTGACAAACGCCTGAAAAAGTGATATCATACAAACGGTTTTGAACTTTAATTTCGGTGCAGTGACGCCGGCAAGGAAAACCGCGCATATTTTATATATGTTGTAGTGGATCTTGCCGCGGGCAGGATCTTTTTTTGTATCGGGAGAACGCTATGATTTTCAAGGCAAAGATCTTAGACGGCGCCGCCATCGAGCGGGCGCTGGCGCGCATCGCGCATGAGATCATCGAGAACAACGCGGACTGTGATCGCCTGTGCCTGATCGGCATCCGGCGCCGCGGCGTGCCGCTGGCGGAACGGATCGCGGAGAATATCCGTAAATTTTCCGATCTTACCGTGGACGTCGGCAGCCTCGATATCACGCTTTATCGTGACGATTTGACGGGGAGATCCCTTTCCCCGCACGTCAACGGCACCAACGTGGATTTCGATATCGTCGGCAGTACCGTCGTGCTGGTGGACGACGTCATTTTCACCGGCCGCACCGCCCGCGCGGCGCTGGACGCGACGGTGGCGCTCGGACGCCCCGCCAAGATACAGCTTGCCGTGCTGGTGGATCGGGGGCACAGGGAGTTTCCCATCCGCGGCGACTATGTCGGCAAGAACATCCCCACCTCCCGCAAGGAGATCGTAAAAGTAAATATCCCGCCCGTAGACGACAGTCTTGACACCTGTCTCTACGAGCAGGAAAAATAAAAATGGAGGAAAGAAAATGAAACTCATCTACGACATCAAAGACAGACCGAAGTTCGGTCAGCTGCTGGTATTCGCCGTGCAGCAACTGCTCGCCATCATGGCGGCCACCCTCGTCGTTCCCGTCATCGTCGGGAATGGCATGAGCCCCGCCGCGGCATTGTTCGGCGCCGGCGCCGGCACACTGATCTACGTTTTGTTCACCAAAGCGTCCAGCCCCGTGTTCCTCGGATCGTCCTTCGCGTTTCTCGGTTCCATGGCGGCGGCGTTCGCGGGCGGCGTGTCCATGCAGCTTGGCTATGTCGGCCTGATCATGGGCGCGATCTTCGCGGGTCTTGTATATGTTGTCATCGCTCTGATTGTCAAATTCGCCGGTGTCGGCTGGATCAATAAACTGATGCCCGCCGTCGTTATCGGCCCGACGGTCGCCATCATCGGTCTTTCGCTCGCCGGCAACGCGGTCGGCGATCTGACCAAGGGCAGCGTCGTTGTGGAAGAGGTCGCTGTTGCCTCTCCGCTGATCGCCGTGCTTTGCGGTCTGATCACGCTGGGGGTCACGATGCTGTGCGCCACCTTCGGCAAGAAATTTTCCAGACTCATCCCCTTCATCATCGGTATCATCGCGGGCTATGCCGCGGCGCTGATCTTCACCATCATCGGCAACACTGCCGGCGTTGACGCGCTGAAAGTCCTGAACACCGCTCCGCTTGCCGCTCTGGCGGAAAACGGCGTGACCCTCAAAACCTTCTTCAGCGTGCCGGACTTCACGTTCCTCACCGCCGCGAAAGGTCTGAAAGAGATCAATCCCTCTTATGTGATCTCCATCCTCGTCGCGTATATGCCGGTCGCGTTCGTTGTGTTCGCGGAGCATATCGCGGATCATAAAAACATCTCCACCATCATTGAGAGAGATCTGCTGAAAGAGCCGGGTCTGCACAGAACGCTGCTCGGCGACGGCGTCGGTTCCATGGTCGGCGCGATCTTCGGCGGCTGCCCGAACACCACTTACGGTGAGTCCATCGGCTGTGTCGCCATTACCCGCAACGCGTCCGTCGCGACGATCATCACGGCGGCGGTCGGCGCCATCCTCATCTCCTTCATCAATCCGTTCGTCGCGTTCGTCAACTCCATCCCGTCCTGCGTCATGGGCGGCGTGTGTATGGCGCTGTACGGCTTCATCGCGGTGTCCGGTCTCAAGATGGTACAGAAAGTCGATCTGGAACAGAACAATAACCTGTTCGTCGTCTCCGTCATCCTGATCGCCGGTATCGGCGGGCTGACGCTGACCTTCGGCAAGGTGACCATCACCTCCATTGCCTGCGCGCTGATCCTCGGCATCCTCACCAATGTGATGCTCTCCGGCAAAAAGACTGAAAAAGTCGAAAAGACCGAAGAGTAAGCGCGAAAAAACACATAAAAAGGCGTACCGTCAAAGCGGTACGCCTTTTAAAATTATATGGCTTACAAGAGTTTCGCGATCTGATTGACGCTGCCGGCGCCCATCAGGATAAAGCACTCGCCGGGCGAGGCGTTATCAAGGATATAGGCGGCGATATCGTCAAAGGCGCTGATATAGGCGCTGCCTTCGATCTTATCCCGCAGATCGGTGATCTTTACGCCGATGGTGTTGATCTCACGGGCACTGTATATATCCGTCAGCACCACCTTGTCCGCCGCCCGCAGGGAGGCGGCGAAATCATCCATCAGGTAGTAGGTGCGTGTGAAGGTGTGCGGCTGAAAGATGACTGTCGTTTTTTTATAGCCCGCGTCTTTCGCGGCGGCGATGGTCGAGGAGATCTCGGCGGGGTGGTGGGCGTAATCGTCGATGATATCCGCGCCGTTGACACTGCCGACGATCTGGAAACGCCGATCCGCGCCGGTGAACGCGGCAAGCCCCCGGGCGATATCCTCAAAGGAAAGTCCGTAACGCAGGGCGGCGGCGGTCGCCGCCAGAGCGTTCAAAACGTTGTGCCTGCCGTTGACGTTCAGTGAAACACGCCCGAGCACCGCGCCTTTGTAAATGACGGTAAAGGAGGCGCGTCCCTGTTCAAAACGGATATCCGATGCGCGGCATTCATTGTCCGCGCCCAGCCCGAACCGGATCACCGGCACGGGGCTTTGGCGCGTCACAGGCTCGCAGTTCGGATCGTCTCCGTTGATGACGAGCAGACCGCCCTTCGAGATGTTTTGCGTGAAAAGAGAAAAAGAACGCTGGATATCCGCCAGATCCTTGAAGAAATCCAGGTGATCCTCATCGATATTGAGGACGATCGCGGTCTGGGGGAAAAAGTGCAGGAAGGAGTTGCAGTATTCGCACGCCTCATACACCGCGTAGTCCGACCGGCCTATGCGATAGTTGCCGCTGATGGCGGAAAGTTCCGCGCCCACCAGGACGGTGGGATCTTTTTCCGCTGTCAGAAAAACGCAGGAGAGCATGCTTGTCGTCGTGGTCTTGCCGTGGGTGCCGCTTACGGCGACGGACGACGGATAATTCGCCATCAGGATGCCGAGAAGCGTCGCGCGTTCACAGTGGGGGACGCCGCGCGTCTTGACGTAAACAAGCTCAGGATTGTCGTCTTTGACGGCGGCGGTGTATACGAGCAGATCGCATCCCGCGGCGTTCTCCGCCGCGTGACCGATCGTCACGGTGATGCCGTGCGCTTTCAGCCGTTCCGTCGCGGGAGAAGCGTTGATATCCGAGCCGGAGACCTGCTTTCCCTGGCTTTTCGCGATCATCGCGAGCGCGGACATGGAAACGCCGCCGATGCCGGTAAAATGTACGTGCCGGGCGCGGGCAAAGATCGCGGAATATTCAAAGTTGTCTGTCATAAAATGATCACCGTTTCGTTTTTTGTCACCTACTATTATATGATAAAAAACCGGAAAAATAAATACTTTTATCAAAATTTTTTAAAATCGTTTACTGTTTTACTATTGCAAAATCCATTACTTTATATTATAATAGAAAAGTATTTGCAGCGACGAGACGAAGGAAGTGATCCCGTGCGTCTTGAAAAATGGGTGGAAAGCGTTTTGCGCCGCTTTCACCGCCATGGCTTTGAAGCGTACGCCGTGGGGGGATGCGTGCGGGACGCGCTGCTCGGGCGTACGCCGCATGACTATGATATCACGACGTCCGCTCTGCCGCGTGAGATCCGCGCGCTGTTTGAGGAAACAGTCGATATCGGCGGGTTCGGCACGGTGTGCGTCATCCTGCCGCAGGGCAGGGTGGAGGTCACGACGTTCCGCGCTGACGGATCGTATGAGGATCACCGCCATCCGGACAAGGTGCGTTTCGGCGTTTCTCTCGCTGAGGACGTGCGCCGCCGTGATTTCACGGTCAACGCGCTGTGCTGGGACGGAGACCGCGTGATCGATCTCGTGGATGGGCAAAAGGATCTGCGGGATAGCGTGATGCGGACGGTCGGCGATCCGCGGCAGCGGTTTGCCGAGGATCCGCTGCGGATCCTGCGGCTGTACCGCTTTGCCGCCCAGCTTGATTTTACCGTCGATCCGGAAACGGAAAGCGCCGCCCGGCGCGCGGCGCCGCTGCTTGCCGGGATCGGCGCGCCGCGTATCGGAGATGAGCTGGACAAGCTCCTGCTTACGCCGCGGCCGGAAAGCGGTCGGGCGGTGTTCCCCTTGTTACCGGGCGGTTTTGCCGCCAAGGGAACGCTATCCGATCTCCCGCCGGATCTGATCTGCCGGTGGGCGGGGTTGTTTTTTCGCGCGGGGAAGGACGAGGCGCCGGCCGTCTCTTTTTTACGCGGTCTGCATCGTTCCAACCGGATCGTTTACGGAACGCGGGATGTGTTGCGGGGGCTTGCGCGCGAGGATGATATCGGACATCTTTTATGGAAGTACGGCAGGGAGACGACCGAACGTATCCTGCATATCAAAGATCCCGCGCGGCTGGATGAACTGAGGGCTTTTTTGAGTTCCGGGCGCTGTTGGCGGCCGGAGGATCTTGCGCTGAACGGGTTTGATCTCCTGTCGGCGGGGGTGCCGCCGAAGCAGATCGGCGAGACTCTTTCCCGGCTGACGGAGCACGTGCTGTCCCATCCGGAGGACAACACGCCGGAGCGTTTACGACAGTTGATAAAGGAGCGACAAAATGAAAAGGACCAATGAAACGGAAACGCGACCGAACAATCAAACGACGCTAAAAATCGTCGCGTTTTTGAAACGGCACCGGCTGATCGTCTGTCTTTTGGCGGTGCTTTTCGTCTGTACGTTTTTCGTCCCGGCGGAATGCGTCGATTACCGGTACAGCGGACAGGAGGTCTACCAGTACGTGCGGGTGGAATACTCTTTGTACGGATATTGCGTCAATGTCTTTCCGATGTACCAGGCCAGCGTGGAGGAAGCCGAAAATCTGAACAAACTGCTTCTTTTCACCGGTATGGATGAGGTGACGGACACCGTTACGGAACGCTGGACGTATTACTACGGTGCGATGGAGACATTCGGCATCCGCGCCAAAGGGTTCCGGCAGGACACCCTCGCGTGCCGTGACGGTGTTATCGAAAAGATCAAAGCGAAGGGGTACAAAGCAGATGCGCTCCTCTGATAAACAAAAAAACAAAACGGACGGCGGCGTTTCGTGGTGGAAAAAGCATTTTTCCGTGCTTTTGATCACCGCCGGGATCCTTTTGATCGTGTTCAGCGTCAAAACGCAGACCGTGCTGTTGACCGATCAGAAACAGGAATGTACCGTCCAGCTTGAATATACGATGTTCGGGTACTGTATCAGCGCCAACCCGATGACGGATACGGCGCGGGACATCGCCACGGAACATATTTTCTTTTTAGGCGGTATGGACGCCACGGTGCGCAAAGCGGCGGCGTGGATCAACGAACATACCGGAGAGCAGGGCGTTAAGGTCTATACGTCGGGATACCCGCGCGGCAACGCGAAACTCAACCGGCATATCTGCGATATGCTGGCGGCGGAGGGGATCACGGCGGAGCCTTTTGAAGCATAGTCACATACTCAGAGGAAGGATCATATGGAAAACGCGATAAGATCATTTAAAAAAATAGGAGCGACAAAGTATTTTCCGCACGTGATGACGGCGGTGCTGCTCGGCATCCCGTTTTTTCTGCTTGTGTATTTCAGACAGCAGGTCTATATCACCCGCGCGGCGGAAGAAGCGGTCTATGCCTGGGGGATGGTATGGACGCTTTGCTGGATCGAGGCGCTGGCGGCAGTCGTGCTGGCGCTCGGCATCGGCGTCCGTAAGACGCTCAAAGGGTTTTCCCGCGCGCTTGTGATCCTGTATCCCGCGCTGCTGTTCTTTTGCGTGGAATGGATGAACCGCCCGACGCTGCCCCGTATGGTCAACTTCGTGCTCCGCACACATTACTATATGTCCGTTTTCATCATCCTGCTGCTTACCGGCATCTTTTGGGTGCTGAACAGTATATGGCGCCGCTATTGGATCTCCGCCACACTGATGAGCGCCGTATTTATGGTGATGGGATATATCAACCTGGCGAAAATGGGCATCAACGGCGAACCGTTTTTGCCGAGCGATCTGACGTTCGCGGAGAACCTCGGAGATATCACGGGATTTGCCAGGGGCGCGCTGCCCTTCACGAAACAGATCGCGGCGGGCATTATTTTATTGCTCGGCGTTTCGCTGATCTTTTTCTTCGGACGGGAAAAAATGCCGAAATGTCCGTGGCTTCGCGTCGCGGTCGGCGTCATCTGCGCGGCGCTGGTCAGCGTCAGCATCATCCTGCCGAAGGTCAAGGACCGTCTGTTTATGACGGACACCATCCCGATGAGCCGTCAGTTCGTGCAGAAAACGGTATACAGCACCCACGGCTTTATCGGCGGATTTCTCATCAATATAGAGGGATACGTCGCGCCGCCGGAGGATTACAGTAAAAACTATATCACCGAGACCATTGAAAACTATACGGCCGATCCCGGCGGCAAGGATTTTGAACAGCCGGACGTTATCATCGTGCTGGGAGAGAGTTTCTTTGATGTTTCAAAACTTCCGAACGTCACGTTTTCCAAGGATCCCCTGCCCAATCTCCACCGCATCCAGCAGGAGACGATGAGCGGGACGATGCTGCAGGCGAGCGGCGTCGGCGGCGGCACCGTCCGGTCGGAATTCGAGGTGCTGACCGGCATCAATCTTATCGATATGAAAGAGGGCATCATCCCGTACAACACCTATGTCCCGAAAAGCAAGGAACTCGTCTACGATCTGCCCAATTACTTCAAGGGGCTCGGTTATACCACCGAGGCGATCCACACCTATAACAAGACCTTTTACAACCGCGACCGCTGCTATGACCGCATGGGATTTGATATTTACCTCGGCGAGCAGGATATGACCGATCCCGAGCGGGGCGATTCGACCAAGCAGTATATCACGGACAACTATATGATGGATCTCGCGATCAGTGAGCTGGAAAAAGACGCGGATCCCAAGTTTATGTTCATCATCTCGATGGAAAACCACGGCTCGTTCGTTCATAAATACGAGCAGTACGACGTGGTGGCGACCAGCGACAAGTGGTCGGAATACGACACTTCCGTTGCCAACTGCTATGTCAAGAGCGCTTCCGCCGCGGACGACGCGCTGGGCAAACTGTATGATTACGTTATGAAGCGGGACAAACCGACGGTGGTGCTGTATTTCGGCGATCATATGCCGACGCTCGGCGTGCGCCACTCGGTACTGGCGGATATCGGGTATATCTCCACCGGCTGGTCCAGCGACTGGACAAAGCGGGACCGCTACAATATGTACAGCACGCCCTTCGTCATCTTTTCCAATTACAGGAACGACAAGAAGGAGTATATCGGCGACTATTCCAGCTATATGCTGCCCTCCATCCTGCTGGAATATATCGAGGCGCCGACCAATGGATATTGGAACCTTCTTAAGGAGATGCGGCAGGAGTTGCGGGTATATAACCGGTTCCTGACCATCGACAACGGCGGAAAGATCACGGAACTTGAAGATCTGCCCGCGCAAACGCAGAGCGTTGTGCATCAGCACACACTGGTCAGTTATGATGCGCTCAGCGGCAAACGGTACATCAATAAGCTTTTGATGAAAGATCTGGAGAAAAAGTGATATGAATATTTTATCTCCTTCTATTCTCGCGGCGGACTTCGCGCATCTCGCGGAGGCGGCGGATATGGTGGCGCACGGCGGCGCGCGGTGGCTGCACCTTGATGTGATGGACGGCAGTTTCGTGCCCAATATCACACTCGGCGCGCCGGTCATCAAATCGCTGCGCCGGGCGACGGATCTGACGCTGGACGTCCATCTGATGATCGACCGTCCGGAGAGATATCTCGACGATTTTATGGCCGCCGGCGCGGATATTATCACTTTCCACGTGGAAAGCACATCCGCCGGCGACGAGATCATTAGGCGTATCCACGCCGCCGGAAAGCGGGTGGGGATCACGCTCAAACCGGCGACCCCCGTCGAGGCGCTCCTGCCCTACCTTCCCATGGTGGATATGGCGCTCGTCATGACAGTGGAACCGGGATTTGGCGGACAGTCCTTTATGCCGGAACAGCTGGAGAAAGCGCGTTTTTTGGCGTCGTATAAGGAGCGCGGCGGTCACGCCTATGATATAGAGGTGGACGGCGGCGTCAATATGAGAAATGTCCGTCAGTGTCTTGCGGCGGGCGTTAACGTCATCGTGGCGGGCAGTTCCGTCTATAAGGGTGACGCATTGAAAAACGCGAGCGAATTTATGAAAGTATTGGGAGAATGAAATGGACGACTGTTTTACGGTCTCGGATGAGATAAAGGCGTTGAGGGAAAAGGCGCTGGAGCGGTGCGCGGAAGCGTTCGCCGCCGCGGAAAGCGTCGCGGAGAAAACCTCACAGCGGGTGCTTTGGGCGTTTCAGAGTGAAAAGGTGCAGGCATCTCACCTGCGGGGCAGTACCGGATACGGATATGACGACAGCGGCAGGGATACGCTGGACCGCGTGTTCGCCAAGGCGATGGAGGCGGAGGACGCGATCGTGCGCCCCCACATTATTTCCGGCACGCACGCGCTGACCGTCGCGCTGTTTGGCCTGCTCCGTCCGGGGCACACGCTGCTTTCCGTCACCGGCAAGCCGTATGATACGCTGGACGAGGTCATCGGGATCAAAGCGGGCGACGGCTCTCTCGGGCAATTCGGCGTTCACTTTGACTGCGTGGAGTTTGCCGAGGACGGCAGCGTGGACTATGACGGCATCGAGAGAAAACTCGACGAGAGCGTTTCCGTCGTGTTCATCCAAAAATCCAAGGGATATCAGGATCGCGTCACGCTGACGAGCGAGCAGATCGGGGAGATCTGCCGCTTTGTCAAGGATCGCCGCCCCGACGTTTGCGTGATGGTGGATAATTGTTACGGGGAGTTCACCGAGCCGCATGAACCGACCTATTACGGTGTGGATCTTTGCGTCGGTTCTCTCATCAAAAATCCCGGCGGCGGGCTCGCTAAGATCGGCGGCTATCTCGTCGGGAAAAAATGGGCGGTGGAGAAATGCTCCTACCGCTTGACGATGCCCGGCGTCGGGCGGGAGAGCGGCGCGACGCTCGATACGCTTTCTGATTTTTACCAGGGACTGTTCCTCGCGCCGCATATCGTACTGCAGGCGCAGAAAACGGCGATATTCGCCGCGGCGATGTTCGAGTTGATGGGATATGTCGTGCGCCCCTTCTGTGACGACGAGCGGGCGGATATCATCCAAACCATCGTGTTTGAGGAAAAAGAGCCGATGATCGCCTTTTGCGAGGGTATCCAGGCGGGCGCGCCGATCGACAGTTTCGTGACTCCCGTGCCCTGGGATATGCCGGGGTATTCGGATCCGGTCATCATGGCGGCGGGCTCGTTCGTGAGTGGCTCCTCCATCGAACTTTCGGCGGACGGCCCCGTAAAGCCGCCCTATACCGCTTTTCTGCAGGGCGGACTGACCTTTGAGACCGCGTCTGTCGGCATCCTGCGCGCGGCGGATAAAGTGCTATCGCTTTCAAGATCATAAATTATGGGTTTTCAAGGCTTTGCGGCAAAGGGCGGCGGAAAATTCACCTTTCAAAACCGATTTGTCCTTACCGTGGGTCAGCCATGGAGAACGCCCCGAGGCAACCGCTTGCCCCGGGGCGTTCTCCAAAAATAAAAGAAACAGGTAGGTTTCGTTACGCGCCGGCCAGCGCTTCGAAGATCTTTTCAAAGGTCTTGTCATCCGCTTTGACGGCGTATCCGGAAAGGGTCGGGTAGGTGATATATCCGCCCCGGATCAGACGGATCGAAAGGATGGTCCCGTCCTTCATGGCAAAGGTCAGATGGATCTGATCCGTCGTGTCGTAAATATCGTCCGGCGCCTTGATGAACGGCGCGCCGTTCATCATATCCGTGAGATCGGCGAGGAGTTTCTCATCGATGACGCGCCGGTCGTTTTTATTGTTTTTCCAACTTTCATTCGTTTCATATTCGGCGGTCTTCAGCAGATCCGTTATGTGCAGACGCGCCTCGAACAGGGACCGTCCCAGGGAGAGCTGTATGCCGTTCAGCCGTTCGAGGACAAGCGTTCTGTCATCGATCACCACGCAGACGCGGAAGTCCTTATCGTAGCCCTTCACCTCATAGACCTCTCCCGCGACGGTGGCGGGCAGGAGGACTTTTTCCGCGGGGTCAAGCGTTCCGGCGGCGTCGCCGAGTTTTTTGCCGCGCAGGGGGGCGAATGATACGGACTCGTACCAGGCGGCTTGCGTGTAGCAGCCCTTGTTGTACAGGACGGCCGCCAAACGGTCCGCGTCGATCTCATCGGCGGTGATCGCCGGGATCTCGAGGATCGACCCGGTGTACGATGAAACGTCTGAACCATCGGGGACGTTTTGTTCACCGGTATCGGCGTTTTGCTTGCCGTCCGCGTTGTCTGCCTCTGTCTCGCCGGACGATTTTTCGGAGCCTTGCAGGGCGTTGTCCGCGGGATTTGTGATGGTGGGCGTGTTGTCCTTGCGGATCATACCGCGCATGGAGACAGGCTCTTTTGGAGAGAGTATCCCGCTGCTCCACACGCTGATCAGCAGTATGATGGCGGCGCACAGACTTGCCGATGTGACGATGATCCGCGCCCTTTTTTTCTTTTTGCGGACCTGATCCAGATATTCCTTGCGCCGTGCGAAAACGCGCGCCGCGATCTCGTCATACGTTTTCATACCGTGACGCCCTCCTTTTCCAGGATCGCTTTCAGTGAGTTTTTTGCGCGATGTGTGAGATTTTCGATCTGACGGATGTTTTTCTTCATGATATGCGCCGCTTCCTTGTAGGAAAGATCCTCAAAATAGAGCAGATAGAGCACCTGGCGGTAATTCGGCTGGAGTTTCGCCAGCGCCCGGTGCAGCGCGATCTTTTCCTCCTCTTTTATGTAAACGCTTTCGACCTGCGCCTGCTCCGCCAGCGACTGTTCGACGTTTTCAAACGGAACGGATGGGGCGCGCGCGCTGTGCCGCAGATAGTCAAGTGCCGTGTTTCGTCCGATGGTGTACAGCCAGGTCTTGAAGGAGCATTTTCCGGAAAATCTCGGCTTTTTGGTCACAAGTTTGAAAAAGACGTCTTCCATCAACTCTTCAGCGACAAAGACGTTGCCGACGTATCCGGTAAGATAAAGCGTGAGACCGTCTTTATAATCCCTGATGATCTCAACGATGCCACCGTCGTCTCCCTGCAGGAAACGCCGGTAACTGCGGGCGCCGCCATCCATCCGATCGCTCCTTTCCATTACGGGTTCCATATATTAGACGTGTAAAATAAGAAAAACTCTCACGAAAAAATGAAAAATTTTCGTAAAATTCTTTCACCTGCCCGAAAATCAGGATTTTCAGGCAGGTGTTTTTACTTACTCGTCGGTGAGCGGATCTTTCGCGTCAGCCGGCAGGTATTTGTCCAGGATCTTTTTCGCGCGGCGGGTCGTCACATTGAAGAAACGGATGTCGCCGTCGTGGTCGGGCGCCGAACTGACGTGATCGAACAGCGCTCTCTCTTTCAGTTGTTCTTTCGCCCATTCGGCGATCTCCGGGTCTTTGTCCGTCACGAGCCGCTCGATGTACGGTACGGCGGCGCCGCCCATCCGCTCGAGCTGCGCGGTGTCGACGCGGGACAGGGCGCCGCTCTGATAGGCGGATACGTTATACTGGGCGATGGTGGTCTCAAGATCCGCCAACCCCAGGGAAACGCTGATGACGGCGGTCGTTATGACGATGAATTTCATATAGGGGAATTTCCGGCAGAACAGACGGATGAGAAGCGCGAGAAAGACGAATGCCAGCGCGATCATAAAGACGGAGGTCGTCACGCGTTTCGCGGTCATCCCGAAACGGCTGATGTACAGGATCATTTTAGAAAGCGCCGTGGCGATCAGCAGCAGGGAAAAGACGTCGATAAAGGCGCACACGCCGGCGATCGGTTTTTTGATCCTGCCGCCTTCCCGGCGGGACAGAAGAATGACGAAAAACAGGATGATCAGGTTGATCACGCAGATGATCGCCATCTCAAAGAACCCGCGGCGGGCGTAGTTCGCGGGCAAAATGTCGCCCGGTGTTTTGCCGGTGAAGGCGCTGAAAAAGTAGGTGATCTGCGAGACGAGATACAAAACATAGAAAAATGAGATCGCGCCGGTGAAGGACAGCAGGGGCGCCTCAGGCAGGAACGCCTTTTGCGCGGGGATCTTCGCGGGACGGTCGTTGAAACGGCGCGTCGTGGAAAAGGCGTGGCTGAAAAGCAGGATGAACAGGACACATCCGAAAACGACGGAGAAAATGATGCGCGGGATACTGTCCAGAGAAAGGAAAGAGAGAAGTTTCGCGAACGCCTCATCCGCCCGTATGAGCAGCGGCACGACGATCATCAGCACCGGTACGGCGCACAAAATGCCGAGCAGTACGCTGCCGCCCTTGCCCTGTTGCTTTTCGGCGGGTCCGTTTTTGCGGAACAGCGCCGGCAGCGTTTTGCCGATCCCGGAAAAGGGGCAGATGAAGAGAACGTAACACCAGTCCGCGACGGCGCGCCAGGATCCGGCGGCAAAGACGCGGATATCGTACATTTCGCAGATCGCGATGGCGAGGAGCAGGAAAAAGCCAAAGAAAAGAACGAAACGCATCAACGGTTCGGTGTAAAGTGAAAATACTGTCGTCGATAAAACGGCAAGCGCGAAGCAGAGCGTGCCGTACAGCGTGATCTTTTTGCCTTTGGCGTACAAAACGTACAATATGGCCAGAAGAGAGGCGCAGACGGTATACCCGAGGTTGAACCCTCCTAAAAACCCGTGGTCGGCGGTAAAGATACAACCGATGAGGAACAGGATCGCAAAGACTTTATCGCGCCCCGACGCGACGGGTTTCGGCTTTGGCACATAATAATTCTGATAAGAGGGGACAGCCGTGTAGTTTGTGTCTTGCATTTAAAAAACCTCCTTTGTGTAAAGCGATACTACTTGTCAGTCATTCGCGTACTCGATGATATCTCCGGGCTGGCAGTCCAGCGCGCTGCAGAGCGCCTCCAGCGTTGAAAAACGCACGGCTTTTGCCTTTCCGGTTTTCAAAATAGAAAGATTGGCCTGGGTGATGCCGACCCTGGCGGCAAGTTCCCCGAGGGACATTTTGCGCCGCGCCATCATCACGTCCAGTCGTATTACAATATGCATGGCCGCCTCCTAAATCGTCATATCGTTTTCGCTTTTGATCTCCGCGGCGCGCGCGAACGCCATTCGTATGATCCGCAGAAGCAAAAACATAAATAATCCGGCAAGCGCCGCCGCCCAGAACGGGAAGTAGAAAAATCCGCCGCAGGCGGCGCAGAGGGTCGCGCCGAGAAAGCAGAGGGAAAGCGCGGTAAGGGAGCGTATGTTGTCGGCGTCGAACAGGAAGCCTTCCCGGATCCGGACGAGCAGGCGGATCAGGAAGATCAGCGCGGTCACGGCCGCCGCCGTACATCCGTAAGCGGTGACGAGCATCGGTATGTACAGCGCCTGCCGTATGGAACGGAAGCGGATGTACCAGTCGAGCAGTACCGGCAGAAGCACGGCGAACAGCGCCGTCAGCGCCAGCAGGATGATGCTGAGGATCAGGGACAGAATGATGTCGGGTCTTTTTTTCATCGCGAAACTTCTCCGTTTCTGTGTTTTACAGTTTCATTGTATCACGAATTTATCGTTTGTCAATAAAAATTTTCTTTTTTTCAAAAAATTGCTCCGAAAAAAAACTCAAAAAAGTTGAAAAATCCCCTTTATTTTATGTTTGTTGTATGATATACTGTAAAATAGTATTTTATTGCATTATGGAGAAGTATGATTATGAGGATCCTCGGCATCGACCCCGGGTACGCCACCGTGGGGTACGGCGTAATCGAATATGACGGCAGGCGGTTCCGGGTCCTGGATTACGGCGCGATCACGACGCCGGCGGACGCGCCGTTCGAAAAACGGCTGCTGATGATCTACGACGGGATGGGGGAACTCATCGACCGCTACCGGCCCGATCACGTGAGCGTGGAGGAACTTTTTTTCAACACCAATCTCACGACCGGCATAGCCGTGGCGCACGCGCGCGGCGTGATATTGCTCGCCGCCTGTCAGAAGGGCGTGCCCTACAGGGAATATACCCCCCTGCAGGTCAAAATGGCGGTCGTCGGCTACGGCAGGGCGGAAAAACATCAGGTGATGCAGATGACGCAGACGATGCTGGGTCTTTCCAAAATGCCCCGCCCGGATGACGCGGCGGACGCGCTGGCGCTCGCCGTTTGTCTCGCCCACAGTACAAATTCATTATTGGAGGAACAGGACAAGTGATCTATTCATTGAACGGGATACTGCTGGAAAAGGATATCGGCAGGGCGGTGGTGGAATGCGCCGGCGTCGGTTATGAGGTCAGTATCACGGCGGCGTGCCTTTCGGGACTTCCCGATCTGCGAAAACCGGTGCGGCTGTTCACCTTTATGAACGTGAAAGAGGACGGCGTTGAGTTGTTCGGCTTTTCCGATACCAGGGAAAGGGACTGCTTCAAAATGCTTTTGGAGGTCAACGGTGTGGGGCCGAAGGTGGCGCTCAGCGTGCTGAGCGAACTGTCGCCCGGCGATCTCGCCGCGAGCGTCGTGACGGGCGACCACGCCCGCATCACCAAAGCCAACGGCGTGGGGCCGAAAGTCGCGCAGCGCATCGTTCTGGAACTCAAGGATAAAATGTCAAAGGAACACGGCGATCTGCTCGCCGGTAAAAATACGGCGCCTGTCGAGATGGGGCAGGGCGCCAAGAGCGCCGAGGTCATCGGCGCGCTGATGGTGCTGGGCTATACACAGCACGAGGCGAAACGCGCCGTCGCGAGCGTTGATATCGCGACGCTGAACGTCGAACAGGCCGTCAAGGCGGCGCTTGGAAAACTGATGGGGTGATATGGTGATCGAATCGGGATTTAACGAACAGGAAGAACGCGTGGTATCCGCCACGCTCGTCACGCAGGACTCCGAGACGGAGGAAACGCTCCGTCCCCACCGTCTCGCGGATTATATCGGTCAGCAGAAGGCGAAGGAAAACCTCGCCGTTTTCATCGACGCCGCCAAAGGGCGGGGAGAGAGCCTTGACCACTGTCTTTTGTACGGACCGCCGGGGCTGGGCAAGACGACGCTGGCGGGCATCATCGCAAAGGAAATGAACGTCAACATCCGCATCACCTCCGGACCGGCGATCGAGAAACCGGGCGACCTCGCGGCGATCATTACGTCGCTGCAGCCGGGGGACGTGCTGTTTATCGATGAGATCCACCGGCTCAGCCGCACGGTGGAGGAGATCCTCTATCCCGCGATGGAGGATTACGCTGTGGATATCATCATCGGCAAAGGACCGTCGGCGCGCAGTATCCGTTTGGATCTGCCGCGCTTTACGCTGATCGGCGCGACGACCCGCGCCGGACAGATCTCCGCGCCGCTGCGGGATCGCTTCGGTGTTATGCTGCGGCTTGAACTTTATACGACGGACGAACTCGCGGAGATCGCCGACCGCAGCGCCCGGATCCTGAATATCCCCATCGATCCGCACGGCGCGCTGGAGATCGCCAAACGTTCCCGCGGCACGCCGCGCATCGTCAACCGTCTGCTGCGGCGGGTGCGGGACTTCGCCGAGGTAAAGGGCGAGGGCGTCATCACCGCGCAGATCGCCGATATGGCGCTGAAAGCACTGGATATCGATGTGCTGGGACTGGATCGCATCGACCGGCTGATGCTGACTTCTATCATCAAAAACTTCGGCGGCGGCCCGGTGGGGCTGGAAACGCTCGCCGCGACCATCGGCGAGGAAGCGATCACGCTGGAGGACGTCTACGAGCCGTATCTGCTGCAACTTGGTTTTTTGGCGCGCACGCCGCGCGGCAGGGTGACAACGCCTAAGGCGTGCGAGCATTTGGGACTGCCCGCCTCGGGGCAGATGACGCTGTAAGGAGCGAAAGGTATGTGGATCGCGGACGCGTGGAAAGATTATAAACTGCTGGACGCTACGGACGGCGAGAAACTGGAAGACTGGAAGGGTCATATCCTGATCCGGCCGGATCCTCAGGCGATCTGGAAAACGCCGAGAGAGCATCCCGCGTGGCGCAGGGCGGCGGGTCACTATATCCGTTCCCGCGAGGGCGGCGGACATTGGGACGTTGAGGATCTGCCCGAGGCGTGGCGCGTGTGTTATAAAGACCTTGTATTTCAGGTCAAGCCGATGAATTTCAAACATACCGGCCTGTTTCCCGAACAGGCGGTCAACTGGGATTTTATGCGGCAAAAGATCGAAGGTGCCGGCCGTCCGGTCAGCGTTCTCAATCTGTTCGCCTATACCGGCGGCGCGACGGTCGCCTGCGCCAAAGCGGGCGCGAGCGTCGTACATGTTGACGCGGCCAAAGGAATGGTAGCCTGGGCGAAGGAAAACGCCGCGCTCAACGGGCTGACCGATCGCCCGGTGCGCTATATCGTGGATGACTGCGTCAAGTTCGTTGAGCGGGAGATCCGCCGCGGGCACCGCTACGACGGCATCGTGATGGATCCTCCCTCTTACGGCAGGGGACCGGGCGGCGAGGTTTGGAAACTGGAGGAAAAACTTTTCGATCTGCTGACGCTCTGCCGGCAGGTGCTGTCGGACAATGCCCTGTTTTTCCTGGTCAATTCCTATTCGACCGGACTTTCCGCGTCGGTGATGAAATATATGTTGGAAACGACGGTGCGCCCGGTATTCGGCGGCGTTGTCGCGGCGGACGAGATCGGACTGCGCGTTGACGGAAGGGATCTTTGCTTTCCCGCCGGCGCCACCGCGCGTTGGAGTAAAGAATGAATATACTGGAAACCCACAATCTGAGTTTTTCATATCCCGGCGGGGAGGGCAGGGAGCCGGTCCCCGTCCTGAAAAACATCGACCTTGCCGTGGAGGAAGGCTCTTTCGTCGCCGTCCTCGGGCATAACGGCTGCGGCAAAAGCACGCTCGCGAAACTGTTCAACGGCATCCTGAAACCCACCGGCGGGACCGTAACGGCGCTGGGGATGGATACGGCGGATGAAAACAATCTGCTGGACATCCGCAAAAACGTCGGGATGGTCTTTCAAAATCCGGACAATCAACTTATCGCCACGGTGGTGGAGGAAGACGTCGCGTTCGCGCTGGAAAATCTGAGCGTTCCCCACGACGAGATGGAACGCCGCGTGACCGAGGCGCTGGAGATCGTCGATATGCTTCCTTTCCGCAAGCACGCGCCGCACCGCCTGTCCGGCGGACAGAAACAGCGCGTCGCGGTGGCGGGGATCCTGGCGATGAAGCCGAAATGTATTATTTTGGATGAGCCGACCGCCATGCTGGATCCCAAGGGGAGACGGGAAGTGATGCGCACCATCCGCCGTCTCAACCGCGAGGAGGGCGTGACCGTACTGCTTATCACGCATTATATGGATGAAGCGGTGCAGGCGGACAGGATCCTTGTGATGAACGAGGGCAAGATCCTGCTGGACGGCACGCCGCGCGAGGTGTTCGCGAACGTCGGGCTGTTGCAGAGTGTGGCGCTGGACGTCCCGCAGTCGGCGGATCTGATGTTCGCGCTGCGGCAATACGACATCAAAGTACCGATCTCGATACTGGATGATATGGAATGTACGCAGGTCCTGATCGACCTGCTGGAGGGCAAGTTTGGAGATTATTCGGACCGAAAATTTGACGCATAGATACGGCATCGGCACGCCGTTTGAAAAAACGGCGCTGGACGGGGTCAATATCAGCGTGCGCGAGGGAGAATACGTCGGCGTCATCGGACAGACCGGTTCGGGCAAAAGCACGCTCATCTCCCATCTCAACGCCATATTGAAGCCTACCGAGGGCAAGGTGTTCGTGGACGGCGCGGATCTTTGGAGCGAAAACAAGGCGCGCCGGATCGAAACGCGCTTCAAGGTCGGACTGGTGTTCCAGTATCCCGAGTATCAGTTGTTCGAGGAAACGGTCTATAAAGATATCGCTTTCGGACCGAAAAATATGAAACTCGACGAGGCGGAGATCGACCGCCGCGTGCGGGAGAGCCTGCGGTTCGTCGGGATGGGGGAGGACTGCCTCGATAAATCGCCTTTCGATCTGTCCGGCGGGCAGAAACGGAGGATCGCCATCGCGGGCGTGATGGCGCTGGAACCGAAAGTGCTGATTTTGGATGAGCCCGCCGCGGGTCTGGATCCCAAAGGGCGGGACGAGATATTGTCCCGCATCCGGGACTATCACAAAGAGACGGGCAGCACCGTCCTTCTGGTGTCTCACTCGATGGAGGACATCGCCAACAACGCCGACAGCATCATCGTGATGGAAGGCGGCAGGGTGCGGATGCACGAGACGGTGGACGCCGTGTTCGAGCGGGCGGATGAGCTGATCGCGATGGGACTGGATATCCCGCAGATCACCAAGGTCTTTATCGACCTGAGGGAAAAGGGATATGACGTTCGTACCGATATCTACACCATTGAAACGGCGAAACGGGAGATCCTCTCCAAACTGACGGGAGGTGCGTCCCGTGATTAAGGATATCACGCTCGGGCAGTATTTCCCCGGCGCCTCGCCCATCCATAAACTCGATCCGCGCACCAAGGTGCTGCTGACCATCCTTTATATCGTTTCACTGTTCGTCATCCGCGGCGGCTGGGGCTACTTTGTAAGCGCCGCGATGATGTTCGTCATCATCGCCCTTTCCCGCATCCCGTTCGGGGTGGTGCTGCGCGGCATAAAACCCATTTTGTTCGTACTTCTTTTTACGGCGACATTCAATCTGATCTACGGTACCGGCACGCCGATCTTTGAGGACGTGTCATGGCTCGGATGGCTGACCTGGAACGGTCTGCGCAACGCTGTTTTTATGGCGGTGCGCATCATACTGCTGGTGATCGGCACGTCTTTTATGACGTACACGACTTCACCCATTATGCTGACCGGCGCGATGGAAAGTCTTCTCGCGCCGCTCAAATGGGTAAAAGTGCCGGTCCACGAACTGTCTATGATGATGACCATCGCGCTGCGTTTCATCCCGACGCTGGTGGATGAGACGGATAAGATCATCAGCGCGCAGAAGGCGCGGGGCGCGGACTTTGAGACGGGCAACATCTTTCGCCGCGCGAAAGCGCTGGTGCCCATCCTGATCCCGCTGATCATTTCGGCGTTCCGCCGCGCGGAGGAACTCGCGGACGCGATGGAATGCCGCTGTTATCACGGCGGCAACGACCGGACAAGATATAAAGTGTTTCATTTCGCGGCGCGGGACGCGCTCGCGGCGCTCGTGATGACGGGGCAGCTCGCGCTGATCATCTTTCTCAATGTGGTGACCTGATATGACGAGAAAGTTTTTGCTTACGATCTCGTTTGTCGGCACGGGTTTTGTCGGATGGCAGGTGCAGAAAAACGGATACGCCGTGCAGACCTGTATGCAGGACGCCATCGAGGAGATATTCGGCGTCCGCGCGGACGTCACCGGGTGCAGCCGCACCGACAGCGGCGTACACGCGACGGGATACCGTATGTGTTTTTCCGTCGATACCGATATGGAATGTATCCGCGTTCCGCTCGCGCTGAACGCGGCGCTGCCGGACGGCATCGCCGTCATCGGCTGCCGGGAGGTGGATGAGGACTTTCATCCGCGCTACTCCGCCAGAGCCAAAGAATACGTGTACCTTATCTATGACGGCGCGGCGCGGGATCCCTTTCTCAAGGACAGAGCGTATCATTGGAAGGGCCGCCTGGACGTCGAAAAAATGAGGCGGGCCGCCGCGGCGTTCGAGGGACGGCAGGATTTCCGTTCTTTTATGTCGGAGGGCTCTAAAATAACAGATACCGTGCGCACGCTGTATTGGGCGGACGTCTCCCGGCAGGGCAGACGGATCGCTTTGCGGGTGTGCGGCGACGGATTTCTTTACAATATGGTGCGGATCATCGCGGGAACGCTTGTCAGGATCGGCGCGGGCGCGCTGGATCCCGACGCCGTCGCCGGGATCATCGCCGCGCGGGACCGCGCGGCGGCGGGACCGACCGCGCCGGCGCACGGGCTGTACCTGCATCGTGTATTTTACGATGAGATCGGAAAGGAGGATGGACCGTGGCTGATCTGAAAAAAAGAAAAAACGAAAACTACGAAGAATATGATGACGAATTTGACGACGCGTACGATGAGGCAGAAGACGAGGAAGATGAAATATACGCGGACGGAGAGGAACGCGCGGTCAGCAAAAAATTCCTCAAACGATCTCATTTCGCGCTGCGGTTCGGCAGATACGCGCTGCTTATCGTTCTGGCGGCCTTTCTGGTCGGGTTTCTTGTCGTCAACCGTGACAATATCAGTATGGACAATCTGCGCCGTCTGATCGCCAAGATCGACGTCAACGTCACCTCCTCCGGAGGGACGGACGAGCCGATCACCTTTGATTATGACGCTGACGCGATCGTAAAGACGTATAAGGACGGACTGGTCCGTCTCACACCGTCAAGACTGACCATTATGGACAGCCGTGGCGCCGAGTTTTTCACGACGGATACCGGCTTTACATCGCCGCAGCTGCTGACGACAGGAAGATTTGTCATCGCCTATGACTGCGGCGGCAACCGCCTGATCGTCACAAACTCCTTTTCCGTCGTATTTGAGGAAAAGACAGAGGAACCGATCCTGACGGTGACCGCCAACGAAAAGGGGTATATCGCCGTCATCACGACGGGAGACCGTCACAAAAACACCCTGCGGGTGTTTGATACGCGTTTTGACGAGGTATTCACCTGGCAGAGTTCGGAACGCTACCTTTTGAACGCCGCGATTTCCGCCGGCGGCGACCGCGTCGCGCTGATCTGCTACAATACGGCGGACGCCGCCGATCACGCGGAGATCGTCTGCGTACGGCTGGGCAAGGACGAGATCTATTGGGAAACGCCGGTGTCCGCTCTGCCGCTTGCCGTTTGCTATAAAGACGGCGTAACGCTCGCCGCCTTGTATTCCGATAAACTCGCGTTTTATGACGGCAAGGGAAAAGAGGAACATGTTTGGACGCTTGCCCATAATTTCATACAGAAATTCGATCTGTCCCCCGCGCATCAAAGCGTGCTGGTCCT
Organism: Clostridiales bacterium Firm_08; assembly: GCA_001604045.1. Lineage (GTDB taxonomy): Bacteria > Bacillota > Clostridia > Oscillospirales > QAKW01 > Firm-08. The sequence continues at coordinate 29,894 of LVAN01000002.1, read as the reverse complement.
TTCGGACAGCCGTTTGGGGCAATCAACCGTATATAACGTGAACAACAGGGGCAAACAGACGCAGAAATTCGAGGCGGAAACGCTGGTGAGCGATCTTGACGTGCGGGAGGACAAGGTCGCGCTGCTGGGGGAGAGCGAGACGCTCATTCTGTCGCTTTCCTCTCTGAGCGTGCGCTCCAGGCTTGAAAATGAAGGCAACGTCCGCAAGGTCGCGCTGGGCCGCGGGAACGTTTTGTTTGATATTTATACGACGCAAGCCGTATATAATAGTATTGAATGAGTAGGAGGAAAAACGGATGTTTATCATTTGGGACGCTCTGATCGTCGGGATCCTGGCGGTATTTGCCGTCATCGGCTATCGCAAAGGGCTGGTGGCGACGCTTTTCGGCATGGTGGGCGTCATTCTGGCTTTTGTTTTGTCGCTGTCCTTGATGTCGCCTGTGGGAGAGTACATTGATAAAACGTTTACGCATGACCGGGTGGAAACGCTTGTCATCAATACTCTTGCCGGCAGCAAGGCGGGGGAAAAGGAACAAAAACTCGCTTCCATCGACCTGCAGAAAACGTTCGGGGACATGTCGCCGCAGGTGGAGCAGCTGCTCAAAATGGCGGGCGTGGACGCGGAAAAACTTTTGTCTGATGTGAAAGCGGGCGCCGCGGCGGCCAAAAAGGACGTCGTCGCGCGGATCACTGACCCGATCAGCGCGGCGATCAGCAAAGCGATCGCGTTTATCGCGCTGTTCATCGTGTTGAGCCTTCTCTGTGTACTGGCGGCAAAACTGCTGACAATGGTCGTCAAGCTTCTGCCGCTCGGCAAAAAGGTCAATCAGGTCGGCGGGGCGCTGATCGGATTGATAAAAGGCGCGCTGATCGCGCTGGTGTTTTCCGTTATCATTACAGTGATCGCCGCGTCGGCAAATCCGCCGAAGGACAGTGTGCTTTCTGTTTCCACCGTCAAAAAGACCGTTGTGATGAAACAGATCGTTTCCATAACACCCGCATCGGAACTGATAAAATAGGAGACAATAAAATGAATGTGCCAAACGCGTTGACAACACTTCGACTGCTTTTCGTGCCCGCCTTTATGTTCTTTTATCTCAAAGGCGCGGACGGGGAGATCACACACGGCATATGGATCGCGGCGGGTATCTTTGTGCTGGCGGCGATCACCGATGTGCTGGACGGCTACATCGCCCGCAAGTTCAACCAGATCACCGATTTCGGAAAACTCGCGGACCCGTTGGCGGACAAACTGATGCAGATCGCCGCCGTGGGATGTCTTACGTATAACGGACGTTTTGCCGCGTGGATCTTTTACGTGTTCGTCGCGAAGGAGGTCCTGATGATATTCGGCGGATTTGAGATCCTCAAAAAACATAAGTTCGTCGTCTATTCCAAACGGAGCGGCAAGATCGCCACGGTCGTGCTGTTCGTGATGATCGTCGTCATTATGGTATTTGAAAAGATACCGAAACGCGTCGCGACCGTTATGATGATCCTCTGCGTGGTGTTCTCACTGCTTGCGCTGTTCAACTATTTTCAGATGTATCTGAATATCAAAGAGGATCGGGAGCGCAAGAAGATCGGAAAATAAACAGCAAACAAAGGGAGCAAAAGTATGCTTTGTAAAAGATGTAATAAAAGAATGGCAGTGGTATTCGTTTCCAGGCTGGAAAGCGATAAGCAGATCAACGAAGGCTACTGCATCAAATGCGCCAAGGAACTGGGCATCGCCCAGGTGGATCAGATCATCAAGAATATGGGACTCAGCGATGAGGATCTGGATCTGATGAGCGATCAGATGGAGAGCATCGGGGAACAGCTCGGCGTGACGGGGGATGAATTTTCCACCACACCGACTTTCCCGCCCATTTTCGGCGGGATGCTGGGGGGCAAGGAGCAGGCGCCGGAGGCGCCCAAAAAGCCCGAGACCAAAGACAAAAAATCCGCGGCGAAAAAACGGAAATTTCTCGATCAGTACGCCACAAACCTCAATCGCAGGGCGATCGACGGCAAACTCGATCCGGTGATCGGCCGGCAGACGGAGATCGAGCGTATGCTCAGGATCCTCAACCGCCGCACCAAGAACAATCCCTGCCTGATCGGTGAACCCGGCGTCGGCAAGACCGCCGTCGCCAACGCGCTGGCGCATAAGATCGTGGCGGGAGACGTGCCTGCCAAACTGCTTGATAAAGAGGTCTACCTGCTGGATCTTACGGCGCTGGTCGCGGGCACGCAGTTCCGCGGGCAGTTCGAAAGCCGCATCAAAGGGTTGATCAGCGAGGTGACGACGCTCGGCAATATCATCCTTGTCATCGACGAGGTGCACAATCTGGTCGGCACGGGCGACGCCGAGGGGTCGATGAACGCCGCCAATATCCTGAAACCGGCGCTTGCCAACGGGGAGATCCAGGTCATCGGCGCGACAACGCTTGCCGAATACCGCAAATATATCGAAAAGGACGCGGCGCTGGAACGCCGGTTCCAGCCCATCCTTGTTGGGGAACCGTCTGTCGAGGAGACGGTGGAGATCCTTAAAGGACTGCGTGACGTCTACGGCGCCTACCATCACGTTCATATCAGCGACGCCCTGCTTACCCAGGCGGCGATGATGAGCAAACGGTATATCACCGACCGCTTTCTGCCGGACAAAGCCATCGACCTGATCGACGAGGCGTCCTCCGGCGCGGCGATCGAGAACGTGGCGCAAAATCAGAAATTCAAGCTGACCCATGATATCGCCGAACTGAATGAAAAGATCGAAAACTTTTCCGAGGAAAACAGCGAACAGATGTTCGAGGAACTGGCGGCGCTCAAATCGGAAAAATGCAAACTTGAGGAACAGCTGGAAAGTTATAAAGACGTCTCCGACGTGACGGAACTGACCTTTGATCACGTGGCGTACGTGCTGGAGTTGTGGACGGGCATCCCCGCCTCCAAGATCAAACAGCAGGAGTTTATAAAACTCGGCGAACTCGCGGATAAACTCAGGGAACGTATCATCGGGCAGGACGAGGCGATCGAGGCGCTTGCCGCCGCCATCAAGCGGCGTCGGGTCGGCATCGGGCTGAACCGAAGCCCCGTTTCCTTTATTTTCACGGGGCCGACCGGCGTCGGAAAGACGGAACTCGTGCGTCAGCTCGCCATCCAACTGTTCGACAGTGTGGACGCGCTGGTGCGCGTCGATATGAGCGAGTATATGGAAAAGCACTCTGTCTCAAAACTCATCGGCGCGCCGCCGGGATACGTCGGATATGACGACGCGGGACAGCTCACCGAGCGGATCCGCCGTCATCCGTACAGCGTCATTCTGTTCGATGAGATCGAAAAGGCGCATCCCGACGTTCTCAATATCATGCTGCAAATGCTGGACGATGGAAAACTCACCGACGCGCAGGGCAGAACGGTCAATTTCGAGAATACCGTCATCGTTATGACGACCAACGCCTCCGCCGGCGCGATGAACACCACCGGTTTCAACCGGGATGAGCAAACGCTGGAAAAGGAAAAATCCGTCAAGGCGCTGCTCACCTTCCTGCGGCCGGAATTCGTCAACCGCGTGGATGAGATCATTACTTTCCGCCCGCTGTCCAAAGAGACGGTCCGCGCCATCGCGGATATCATGCTGGGGGATCTTGCCGAGAGTCTCAAAATGCGGGATATCACTTTCACCTATACCGAAGAGGTGCGGGACACGCTGGCCGACCGCGGTTACGACCGGAAATTCGGCGCGCGAAGCCTTCGCCGCACCATTCAGAAGGAACTGGAGGACAAGATCGCGGAGACGGTCATCTCGCGGTATGAAAAAGAGATCCGCCGGATCGACGCGACGATGGAGGGCGATAATATCGCCCTCGCAATAAAGGAATAATCGGGAGATCATCCCGAATAATAAGAAAGGAATGAAACACTATGGCAAAATACCTCAACTACCCCGTGGACCTGCTGGACAAATTCTGTATGGAGGCGTTCGGAAAATTCGGATTTACCGAGGCGGAAAGCCGCATCATCACCGACGTTCTGATGCTCTCTGACCTGTACGGCATCGAAAGTCACGGGATGCAGCGTCTCGTTAGATATCACAAGGGCATTGAAAAAGGAATGATCAAGGTGGACGCCAAACCGGATATCGTCTTTGAGACGCCGGTCTCCGCCGTCATCGACGCGAACGAGGGCATGGGACAACTCGTCGGTCACTACGCGATGAAAAAGGCGATCGAAAAGGCGAAAAAGAGCGGCGTCGGCATCGTGTCGGTGCGCAATTCCAACCATTTCGGCATCGCCGGGTATTATGCCAAACTCGCGTGCGATGAGGGACTGGTCGGTCTTGCCTGCACCAACTCCGAGGCCATCATGGTGCCGACTTTCGGCCGTATGGCGATGATCGGCTCCAACCCCATCGCGATCTCCGCGCCCGCCGAGCCCTATCCGTTTTTCTTTGACGCGGCGACCTGCGTCGTCACGCGCGGCAAACTGGAAATGTACAACAAGATGGATAAACCGCTGCCGGAGGGCTGGGCGCTGGATAAAAACGGACACGACTCCACCGACGCTTCCGACGTGCTGAAAAACATCGTCGCCAAAAACGGCGGCGGCATCGTGCCGCTGGGCGGCTCCGGCGAGCAGCTCGGCAGTCACAAGGGATACGGCTGGGGCATGGTCTGCGAGATGTTCAGCTCCATCTTTTCTCTCGGCACCACCTCGGACAAATGTATGCAGAACAACAAGGGCGGCATCTGCCACGGCTTTATGGCGATCGATCCCGCGATATTCGGCGATCCCGCCGCGATCCGCGAGCATCTTTCCGGCTATCTTGAGACGCTGCGGAACGCCCCCAAGGCGGACGGTCAGCCGCGCATCTACACCCACGGCGAGAAGGAACATTTCGCGATGATCGACCGGATGAAAAACGGCATCGACGTCAACGAGAACACCGTTCGTGAAATGGTGGATATGGCGGAATATCTCAAAATGGATGTCGAGGCATATTTCGGAGATTTCAAGGCGGGAGAAAACAAGATGTTCTCCGGCAACTATTGATCCTATGAAATTTGAGATCCCTTATTATAAAGGATATAAAGAACTTACGATCGGGGAGGAACGCGTCGCCGGCGTTCTGACGTCCCGATCCGAGACCTTTCGTCCCGACGCGGGTGAAACGGAACTTGTCCGCCGGGCGCTTGCCGCGCCGGTGGACAGCCGTCCGCTTTGCGAGATGGCAAAGGGGAAAAAACATATCGTCATCATTTCCAGCGATCACACCCGTCCTGTGCCGAGCCATATCACGATGCCGGTGCTTTTGGAGGAGGTGCGGCGGTATAATACCGACTGCCGCGTTACCATCCTCATCGCGACGGGGATGCACCGCCCGACGACAAGGGAGGAGCTGATCGCCAAATACGGCGAGGCGATCGTTGAAAAAGAGGAGATCATCGTCCACGACGCCTACAAGGATGATGAAATGGCCTTTAAGGGCATTTTGCCGTCCGGCGGGGAGTGCTGGATCAACCGCGTCGCCGACGAGGCGGATCTGCTCATTTCGGAAGGATTTATCGAGCCGCACTTTTTCGCCGGGTTTTCCGGCGGCAGGAAGTCGGTCCTGCCCGGTATCGCGTCTAAAAAAACGGTACTTTGGAACCATAACGCGCTGTTTCTGGCGAACAAGCACGCGAGGGCGGGCATCCTCGCGGACAACCCCGTCCATCGGGATATGGTCTTTGCCGCCGAGGCGGCGGGACTGGCGTTTATCCTGAACGTCGTCATCAACAGCGAGAAAAAGGTCATCGCCGCCTTCGCGGGTCACGTGACGAAAGCGCACGAAAAAGGGTGTGAGTTCGTTTCCTCCCTCGCGATGGTGAAGGCGATCCCCGCCGATATCGCCGTGACTTCCAACGGCGGCTACCCGCTGGATCAGAATATGTATCAGACGGTCAAGGGGCTTACGGCGGGGGAGGCGTGCGTCCGGCAGGGCGGCGTTATCATCATATCCGCCTCCTGTTCGGACGGCAACGGCGGGGATTTTTTCTATCATCTCATCGCCGACCAGCCTTCCGCGCAGGCGGCGTATGAGGCGCTGAACAGCGTGCCGCCCGAAAAGACGGAATTTGACCAGTGGGAAGCGCAGATCCTTTCCCGCATCCTTGTCAAAGCGCACGTCATCGTCGTCAGCGAGCACTGCGATCCGAAAATGTTCACCGATATGCATATGTCGCACGCCTATACGCTTGACGAGGCGATGCGGCTTGCGGAACAGATCGTCGGCAGCGACAGCCGCGTCACCGTCATCCCCGACGGCATCGCGGTGATCGTCCGCGCGTAATATGATCACCGCCCCGCTTTGTCGCCTTTATTCGCCGTTTTCATAAAAAGGGACTTGACAGAATCGGGGCGGTGTGGTATTATATTTTAGCGATTTGCGCAGGTGTAGTTCAATGGTAGAACGCTAGCCTTCCAAGCTGGACACGTGGGTTCGATTCCCATCACCTGCTCCATATTTGCGCCTGTAGCTCAGCTGGATAGAGCAACTGCCTTCTAAGCAGTGGGCCAGCGGTTCGAGTCCGTTCAGGCGCGCCATTTTTTACGGTGGGTGTAGTTCAGTTGGTTAGAACGCCAGATTGTGGCTCTGGAGGCCGTGAGTTCGAGTCTCATCATCCACCCCAGACTTAAACGCTGAATGATCAGGGCAAACGGATCGAAACGCTGCGGCGATCATTCAGCGTTTATAATATAAGGAAGGGATCCGGGGCATACTGAAACCGGAACGCTGCGATACTGGGATATAGCCAAGTCGGTAAGGCAACGGACTTTGACTCCGTCATTCCGCTGGTTCGAGTCCAGCTATCCCAACCAGAAAAAGCACTGCGAAAGCAGTGCTTTTTCAGTTATATTCGCTTCGCGAGTGATATTGCGCTTCGCGCAGTTTAAAGGCGGCAATATAACTCTATGTAATCTCGCCATAGGCGCGCATGGCATCACGCGAAGCGTGTATATCCTTCGGATCGGTTCCATACACTTGCCCTTGCAGGTGATTCGGCAATCAGGGAACGGTTCTGTGATCGCCTAAAAACAAAAGGGCTTCTTTCGAAGCCCTTTTTGTTATACCTTGTTTATTTTTCTGTCTTGCTTTCCGTAAGGTCGCCGACGTCGATGATGGTGCCGCTGCCGCCGGTGACTTTGGGCAGTTCGCCGGTCCACTTTTCGATCTTTTTGTTCTCAATGACCTTATCGGTCAGCGACTGGTTGATCAGGCGGTTGGCTTCCGCCTCGCCGGTGGCTTTGATCTTCATCGACTCGGCTTCCGCCTGGGCGTTGGTGATGGCGGTCTGTTTCTCTGTCTCCGCTTTGAGCAGTTTCTGCTGGGCGACCTGTTTTTCCTCGATGGCGGTGATGAACGCCTCGGAAAAGTCAAAGTTTATGATGTTGACGTCGGTGACGTACAGCCCGATGGCGTTGAGTTTTTCGTTCAGCCCCTGGATCAGACCGTCCGAGATCAGCACGCGGTTGGTGACGCTTTGCTCGGCGGTGTAGGTGGCGGTGATCGCTTTCAGCACTTCATTGACGGCGGGGACGACCAACACTGTTTCATAGTCAGCGCCGACATTCTTGTAGATGCTGTTGCTTTTGGCGGTATCGACGCGGTAGTTGATCGCCAGCACCGTGTTGACGCTTTGCAGGTCTTTGGAAAACGCCTCGGTGTTGACCTCCAGTTTGCGGATGCGGTTGTCGATCTTGACGACCTTCTGCACGAAGGGGATCTTGGTATGGATGCCCTCCTGCAAAACGCCCTCTTTGACCTTACCCAGCGTTACGACGACGCCGGTGTGGCCGGCGCCCACGATGGTGAAGCAGTTGAGCAGCGTGATCACGGCGATCAGCGCGATCAGCGCGACGGCGAGCCCTCTCTTGACGCCTTTCATGGAAAATACATTCTCGTTCATTTTTATTTCTCCTTCATTTTATAAAATGTCTTATCCGCCATTTTTTTATACGCGGCGGCGGTGTACGCGTACGCCATCACGGTCAGCGCGTCGTTCAGACGCTCATCGCCGCCGGCCTCCCGCCGTATACGCCCGGGGAGATCCCTGGCAGGGGAGAAGCCGTCGGCTTCCGTTCCCTCGACGACGCGGCAGAAGCGGTCGTAAAGTTCCGCCTCGGAGATAACGTCGTCGCTCTCGTCCTCGGTGTCGCCGTTGATCAGCGCCATCAGTTCGCCGGCAGTGTCGATCTTCATACACTCTCTGAGCGAGGAGATGAGCAGGATCCGCGCGAGTTGCCGCTCCCGGTATTTTTTCTGCACGGGCGAGGGAACAAATCCCCGCTTGATCCAGTTCTGGATGGTGGAGGGTTCCAGCCCCGTGACGGCGCATACCTGGCGGAGCGTCAGCCCGTCTGTCGCCTCGATCAGCGGACGGAACGCCGCGAACGCGCTTTGACGGTCATACGGCACCGTCGTGCCGGGAATGTAAGGTGCCATTCCGTATACGCCTCCTTTCTGTTGTGTTTGTATGATTATATCATAAGTTCATATGACTGTCAATAGAGTTCACAAGAATTTTACAAATAAAACGATACGCCGCAAGATGTTTTCCTGCGGCGTTCCGTTTTTCAGATTTCCTTTATCAGGCAAACGCTGAAATTTTTCAAATCGAAGGTGAGGCGATCCGTGGTTTTCAGATATTCACCGTCATGCGTATCGTCCAAAAGGCAGATCTCGTAATTTCCTTTTTTTCCGAGATCCAGGGAGACGGTCCGGCGCTCCGCGTCGTCCTGATCGCTATAATAAGCGATCACGGATAAGACCTTGCCGTTTTTGTCAACGCCGCAAAGGGAATAAACGTTTTCGATCTGATTTGTTGCCTGTATTTCTTTTTCCATATTATAAAACATACCGTACCAGTACAGCGGATAATATCCCTTCAAGGGTTCATAGGTATAGAGGTCGAACGCTCCGTTAAAACACGACGGGCGGGTGTCATAATACATCAGCATATCGACAGGGGCGCTTTGCGCCGCGCAGATGCAGGACATGGTGAAGGCGGCGCCTTTTATACCGTGGATCGCTTTGATCGAATATACGAATTCCGCTATCCACCCCTTGACATAGTTCCACTCATTCAGGATGCTTTCAGTTTCCGTATAACCGTAACGGTCAAGGCACGCGCGCATTTTTTCGGCTTTGCGGACCATTTTTTGGGGATCCACGCAGTAAATGTGCCAGGAGAAGAAGTCTATGGGAACGTTTCTCTGCCGCATGGCGCTCAAAAAGTCTTCCGTCCATGTTTCGTTTCCCGCAACCGCCGGACCGCCTATTTTCAGATGGGGGAAACAGCTTTTCAGATGCTTCGCGGCAATTTCGTATAAATCGAAAAACTGATCTTTCGTTCCGCCCCAGGTTCGTTTGTTCGGAGAATCATCGGGATCAAGATCCGGTTCATTCCAGATCTCCCAGTACTGAATATTGAGTTGATACCCGTTTGCCCAGCCTTCATTGTAGTGGCGGATGATATGCTCGCAGATCACCGCCCATTTGTGAAAATCGGGCGGCGGGAGAGTGCCGTGTTTTTTGATTTGATGCTCGATGGTTTGCCCGAGACGAAAAAACGTTTCGGTACCGGCCTCAAGACACACCAGGATCGCTTCATCCGTACAGGCGAAATCATAGGAGTTCGGGTCACTCGGATCAGCGCGAAAATCCGGGAAAATGCGGGTGATATCGTGACTGTACGGTCCTCCGTAAACGGAATGGTCCGCGCTGTCGTGATTTCTCGAATAGGGGATCCGGGCGGCTTTGTAGGCGTCAAAATTGCTGCGGGACTGGTCGCTTGCGTGTCTTTTGTGCCAGGGTCCGCCGTTTGTGGCGTTGAGGATCTTGAACTTTCCGCCGGGGCGGGACAGATCGAATTTCAGTGTATCCATACATGAAACCCTCCTTTTATAAGAATAATATATTAACTTACGTTTGAAGTCAATAGACGTATATAAATAACGACTCGCGCGGGGCGAGTCGTTATTGATTGGCGGGAGATCGTTCTTACGCTTTGATCCTTGCGACGCCGGTCTGTTTCGCGGCCTCGATGACGGCGGCGGCGACGGCTTTGCCGACGCGGGGATCGAACGCGCGGGGCAGGATATAGTCGGCGGTCAGTTCCTCCTGGCTGACAAGATCTGCCAGCGCGTGGGAAGTGGCGACCTTCATCTCCTCATTGATGCAGGAGGCGCGGCAGTCCAGCGCGCCGCGGAAGATGCCGGGGAAGGCGAGAACGTTGTTGATCTGGTTGGGATGATCGGACCGTCCGGTGCCGACGACCGCGGCGCCCGCCGCCTTGGCGAGATCGGGGTCGATCTCCGGTACGGGGTTGGCCATCGGGAATACGACCGGTTTGTCCGCCATCGACTTGATCATATCCTCGTTTACGATGTTGGGCGCGGAAACGCCGATGAAGACGTCGGCGCCTTTCATCGCGTCGGCGAGAACGCCCGTCTTGTGTTCAAGGTTGGTGACCTCGGCGATCTCCTCGTGGGCGGGGTTGAGCCCCTCCATCCCTTTGCAGATGATGCCGAAGCGGTCGACCATCGTCAGGTGCTTCACGCCCATATTGAGCAGATGTTTGCCGATGGCGATACCGGCGGAACCGGCGCCGTTGATGACGACTTTGACGTCGCCGATGTTTTTGCCGACAACGCGCAGCGCGTTGAGAAGCGCCGCGGCGACGACGATCGCCGTACCGTGCTGATCATCGTGGAAAATGGGGATATCGCAGATCTCTTTAAGTTTTCTCTCCACCTCGAAACAGCGGGGCGCGGAAATGTCCTCCAGGTTGACGCCGCCGAAGCCGCCGGACATCAGATAGATGGTCCGCACCAGTTCGTCAACGTCTTTGGTCCGCAGGCAGATCGGAAACGCGTCAACGTCCGCGAACTCTTTGAACAGCATGCACTTTCCTTCCATGACCGGCATACCGGCTTCCGGACCGATGTCGCCCAGTCCCAGGATGGCGGTGCCGTCGGTGATGACCGCGACGGTGTTCCACCGGCGGGTCAGGGTAAAGGATTTGTCATAGTCTTTCTGGATCTCCTTGCACGCCTGCGCGACGCCCGGTGTGTAGAGCAGAGAAAGGTCCTCGGAACTGCGGACCTTGGCGCGGGAGACCACTTCGATCTTTCCGCGGAGTTCCTCATGAAGAGCGAGAGATTTCTGCGAGATATCCATTGATTTCATTCCTCCATATTTATGATTATTAAAGTTCATATTCCTTATTATAATGCATCAAACCGCGATTTTCAAGTCAATAGGGTCCTCTTTCCGGCGAAAAAATGACAAAAGTCAACATTTTATAAAAAAACTCCACAAATTACAGGTTTTTTACTTGACAACAGGACAGAGATTGTGATACAATACAGAACATAGAAACAAATATGTACACGAAGGGGAGCTGTCTGTAGGATCGGTTCCCCTTTTCTCTTTAAAAGTGCTTACCAAAAAGGAAGGTGGGATATAAAATGGCAACAAAAGCGGTCGAGAAAGTGCTGACGGCGGAGAAGGAAGCGGACGAGAAAGTTCGTCTTGCCGAACAGCAGGGAAGCGAGCGTGTCGCCGCCGCGGAAGCCGCCGCGGAGCGGGAGATGCGCGGCGCGCTGGAAAAGGCGGACGCCGCTGTGAAAGAAAAACAGATCGAAACACGCCATAAGGTGGAGGATATCCATCAGGGACAGCGTCTTTTGACGGAGCAGAAACTCCGCGAGATGAAAGAGGAGACCGCCCGGAAAAAGCAGGACGCCGTCGGGGCGTGTCTTGACGCGATCCGGTGATACCGGGACGGAAAAGCGGGAGAAGGTGATCTTACGGCAAAACTGGAAATGCAGCGGATCGAGATCGTCGCGCTGCTCTCGGACAGTAAAAAAATCATGGAGCGGCTGCAGCGGCGCGGTATCGTAGAGGTCAGCGACTGTACGGAAGAAGAGTTTGTGAAGCTCAACACCGCCGCCAGCATTCAGACGTTTGAGCAGGCGCGCGCGAAAGTGGAAAAAGCGCTGGAGATCCTGCGGGACGTGACCGGCGACAAGGCGTCGCTGCTCGCCTCCCTTAAAGGGAAACGGGAGTATATCCCGGATGATTTCGGCAAAAAGGCGGCGGGCGTCGACCGCGCGCTTCAAAAAGCATATGACATTTTAGATGATCAAAAACGCATCGCGGATTGCAAAAGCCGCATCGCGAAACTTACGGTCCTGCGGGACAGCCTTGCCGCCTGGACGGCGCTGGACGTGCCGATGAACTGCAAGGGTACGTCGCGCACCAACGCGCTGATCGGCAGTCTGCCCGCCGGCACGGATCTTGAAAAGCTGAGAGAACAAACGGAGGACGTCTATATCGAGGTCGTCCGTAAAATGAAAACGCAGACCAATGTTTTCGTTCTCTGCCGCAAGGAAAAGGAACAGGAGACATACGACCTGCTGCGGCGAAACGGCTTTTCCGCGCTCAGCGGGACCACCGGCAAAACGGCGACGGAACGGATCGGGGAGATCGAAAAAGAGATCGCGGATCTGGGCGGGGCGATCGACGACCGCCTGGCGGACATCCGGGATCATGACGGGATGCAGAAGGATCTTGAGTTCGTCATCGATTATCTCGGGATGCGGGCGGATAAATATAAGGCGCTCGGCAAACTCGGGATGACGAGGGAAACCTTCGTGCTGACCGGCTATATCCCGAAAAAATACGCGCCGGCGCTCGTGCGGGAACTTGACCGGAAATACCGTGTGGCGATCTCGCTTTTCGCGCCGGAGGCGGATGACGATGTGCCGGTCCTGCTGGAAAACAACGGCTTTTCCGCGCCGGTCGAGGGCATTACGGAAATGTACGCCCTGCCCGCCAAAGGGGACGTCGACCCGACGCCGGTGATGGCGTTTTTCTACTACTTATTCTTTGGGATGATGCTTTCCGACGCGGGATACGGCGTCTTGATGGTGCTTTTCACTTCTTTGGTTTTGCGCAAAGGCAAACCGGAACCCAAAATGCGTAAGACGATGAAGATGTTTCTGTACTGCGGCATCTCCACTGTGTTCTGGGGCGCGCTGTTCGGCAGTTGGTTCGGAGACGCCGTGCAGGTCATCGCCAGGGATTGGTTCGGTCGGGAGATCGGATCGCTTGCTTTGTGGTTCGAGCCGCTCGACGATCCTATCAGGCTGCTTCTTTTCTCGTTCGGGCTTGGCATCTGTCATCTGTTTTTGGGACTTTCGGTCAATTTTTACAAACTTTGGAAAGCAGGGCAGAAGCTTGACGCTGTCTGTGACGTCATCCCCGTGATGCTCACGGTTTTGGGCGTCGCGCCGATGGCGGCGGGCATCCTTGTGACCGTGCCGCCCGTGGTGGCGTCGGTCGGGAAATATGTCGCCATGATCGGGGTCATACTGGTAGTGCTGACCGCGGGGCGCAGTTCGAAGTCCATCCCGATGCGCTTTTTCGGCGGCATCTATGGACTGTATAACATCGCGACCGGCTATCTCAGCGATATCCTTTCGTATTCGAGATTGCTGGCGCTGGGGCTCGCGACGGGATGTATCGCGAGCGTCATCAATCTGATCGGCGCGATGCCGCAGAATATGGTCGTCAAGACCGTCCTTTTCATCCTGGTGTTTTTGGTGGCTCATCCCGCCAATATCGCCATCAATCTTTTGGGCGCGTATGTTCATACCGACCGCCTGCAGTTCGTGGAATTGTTTTCCAAGTTCTACGAGGGCGGCGGCAGAGCATTTGAACCGTTGGAAGTCAATACGAAATATATCAAATTCAGGGAGGAACAAAACAATGAATAGTTTGGGACTTGCACTCGCGATCTTGGGCGCGGCGCTGGCGGCGCTTTTGGCGGGCATCGGCTCGGCAAAGGGCGTAGGACTTGTCGGAGAAGCGGCGGCGGGCGTCGTGTCGGTCGATCCGACGAAATTCAGCAAGGTGCTGATCCTGCAGCTGCTGCCGGGCACACAGGGACTGTACGGTCTTCTGATCGCCGTTTTACTGCTCAGCCGTATCGGCGTTCTGGGCGGCGGCGCGCTGGAGCTGACGCTGTCACAGGGGCTTATGTTCCTGGCGTCGGGACTGCCGATCGGCGTTGTGGGACTTCTGTCCGGCATCGCGCAGGGCAGAGCCGCGGCGGCGGGCGTCGGCATCGTTGCCAAAAAGCCGGAACAGAACGGTAAGGGCATCATTATGGCGGCGATGGTGGAGACCTACGCGATCCTGGCGCTGCTCATTTCCATTCTGATCATCTACAATATCGCGCTGTAAAGGTGACGGATATGTCAGGACTTGATAAGATCATCGACAGCATCCTTACGGACGCCGACGAGGTCAGCGCGAAGATCCTGCGGGACGCGGATCTCAAGGCGCAGACCATTGAGGCGGACGGCAAGGCGGCGGCACAGGCGGCGTATGACAAGGCGATGGAAAAAGCGGAAGCGTCCGCGGCGCGGCAGATCGAAGCCGCCAAAAGCGGCGCCGCCGCGGAGTCCGCGCGTGATATGCTGCGCTATAAAGTGACCGCGGTGCGGGAAGTTCTCGACGCGGCGCTTGCCGCGCTGCGCGCTTTGCCGGAGGAGGAGTATTTTTCGCTCTGTCTCAAATGGATCGGCGAAAACCTCTCGGAAGGAGAAGGCGTCGTGTCGTTCGGGAAAAAAGATCTTGAGCGTCTGCCGAAAGATTTTGAAAAACGTCTGGCGGCGATTTGTCCGCCGCCGGGGCTTACCCTGTCCCGCGAGGCGGCGGATATCACGGACGGTCTGATTTTACGGTACGGCGATATCGAATACGATCTGACCTTTGAGGCGGTGATGGAGGAGCGCGGCGACGAACTGCGCGATCTCGTTGCCGAACGCCTGTTCGGATAAGGAGGCAAAGATGAACGATACACGTTTTGCCTTTGCCGACGCGAGGATCCGCGCGATGGAAGCGGATCTGCTCACACCCGCGATGGTCGAGCAGATGCTCGGGATGCAGGACACCCGGGAATGTCTGGAATTTTTGCGGGCGCACGGCTGGCAGATCGGGGAGGGCGGATCGGATCCGCACAGACTGGTCGCCGCGGAAAGCGAGCGCTTATGGCGGGATGTTGAGGAACTTCTGCCCGAGGCGGGACTGCTCGACGCTCTTTTGATCCCCAACGATTTTCACGACCTCAAAGCGGCGCTCAAAGCGCTGGTGTCGGGGGAAACGGCGGAACGCTTTTTTGTCCGCCCGACGACGCTGGATCTTGACGCGCTGTTCGGGATCCTCGCGGAAAAAAGATACGATGAACTGCCGCCTTCCATGGCGGAGGCCGCGGAACAATGCTATGATATCCTTACCTCGACCGGAGACGGT
Organism: Clostridiales bacterium Firm_08; assembly: GCA_001604045.1. Classification (GTDB taxonomy): domain Bacteria; phylum Bacillota; class Clostridia; order Oscillospirales; family QAKW01; genus Firm-08. The sequence continues at coordinate 14,542 of LVAN01000002.1, read as the reverse complement.
CAGCGGGCGGAAATGATCCTGGATCGCGCCTGTCTGGTCGCCCTGCGCGACGCCGCCGGGAAAAGCGGGAGCGAACTGATCGAACGGTACGCGGCGTGGACCGCCGCCGTTGCCGATTGCAAAACGGCGTATCGCGCGGCGGGCAGGGATGAGGAGTTTTTGCGGGACGCTATCTGCGGCAGCGATCTGCTGGACGCTGAAAGCCTGATCCGCGCGGCGGCGAAGGGACAGAGCGATCTGTTCGCCATGCTCGCCGAAAGTCCGCTGGCGGAGGGCGCGGAAATGCTCAAACGATCCGTGTCCGCGTTTGAAAAATGGGCGGACGACCGGATCACCGCGCTGTGCGGGATCGCCCGGCTGAAAAGTTTCGGCCCGGATCCGATCGCCGCGTATTGTCTTGCCAAACTCGCCGAGATCAAAACGGTGCGGATCCTGCTTGTCTGCCGCGCCTGCGGCGCGTCGGATGATACGACACGGGAAAGGATGCGTGAAGTGTATGTATAAAGTCGCGGTGCTCGGCGACAGAGAAAGCGTGGGCGGGTTCGCCTCGCTCGGTCTTTCCGTGTTTCCGGCGGAGGACGCCGCGCAGGCGTCCGAAACCTTTGCCCGTCTTTGCGGCGGCGGCTTTGCCGTCGTTTTCATCACCGAGGCGCTCGCGGAGGAGCTGCGGGAGGAGATCACGCGCCGCCGCGGCGAGCGGCTGCCCGCGATCATAGAGATCCCGGGTGTGCGCGGCAATACCGGACACGGTATGCAAAGCGTCCATGAGGCGGTGGAAAAAGCCGTCGGCTCGGATATCTTACGAAATTGAGAGGAAATCTTTTATGAGTAAAGGTACGATACGAAAAATTTCCGGTCCTCTGGTCATCGCCGAGGGGATGCGGGACGCCAATATGTATGACGTGGTGCGCGTCAGCGATCAGCATCTGATCGGCGAGATCATCGAGATGCACGGGGACAGGGCTTCCGTGCAGGTCTATGAGGAGACGTCCGGGCTGGGTACCGGCGAGACGGTGGAGTCCACCGGCATGCCGATGAGCGTCGAGCTTGGACCGGGTCTGATCGGCAGTATATATGACGGGATCCAGCGTCCGCTGGACGATATTATGAAAATCAGCGGCGGCAATCTCGCGCGCGGCGTCGAGGTGCCCGCGCTCAAACGGGACCGCGTGTGGAATTTTCAGCCGACTGTCAAAGCGGGCGATAAAATCGAAGGCGGCGATGTGATCGGCACGGTGCAGGAGACGGACGTCGTACTGCATAAGATCATGGTGCCGTTCGGCATCAGCGGAACGATCGGGGAGATCACCGCGGGGAGTTTCCATATTACCGACACCGTTTGCACGGTCATCACGGATAAGGGGGAAACACCGGTAGGGCTGATGCAGAAATGGCCGGTACGCCGCGGCAGACCGTACGCCAAAAAACTTTCCCCCGATAAACCGCTCATCACGGGACAGAGAGTCGTCGACTGCCTGTTCCCGATCGCCAAGGGCGGGGTCGCGGCGATCCCGGGACCTTTCGGCAGCGGCAAGACGGTGACCCAGCATCAGCTCGCCAAGTGGGCGGAGGCGGACATCGTCGTATACATCGGCTGCGGAGAGCGCGGCAATGAAATGACGGACGTTCTCAATGAATTTCCCGAACTGATCGATCCCCACACCGGCAAATCGCTGATGGAGCGCACGGTGCTGATCGCCAACACTTCGGATATGCCGGTGGCGGCGCGTGAGGCGTCTATCTATACCGGCATCACCATCGCGGAGTATTTCCGGGATATGGGATATTCGGTGGCGCTGATGGCGGACTCCACCTCCCGCTGGGCGGAAGCGCTGCGGGAGATGAGCGGCAGACTGGAGGAAATGCCGGGCGAGGAGGGCTATCCCGCCTATCTCGGCAGCAGACTCGCGCAGTTTTATGAACGCGCGGGGCGTGTGCTTTCCCTCGGCCGGACGGGCAGGGAAGGCGCGCTCAGCGTGATCGGCGCCGTGTCCCCTCCGGGCGGCGATATCTCGGAGCCTGTCAGTCAGGCGACGCTTCGGATCGTCAAGGTGTTCTGGGGTCTGGACGCCGGGCTTGCCTACAAACGCCACTTCCCGGCGATCAACTGGCTGACGAGTTATTCCCTTTACACCGATCTGCTGGCGGATTGGTATAAAGAAAACGTCGATCCGGACTGGATGACGCTGCGCGGCAGACTGATGTCGCTGCTGCAGGACGAGGCGGAACTGGAGGAGATCGTGAAACTTGTCGGTATGGACGCGCTGTCCGCCGGCGACCGGCTCAAAATGGAGACCGCGAGATCCATCCGCGAGGATTTCCTGCATCAACTCGCGTTCCACGAGGTCGACACATACACCAGTCTGCAAAAACAACTTTATATGATGAAACTGATCCTGGCGTATTACGATACGGCGAAAGAAATGCTGGAAAACGGCGGCAGTATCGAAAAGATCGTCGCCCTGCCGGTCCGCGAGAAGATCGGACGGTTCAAATACACGCCGGAAAGTGATATCGACGGGCAGTATAACGCCGTGCTGGATCAGATATACAGTGAAGTACACAGCGCGAGGGAGGAGTAAAAAATGCCGAGAGAATATCGAACCATTGAAGAAGTGGCGGGACCTCTGATGCTCGTGCGCAAGGTCGAGGGCGTCCATTACAATGAACTGGGCGAGATCGAGCTTGAAAACGGTGAGAAACGCCGCTGCCGGGTGCTCGAGATCGACGGCAGCAACGCGCTGGTACAACTTTTTGAAAGTTCCACCGGGATCAATCTTTCCAACAGTAAGGTGCGTTTTACGGGACGGCAGATGGAACTCGGCGTCTCGGAGGATATGCTGGGACGCGTGTTTGACGGGCTCGGCAGACCGATCGACGACGGTCCTGAGATCATCCCCGACAAACGGATGGACGTCAACGGTACGCCGATGAACCCGGCGGCCAGACAATATCCGGAGGAATTCATTCAGACCGGGATCTCCGCGATCGACGGACTGAACACACTGGTCCGCGGACAGAAACTTCCCATCTTTTCCGCCAGCGGTCTGCCGCACGCCAATCTCGCGGCGCAGATCGCGAGGCAGGCGAAAGTGCGCGGCACCGACGAGAACTTCGCCGTCGTTTTCGCGGCGATGGGCATCACGTTTGAGGAATCCGACTTTTTCGTCAGCAGTTTCCGGGAGACCGGGGCGCTGGATCGGACGGTCCTTTTTGTAAACCTTGCCAACGATCCCGCGATCGAACGCATCGCCACGCCGAAAATGGCGCTGACCGCCGCGGAATATCTGGCGTTTGAAAAGGGGATGCACGTACTGGTCATCCTGACGGATATCACCAACTACGCCGACGCGCTGCGCGAGGTATCCGCCGCGCGGAAGGAAGTGCCGGGACGGCGCGGCTATCCCGGATATATGTATACCGACCTCGCGGCGATCTACGAGCGCGCCGGCAGAAAGCGGGGCGTGCCCGGCAGTATCACGATGATCCCCATCCTCACCATGCCGGAGGACGACAAAACACATCCCATCCCCGACCTTACCGGGTATATCACCGAGGGGCAGATCATCCTGTCCCGCGAGCTGTATCGTAAAGGCGTTACGCCGCCCATCGATGTGCTGCCCTCTTTGTCGCGGCTCAAAGACAAGGGCATCGGCGAGGGCAAGACCCGCGCCGATCATTCCGGCACGATGAACCAGCTCTTTTCCGCGTACGCCCGCGGCAAGGACGCCAAAGAACTGATGGTCATCCTGGGCGAGAGCGCGCTGACCGATATCGACAAACTGTACGCGAAATTCGCGGACGAATTTGAAAACCGTTACGTTTCCCAAGGGTATGACGCCGACCGGGATATCGAGGAGACGCTTTCCATCGGATGGGAACTGCTGCGGATCCTGCCGAGAAGCGAGCTCAAACGGATCAGCGACGAGATGCTGGACAAGTACTATGAACAGAAGTAGGTGACGCGCGTGGCGACCCTGAATGTAAACCCGACCCGTATGGAACTTACCAATCTGAAGCGCAAACTTCAGACGGCGGTGCGGGGACATAAACTTCTTAAAGACAAACGGGACGAACTGATGCGCCAGTTTCTCGACCTCGTGCGGGAGAACGAGAAACTCCGCGCCGAGGTGGAAACGGCGATCCGGGAGGCGGATACCCATATGGCGGTGGCAGGCTCGGTGATGCAGAAGGAAGCGCTGGAGACGGCGCTGATGCTTCCCAAACAGGAGGTAAGCCTCACCGTGGCCGAAAAAAACGTGATGAGCGTGATGATCCCGGTGTTCGACGCCAAATTCAAAACGGCGGACGCCGGAGACATCTATCCTTACGGCTTTGCCTTTACGAGCGGTGATCTTGACGACGCGGTGGGGGCGCTTTCCGCCGTCTTTCCCAAGATGATCCGCCTTGCCGAGGTGGAGAAATCCTGCCAGCTGATGGCGGACGAGATCGAACGCACGCGGCGGCGCGTCAACGCGCTGGAGCACGTGATGATCCCGCGCTATAAGGAGACCATCCGTTTTATCACGATGAAACTGGACGAGAACGAGCGTTCCACCACCGCGAGACTTATGAAGGTCAAGGATATGATGCTTGACAAAGCGCATGGCTACTCACAGGCATAAAATAAAAAACGACTTGTACGCAAGTCGTTTTTTTATGCTTTCTTTTTTGGGGGGATCGGGATCTGCACAAGGATGACGGCGATGAAAACGAGCAGGCATCCGAAGATCTCCCGCGGCGTGATATTGCCGTTGCCGATCCATCCCAGCCGCCAGCACAGGTAGCCCGCGAGCGCGGCAAAGACCGCTTCCAGCGAGCAGATAAGACTCGCGGTCACCGGATCGGTGTATTTCTGCCCCACGATCTGCATCGTGTATGCGATACCGCTGGACAGTACGCCGGCGTATGCTACCGGCAGCCAGGCGGCGGCAATGCTTTTCATATCCGGGGTTTCAAAAAAGAGCGTACAGATAAGGGACAGCGCGCCGCAGACGAAAAACTGGATACAGGCCATTTTTACACCGTCCGTTCGCGGGGAAAAACGGTCGATCACGAGAATGTGAATGGAAAAACAGACGGCGCATAACAGCAGCAAAAGATCCCCTTTTTGCAGGGACAGCGCGCCGCCGCCCACACAGAGCAGATAAAATCCGATCACGCTGATCCCGACGGCGGGCCATACGATGGGGGAGGGGCGTTTGCCCAGCGCCAGACGGATCAACGGTACGAATACGACGTAAAGCGCGGTGATAAAGCCCGCCTTGGCGGTGGTGGAATAGACGATACCGACCTGCTGAAAGGCGGAAGCGATGAAAAGACACAGACCGCACAGGGCGCCGCCGGTGAAAAGCGTTTTGCGGCTTTTAACGGGCTCCCGACGGAAAAGCGCGATGACGGGCAGCAGTACCAGGCCGCCGAGAAAAGAGCGTAGCGCCGTAAACGTGAACGGACGGATATGATCCATCGCGCCGCTCTGCGCGGCGAACGCCGTGCCCCAGATCAGCGCGGTGACCAGCAGCATCAGATTGCCTTTTGCTTTTCCGGATCGCATCATATACGCCCTCCTTTCGGTTAGTTACACGATAGGATGATATCATATCTTTTTATTTTCGTCAAGAAACGGTGGAAAAAATAAAAAAGGTGTGTTATAATTTAAATATAAAAATAATGGGGAGAATCAAAATGCCGGATAACGCGATATCGGATCTGACGGAGTACGCCGTCGAAAAAGGACTTATCACGGAGGAAGACCGTGTTTTCACGCATAACGCGCTCATCGACGCGTTTCATAAAACATCTTTTGCTCCTGACCGCGCGCCGCGAAAGCGCCCGCTGAGCGACATCCTTGCGGAACTCTGTGACAAAGCGGCCGGAGCGGGGCTGATCGACGGGGAAAGCGTTACGGAGCGCGACCTGTTCGATACCCGTCTGATGGGGCTTTTGACGCCCCGTCCGGGCGAGGTCATCCGCCGGTTCCGGGATAACTATAAGATCTCGCCGCGCAGGGCGACGGATGAATACTATAAATTCAGCGGCGACACCAATTATATCCGCCGCGACCGCATTGAAAAGGATGTGAAATGGTCGGCGGAGACCCCGTACGGTACGCTCGATATCACCATCAATCTTTCCAAGCCCGAAAAGGATCCCAAGGCGATCGCCGCGGCGCTGCACAAGAAAAACGACGGCTACCCGTCCTGCGCTCTTTGCAGGGAAAACGAAGGATACGCCGGACGGATGGACGCCGCCGCGCGGCAGAACCACCGTATCATTCCGATGACGCTTGCGGGGGAGGAATGGTATTTTCAGTATTCTCCTTATGTGTATTATAACGAACACTGCATCGTTTTATCCGGCAAACATACGCCGATGCGGCTCAGCCGCAGGACTTTTGAAAGGCTGCTCGGCTTTGTGGAGCATATCCCGCACTATTTTCTCGGCTCCAACGCCGACCTGCCCATCGTCGGCGGCTCCATTCTGACGCACGACCATTTTCAGGGCGGACATTACACGTTTCCGATGGAGCGGGCGGAGATCGTTCGCAAGATCGTTTTTAAAGGATACGAGGACGTTGCCGCCGGCATCGTCAAATGGCCGCTCAGCGTCATCCGTTTGCGCTGCCGGGACAAAGAAAGACTGGTCGACCTTTCGGTCAGGATCCTTGCCGCCTGGCGGGGGTACAGCGACCCCGACGCGTTCGTTTTCGCCGAGACGGACGGCACGCCGCACAACACGATAACGCCCATCGCGCGCCGCAGGGGAGAGGCGTTTGAGATCGACCTTGTCCTTCGCAACAATCTTACGACGCCGGAGCATCCGCTCGGTGTGTACCATCCCCACGCGGAACTCCACCATATCAAAAAAGAGAACATCGGACTCATCGAGGTGATGGGACTTGCCGTCCTGCCGGCGCGGCTCAAAAAAGAGATGGAAAAACTCGCGGGCGTGATGGTGCGCGGAGAGGATCCGCGAGCCGATGAGCAACTCGCCAAGCACGCCGACTGGGCGGAGGATATCCTGTCCCGCCGCGCGGTCACCGCCGACAACGCGGAAACTGTTCTGAAAGAAGAGGTGGGTCAGGTGTTCTGCAAAGTGCTGGAACACGCCGGCGTCTATAAAAACGAGCAGGCTTTTATGCGTTTTATCGACGAAGTGAACGGGAAAGGAGAGGATGTTTTATGAGAAGGATCACAGCGGTTTTTTGTATTCTTTTGATGCTTGTCTGCTTTGCCGCCTGCGGCAAACGGGAGAAGACGGATCCCGGGGAAACGACGAAAACGCCTTCCTCACAGAGTGAGCCGGAAAGCGGACAGAAGACAGAGCCGGAGACAAAAGATGAAACGCCGCCAAAGGAAACACAGGCGGAAACGTCTTATCTCAACGAGCATCTTATTTATATCGGCAAAACGGCGGGAGAGGTGCAGCAAAAATACGGCGAGACCTTTGAGACAATGCAGTACAAAGGGCTGACCGGCATGCTCTATGAGGAGAAAAACGCCGCGTTTCTGATGGCGAGCGAGGATGGATTTGTGACGGAGGGCAACACGATCGTGGACGTACTGCTCTATGACGGCAATATCCTGAGCAATTTGAAAGTCAACGCGACGTTCGCGGAACTCAAACAGCATTTTGAGACCATATCTGAACCCGTACAGGATGAGGAGACGGAGGAATGGTCGCTCACCGCCGGGATCGGCGCGTATCACTATACGTTTTTCTGGAACGCCGAGCCGGAAAACTCCCCGGCGGATTACGTCTGCGCCTACTGATAGCGGGGGGAACGGTGTGAAATATCAAAATGAAAGCCCTGAGCGTTCACAGCGCGCAGGGCGGAACAGCGAGCGGGAAGCGTACGAAAGACGCCGGCGGCAAACGGATCTCGGCGAGTATCCGGCAAGAGAAGGCAAACGCCCCGACAGAGCGTCCGCCAAAAAAGCAAAACGTTCCTCGCCGGTCAAACCCGTTTTGTGGATCCTTCTGGCGGTCATCTTTGTGACAGCGTTTGGCACATATCAATACGTTTTTTCCGGATACAAGCCGACGAATACCGTCGACCGGAAAAATCTCGGCATAGATCCGGCGAATAAAAACGGTTCGATCTTACAGATTGCCGTGTTCGGCGTCGACTCCTACGAGGATAAAAAAGGACGTTCGGACTGTACGATGATCCTCAACGTCGACCGCAAAAACCGGCAGATCAAGGTCGTCAGCGTCCTGCGGGACAGCTATCTGCCCATAGAAGGGCACGGAAAGGATAAATTGACGCACGCGTTCGCTTACGGAGGCGCGGAGTTGATGCTGCGTACGCTCAATGAGAATTTTCATCTCGCGCTGTCCGATTATATCGTGCTGGATTATGAGGACGTCGCGCGGATGGTAGACGCCGTGGACGGGCTGGATCTCGAAATTACTGAAAAAGAACGCAAAGAGATCAACCGTATCTGTGAGGAAATGGTGCCCGGCGCCGAGACCGTGGAGGAGACCGGCACCGTCCATCTGAACGGTCTGCAGGCGACCGCTTACGCGCGTATCCGCAAGATCGACAGTGAAACGATGCGGACCCGCCGTCAGCGGATCGTCATCCAGGCGCTGATCGATAAATCGGTCGCGGCGGGGCCGCTGCGGTATCCCGCGTTGATGCGGCAGGCCTTGTCCTCGATGGAGAGCAACGTTTCCCGCGCGAGACTGTTTCGCGTTTTTTTCGCCGCGCTGTTTAGCGATAAGCAGATCAAGGAATACGTCGTGCCGAGCGACGACGATCACCCGATCGGCGGCAGTTACGCCGGTTTCTGGTGCTGGCGGTACGATATCGACGCCGCGGCGGGGCGACTGAAAGACTTTTTGGATCAAAAGATCACAGACGAGGTTGAGTAGTTTTTTCAGAGTCTGCTTTTGACCCATATCGTTTCCTCGGTGATCCGTTCGATATGTTTCCAGGGGATCTCCTTGGGATCATTTCCGCCGAACAGATGAAAACCGCCGCGGGACAACTGCACGCAGCGCACGCTGCCGCAGGCGTCGATGACGACGTCGCAGGGGAAGCCGAGGCGATCGCCGTTTATAACGTCGATGACCTCTTTTTTGCGAAGTTCGCTGAGCGTATAATTCATATAAGTCCTTCCTTTCTGTACTATACTATGAAAGGAAACGACGGAAAGGAACACAAAATGGAAGATATCATCCGCAAACAGACGGCCGCCGCGATCGCGGAACTGATCGACGGCGCGAACCTCGCGGCGGGAGACGTTTTGGTCGTGGGCTGTTCGTCCAGCGAGGTGCTGGGGGAAAAGATCGGATCTCATTCCAGCGAGGAGACGGCGCGCGTTGTTTTCGATGAGATTTATAAAGCTTGCGCCGCGAAAAAAATAATGCTCGCGGCGCAGTGCTGCGAGCATCTCAACAGAGCTTTGATCGTGGAGGCGGAAACGGCGCGGGAGCTGGGGCTTGAAAAAGTCAATGTCGTGCCTTTCCCCAAGGCGGGCGGCTCTTTCGCCACCGCCGCGTATCACGCGTTTTTGGCGCCGGCCGCCGTGGAATTCATCAGGGCGGACGCGGGGATGGATATCGGCGACACGCTGATCGGTATGCACCTTAAACACGTCGCCGTGCCGCTGCGCCTGTCCGTCAAAAAGATCGGGGAAGCGAACATCGTCTGCGCGAGGGTCCGCCCGAAGTTTATCGGCGGCATCAGGGCGCATTACGACGAAGCCCTGCTGTGATCTTTTCCAGACCGTTCAGGACCAGATATCCGACAACGGTCATAATGACGAACATCAAACCGACCACGCCGATGCGAAGCAGAAACTCCGCCTTGAACGAGACGTGCGCGATAAACTTTAGTACGTAAGTTTTGAGCAGCGCGTCGATGAACAGGGAAACGGTCAGACAGGAGAGGACGCAGCGGGGCAGGGTCGGTTTCTCTTTGTACAGCCACAGCCCGAACACAAGCCCCGTCAGGATGGTGCAAAGGGTGATGCCGAAGGAAAAATTGCCGCGCGGCGCCAGAACGTACTGCAGTACGTCTCCGATGCCGCCGATCGCCATCGCGCTGACAGGGCCGTACGCCTTGGCGGCGATCATCAGAAAGACGAAGGAAAACCCGATGCGTGAGGTCGGGGACAGATAAATGTTCAGAAAGAACGCCGCCACAACATACAAGGCGGTGAGCATCGCGTCGGAGACCAGCACGCGCAGATCCTTGAATTCTTTCAGGGAAGCCGGGAATTTAGATAAAAAAATTTTCATAGCAGATACCTCCTTTGTTTTTTCCGTTGCAGGTATCATACTATGAAAACGATACGACGCAGCGGGATGCAAAGGACAAACCGCAAGCGTTTTTAACGCTTTTCGTTTTCCCGACAACTCCCCGTTCGGGAAACACTTGACGCTTGTCCTTTTACTCTGCCGCATTGATTATAACAGAGTCATCCGGCGTTGTCAATAAAAAATCTGCCGCGTATCTCAAAAGATACGCGGCAGATCCTGTCAGCGATTAAAGTTCGATGGAATTGAGAAGATCCCGCAGGGCGATAAGTTCCTCTTTGGTGAAGGTGATGCCCTTGTTCATTTTCGTGCCGTCGGGCGACCAGTCGCGAAGGTCATACTTGGGATCTCTCCCCGCCCAGCTGATGAATTTGAGTTCCTTTGCCCATCCGTTGGGACTTTCTACAAGTTTTCCGAACGTGTCTTTGATCTCGTAAGTGAATTCCGGCATGATATGTATCCCCCCTGTTTATAATATATATCTATTATATTAAACTTTTGTAGGTGTTGTCAATAGATTTTTGTAAAATCAGGGGGAAATCGGCTCGATTTGTTGTCTTACGCTTCGTTTCTTGCGGTCCTCGGGGTGTCGGGAACGATCTTTTTGAACAGAATGGAGATCGCCCAAATGCCCGCCAGTCCGACCACGGTAAATATGATCCGGCTGAGGATGCTGTCAGATCCGCCGAAAATAAATCCGACGAGATCGAAGCCGAACAGACCGACAAGTCCCCAGTTGAGAGCGCCGATAATGATGAGTACCAGTGACGTCTTGTTCACTTTGCTTCTGTCTCCTTTATCATAAATTCAGGATCGTTTGCCTGGGCAAAACGATCTGATTTTAGTATATCTGCTTTCGATCGGATTATTCTTTTTTGATTTTCTCAAAAAGCGCGGGACATATCAGCGTGCCGCGCTCCGCGAGAAACGCCTCGGTATCATACGGTTTTTGGCATTTCCGATAAAATTCGCCAAGTTCGCTTTCAAATATCGTCCAGTTTTTGTCCGCGACCTGTTCGGGCGTGAATTCAAGCAGGATATAGTAGGTTTCACCGTACCGGCGCAGGCAGGCGCCCCTTGGCGCGAAGGCGGGGAAACGTTCCAGACAGTGCCGCAGTCCCAAAATGTCGCGGTATTCTCTAAAAGTATAAATAAACATTGCGTTTTCGGGGACGTCTCCGCTCATAACGAACCGGATGCCGTCACGGGACGGACCGTTTTCACGGGTGATGACGATGTAATATCCCTCACCGTACCCGCCGCGCGCCGTGACCGTCACCTCGCTCTCCAAAAAGGAGACGTCCGTTTCCTCCAGCACCATAAAAAGAAGGCGATAGATGAATTCAAGCGTTTTCGGATCATCGGCGCGCAGCGCCGAAAGCGGCATATCGAAACGCCGTATGTCCTCCGTTTCCACAAGGACCTTGACGGAGTTTTCGGACAGTACTTTGAATTTCATATCCATCCTCCTTTCTCCTTTTATTATAAACACAAAGGCGCTCCGCTGTGACAAAAAAGATCCTCCGCGGATCTGCCCGCGGAGGATCTTGAGGTTTTTCTGTTTTTTACAGCAGTCGAATGCGAATAATGCCGTCGATCGCCTGCAGTTTTTTCAGGCATTCGTCGGTGACGTCATTATCGCAGTCCACGATGGTGTAGGCGTAGTCTGACTTGGATTTGTTGATCATATTGGCGATGTTGATGTTGCCGCTGGCCAGCGTGGAGGAGACGTTCGAAAGGACCGCCGGAACGTTTTTATGGATGAGGCAGATCCTTACCTTACTGTTGCGGGGCAGTTCCACCGCGGGGAAATTGACGGAATTGACGATGTTTCCGTTTTCCAGATAATCGCGGATCTGCTCGACCGCCATAACGGCGCAGTTGTCTTCGCTTTCCTCCGTGGAAGCGCCAAGGTGGGGGATGCAGATCGCGTTTTTAAAGGTGACGGTCTTGGCGTCGGGAAAATCGGTCACGTACTTGGCGACCTTTCCGCTGTCCAGCGCCTCTTTGAGATCGTCGTCGTCGACAAGTCCGCCGCGGGAGAGGTTGAGGATGCGGACGCCGTCCTTCATCAGAGCGATGCTCGTTCTGTTGATAAAGCCCTTCGTCTCGTCGGTCAGCGGCACGTGCACGCTGATGAAATCACAGTTTTCATAGATATCATTGAGAGAGGCGTGCTGCACGTGATGGGAGAGGCTCCAAGCGGATTTGATGGAGAGGTAGGGATCGTAGCCGTACACCTTCATACCGAGGGACAGCGCGGCATTCGCCACGTGAACGCCGATCGCGCCCAGCCCGATGATGCCGAGTTTTTTGCCTTTGATCTCACAACCGGCAAACTGGCTCTTTCCTTTTTCGACCTGTTTGGGAACGTCGTCACCGGTCAGTCCTCTCGCCCAGTTGATGCCGTCCACGATATCGCGGGAGGCGAGCAGCAGGGAGGCGATGGCAAGTTCCTTGACCGCGTTGGCGTTGGCGCCCGGCGTGTTGAACACGACGATGCCCTTTTCCGCGCAGACGTCCACGGGAATGTTGTTGACGCCCGCGCCCGCTCTCGCGATGGCGAGAAGGGAAGCGCCGAACTCAAAGTCGTGCATCGAGGCGCTTCTGACAAGGATCGCCTGCGGGTCGTTTTGCTCCGAGGCGACTTTGTAACTGTCGTCAAAGTGCGCGAGTCCGACTTTGGAGATCTTATTGAGAGTAAGTACTTTCATTTTCAGTTACCCTTTCCGTTGTTCTTTTCGAATTCCTTCATAAAGGCGACGAGTTTTTCGACGCCTTCCGTCGGCATGGCGTTGTAAATGCTGGCGCGCATACCGCCCACCGAGCGGTGACCCTTGAGGTTGACGAAACCCGCGGCGGTGGCTTCACTGACGAATTTTTTGTCCAGCTCCGCGTCGCCTGTTACAAAGGGGATGTTCATCAGCGAACGGCTGCCGGGAGCGACCGTCGCGTGGAACATTTCGCTTTGATCGAGATAATCGTAGAGGAGCGCCGCTTTTTTCTCATTGATCTTTTTCATCGCTTCCAGGCCGCCGAGTTTTTCCAGCCACTCCAGCACGAGCTTGAGCATATAGATGCAGTAGCAGGGAGGCGTGTTGAACATAGAGCCGTTCTCGACATGCGTCGTGTAGCGGAACATCGTCGGGGTGATGTCCTGCGCCTCGCCGACAAGATCCTCGCGGATGATGACGACGGTCAGTCCCGCGGGCGCCATGTTCTTTTGCGCGCCGGCGTAGATGAGACCGAATTTGGACACGTCTACCGGCTCGGACAGGATGCAGGAGGACATATCCGCGACCAGGGGCACGTCACCGGTGTCGGGGAGTTCGGCGAACTTGGTACCGTAGATGGTATTGTTCAGACAGATGTGGAAATAATCCGCGTCTTTTGAAAACGTCGCGGGATCCAGCGCCGGGATATAACTGAACGTTTTGTCCTCGGAGGAGGCGATAACGTTGCAGGAACCGTATCTTTGCGCTTCTTTATACGCCTTTTTGGCCCACGCGCCGGTCAGGACGAAATCCGCCTTTTTGTTTTTCACCATCAGATTGAGCGGCACCATGGCGAACTGGCTGGACGCGCCGCCCTGTAAAAAGAGTACTTTATAGTTATCCGGGATGTTCATCACACGCCGCAGAAGCGTTTCCGCCGCCTCGATGATCGCGCCGTATTCCTTGGAACGGTGGCTCATCTCCATCACGGACTGTCCGCTGTCTTTGTAGCACAGCATTTCGTCGCGGGCGGTTTTCAACACTTCCTCCGGCAGCATGGACGGGCCGGCACTGAAATTATACACTCTCATTTGTTTCGCACCTTTCTGTGTTTTTATTTCCTTATAATTATAAATATTCTTTCCCTTCTTGTCAACCAACAAATTATATAAAAATTCCCTCTCTAAAGGGCGATAAATTATAGGAAAAATAAAAGCGGGAGGCTATCTCCCGCTTTTCGGATCATGAATCATAGAATTCGCGTCCGTCATCCGTTATGAGCCGTCTCGCCCTCGGATACTCAAATATTTCGGGGTTGCCGGCGTTCGCTTCAAGATAGGCGGAAAATTCAGCCGCGTACCATTTCGCCATGGCAAGATCGTGCATAAGATAGTGTCCGCAGTTCACCGCCGCGGCGCCGGGGACTTCTTTCGCGTCGCTTACGGACCGGAAGGCGCTCAGCACAAGTTCATAGATCTCCCGGGAAGGACGGTCGTTTTTGAGAATGAGATAAAATCCCGTCAGACAGCCCATCGGCCCCCAGTAGACGATCTCGTCTTTCC
>LVAN01000054.1 GCA_001604045.1 Clostridiales bacterium Firm_08 | reverse complement strand
ATCGTCACAGAATAAAAATCCGGGCACCATCCGTCTCCGGATCCTTTGGATGCAAAAATCTATGCAAACCCCGTTTCAAAATATAATCTCAGGTTATATTTTTAACCCTTTGTTCTGTAACATATAACCAGTAGTTATATTCTTCGTTTTCTGACGCTCCGCCTGTTCAATTCTCAGCTGTTTTGTGAATAAAATAGAATTGAAGATCTTTTACAAGAATTGACGATTCATTAGTTGACGATTCATTTACGAGAAGTGTGACAGCATGAAAAAGATCAAAGAGTACAGACTTCGCGCAAACTTAAGTCAGGGCCAGCTGGCGGAGAGGCTCAGCGTCAAACAGCCGTCCGTATCGCAGTGGGAACGTGGCAATGCATATCCGGAGGTAGAGACAGCCAGAAAGCTTTCTGAGATCCTCCAGATCCCTTTCGGGCTCATTTTTGATCACTATCCGCAAGAAGGTCCGCTGGACATTCCCGTATATTCGGTCATCCGTGGAAACGGAGAAGAAATCCCTTGTACCAGAGCCGGAAGCCTCCTCAGGGTCTCTCAGGAAGAACTGAGGATGCTTATCCCGAGATCAGAGATCGCAGATCTTTGCCTTTCCGATGGAGAACATGTATGGATCGATCCGGAATGGTTCTTCGGCTATTACTGCGAGTCCGAGAGTATGTCACCGGTGATCCTGCCCAATACCGTAAACCTTCTGTATAAGACAGACAAGGTCATCGCCGATGCAGTATACCTTGTCAGTCTGGATGGAAAAGATTCGATCCTGGTCCGTCTGGTTCAAAACGACAGAGGGCTGGTCATTCTTCCGGGCAACGATACATCCGGGCACCGTTTTATCAGGAATAATGATATACGGTCCGGCTCGATCCGGATCCTCGGGCTGGTCGTTGAGACCCGCAAAGTATTCCTTCATTGAGGCAGGTCAGACGGTATATACTTTTTCCGCCCACCAGCCTTCTTCGATGAGACTTAAGAAATCCGGACTGTCCGTAAGCGCATCGATCCTCTCTTCGTCTTCGAAGATCCCGAACACGCAGCTTCCGGAACCGCTCATCGCTGCAAATGCCGCTCCACCGGCCTGAAGAAGGCGGATGCCGTCTTCGATCTCCGGGACGCTCCCGATTGCCGGAGCCTGAAGATCATTCGTCCATGCCCGCGAGGCAGAAAGCAGCCGATCCTTCACCGGGACTTGCTCCTGCAGTCCCCGGACAAGGACCTCTTTTTCTTCCTCTGATATACCGGCTCCGCCCATCTCGTCGAAGGCTCTATAGCAGGCTGGTGTGGAGACGCCTCTTCCCGGCTTCATCAGAAGCATGGGAAGTCCGGGGAGTGCCGGCATGGGGGTTACGATCTCCCCGACGCCCTCGCAGAGAGCTGTTCCTCCGTAAAGGAAATATGGCACATCGGCGCCGATAGAAAGCGCGATCTGTTCCAGTTCCTCCCGCGTGACCCTGCCCGGGAAAAGCTCGTCGAGCGCAAGCAGAACAGAGGCTGCATCGGAGCTTCCTCCGCCGAGCCCGGCCTGGGAGGGGATGTTTTTCTTAAGATCAATGGATACGGTATACCTTTCCGGCGCCAGTTTCTCCAGAAACCTGACCGCCGCAGCCACCGCAGTATTCTTCTTCGGATCGGAAGTCAGAAATCCGCAGTCCGATGCAAAAAGCACCCGTGTTTCGGTTTCAGTCTCCGGTTTTACTTCGATCTTGATCTCATCATAAATAGAGAGTGTCTGCATGCAGCTGAAAAGGAGGTGATAGCCGTCCTCTCTTCTTCCTGCCATGCGGAGAAACAGGTTGACTTTTGCCGGTGCGCGTTTTTCTGATTTCATGATTCCCTCATTTCCCGTAAAGCAAAAGCCGCCATGCTCGTACGGAATGTACGGCTTGCATGGACGGCTGTTTAGCGATTCTTGTATGATGCTTCGATCAGCTTGCCTGTGTCTCAGCAACTGTTGCGATGTGTACGGACTTCGTCAGAACATCGACATAACTGTAGGAAACAGTTTCCTGAGCAGCGTTTGTCGGCTTTCTGTCACACTTTACCGTAAACATATTCGGATAGCAGTGATCGAGTATTCCCTCGTGAACGATGATTCTCTTTCTACCGCCGTTGGAAGTCAGCCGTACGGTTCTTCCGATATAAGACTCAAGATTTTTCTTGCAAGCTTCAACATCTGATTTAATGATCACTGGTCTTCCCTCCCCATCTGCTTTGTAAAAAGAATACCTACTGTTACGAAATTATAACAGGGTCAACAATACTTGTCAATGAAAAACACAACTTCTTGTGGTCACTTTGCACAAAAAAACCAAATATAGTGTTTCTACTTTCTACACCGCCCGGTGAAAAACAGGGCATTTTTGTAACACATCTGTCATTTTATGTTGGAATTATATGAGGGAAAGCATATAATGAGAGGCGTAGATTTGCGGGGATCTTCCCGCAGAAAACTAAATCAATAACCGGAGAAGTGAGGAACGACTATGCTTAGTGACATTGAGATCGCACGTAATGCGAAGATGCTGCCTATCGAGAAGATCGCGGAGAAACTGGGGATCGAAAGAGATGATCTGGAATTCTACGGAAAATACAAGGCGAAACTGCCGCTTCGTCTCCTCACTGACAGAAAAGATAAGAAAGACGGAAAACTCGTTCTCGTTACCGCGATGAACCCGACACCGGCAGGCGAAGGCAAGACCACGGTAAGTATCGGTCTGGCCCAGGCCCTCAATAAGCAGAACAAGAACGCGATGCTGGCGCTTCGTGAGCCTTCCCTCGGACCGGTATTCGGCATCAAGGGCGGTGCGGCCGGCGGCGGATACTCCCAGGTCGTTCCGATGGATGACATCAACCTGCACTTCACAGGTGACCTGCACGCTATCACTTCTGCCAACAACCTGCTGGCGGCAATGATCGATAACCACCTTTATCAGGGAAATGAGCTGAATCTCGATAAGGACCGCATCCTCTGGAAGCGCTGCCTCGACATGAACGACCGTGCCCTCCGGAGTCTGAACCTCGGCGTCGGCGGCGGTGTCAACGGTGTTCCGAGAAACGAAGTATTCTCCATCACCGCAGCATCCGAGATCATGGCGATCCTGTGCCTCGCTTCCGATATGGAAGACCTCAAGAAGAGACTGGCCAACATCGCGATCGCTTACGACATGGACGGCAACATCGTCCGCGCATCTGCTCTGAAGGCGGAAGGCGCGATGAGTGTTCTGCTCAAAGATGCGATCTGCCCGAACCTCGTGCAGTCCCTCGAGCATACACCGGCCCTCATCCACGGCGGACCGTTCGCCAATATCGCACACGGCTGTAACAGCATCATCGCCACAAGAATGGCGCTCAAGCTCGCTGACATCGTAGTTACGGAAGCAGGCTTCGGTGCTGACCTCGGTGCCGAGAAGTTCCTCGACATCAAGTGCCGTACCGCAGGCATCTGGCCGAACGCCGTCGTCATCGTTGCAACTGTCCGTTCGCTTAAGTACAACGCCGGCATCCCGAAGGAAGAACTGAACAAGCCGAACGCAGAAGCCGTTGCGGCTGGTTTCCCGAACCTTGCCAAGCATATCGAAAACATCCTTTCTTACGGCATCCCATGTGTCGTAGCCAGTAACCAGTTCCTCACTGATACTGAAGAAGAACTGGATACTCTGCGCCGTCTCTGTGAAGAAAAGGGCGCGACATTTGCTCCGGCACAGATCTTCGCCAAGGGCGGAGAAGGCGGACAGGAACTGGCAGACGCCGTTCTCAAGGCCATCGACACACCGTCCGACGGACCGCACTACATGTACGATCTGGATATGCCGGTCGAAAAGAAGATCGAAGCGATCGCCAAGAACATCTATGGCGCTGCCAACGTCGAGATCCTGCCGGAAGCCATGAAGAAGATCGAAGACTTCACGAAGGCAGGCTTTGGCCAAACACCTGTATGTATCGCCAAGACCCAGTATTCCCTGTCCGACAACCTCAAGGTCCTCGGACGTCCGGAAGGATTCACGCTTACCGTCCGTGACATCTGGCTGTCTGCCGGTGCCGGCTTCCTTGTCGCCCTGACAGGCGCGATCGTCACGATGCCGGGTCTTCCGAAGCATCCTGCCGCGATGGATATCGACATCGATGCCAACGGCGTGATCGAAGGACTGTTCTGATTCATTTATGAAGAATCCGAAAAGTAATTACATCGGTGAAGCGCGGAAGATCAGAAGGAACCGCATGATCATCCGGGGGATCATAGCAGGAGCTGTGATCCTCGTGGTCTTTTTCGCGATCTTTTTCAGGTACATCCTGAACCTGAAAAGCGATATCGATTCCGAGTTCCCGAGCAGCGGAACCTCGGTAACGACTACCCGCGCCCCTTCCGAGACTACTGCCCCCTCTTCCGAAGACACTTCTTCCGAGGCAACCTCGGAGTCCACTACAGAGACGACTCCGTCCGACACAACGCCGTCCGAGTCCGCCACGGAACCGGACGGAACGTCAGATACTACGGCTCCGGAAGGTGATGCCACTACTGAAACTGGCGATCCCTCGGACCCGGAAGCGACGACCACGACTTCGGTCTCTCTCCTTCCTGACGACTGGAGCGACCATCCGACGGTCCTTCTTCCTGAGAAGTATCCTCTCCAGACAGTCACTCATGCAGAGCGTGACCAGTCTTTTGCCGCGCTGAAACATGCCGTCAAGAAGTATCTGGAAGATCACAGTGATGCCCGGATCGGCTTCTACTACATCAATCTGAGTACGAATGAATACTTCGGATATAACGAGGCGGCGCCTTTCGTCGTCGGGTCCTCGATCTATCTGCCCCTGACCATGATGCTCTATGACGATGCCCGGGCCGGTCTCCGCTCCCTGGATATGGTCGTGCCGTACTCACCCTCTTATGCCCAGGAGAAGACAACCTCGAATATGAACGAGCTTCCGGAAGGAAAACAGTTCTTCCTCCGCCAGCTGGCCTATCTGGCTCTGAGCGAAGGCGACAGTACCGCCATGGCGATGGTCATCAGCAATCTGGGCGGCATGGATTCGGTCATGGCAAGGCTCTCCCAGATGTCATCCTGCATCGATTTTTCTTCCGTGCAGAACTACTTTGATTTCCAGGGCATCCAGCAGTCCGGCGAGCACCGTTCTTCCGCCTACGATCTGGCCAGTTACGCACAGAAGCTCTACTGGCGCTACATGTCCTATCCGGTCGAGTATCAGGATCTGATCGATGCCCTTGCCGCATCCGACAGGACACAGGGTGTCGCCCGCCAGATCCCGGCCGAAGCCATGGTCCTTCACCGGGGAGGAAGCAATGCGGATTTCCACAGTGAGTGCGATGTTGCCATCATCATCGGAGACGAACCCGTGGTGGTCAGCGTGACCGTCGAAGCGGAAACTCCCGAGAAGGCAGAAGAGATCCAGGCCGCGCTCGGAGCGCTGGTATATAATTTCATCAGCAACTGTCACGCGTGAGTTTTTTATGGTATAATTTCTTCGTATTTTCGTCCCGGGTGGTCTACAGTTGGCGGTGGGTCTTGTGCGATGCGAGCCTGTGAACCCTGTCAGGTCCGGAAGGAAGCAGCAGTAAGCGGTCACTCGCATGTGCCGCAAGGGTGCTTGCCCCGACTGTAGTCCAGCCGGGACGATTTTTATATCTACCATTTCCGCAAGAAGGAGGAGTCCCATGGAACATGTTGCACTCTACAGACTCTACCGGCCGATGAACTTCGACGACATCGTCGAGCAGGAACATGCCGTAGCGGCACTCCGCCAGTCCGTCATCCTCGGCAAGATCGGACATGCCTATCTTTTCTGCGGAACGAGGGGCACCGGTAAGACATCGATCGCGAAGGTCTTCTCCCGTGCCATCAACTGTCTTCACCCGGTCAACGGAAATCCCTGTAATGAATGTGAGATCTGTAAAGGCGTCATCGACGGCTCTCTCCTCGACGTCATCGAGATGGACGCCGCCAGTAATAACAGTGTAGATAATATCCGCCGGATCTGTGACGAAGTCATGTTCATGCCGGCCAAAGCAAAATATAAAGTGTACATCATCGACGAGGTCCATATGCTCTCGACCGGTGCTTTTAACGCATTATTAAAGACCCTCGAGGAACCGCCGGCCCACGCCGTTTTCCTGCTCGCTACGACTGAGCCGCACAGGATCCCCGCGACGATCCTTTCCCGCTGCCAGCGCTACGATTTCCGCCGTATCAGCAATGAGAGCATTGTCAAGCGCCTGTCCTTCATCGCGGCGAAGCAGAATATCTCGATCGAACCGGATGCACTCTCTGCCATCGCCACTATCGGTGACGGCGCGCTCCGTGATTCCGTCTCGCTCCTCGACCAGGTCAGCACGACCTCCGGAGCCACGACTATCACCCGTGACGATATTCTCCGGATCACCGGCATCGTCGATGAAGCCTTTCTGAATAAATTCGCAACGGCCCTCCTCGAGGGACGTGCTGCGGATCTTCTCCCGCTGTGCCGCGAACTCGCGATGGACGGCCGCGACCTGATCCGCTTTACACTCGATCTGGCCCAGTACTTCAGAAATATCCTGGTCACCCAGATCTCCACGGCGCCGCAGACTCTGATCGAGTCCACGACTGCCGCGATTTCCGCGATGAAAGCACTCGGGTCCAGAACGGATTCGACCACGCTTCTGTTCTTTATCTCGCGTCTTTCGGATCTGACAAACGAACTGAAATGGTCCCCGTCACCGAGAACTTCTTTTGAGATCATGATGCTGCGCCTGGCAGCAAGAGGAAATAAGATCGCACCGCCGGTCGTTCCGCCGCTTAAGACGGAGGCCCCGGCTGCACCGGTTACTGCGCCTGTTGCTCAAGCCGAGACAACTGCTGCTCCGGCAGCCCCCACTCCGGCTCCCGTTACGGATACGGCAAAAGCACCTGAAGTTCCGGCCATTGCT
>LVAN01000053.1 GCA_001604045.1 Clostridiales bacterium Firm_08 | reverse complement strand
ATTAAGTGTATCAGACGCACCGCAAGAAGGAGGCTCTATGGCCAAGAAGAAATCCCAATTCGTCTGCCGCAGCTGCGGTTACGAGACTTCCGGCTGGATGGGGAAATGCCCGTCCTGCCAGCAATATAACACGTTCGATGAGGTCAGGGAAGTATCTTCCGTGCCTTCAGATGCCAAGCCCGCCCTCCGTGCCGGCTGGATCGCCGAGCGTGGCGTCAGCAGGCTCGCCGAGGTCGCCAAAGAGACAGAACCGCGTTTTTCTTCCGGTATTCCGGAACTCGACCGGATCCTCGGCGGAGGTTTCGTCGAGGGCTCGATGACACTGGTCGGCGGTGACCCCGGCATCGGCAAGTCTACCCTTCTCATGCAGGTCAGCGGCACTGTAAAGACCGACGGAGAGATCCTCTATGTCTCCGGTGAGGAATCCAAGTCCCAGATCAAGATGCGTGCAGACCGTCTCGGAATCAAAAGAGACAGCATCGTTCTCTGCTCGCAGACATCTTTCGAGCATATTTCCGAACTGATCAACGAACGCCATCCGGGCTTGTGCATCATCGACTCGATCCAGACGCTCTATAGCGAGGAGATCTCTTCCGCCCCAGGTTCTGTTTCCCAGACACGTGAAGTGACGGCCGGTCTTCTCCGTATCGCGAAGTCGCTGAACGTTCCGATCGTTCTGGTCGGACATGTTACAAAGGACGGTGCGATCGCAGGGCCGCGCATCATAGAGCATATGGTCGATACCGTTCTATACTTTGAGGGTGACGGCTCATCCGCACTCCGCATGCTTCGTGCAACTAAGAACCGTTTCGGTTCCACCGGTGAACTTGCCTTTTTCGAGATGACACAGAAGGGCCTGATCGGTGTGGAAAATGCATCCGCGCTTCTTCTTTCCGGCCGCCCACATATGGCGCCCGGCTCTGTCATTACCTCGGTCGTTGAGGGCTCCCGTGCGGTCCTTCTGGAGATCCAGGCACTGATGTCACCATCCTCGTATGCCAATCCGCAGCGCATGACGCAGGGTCTCGACAAAGGCCGCGTCTCGATGCTCCTCGCGGTTCTAGAGAGTAAATGCAGGGTCGGCATCTCGAATATGGATGCGTATATCAACGTTGTCGGCGGTATGCGTATCGACGAGACCGCCTGCGACCTCGCCGTTCTCTGCGCCGTTTTTTCTTCCTATTCCGGAAAAGCTCTTCGCGAAAACACCATGGTGCTCGGCGAAGTAGGCCTGACCGGCGAACTTCGCCCGGTCAGTGATCTGGAGAAGCGCCTGGCCGATGCTTCCCGCCTGGGATTTACCGCATGTGTCCTTCCCGGTGCCAGCAAAAGTGCCGCGGAGCGGCTCCCCGTAAAAATGGAATTTATCTACGTCGATAAGCTCTCCGAAGCGATCGATGTCCTCTTCTCTTAAGGAGGCAAATCACTATGCAGATCCCGAAAATGTCCCGTCCCTTTGCTAATCTTGAACGCCACCTGTATCTGGTTATCCCTGCCGCCGGTATCGGCAGCCGTATGGGTATGGCTGACAGCAAACAGTTCCTCGAGATCGGGGGGATCCCGGTCCTGGCAAGGACTCTTCTTTCTTTTTCCGAGTTTTCTGCGCAGACCGGTGTGCACCTTCATGCCGTGATCGTGACCGGAGAAGAAAACATCTCCCGTGCTAAAGAGCTTACCGCCCAGTTCCGTATCGACTTCGTCGAAAAGATCGTCGAAGGAGGCGCGACCCGGCAGGACTCCGTCGCATGTGGCACGGCAGCACTTGCTGAACTTTCCCGCGTTCCGAAGAATACCGATATCGTTTTCATTCACGATGGCGCCCGCTGCATGGTCGATCTTGAGACCATCTCCGCCTGTTATTCCGGCGGAATGGTCTATGACGTCTGTGTCGCAGCAACCCCCTGCAAAAATACGATCAAGATGGCCCGTCCGTCTTCCGGAGATTCGCCGGCAATCGTGGATCACACGCTCGACCGAAGCATGCTCTATGAAGTCCAGACCCCGCAGGTCTTCCGCTATGGGACACTTCTTGAGGTCAGCCGGAAAGCCAAAGAAAAAGGGATCACCGCCACAGACGATACCGCTCTGGCCGAAGCCCTCGGCATTCCTGTCCGCCTGATCCCGTGTTCATACGGAAACATAAAGATAACGACGCCCGAAGACGCCGTTCTCGCTGAATCTATGATAAAAAGCCGGAAATGATCCGGAAGGATAAGTATGCGGCTTCGTCAGCTCCGCTTATCCTAAAGTGATCTCCTCGCGGCGCATCGTTACGCTCACAAATACCATGATCCCTTCGCCTTCGCCAAACCGGGTAAGATTCTCCCCGGTGGTTGCCGTGATGCCGATCCGTTGCGGATCAAGACCGGTAAGTTCACCCAGACGCATCTTCATTTTTCCGATCATCGGTGTAAACTTCGGACGTTTTGCCTCGATGCTGACAGAGATATGGGTCAGCGCCCATCCCTGATCGGTCATAAAGGAGAGTCCTTTCGCAAGATACGCGGAACTATCAGTGATCCCCTGCTGGCACATCTGATCAGCGATCGTACCGAGGATATTGATACCGGTCACACCGGAGATCGCATTTGTCAGGGCATGCAGGACCGCATCTCCGTCGCTGTTGGCAACAAGCGGCGTCTCTCCAGGGAATTCCACTCCGGCAAGGATCAGTTTCTTCGGCCATTTATCAGCTGACTTCAGCTGCGCCTCGCACGGCTGCATGAAGCGGTGACTATCCTGACCGATCCCGTTCGCATATTCATACTGCATACTCTGATCCTCCTTACGCACTCCATTATATCACGAAGAGTACTTTTGCACCTCGGACACCACCCAGTC
>LVAN01000037.1 GCA_001604045.1 Clostridiales bacterium Firm_08 | reverse complement strand
GCCTTCATCCATATAAAAGAAATTGAAAGATATTTCGGTCAGAAGGATGACGCTTTTTACTTTTTTGAGCCGACTTTCATTTTGGGCCATTTCGCTCCGGCCGATCACAAAAAATCCACGCCGCAGGCGGCGTGGATTTTTCTGTGAACGGTCAAACGCGGGATGTTCAGGCCGTTTTCTTTTTGGAACGGATCTTTTTCAGGATGAATTCCCAAACGATACGGTAGAGCACGATCACGGCGAGGGTCAGTACGAGATTGAGGAAACTCTCTCCCGTATTGGCGCCCTGCTGCCCGACGACTCTCGCGCCGATGCCCGTCAGTTTTCCGACGAACATCGAGATCACCATATGGACAAGCAGGATCGGCAGGGTGCGGTACCCGACCCATATCAACGCCTTGTTCAGCACGGGGATCTTTTCGAGAAGGCGGCTGAAAGAGACCGCCATAAAGGGCGCCATCACGCCGAGCAATACGCAGGGGAACACCTCCACCGCGCCGAAGTACATAAACATGCCCGCGGAAAACGCGCCCGCGCCGCGGAAATGCCATTGGAACAAAACGATCGTCGCGAGGACCGCCAGAGAATTGATCACGGTCCATTTCACCGACGTAAAGCCTTTTGACAGCACTTTATACCGGCCGAACATGGCGCCGACCAGCATCAGTGCCGCCGCCATCGGAACGTTCTGAACGTTCCAGGGAAGCCCGAATCCAATGCGGTCGACCAGGATATTCAGGAGGAAGGTAAGCAGGATCAGACCCGAGGTCACGGAAATAAAGCGTTTCATTTTCGCCAGAGTCCAATCCGCGATCAGAAAGAAAACGACGTCCGCGAAAAACATCATGGCGATGAACCAGAACGTGCCCGTCGCGCCGGAAAATCCGATCCCTTTAGAAGGACCCATCGTCATTTTTTTCTCAGCCAGGCCGACCAGGATCAGCGAGTTCCGGCTGAAAAGGAAGGTAAGATACTGCTTGACGCATTCCCAAAGGGTCATGGACGAGGTGATGAGATTATACGCCGTCGTGATCAGCCAGATGACGCCGGAATAAATGAAATACGGTTTGATCAGCTGCAGGGCGCGGCGGCGGATGGATTGCCCGGGCGTTCTGGCGCCGGGACGATAGTAATACCCGGAGAGGGTGAAAAAGAACGGCATGAGCCATACGCCGGTGATCGCCATGATGATCTGATACCACATCGGGTAGTCAAAAATGTGCACCTGCATGACGAGCAGGATGCCGATCCCTTTCGCGATGTCCTGCGCGTGATCCCGTTGTTTTGCCGCGGGCGCGGCCGTAATGGTTTCCGACATTATGATCACCTCATTTTCAGGATCGCCGCAACGTCTTTTTTGAGCGTTATGGCGTCTATTTTTCCGCTTCCGAGAAGCGGGAATTTGTCCACGATGACGAAATAGGCGGGGACTTTATACTTCGCGAGTTTAGCCGTCAACGTCTGCCGGGCGGCGTCCTCGTCAAAGGACGCGCCTTCTTTCAGCGTGATGACGGCGGCGACCTCCTCGCCAAGGACTTCGTGCGGAACGCCGATCACCTTGACGTCGGCGACTCCGGGAAGTTTGGCCACCTCATCGGCGATCTCGCCCGGGGAAATGTTTTCTCCGCCGCGAATGATCAAATCTTTCGCGCGGCCGACAAGTTTCAGATACCCGTCCGGCAGGATGACGCCCAGATCTCCCGTCGCGAGCCATCCCTCGTCGTCCAGCGGCTGTTTTTCAATGGGGAGGCGGTAATAGCACACGATCATTTCCTTGGATCGAATATAGATCTCGCCGGACTGTCCGTCGGCGATCTTTTCGCCGTTCGCCGGATCTCTGATCTCGATCTCGATGCCGTCTACCCGTTTGCCGACTGTCTGTGTGACGTGTTCGAACGTGTCCTCATACCGGGTCATACTGATAACGGCGTTTTCGGACATGCCGTAAATATTGCAGAAATGGTTGTTCGGCAGGAGGGAACGGAGCATGGTCATCTGAGACTCGCTTGTGGCGGAGCCGCCGAGGACCGATACCCGCAGAGACGAGAGCGCCTCCGGCGTGAAATCGGGCTGTCCGACCATGGCGAGAAACATCGTCGGCACGGTGTTGAAAATCGTGCATCGTTTTTCACGGATCAGGTCGATCATCGTGGCGGGCTTGTTATTGACGGGAATGTAGGACACACAGCCGTAAAGCAGGCCGATCCCGATACAGGAGGAAAAACCGAACACATGGAACAGCGGCAGGAAAGCGCACGCTCTGTCCGCGCTTGTAAAGCTGCATTCCGCGCTGATCGCCTTGACGGAATTCAAAAGATTGAAGGAGGAGGACAGGACCGCCTTGGGTTTTCCGGTAGAGCCGGAGGTGAATATCACAACGCTCGGGTCGTCGGAATGAAAAGCTTCGTCGTATTTTTCCCTGATCGCGTCATACTCGGAAAGCCGTTCGGTGAAATCCCGGTCCATTCCGATATCGTACATATACGTTACGGTGGATCTGCCTCCGAGCAAAGCGGCGGAGAAAACGCCGAAATCCGTCAGCCCGGGGATGGCGCCGTAGCAAAGATGCGTGATGTCGCCGATCTCGGCGAGGGACGCGATCTCGTCGGGCTTCAGGCCGTAGTTCACGAGAAGCGCGATCGCGCCGAGTTTCTGTACCGCGAAAAAGGTCACGATCCAGTTGATCGAGTTGGGGGAACAGATCCCGACGTGAGAGCCTTTTTTCACCCCGGCTTTCGCGAGATCGTCCGCGACGATCTGCGAGAGACGGTCAACGTCTTCCCAGGTGTACTCACGCCCCGCGAAAACAAACGCGAGTCCGTCGTTTACCCGTTTTTTCAGAAGCGCTTTGAAACTGAGGTGACAATCGACAGGATCCTGTTCTTTGGCGCTGTAATTCAAAATTTCAGAGAACCCGGTGACCTGAAACACCTCTATAATAAGTTCATTGACGTTGACGATCCGCAGGGTCTGATCCGAAAGTTTTTTCCGCGCGACCAGTAAAACGCGCAGTCCGGCGGACGTGATATAATCGGTTTTGTCGAAATCGATCGTAAGGTCGAGGTTCGTATAATCCAGATCGAGCAGAGCCTCGTTGAATTTTGGGGCCGTTTCCGTATCGATGGTCCCTTCTGTCGCGACGATGACACGATCGCCGTTTTTGACAACATTGACGGTCAGCATTCATTCATCCCCTTGTTTTTATTTTTATATATCATATTCGCTTATCAGGCAAGGCTGACCCGCGATAAGGACAAAACGTCTGATAAACGGTAAAAATCAGCGCTTTTCGGCTTGTTGTCCTCGGCGGGCGCCA
>LVAN01000052.1:1121-1803 GCA_001604045.1 Clostridiales bacterium Firm_08 | reverse complement strand
AGGATGAGGCCGAACTCCTTCACGAAGCTCAAGACTTTCGGGTCGATGCCCATGCCGAAATGGCCCAGGGCGATGCCAACGAAGAGGATCCACGTGACTCCGAGCGTCACGCCGCCAATCTTCCATTTGCCCAGCAAAGTGCCCAGGGCGATGGTGACGGCAAGAATGAATATGATGTGTGCAGTACTGCTGCCAAACAATAACTCTGCGAACATTCCAGAAAAGTTTGCCGCAAAAATACAAATTTCAGAACAACGGTAGATACTTTTTCCTAACTTTACAACCGAAATAGCGGAGACCGCTTCAATGAAACGCGTGAACAACATCTGGTGGTGGCGCTTGCAACTCAATTAGTCGCAAGGAGCCAGCCATATGATTATAGTAAGGTCTGTCGAATTGCGACAGACCTTTTTTATTGCGAAAAACGAGTAAAAACAATTATAAACGTTTAAAAACATTTACGACCATGAAACAGAAGAAGTTCCTGCTCCCGGAGAGCGAAATCCCCACCCATTTCTTCAACATGCAGGCGGTGATGCCCAACAAACCGCTGCCGATTCTGAACCCCGCTACCAAGCAGCCGCTCAGCGCCGAAGACCTTTTCCCGATCTTCTGCGAGGAATGCGCCCGGCAGGAACTCAACCAGACCGACGAGTGGATTCCCATCCCGGAGCCCATCCGC
>LVAN01000052.1:0-1056 GCA_001604045.1 Clostridiales bacterium Firm_08 | reverse complement strand
CACATCTATTTCAAGAACGAGAGCGTGAGCCCGGCCGGCAGCCACAAGCTCAATTCCGCACTGGCCCAGGCCTATTACGCCAAGCAGCAGGGCGTGACCAACATCACCACCGAGACGGGCGCCGGCCAGTGGGGCGGTGCGCTGTCGTATGCTGCTAAGAAATTCGGGCTGGAACTCGCTGTTTACATGGTGAAGGTGAGCTATGAACAGAAGCCCTACCGCCGCAGCATCATGCAGACCTTCGGTGCCGCCATCACCCCGTCGCCGTCCGCGCCGGCAAGGACATCCTGACCATCAACCCCAACGACCGCGGCTCGCTGGGCTGCGCCATCTCCGAAGCCATCGAGTTGGCCGTGACCACGCCGAACTGCAAGTACACCCTCGGTTCCGTGCTCAACCACGTGTGTCTCCACCAGTCGATCATCGGCCTGGAAGCCGAGAAGCAGATGCAGATNNNNTTCATGCGCCACAACATCAAAGAGGGCAAGACCACGCGTTTCATCGCGGCCGAGCCGATGTCGTGCCCGAAACTCACCCGCGGCAAATTCGAATATGATTTCGGCGACGAAGCGGGCCTCACGCCGTTGCTTCCGATGTTTACCATTGGCCACGGTTTCAAGCCGGCCAGCATCCACGCGGGCGGCCTTCGCTACCACGGCGCGGGCGTCATCATGTCGCAACTGATGAAAGACGGTTTCATGGAAGCGGTGGACATCGAGCAGCTCGATTCCTTCAACGCCGGCGTGCTCTTCGCGCGCACCGAGGGCATCATCCCCGCACCGGAATCCTGCCACGCCATCGCCGCCACCATCCAGGAGGCCCTCAAGTGCAGGGAAACCGGAGAAGCGAAGACCATTCTCTTCAACCTCTCCGGTCATGGATTCGTGGATATGGGCGCTTACGATCAGTTCTTCTCGGGCGAGATGCAGAACTACCANNNGGTTCATGAAGCCCGTCGATGAGCTGAACAAGACGATCTAATGTCATGCCCGGTCAGAGCCGGGCATCTACTCGATAAACACAACCAGTACGAAGCCGCCGCCGGGTGCCATGTGC
>LVAN01000051.1 GCA_001604045.1 Clostridiales bacterium Firm_08 | reverse complement strand
CTGCCGGATGCGCCTCCGGGCTATGTGGCGCTGACGTACCTGGGCGTTCCGCTGGGGTTCGTGAAGAACCTGGGGAAACGCTGCAACAACCTCCTGCCCGCGGGGCGGAGGATACGGATGGACCTGGATTGAAAGAAAGAGATATGAAAAGAATACTTGCCATACTGGCGGCGTGCGTCCTTGCCGCCCCGGCCTTCGCCCAGACGAGCGAAACGGAATACCAGGAGCGCTATGTCCTGCTGGTGAACCGGCTCGGGCCCGCGGGCGTGGGCATCGAAACCCTGCTGGACCGCTGGGAAGCCGATTTCCCCGAGGACGCGAACCTGTTCGTGGCCCGGTTCAACTATTACAACGCGAAGGCGCAGCGCTCCGAAGTCGTCGCGAAGGACGCTGCGAAGTTCCTGGGGAACCAGCCGGTCCTGACGCTGAAGGACTCCCTCGGCGCCGACATCCGCTACTTCGAGGAGATCTTCTACGACGACGAACTCTACGGAAAGGCCTCGGAAGCCATCGATCGGGCGATCCGCATCGCCCCGGAGAAGCTCGAGTACCGCTTCTGCAAGATCACCTCGCTGATTTCCTACGAGAAGGAGAGCCCGGACATGGCGACGGCCGCCCTGCTGTCCCTGATCGACTATTATTACGGCACGAAGGGCGTGGCCTGGACCTACAACGGGGAGGCCGTGGATGCGGAATTCTTCAAGTCCGCCGTCCAGGAGTACTGCTATACCTTCTATACCATCGGCTCCCCGACGTCGTACAACGCCTTCAAGACCGTCTCCGAGAAGATGGTCTCCTACAACAAGAACGACACGATGTTCCTCGGCAACCTCGGCTCTTACTATTATGTGGTCAAGGGGGACAACAGGAACGCGAAGAAGTACTACGACCGCGTGCTCAAGATTTCCCCGGAGGATTACCCTTCGATCAAGAACTGCGTCCTGATGGCCCGCAAGTCCGGCGACACGAAGATGGAGAAGAAGTACCTTCCCCTGCTCGTCCGCTATTCCCCGGACACGGCCGAGCAGATGTCCGCCCAGGCGCGGCTCGACTTCCTGAACAAGAAGAAGTAACAATTAATTATAGGATTATGAAAAAGTTGTTTTTGATGATGATTCCTCTCTTCCTGCTGGCCGCCTGCGCGGAAAAGCAGACGAACGTGGTCCCGGCGATCGATCCGACGGACTTCGACACCTCCGTTTCCCCGGGGGAAGATTTTTTCCAGTATGTCAACGGCGGCTGGCTCCGCAAGAACCCGCTTCCCGCGGAATACGCCCGCTACGGCTCCTTCGACGCCCTGCGTGACCTGACCCAGAAGCAGCTCAACGAGCTCTTCCAGTCGATGACCGAGATGAAGACCATCCCGGGAACGACCGAGCAGAAAATCGTCGACCTGTACAAGCAGGGCCTCGATTCGACCCGCCTGAACGCGGAAGGTGCCGCCCCGCTCAAAAAGTATGTGGATGAGATCTACGCCCAGCCCGACAAGGCTGCGCTGGCCCGCCACCTCGGCAAGCTGAACCTCGTCGGCGAGGGCGGCTTCTTCGGCGGCGGCGTGAGCGCCGACCTGATGGACAGCAACACCCAGGTCTTCTACCTCGGCCAGGGCGGCCTCGGCATGGGCGACCGCGACTACTATGTCGATCCGTCCAACGCCGCGCTGCGCCAGGGCTATGAGGCGATGCTCGCCAAGCTCTTCGCGCTGACCGGCCTCGACCAGCCCGAGCAGCGCGCCGCGCGTGCCGCCGGCATCGAGGACAAGCTCGCGGAGTTCTCCTGGACCAGCGTCCAGAACCGCGACTACACGAAGCTCTACAACCCGATGACCTTCGACCAGATCTGCAAGGCCTATCCGGGCTTCGACTTCAAGGGTTTCGCCGAGGCGATGGGCCTGCCGAAGATGGACAAGGTCATCGTCGAGCAGCCTTCCTTCTTCCAGGGCTTCAGCGACCTCTATAAGAAAGCGGACCTGGAGAGCCTCAAGGACTACCTGGCCGCCCAGCTGATCAGCAGCGCCGCCGGCTCCCTGTCCGACGACTTCTATGCCGCCTCGTTCGACTTCTTCTCCCGCCAGATGAGCGGCGTGACCGAGCACCGTCCGCGCTGGAAGCGCGCGATGAGCGTCCCGAACTCCATCCTCGGCGAGGCCGTCGGCCAGATGTACGTCGAAAAGTACTTCCCGGAGGCCTACAAGCAGAAGATGCTCGAGATCGTGAACAACCTGAAGGTCTCCCTCGGCCAGCACATCGCCGCCCTCGACTGGATGGGCGACGAGACCAAGGCCTACGCCCAGGACAAGCTCGCGAACTTCACCGTGAAGATCGGCTACCCGGACAAGTGGAAGGAGTACACCTTCGAGGTCGATCCGAACCTCAGCTACTATGACAACCTGCGCGCCGCCAGCGCCTGGTACGTCGCGGACAACCTCTCCAAGGTCGGCAAGCCGACGGACAAGGACGAGTGGGGCATGACCCCCCAGACGGTCAACGCCTACTACAACCCGACGACCAACGAGATCTGCTTCCCGGCCGCCATC
>LVAN01000050.1:1312-1551 GCA_001604045.1 Clostridiales bacterium Firm_08 | reverse complement strand
CCGTCGAGCAGCTGATGCGCCAGGGCGGGGATGTCGGCTTTGTAGATCAGGCCCGACTTGGCCAGGAAGCGGTTGGTGATGGCCGTGGCGGCGAAGGGCGCGAACATCGCGCCGATGTTGATGGCCATGTAAAAGAGGCTGAAGGCGGAATCTCGCTTGGCAGCGTACTTCGGATCGTCGTAGAGGTTGCCGATCATCACCTGCAGGTTGCCTTTGAACAGGCCCGTACCCAGGGCGAT
>LVAN01000050.1:1177-1284 GCA_001604045.1 Clostridiales bacterium Firm_08 | reverse complement strand
GGGATGGTAAGCAGCACATAACCCAAGAACATCACGCAAACACCCGTCACCACGCATTTGCCATAGCCGATCTTGTCGGCGAGCCAACCGCCCACCACGGGCATGAA
>LVAN01000050.1:829-1151 GCA_001604045.1 Clostridiales bacterium Firm_08 | reverse complement strand
CCCAGCCGAACTTGGCCTGGAGGAACAGCATGAAGATGGCCAGCATCGTATAGTAGCCGAACCGCTCGCCCGTATTGGCCAGCGCCAGCGCATAAAGACCTTTCGGTTGTCCTTTGAACATATTATTTTACTTTCGTTCCGATAAACAGAATCGCTCCGGTGCTCTTTTCCCGGATCAGATACACGAACGGCCGGTCGAAACTGAGAAACACATCCCCACCCCCGATGGCATTCTTCCGCATCTCAGCTTCCGTCACCGCCGCGGCCTCGGTGCCTTTCTCGTCGATCTTGACAAAGGTCTTCTGCCTGAAGTTGCTGACAT
>LVAN01000050.1:0-823 GCA_001604045.1 Clostridiales bacterium Firm_08 | reverse complement strand
GCCGAGAAGGCTTTCTTCATGCCCAGACGCATCAGTACCGGCACCAGGCCTTCGTCGGTATCGAACTCAGCCGTGAACTTCGGGAACCGCAGCTCCGCCTGGGTGGTCGTCACCGCCAGGTCCCACCGCTGCAGCTGCGAGAAGGAAAGCGACGAGAGGAATGCCTTGAAATCTCCACTCGGCACAATGGCTTCCATCAGGAATGCGCCGTTACCATAGGGCATCTTCACGATGGAGACGTCCTTATCCTGATAAACGTCCAGCTCGCGACCCAGCGACATGAACTGCCCCGCCCATCGTCTGAAAGTCGCCATAGTAGTTTTGTTCCTCCGGGAAAGTATATACCCAGTCGCCCTTGAAATAGAGCGCGTTGATCAGCAGCATCCGCGTGAGGGGGCTTAGCTGGTCGAACATTTTCGGGATGAGGCCATTCGTCTTCTTGCTGCACCAGTCGTTCACCTGCTTGAGCGTCCCCGCTGCGCCGAAATCCACGGAATAGGACTCTGCGTCGAAGGTTTTCTCCATGTTGGTTCGGAATTTCTTCTTGAGCGAGATGTCCTTCGCCGCCCAGATGGAGTTGGCCAGCGAGAACGACACCTTCGAGTCGGCCTTGTAGAGCGCTGCCACCAGCGTAGCATAACAGTCGTTCACCTGATCCAGGCTGCAGCCTTTCAGGCCGATGGCTTCCACGATTTCATCGTAGGTCGCCCCCTCGGCGCCGTTGGCGAGCATGCTCGACACGATGGTGACGCCCATCGGCGAAAGGAACAGGTTTTCGCCCGCAAACTCTTTGCTGGATTCCCGCAACAGGTTGAAGGCAAAG
>LVAN01000013.1 GCA_001604045.1 Clostridiales bacterium Firm_08 | reverse complement strand
TTTACAAAGCGATTTTTATATTTTATAATAGAAAAAGGAAGCCGCGAGGGCTTCCCTTTTCCAAAATAGGAGAATGATGAAAAAACGGTGCTCACGCACCCACGATGATCGCTCACATCACCGTGTGATCATATTATAACATATTGAACTCTTTTTTTGTTAAGAGAATGTAAACAAGGTGTAAATTATGAAAAAGAGGGTTTGCGCCGCGCTCTGCGCCGCCGTCCTGCTGCTCTCGGCCTGCGGGAATACGCCCCGCCGGCGGGGGGAGATCTACGGCACGTTCGACACGGTGATCGAGGTGATCACCTCCCTGCCGCGGGCGGAGACAGACCGCTGGACCGCCGCCGCGCGGGAAAAACTGGAGACGTGGCATAAACTGACCGACGCCTACCACGCCTATGAGGGCGTGACAGGCGTTTACGAGATCAACAAAAACGCCGGAAAGCCGGTCAAAACCGATGAGAAACTGCTGGATCTGCTGACCTTCGGCGTCGAGGCGTACGGAAAAACGGACGGCGCCGTCGATCTGACGTGCGGCGCGCTCACCCGGCTGTGGAAAGATACCGAAACGCCGCCCTCCAAAGAGACGATCGATACGGCGCTGCGCCACGTCGGCGTCGAAAAACTCGTCATCGACCGCGTCAACGGCACCGCCTGCCTCACCGATCCCGACGCCGCGCTGGACGTCGGGGCATTCGCCAAAGGATACGCCCTGCAGCGGGTGGCGGACGAGTTGCGCGCCGATGGATTTCGCGGCGTACTCAGCGCCACATCCTCCGTCGTCTCCGTCGGAGACGACGCGACGATCGGCATCGCCGATCCGAAAAACGGAGGATACGACCGCGTGATAACGCTCAAAGACAGGGCGCTCGCCACCGCCGGCACCGATCAGCG
Organism: Clostridiales bacterium Firm_08; assembly: GCA_001604045.1. Taxonomy (GTDB): domain Bacteria; phylum Bacillota; class Clostridia; order Oscillospirales; family QAKW01; genus Firm-08. The sequence goes on along the minus strand of LVAN01000013.1, from coordinate 85,281 downwards.
GTATTTCGTGTACGAAGGCAAAAAATATCATCATATCATCGACCTTTCGGGCGGCTATCCCGCGGATAGCGGCGTCATACAGGCCAGCGTCGTCTGTGAGGACGCGGGGCTGGCGGACGTGTTCGCCACCGCCGCTATCATACGCGGCGGCACCGCCGAAGACGCGATCCTGTACGACGCGAACGGAAAGGCACTGGAAATCGGTAAGATAAGGGAGTGGTCAAATGCTGCCGAGTAGAGTATACGCGCGGATCGATCTGGACGCGATCTGCGACAACGTGGATGAGATGCAGCGCATCGTCGGTCCCGGCGTCGGGCTGATGGCGATCATCAAGGCGAACGCCTACGGACACGGCGCCATACCGGTAGCGCGCGTATTAAAAAATAAGGTGCGCTCGTTCGGCGTCGCCACCGCCGAGGAAGCGCTGTCCCTGCGGGAAGCGGGCATCCGCAATCCCATCCTCATCCTCGGATATATCTTTCCCGGGGTCAGTGAGGCGCTCATTATGGAGGATATCTCCCTGACGGTGTTCGACTATGAGACGGCGGAAACGCTGTCTGACCTTGCCGTCCGGCTGGGAAAGACCGTCAATATCCATATCAAGATCGACACCGGTATGAGCCGGATCGGGCTGATGCCGAACAACGAAAGCGTCGGGATCGTCAGGCGTATCGCCGCGCTGCCGAACCTGGTGATCGGCGGGATCTTTTCTCACTTCGCGCGGGCGGATGAGACGGACAAGACCTCCGCGCGCGAACAACTCGCCGCGTTTGAACGGTTTACGGAACGGCTCAAAGCCGAGGGCGTCGCCATCCCCTGCCGCCATATGTGCAATTCCGCCGGCATCACCGAGGTGCCGGAGGCGCGCTTCGATCTCGTACGGTGCGGCATCGCGACGTACGGATTGTATCCGTCGGAGGAGGTCGATAGAGATCTCATCCGCCTGAAACCGGCAATGTCCATGCACGCCCGCGTCACCTACGTCAAAACGGTGCCCGCCGGAACACCGGTCAGTTACGGCGGCACCTTTGTCACCGACCGGGAGACCGTCATCGCCACCATCCCCATCGGATACGCCGACGGCTACCCGCGTTCTCTTTCCAACAAGGGCTACGTGATGATCCGCGGTGAAAAAGCCCCCATCCTCGGGCGTGTCTGTATGGATCAGTGTATGGTCGACGTAACAAACATCCCGGACGTCCGTCGCGGCGACGAGGTCACGCTGATGGGCGACGGCGTCGACGCCGAAACGCTGGCGCGGCTCAGCGACAGACTGCACTACGAACTGGTCTGTGATATCGGCGTGCGGGTCCCGAGAGTTTACTTTTCAAGAAAATAGAAAAAAATATAGACAAACCGGAAAAAAGATGTTACAATATCGTTTGATGGTTTAATACGTTTATAAAAAAATTTTATTATATGGAGGAATAGCATTATGAGCAAAAAGTACGTGTACCTTTTCAGTGAAGGCAACGCCAATATGCGTGAGCTGCTGGGCGGAAAAGGCGCCAACCTCGCCGAGATGACCAACATCGGTCTTCCCGTGCCGCAGGGCTTCACCGTCACCACCGAAGCCTGCACGCAGTACTATGAGGACGGCAGAAAGATCAACGACGAGATCATGGGTCAGATCGACGAGTATATCGTCAAGATGGAAGAGATCACCGGCAAAAAGTTCGGTGACGCGGAAAACCCGCTGCTCGTATCGGTCCGTTCCGGCGCGCGCGCTTCCATGCCCGGTATGATGGACACCATCCTCAACCTGGGTCTCAATGAGCAGGTCGTCGAGGTCATGGCCGCCAAATCCGGCAATCCCCGCTGGGCGTATGACTGCTACAGAAGATTTATCCAGATGTATTCCGACGTCGTTATGGAAGTCGGTAAAAAATATTTTGAGCAACTCATCGATGAGATGAAGGAAAACCGCGGCGTCACGCAGGACGTCGATCTGACGGCGGACGATCTCAAAGAACTCGCCGAGCAGTTCAAAGCGGAATATAAATCCAAGATCGGCGCGGACTTCCCGACCGATCCGAAAGCACAGCTCAAAGGCGCCGTGGAAGCGGTGTTCCGTTCCTGGGACAACCCCCGCGCCAACGTCTATCGCCGCGACAACGACATCCCCTATTCCTGGGGCACCGCCGTCAACGTCCAGATGATGGCGTTCGGCAATATGGGTGACGACTGCGGTACCGGCGTCGCCTTTACCCGCGATCCCGCGACCGGCGAAAAAGGCCTGATGGGCGAGTTCCTGACCAACGCGCAGGGCGAGGACGTCGTCGCCGGTGTCCGCACCCCGATGCCCATCGCGCAGATGGCGGAGAAATTCCCCGAAGCGTTCGCCAAATTCCAGAAAGTTTGCGCCATTCTCGAGGATCATTACAGAGATATGCAGGATATGGAGTTCACCGTCGAGAAGGGCGAACTGTTCATGCTGCAGACCCGTAACGGCAAGCGCACCGCGAAAGCGGCGCTCAAGATCGCCTGCGACCTGGTGGACGAAGGTATGATCGACGAGAAAAAAGCCGTCGCGATGATCGACCCGAGAAATCTTGACACTCTGCTTCACCCGCAGTTCGACGCGAAGGCGCTGAAAGCGGCGACCCCCGCCGGCAAGGGCCTCGGAGCTTCTCCGGGCGCCGCCTGCGGTAAGATCGTATTCACCGCCGAGGACGCCGAGGCGTGGAACGCCAGAGGCGAGAAAGTCGTTCTTGTAAGACTTGAGACCTCCCCCGAGGACATCACCGGTATGAAGGCCTCCCAGGGCATCCTGACCGTGCGCGGCGGTATGACCTCTCACGCGGCCGTCGTTGCCCGCGGTATGGGCACCTGCTGTGTCTCCGGCTGCGGCGACATTAAGATGGACGAGGAGAATAAGAAATTCGACCTGGCCGGCAAGACCTTCCATGAGGGCGATTTCATCTCCATCGACGGTTCCACCGGTAACATCTATGACGGCGTCATCCCCACCGTCGACGCTGAGATCGCCGGCGAGTTCGGCCGCATCATGGAGTGGGCGGACAAGTTCCGCGTCCTGAAGGTCCGCACCAACGCCGACACCCCCGCCGACGCCAAAAAGGCGAGAGAACTCGGCGCCGAGGGTATCGGTCTCTGCCGTACCGAGCATATGTTCTTTGAAGCCGAGCGCATCGGCGCGTTCCGCGAGATGATCTGTGCCGAGACCAAGGAAGAAAGAGAAGCGGCGCTTGACAAGATCCTGCCCTATCAGCAGGGTGACTTCGAGAAGATCTACGAAGCGCTGGAAGGCAACCCTGTCACCATCCGTTTCCTCGATCCCCCGCTGCATGAGTTCGTCCCCACCGAAGAGGCGGACATCGAAGCCCTCGCCAAGACCCAGGGCAAGAGCGTGGAATATATCAAACAGGTCATTTCCTCGCTGCATGAGTTCAACCCGATGATGGGCCACCGCGGCTGCCGTCTGACCGTCACCTATCCCGAGATCGCCGTGATGCAGACCAAGGCTGTCATCCGCGCCGCCATCAACGTCAAGAAAGCTCATCCCGACTGGAACATCGTTCCCGAGATCATGATCCCGCTGGTCGGTGAAGTCAAAGAGCTGAAATTCGTCAAAGACGTCGTCGTCAAGACCGCCGACGAGGAGATCAAGGCCGCCGGCGCCGACCTCAAATACGAAGTCGGCACCATGATCGAGATCCCCAGAGCGGCGCTGACCGCCGACGAGATCGCCAAAGAGGCGGAGTTCTTCTGCTTCGGCACCAACGATCTGACGCAGATGACCTTCGGCTTCAGCCGTGACGACGCCGGCAAGTTCCTCGACGCCTATTACGACACCAAGATCTACGAGAACGATCCGTTCGCGAAACTCGATCAGACCGGCGTCGGCAAACTGATGGAACTCGCCGTCTCCCTCGGCAAAAAGGTCCGCCCCGAAATGCACTGCGGCATCTGCGGTGAGCACGGCGGCGACCCGGTGTCCGTGGAATTCTGCCACACCATCGGCCTTGACTACGTCTCCTGCTCGCCCTTCCGCGTGCCCATCGCCCGCCTCGCCGCCGCCCAGGCCGCAATTAAGGAAAGTGGGAAATAATGACCCATTCACCAAAGTTGCGGAATTTGTGCTGAATATAGATGAGGCGAAAGCATACCTGTATAAAGACAGTACGAAACATCGCATTTACAGGTAGAAAGACTTAAACGTCAATCTCTATGTATGAGAGAACCGCCCTGTGACCTAAAAAGTCACAGGGCGGTTTTTGTATCTACGTGAGTGTTATCTTAATTTACACGATATTCAAAACCTCAAAAAAACTACTTACCACTTTATCAATAGTATAATCTGTTACATATTTTGGTGGGTATTCGGGCAAACGCACTTTTTTTAGTCTGTCACCTTTAGGTTTTCTTCCATAGGAAAACTTATATCTATTGTTAGTTATGCATTGAGCATAATACAGTTTTTCCTGCAAACTCATCTTTCGACGAGGTATCAAAACGGAAACATTGCTATTAGGAACAAATTCAAATGTGGAAACATAGGAAAAAGTGTGACTGCCTTGACCGTCGGTCGAAACATAAAGAGTTCCAGCGGGGAATAGTTTGTCTTCGGAAACAAGTTTTTTATTAACAAAGGCATCTATGCTGGTTTCTTGTCTATATGACGGTCTGATATATGGAACCCAGTTTTCGCTTTCTTTTTCTTCGCTTCTTACGACTTGCGACGAGGCTATTCCGTTCTCAACAACAAATAATTTTTCCAAAGGAACAGACTTTGCGTTTGGCGGATAATTTGAATTATCTCTGGGAAATTCGGTTTGCTTTATTAAAGTTTCGCCGTAGTATTTTAAAGACATTGCGAAAACATAATCAGGTATGCTGTCTAGAGTTGGAACGAGTAAGTCTGGTAATGTGACATTGGCCTGCCGCCCGTATGAGTATTTATATTTATTTGAACGAAGGCAATGACAATAATAAAGTTTAATTTCGTTGCTCATATCCGATTTTGGTCTTAGATAGTACAAATCTCTTCCTGAATAATATGGAGACATTTGCAAAAACGCTTCCATTACAGACCCACCACACGCAACAGTAATTGTTCCTGCCGGAAGTGGTTCAATACTTGCTATCTGCTTAACCTTCGCAGAAACACCATTGTTTTTAGAGGTTCGAGACACAAAATTGATGCCATTAATATCTTTTTCTAATGCATTCAATTCAAGGTCTACTCCGTAATCAACTAAAAACAAATCACTAATCTTGCATGTCTTCATCTTGCTCGTCACCTCTTGATATATCAGTCATATCCATAAAGTTAAACATAAGGTATTTCTTAACTGTAGTTTCGTAATCCTGAAAAGAGAATTCATCATAATTTGTTTCAAGATAAGCTTCTACGCACCATTCATCTTTTTCACTTACCTCGCGCATTAGACTGAATTTGTCAATTATCTCACGATTTCTAAACGCCGAAACCCATCTATCCCGAATGTCGTTCCATGTATGATTAGCATCAATACGTCCTTTGTTTTTCATTTTAATAAATCCGTCATCACGGCAATACGCAAACCATGTTTTCTTGCCTTTTGGGTGAGGCTTGTGGGAGGTTATAATTACAGCACAGGTAACCGTGTTAACTTTTGAATTATGGAAAAGTTCTTCGGGCATAGAAAGCACAGCTTCGAGAGTATGTTTTTCTAAAACTCTCTTTCTGAGGTTTTCCGCAATAGTTGTCTTTTCAATAACACAACTGATAGGAATAATAGCTATACATGTACCACCCGGTTCCAATGCATCAAGGTTATTTAGGATGTACTCAAACTCCTCAATGTCTGCAGCCTTAGTTTTATATGGCGGATTCAAAAGGCCAACAGTTGGCTTGAAATTTTTCTTAACGTCATCGATTTCTTTGAAACAGTCTCCCCAATAAATATTTGTTCTGCCATCTCGATGAATAATCATATTTGAAATGAGAAGAGTATAAATATCATCTTGGAATTCAATGCCAATCAACTGTTTTCCCTTGATGTCTTTTTCTTTTGCTTGGTCGCCCTTGGCATCAATTAACATGCGCTTCATAGCGCTAATCAAGAAGCCACCTGTTCCGCAACAGTTATCCAATACTACACTGCTTTTATCGACATCAGCTAATTCTGCAAATAAATCTGTAATATGAGGTGGAGTTAATACAATACCAAGACCTTTATCATTATTGGCATATCTTAAAAACTCTATGTAAAATTGACTGACAGTATCTACATACTGATGTGTAACCATAAAACCGTTAATTTCACGGTCAATCTCGTCAATAAGGTCTTCAAGAAACTTTTTTCCTGTTTTGGCATCAGTCAACGTAGGATTTGTCTTAACAAAACTGAATGCCTGTGTTAGAACATCTATTTTCTTTTGAGGAATATCACCACTTGAAAGTTGTCCTTCTATAGCGGTATATAGAGACTTAACCAGTTGTGTTACTTTTTCGTGTTTTTTATATCCGTCTCTAAAAGCTCTGTCTTTCAACGCAATCAAAATTCCGCTTATGAGCAGGGCACGTTGAGATTCCTTGATTTTCTTTGCATGAAGTGTCTCGTTTAGAGTTTTCGTATAAGCAATTAATTTTGCATAATCCTGATTGAATTTATAGTTGCTCTGATTGATGCCATCAAAATACTCGTTTACAGTTAATAGAATATCATCAAATATTGGATTTGCTTTTTTATCTTCTTTAAGGTGAAGATAATGGGACATCTTAAATCGGTGTTCTTCCTCTCCGCTAATGCCTATTGCAAGTACATCGAACTCTTTTGACAAGAAGGAGGCGTATAACAATGCTCCGTCAACCGCATAGTCAGCGTAATTATCTCGTGTTTCACTCTCGTGTTTATTTATATCTGCTTTAGCTTCTACAACAATTATCAATTCAGGATAAGCTTTTGAATACAGAATAAAGTCGGGATATCCGTTTTTGTTCCCCTTTTTAGAGGCGTTTTTTAACAATTTGTCGATTTTTGCATTATCGCTTTTTTGCTCTTCAACAACGATATCTTTATCGTCATAATAGCCTTTGCCCCTAAGCATATCTCGGAAAATAGCATATGTTTTTGTTTCGTTTGCCATAATTACGCCCTCATTCTTTCTCTAAGTTTGTTTATCTCAGTTTGATTATTTTTCAGAAATTCGACAACATCTTTTGGAAGTTCATGACGTCCATCCGCAGCTTTGCTGTAAAACAGTGCCTTCTCGTCATCAGAAAGCTGCAAAAGTTCAATAATACGGTCTTGCATTTCAGGGGTGGGTGGTTTAACTCGACCATTGAACACATCGAACAGATAGGTTTTAGAAACGCCCAGGTCCGAAGCAAATCTCGCTTGTGAATAATCATGCTCTTTAATAAGCTTGACGAAAAATGCGCCGAAACTTCCCTCAGCATATTCTTTTTTTGCCACCTAATCACCTCCGTATAGTAAGTAAGTAAACTAACTACTTTATTATTATATCACTTAAAAGGCAAAAAAGCAACATAAAAATTTCCCCTATGCATTATATTCAATTGGTTTGGCACTAACATTTTGCAAATTAGTCATTAATGCAATAATTTTCGACAAATTTTGATCGGTGCGTTTCGTGAATGGTAATACAGGCCGCGATCAAGGAAGGCAAGTAATAAGTTTCGCGCCCTTTAAGTTTGCTGACTTTACGCTCACCAAAGCCGACGCACAGAAATATCTGTACGCCGACTCCACCAAGCACAGAGTGCATAGGTGGAAGGACGTAAAAGCAGCGCTGTATATCTAAAAAAAATCCCTCTGTCGGGAAACCGGCAGAGGGATTTTTATAGTGTAGTGTGGTTTTAATCGTCGTCCTCGTTAACCTGTGCATACCGTCCGACAGTTCCCTCTTCAGAGGGAGACAAGATGGCGATCGATTAACGCAATCAGAAAGCGGTTCTGTGATCAACGTTTGATTTGATGCGTTTTCGCCGTATTGCGGTTTTGGCCTTCGTGATCCTTTATTCTTTTTCCGAAAAGCATTGACTTCTTTTTTGAACGGTGCTATATTATGTTCAAGAGACTGTTGCGTTATATTACCGAGACTTGTTGTTTCGGCTATCACTGGCAAAACGTCTCTTTTTTGAGTGATATCTGCCCTGCCGGGCGGGTTTTCGGCAGCCGGCGGCAATCGGCCGGCAAAACGGAAGGGAGGAATGCGAAAATGAACGTGGTGAAAACAACGCTCGGTCGGCTGGCGCTGTATTACGCCTTGCTGGCAGTCAATATTCTTCCGTGCGCGAGCGTTATTCCGGATCGGTTTCCCACGCGGAATCTTTCCACACTCTATCTTCTGATCCTTTCCGCTTGTCTCATACGCTACTATTCCTACCGCGTGCTGAGTCCGGGGAGTCTTTCGTTTATGATGAAATCGCTTTCCCGGATGGCGTTTCTTCTGCTTCTGCTTCGCGGCGTCAAATACAGCGCTTTCGCGGGAGTGGCGGGCCTGGCGCGTCATACCTGGTATCTTTATTACGTGCCGATGCTTCTGCTTCCGCTGTTTTTCTTTTATATTTCTCTGCTGATCTCGCCGAAAGGGGAAATGCGGCTTCCCAAAAAATGGTATTGGCCGGCGGCGCTCACCGCCGTTTTCATCCTGCTGGTTTTGACAAACGATCTGCACGGCCTGGTGTTCCGTTTTCAGCCCGGCTTTTTGAACTGGGACAGCGAGTACGCCCGCGGCTGGCTTTTTTACGTGATCACCGCCTGGCAGTATATGCTCTATCCGGCGGCGATCCTCATCCTGGTGATCAAGTGCCGCATCGGCAGTTCCCGGAAAAACGCCTGGCTGACCCTGATCCCGTTTTCCGTCGGCATCGCTATGAGTGTGCTTTTGATGACGGAAAAGATGCCGAGGCTCAACGGCTCATATATCATCGAGTTTCCGGAAACGCTGATCTTAATGGTGGCGGGGGTGCTGGAATGCTGTATGCAGCTTGGTCTGATCCCGACCAATAAGGGATACGGGAGGCTGTTCGGCATCGTTTCCCTTTCCGCGCAGATCACGGATCAAAAGGGAGAGCCGGTCTATCTATCCCGCTCCGCCGTTCCTCTGACGGCGGGTCAGTTTGCCGCGCCGGACGGCGCGCGGATCGGCGAGCATACGGTCCTTCACAAAATGGAAGTCCCCGGCGGCTTCGGTTTCTGGCAGGATGATCTGACGGAGCTTGACCGCCTGAATGAAGAGCTGGCGGAGGCGAAAGAAGCGCTGGCGCAGGAAGCGGAGCTGAACCGCCTGCAAAACGAGCTGAGGGAAAAGCAGACCAAGATCGAACAGCGGACCGCGATGTACGATACGATCGCCAGGCGCACCTGGCGGCAGTCGCAGGAGATCTCAACGCTTGCGGAAGAAGCGCGGAGATCAGCCGATACGGCGGTCCGGGAAAAGTGCCGCAGTCATATCACCCTGCTGGCCTCTTATATGAAACGCTATGCGAACCTGATGCTGCTGTCGTATGAGGGCAAGACGATCGAAACGGGCGAGCTGGGGCTTTCGTTTTCGGAAGTGCTCCGTTATCTGAACTTTTCGGGGATCCCGGCGGAGCTTGTCAATACGGCGGAAGGCCGGACGGACGCCGGGGCGGCGCTTGCGGTATTTGAAGCGTTCGGAACGCTGCTGACGGAAAATCTTTCGGTTCTTCGCGGTGTGTTCGTCAACCTTTCGACGAACGGACGCGCGGTATGCAAGCTGACGCTTGAAAATCTGCAGACCTCTTTGTCCGAAGAGGCGCGCGGGGCGCTTACCCGCGCCGGCGTCGGCACGGAGATCGTCCGCGAGGATGAGGTCACCTATATCAGCCTTATGCTGCCGGAAAGGGGGGACGGCGTATGACGCCCCTTTTTGAGCTTTCTGAGCTTGCGCGGTCGTTGTTTTCGCTCTGGGCACTGCTGCTTTCGGTGATCGGCATTTTCATCGGCGTTCTCGCCGCGGCGCAAAAACAGTACCGCTGCGCGGCGCTTGCCCTGCTGCCGTTCGGGTGCAGTTATTTTGCAGGCCAGGTGCTTTTTGATCTTCACCTGTTCGGCGTCGGCAAAGAAGCGGTCGCCGTCAGCCGGGCGCTCGGCGTCCTGCCCTGGATCGTCTGGCTTGCGTTTTTCGGCGCGCTCACACCGGCGGCGCTGTTTTTGCTGGTCTACGTCATTCGCTACGAAAAGCGAAGCATCACGCCCACTGCGGTCAAACACTGTCTGGATCAGATACCCTGCGGCGTGTGCTGCTGGCGGGATAACGGAAGACTGCTGTTTTCCAATAACTGTATGAACCGCCTGTGCGCTGCTGTAACGGGAGGCCCGCCGCTCAACGGAAATCATTTCCGCGATGCGGTAAAGGGCGGGATCCCAGAGGTCGATGGAAAGCGCTGGCGCTTTATATGCCGGGATCTTGATTTCAACGGCGACCGGCTGCACGAAATGATCGCTTCGGATATCACGGCCGAGTACGCCAGAACGCAGGCGCTTGAAAAAGACAAAGCAGAGCTTTCCCGGCTGAACCGGGAGCTTCGGGAATATGCCCTCGGTATCGACGAGACCGTCCGAAGGAAGGAAATATTACAGGCGAAGGTGAATATCCACGATGAAATGAACCGCCTGATGCTTTCCACGATGGCGGCGGAAAGCGGGGATACGGCGGCGCTGGATCAGATCTTTTCGCTGTGGGAGCGGAACGCCCTGCTTTTGTGTATGGAGGCGGACGAGGTCGCCGACACAAAGGCGACGTTCCGGATCGAAAAGCTTGCCGCGGCGCTGAAGATCCGCCTGATCTGGCAGGACGCCTTGCCGACGGCGCTGACCGAAAAGCAGCGAAATTTGTTTTATTCCGCCGCGCAGGAGGCGATCGCCAACGCCGCGAAGCACGCCGGCGCCAAAACGATAGAGATCTCTTTTGAGGAGACCGCCGCCTCGGTTTGCTGTGTGTTCCGAAACGACGGCAGACTTCCCGACGGCGAGGTGCGTTTTGCGGGCGGGCTTGCCAACCTTTCCCGCCTTGCGGAAAAACAGAATGCTCGCCTTTCCGTACAATGCGGTAAGACCTTTGCGCTTTTCCTGATCTTTCCCCGGGATTCCTGAAAAATCAACCGTTCGGTTGATGCGCGGCGCCGTTTGCGGCGGTAAAATATAATAGAAAGGAAAGGAGGCGGCGCCTGTGGCGTATAACGTTTTGATCGTAGAGGATCAGGATATCCCGCGGGAACTTTTTGAGATTTATGTCAACGCCGGCGACCGGTTCCGTCACCTTCTTTCCATTTCCAACGCTTCGGCGGCGCTTTCGGTCTGCAAAAGCAACCGGGTGGATCTGATCCTGATGGACGTGATGACCGAGCTGGATCACAGCGGGCTGGACGCCGCGGAGGAGATCAAACGGCAGTTTCCCGGGATCAGGATCATCATCGTCACCTCTATGCCCGAGTATTCCTGGCTCGCGCGGGCAAGGGAGATCGGCGTGGAATCCTTCTGGTATAAGGATGGGCACAAGGAGAGCATTCTGGACGTGATGGAACGCACGATGGCGGGCGAGCATATCTACCCGGACGAAACGCCGCTGATCCGCATCGGCAACACCACCAACCGGGCGTTTACCGAGCGGGAGCTGGACGTGCTGAAAGAACTCATCACCGGAGATACCAACGCGGAGATCGCCGCGCGGCTCGGCGTTTCCATCGCCACGGTGAAAAGCCATATCCTGCACCTGATGGAAAAAACCGGTTTCAAAACGCGCACCGAGCTGGTCTCGGAAGCGCGGGGGCTCGGCATCGTGATCAAGCCGAAGGAAAGAAAGTGACCTTTTCAAACGGCATTTCCGCATAAAAAACGCAAATCGCCTCCCGGCAGAGAGGCTCAGACTGTCAAAAAAGTCGTTTCACCACAGAGAAAATCAAATATAAGATAAAAAAGTTCCGTTTACAGAACAGAACACAATATATACCCATTATAGTCAAAAACAATAATCTAATCTTTGGAAGCCTTGCGATGCAAGGCTTTTCTCTGTTTTCCGCCGAACCGCTCTCTACCGTTCGTCGATGCAAAAGCCGATGAGCGCAGGCTTTTTTACAAAAAAGCCTATCGCTTTGCGACTTTGCATCTCCTCTTCCGAAAAAAATAGTCATTTTTTTCGGGTGGGATGTACGCCGACGAGAACGGTTCGACGAAATGCAACTTCCTTTTTTGCAGTCTGCCAGCGTGTCAAAAAGGTTTTTTGACACGCTGCGCCTCCCGGCAGGGAGGCTTTTTTTACGCAAAACTGCCGAAATATCAACCGTTCGGTTGATGCGCAAACGAAAAACAAACGTTATAATTATGATAGGTATAACTATACCCTGATAAAAAAACAGAAAAAAGGAGAGGTCAGAAGTATGAAAAAAAGGATCCTGTCTCTGGTACTTGTGCTGGCAATGCTGCTTTCACTGCTGCCGGCGGTGCCCGCGGTCGCCGCGGTCACGAGGTACAACCTATTTGTTGAAGGTGTACAGGTCACAAGCGAGAACCGAACGAACATATTGGGGCAAGAAAGAGCAACCGTTTCGTTCGACCCCGCGGAAAACAAGCTGACGCTTGACGATGCGCACATCTCGCTGACGGACGCCGACGCGATCGCCAACGGTATCCCCGGGCTGACGATCTACGTGAAAAGCTATTCCTCCGTGAACGGATGGCGCTACAAGAATCTCTCCTCCAATCCGAGCGGGATCATATCCACTGCGGATCTTACGATCACCGGCCCCGGCCGGCTGTACACCCGGGGAGACTTCGGCTGCGGCATCTGGCTGACGAACGGCGCATCGCTGCATATCCGGGACGCTTTTGTGGAAGCGTACGGCACGAACGGCGGCATTGTCGCCCATAAGAGCGGCTCCCAGCTGGTCATTACAAACAGTATGGTTTTTGCCAAAAAGAGCAAATCCAACGGCGCGATCTCAAACTTCACCAAAGGGATCGTGTTCTATGACGTGGGGATCTCCGATCCGGTCGGCGGCGTGGTCGGCGGCGGATATATCAAAGACGCGAAGGGCAACGTGGCGGAGCAGGCCCTGATCCAGCCCACCACCCCGGCAAATCCTTATGATCTTTGGGTCTGCGGCGTTCGCGTCAACGGCAGAAACCGGAACGATATTCTGGGCGACGGCGTGGCTTGCTACGACGACGCAACGAAAACGCTCACGTTTGACGAAATCGGCGTTCAATGGATGAACCCGGGCGGGTACAGCGCGGTCCGGAACGAGATCCCCGGTCTTACGATCCGGTTCGTACGTTTATGTTACCTCAGAGGAACCGGATGGGACACCGGCGACGGCGCCCCCGCGATCCTCTCCAGCAAGAATCTTACACTTACCGGCCCCGGTACGTATAGTCCCGGAGACTGCGCATGCGCTGTAAAGATGACGAACGGCGCTACGCTGACCGTCGATAACGGCAGAGTCGAAAACATTGTTATCGAAAATACCTATTACGGGCTTTCCGGCAGCAATACCGGTGAAAAACTCGTCATACGCGGCAGCCGTGTCTATCTTGTTACCGAAAAAGATTCGATCGCCAACTTTAACGGCGGGATCACTCTGCAGAACTGCTCGATAAGAAAGCCGGAGGGCGGCAAGATCCAGGGCGGCAAGATCGTGGAAGCGGGCGGCACTGTTGCCAACAAGGTCCACATCGAGCGGGAAGAATACGATCTCTGGGTCAAAGACGTGCAGGTGACGGGCGGAAATCAGGACGATATTCTGGGCGACGGCGTTTTCGCCTACAACCAGTCGTCCAATACCCTCACGGTAAACGGCGACTGCTCCGCCGAGGGCTACGTCAACGTTATCAAGAATAAGATCAAAGGGCTCACGGTCCGCGCGGCGAAAAGCGTCACGCTCAGCGCCCACCAGTCCGTGATCCTCACTTCGGCCGATATGAAGATCACCGGTTCCGGCAAGCTTACGCTCCGCAGCCGCGACCAGTACGGTATTTTTGCGGACACCGGCGCCGCCGTAACGGTCGACGGCGCTGATCTGGATGCGACGGGCTACTTCGCCGGTATCCATGGCTCTTCCGGCTCCACGAGCAAGCTGACGGTCCGTAACAGCCGCGTACACGCCGCGAACGGCAATCCCCAGGTGTTCGAATCCGGCGGGGTTCAAGGCTTCTACGGCGGCATCACGCTGGAGGGCTGCGCGTTCTTTACGCCCGCCGGCGGCAAAGTCGTTGAAGGCACCGTTAAGAATAAGAGCGGAAAAACCGCTCCCGAGATCCTGATCGACGTGCCGGAGGAATACGAGCTTTATATCGCCGGCACAAAGGTAACGACCGCAAACGCTTTTGATATCCTGGGCGACGGCGCGTTCTCCTACGATCCCGAAACCAATACCCTGACCGTGGAAGACGACGCTGAATGCGGGAATCAGTATATGATCGCCAACCGCATCCCCGATCTTACCGTTTACGTGAAGTGGGATGCAAGGCTCGTTTCCACCTTCTCCACGATCCATACAAATAAAAATATCCGGATCACCGGCCCGGGCAAGCTCACCCTGAGAAGCACGAACGCCGCGTTCTACGTGGAGCAGGGCGCAACCGTTACGCTTGAAAACGCCCGGCTCGACGTGAGCGGCAATAACTACGGCATTGTAGGCCACGGTCCCGATAAGCTGGTCATCCGCGAAAGCGCCGTGAAGGTGCACGGAGACTCGACCGCCGCGATCAGCGGCTTTGCCTCGATCGATCTGCAGAACTGCCGCATCACCAAACCGGCGGACGCAAAGATCCAGGGCGGCGCCGTGCTGAAAAACGACAGCACCGTCGCCAACGACGTAACGATCGATCAGAATTATGACCTTGAGATCGCGGGCACGCAGGTGACCTGCGCCAATGCCTCGGACATCCGGGGCGACGGCGTGTTCTCTTACGATCCTACGGAGAATAAACTCACCGTGAGCGGCAACTGCACCACGGCGGAGCATATTACGGTCTGGAACAACATTTCCGGTCTTACCCTTTACGTGGCGGAAGACAGCCGTTTCACCACCAGCGATAACACGATCGCCGCCGGTAAGAATATGACGATCACCGGTCCGGGGAAACTTACGCTGAACAGCACCGCCACGAACGGCATCACGGTGTATAACGGCGCAACGGTGACCATCGACCACGCCGTCATAGAAACGATCGGATGCGATATCGGCGCCCTGGCGGGAGGTCAGCCGGCTCTGATCGTCAATACCAGCGAAGTGCACGTGGACGGAAACGTTGAAAACTTCAAAAGCATCACCATCACCGGCTGCACGATCTCCGTGCCGAATAATGCGGTCAATAAAAACGGCAGTATCTATGAATCCAACGGTTCGACGCTTGCCGCAAGCGTAGCCATTGACGTTTTGAAATACGACCTTCGTGTTGCCGGCGTACGGGTAACGAGCGCGAACGCGCCCGATATCCTGGGCGACGGGAACTTCATTTACGACGCCGCGGAAAACAAACTGACCGTGCAGGGTTATTGCGAGCGCGCGGAAGGGATCATCATCTGGAACCATATCCCCGGCCTTACCGTCTATAACCGCTACGCGCGTACCCTTTCCACAAGCGACAACGTGATCGCCACCGACGCGGATATGACGCTCACCGGCCCCGGCAAGCTCACGCTGGCGAGCAGCTCGGTCAACGGCATTCTGGTCTACGACGGCGCCACGCTGAATATCGAAAACGCAAATCTCGAAATCAGCGGTAATCAGGGTATTTACGGCTTGAATCACGCCGGACTCAATATCCGCAACAGCACGATCCGCATTGCGAGCCAGAACAAAGCGGTCTACGGCTTTGATAAAGGGCTCACCTTCTTCAACTGCGAGATCAACGAGCCCGCGGGCGCGAAGGTCAAAAACGGCGCGATCGTGGAAACGGGAGGCGCGGACGCCAAAGAGGTCACCATCGGCGCGCCGGAGTATACGAGCTACGGGATCTGGATCAACGGCAACAGCGTTTCGAGCAGCAACGCCTGGGATGTTCTTGGCAACGGCGTCTTCTCCTACGACGTAAAGACGAATACGCTCCACGTGAAGGACGACTATGCAATCGATAGCAACTCGACCCTTATCCGCTCCGAGGATCCCGGCCTTACGATCACGGCGGATAAAGACGTTACGCTGACCACCAAAAAATGGTCGGTGCTTGAAGCGACGGAGGATCTCACCATCACCGGCACCTATAAGATCACGATGGTCAACGAGAATGAAGATTTTACCACTCTCTCCATCGAAAACGGCGCCACCGTTACCATCGATCGCGCGAACGTGGAGATCCGCGGCTCGTACGGCATCAGCGGCTATGCTCCCAGCGGAAAAGATGAAAAAGTCATCGTGAAGGGCAGCAAGGTGCTGATCGACGTCGATACCGAAGCCGTTTCCGATCTTTCCGGCGGTTTGACGCTTGAAAACTGCGAGATCACCGAGCCGGCTTCCACCACCTTTACCGGCGGTATGCTTTATAACGATCATACCGGCGATGCGGCGAAGAAGGTCGTGATCGGCAACGTGAAGAAATACTCGCTTTCGATCGCCAATACCCAGGTAGACGTCCAGAATGCGCCCGACGTGCTGCGCAACGGCGTTTTCTCCTACGATCCTGAAAAGAACGTTCTCACCGTGAACGGCAACTGCTCTACGGCGGAGAATATTACGATCTGGAACAGCATTCCCGATCTCACGATCTATGTGGCGGGTGACAGCACCCTCCGCACCAGCGACAACACGATCGCTACCAGTAAGAATATTACCATCACCGGCCCCGGCACCCTCACGCTGAACAGCACTCAGACCTCCGGAATTCTGGCGTACGGCACCGGTGAAACGGTCACGATCGAATCCGCCAGGATCAAAACGGTCGGCTGCGGCATCATCGGATCGTTTTTAGGCAGCAACCACCGCCTGATCATCAAGAACAGTGAGGTGGAGGTCGACGGTCATATCACCGGCTTCAAGAGCTTCACCCTCACCGACTGCTCGCTGATCACCCCGGCGGACGGCGTGATGAAAGCGGACGGCGTTTACCAAGCCAACGGCACGACGCTCGCCGAGGGCGTGGAGATCGGTGATCCCCGCGTTCCCGAGCTGATCGAACAGCCCGCGGTGAATCCGCCGGTGGAAAAACCGGAAAATCCGTTCGTCGACGTAAAGAGCAGCGACTGGTTCTACGACGCGGTGCTCTGGGCCGTAAATCAGCATCCCCCGATCACCAGCGGCACGGACGCAACTCATTTCAGCCCGTACCTCGATTGCAGCCGCGCACAAGTGGTGCAGTTCCTCTATAATGCGGCTGGCAACCCCGCGCCGAAGAGCTCGACCAATCCGTTTGTAGACGTAAAGAGCAGCGACTGGTACTATAAAGCGGTGCTCTGGGCGGTCGAAAACAACATCACCGCCGGCACGGATGCGACCCATTTCAGCCCAAGCAAGGCCTGTACCCGCACGGAAGTGGTGCAGTTTATCTGGAACACCAAGGGCAACACTCCGGCCAAGTCCAAGGTCAATCCGTTCGTCGACGTGAAGAGCAGCGACTGGTTCTACGGCGCGGTGCTCTGGGCGGTCGAAAACAACATTACCAAAGGCACGGACGCCACGCACTTCAGTCCGACGAAAAAATGCACCCGCTCCCAGATCGTGCAGTTCCTCTACAATGCCAGGAATTTAGCATAATAACGAAACCAAAACGCCCTTAAAAATCGCTGAATTGACCATTGATGAGGCGTACGCCCGCGAGTTTATCAAAACCGCACCGAGCGTCCACCACTTCAAAGTCAGCCAGTGGAAAGATATCCGAATCGATATCTTGATCTAAGCACTAAAGCCCGACTCTTTCGGTTATCCGATCGAGCCGGGCTTTTTGTCGTTTAGAAAATCGCACATTTTTCTTTTCGCTTCTTTTTCGATACAATGAGATCGCAAAGGAGGTATTGCACTATGAAAGACTACTTAAAAGGCGTAGGAATCTGGGGACAAAGACACTATGAACACCTGAAAGCAACCAAACCATCCGTAATCGGCGTGATGCGGATGAACGGGAATCTCATCCCCTATCTTCAAAGTGTAGACGAGCAAGCGGATGAGATGTGTTTTCAGTTGGTGAAGCAACTTGCTAAACAAGAAGGCGTCACCGAAGAACTGAAACGCCGCGACCAGATGGCGTGGGTCGGCGCGATGAACTCCATCCGCGACCGGGTCAACGAGATCGTTTTAAATGAGATCGTCCTTGCATAACAGACGAGCGGCGGCTGGGAAACACCAGCTACCGCTCTAACCTTGTCAATTTGCTAACATTGTAATGATTTTACGTATATATATTATATTACTCGCTATATACTGTGTCATCTCATCCATTTTTAGCAGATCATAACTCTGAAGCAAAACAAATGGTTCTTGAGCTATTTGTTCAGGCGATAGAAGTTCAACGAGATCACCATCCTTAAAATTCAACTCGGCTACTTCGTGTGCCAATTTGTTTCGCATATTAAGTAATCGAATAATACAATCATAAAAAGGAAAAATAATTGTTGGTCGTTGGATCGATTCTATTGAAAAATTGAAACGCTCCAAACTCTTGTTGTTTTTGAATATCTTAATTATTTGATTTATTGAAAAATCCTTAAAATTCTCCTTCTCGGTATAGTTCAATTCCTTTATTTTTATACTTTGAGACTCATATTCAATATATGTTCCGATTTTTCCACCGTAATAAAAATAAAGTTGTTGCTTGAAATTTGCTGGCAAAACTTCAATACTATCTTCAAATACGTTTCGTATCGTTCTTTCGAGCCGGTTGTATTCGTCAAGAAAGCCATACACCATAAGAGATCGGATTTGAAGAGACAGTGTTTCCTGATCTATTCCCGTAATTGTTCCCATTTTATTTCTCCATTATGAGCTGTTTGACAAGAGCAAACCGTTTGTTTACATTGCTCGTTGTAGCTGGTGATTTTTCAAGAGTTTTCTTTATTTCCTCGTTTTCGAAGATCTCCTTAGCAATTTTTTCGTCGCATACTCCGTCAAATTGATTCACAAATGGGATAATAGAATCAATTACATAATCACCGTTTGGTGCTCCCGCAAATGCTCTCATCAACTGTATAGTTTTATCAAGAATAAGCATTAGCTTATCTTTTTCAATGGTGACTTTCCCACGTTGAATCTCTTGCAAAACGGTATTTATCATATCACGAGGCCTTGAATTGTATCCATCTACTATTTCATCTTCAACGTTTGAGCGTATGAAAAAAGCAAGAGACCTATACATACGTCCATAATCCTCATATCTCTTTATATCGTTTTTAGAGAAAATAGACGCATATGATTCTTTGTGATTCTTTAGCTGGTTATCAACATATTCCGTAATCCATCCTAGTATCTTTGACTTATAAATTGCCCTTCTTATCTCGTTTACTTTGAGTTTTTCGGCACCACGATTTAAACGGGCAAAGATATCGTACTTTGTAAACTCCGGAGAATTTGCAGTAATAACATATATATCAAGTATTGAAGAAAGCATTTGAGATGTCTTTTCAGAATCGATTTCACGTATTTCAGAAAAGGTTTTTCCACCAAAAATGTCCGAATAGTATTCAAGATTTCTCTCATTGAGTCTAAGCGAACCTTTAATGAAATCCATAATTGCCGTTAGACGTTGTTTGCCGTCAACTACTTCATATCTTGTTTCGTCAAGAATGTCTTCACCCGGTATCTCGACAACGTAAATCGGCGGAATCATTATTTCCATATAGAGAGATTCAATAAACGCAGTTTTTTTCTCATTATTCCATATTTCCCGTCTTTGATAATCAGGGTCAAGGATTAGTTTTTTGTCCTTTATTTTCTGATAGATTTCAGAAATAGACCAGGTTTGTCGCACAATTTTAGTTTTTTGAAGCAACGCTCTTTTTTTGGCAAACTCATTATCTACCGCTTCTTTTTGATCTTGTTCAATATTCTCATTTTCTGCGAGTTGCAACACTTCATCTTCGCGATCTTCTTCTGAAAGTAAAGCGGTATCTTTCTGAACAGTATTATCCATAATTCTATCTCCTTTATATTTTTATATTCTGTCTCCATAGGGTAGAGCTTTCATATAACTTTCCATAAAAAGCCAGTCGGGTTTTTCTGCTTTTGAAGGTAATTTAATGACGGTTGATTTCATATTATCTAAAATCCATTTACGACCATAAGAATATCGATATTTTTCTTGTCGAAGAACGGCGCACACAAACAGGGCTATATATTTGTTAAACTGTATCCCGTTTTCAGGTCGGAAATACAGGACATTCACATCATCGGTTGCCCAAAAGGGTTCCGGCTGATAAAACGCTTCTCCAACTGAGCCGTTGTAACTGAGCGAAATCGTATTCCCATCGTGAATAGGTTCTTGTCCGATTTTATTTGCGACACCGTTATTGGAATCAATCGCACCGATATATAACGTTGAACCTTCCGTTTGATCTTCCGAAGTTAGCCGTTTCCCCTTTTTAACTTCAAAATAATCACCAATTACGAATTCTTGCCACGATTCAACACCAAGTGTAGGTGATGCGCGCCCCCCCTGGTTAGCTGTCGCTAACGGCTTGTGATTTAAGGATTTTATAAATGACTCCATATAGTCCCAATCTGGCTTTCCATCTGGTGTTGAGGGAAGCATAATGATTTCTGCCATATATTTGCTCTCGGTAACTTTTCGCCCATAAGTGTATTTGTATTGGTTTGCCATTAAAATGGTCTTAAGAAACAAATATACCAAAGTGCTTTTTGCTTCGTTATTTTTCAACAAGAGTATTTTCGCGGAATCGCCAACGACGCATCCAAATGGTTGAAACGCTACATATCCAGCGGAACCAGTTCGTGCAACTGTCAAACAAGGCTCTTCTGTATAAGTATAATTCATAGAAACACAATAATTTTTATCAATTTTACCGATACAACCGTTGTTTTCTTCTCCACTTTGGATTGCAGAAAAATCGCCGGGATTGCATTCTATCTCTTCTTTTGTAATTCCACTTCCGTTGAAAATATCGAAAATGTCAGAAACCAAAAATGGTTTCCAAGAATCAATCGTTAGATTCATAAACAAAGCCCTCCTTTACAAGATAAGCAAGATACTCATTGATTGTATTTTGAAAGTCTTGTTCTGTCAATTTGCTGTAATCTGTTTTCATATATGCTTCGCAAAGCCATTCGTCAGTTCCCGAAACCTTTTGCACAGCAGAAAAGCCATCATTCACTTCGTTCCGCTTGTATGCATCTAACCATTTTTGCTCAATTTCTATCCATCTGCTTTTGCCTGTGTCTATGTCAATCTGTTCCACACGGCCAAGATTCTTTTTCTTTTTGAAGCCGTCATCTTTATAATATCCAAAGAACGTAAACGGATTGTCTTCGTGCTTTTTCCCTATTTCGAACACCATACAACAAGCAGATGCGCTTGCACCGGGATAGAATATTTCATTCGGTAGCGTAAACACCGCCTTCAGAGTGTTTTCTTTCAAAATTTCTTCCTTAATTCTGGCTATTTCTCCGCTTGTCCCTATTGCACACGCTACCGGAAGAAGAACTGCAAGCGTGGCTGTAATGTTCTCGGAGTTTAGAAGCTCTGCTATGTATTTGACAAAATAGAAACCTTTAGAAGGATCTTCTTTTTTGTCTTTTGGCCAAGTTTTTACATACTTTTCAGGCAAGTGAATTCTTTGCCCGTTATACGGCGGATTCATTAGTACAGCATTCGGCTTTGCCTCTTTTATCCAGTCCGCAAGAGCAAAACAACTGCCGCGCCGAATATTTGAATTACCATCTGAATGGATCAGCATATTTGTTGTGGCAAGACCGTATATATTCTCATCAAATTCAATACCGAATATTTGCTTCTTTTTCACCTTTTCTTGCTCGGCGGCAGTAGCACAATCATCCAGAGCTTGCGTCATTGCACGCACCAAGAACGAACCGCTGCCGCAACATGGATCGAGGACGACCGATCGTTTATTAACGCCTACAACCTTAGCCATAAAATCGGTGATGTGGTCTGGTGTAAACGCTTGGTTTTTGTCTGACTTTCCAACGTACTTGTTGAATGTAACGAAGAACAGGTTCAGTAAATCTTGACCGGACGTGCTTTTATCGTTGATAAACGGGAGTATGTTTGTCTCAATAAATGTCAGAATTTCTCTAAAAGCGGCGATATTCATCTGGCGCACATATTGATCGTCTAATACGTTTCTGTTAAGCAATGCGAGTTTTTCCGCTTTGTTAATGTCTGAATTGAGCAGACTTTCAAGGACTTCTTTAATTCTCGTTCTGATCTGTGCGGGAGTAAGTGTAGGTGTAGAGTAGTCGAGACCATTTTTGAGTGCAAGAAGACAAGTACCTACAAATTGACTGCGCAGTTTTTCTGGAATACTATGACGATGAAGCAGCTCGTTCAGCTTATAGGTGTTTTGCATCACCTTTTCTTTATCGTTGATTTTCGAAGTGTAGAAATCCACATACTCATTTATAGTTCTCAATGCGGTTTCCTTGGGCATAAAATCCCCATCCGATACGACACCGCGCCACACCATAACATCGTCGTTAGTCGTGTTGGCTAAAATGGCAATGATTCTATTGCCGGTTAACGCTTTTTCATATTCCACATAGGCAGACAGTTGTTCTTTCGCATCGTCAAGCCCTGTATGAAAGTTTTGTTTTGTTTCAACCAAAACAGTCACATTATCATTAACAAATCTGATGTCAAGCTTTTCAAATGCGCGTCCAGATCTATTCCTTATGGGCGTAAATGTAAGCGACGCTTGAGAATATGCCTTCGGATAACTGAATTCATCGTTTTCTATATTGCTTGTAAGGCAATCGCGTCCAATTGTAGAAATAATATCTGCTCTTATCATTTTTTCTCCCTCGCTTATTTTATTTAATCGAACCCACAGGGTATCAGTCTAATTCTAATTTCGAGTCTGCGAGTGCGCAGCACTACTTGCCATTCGATTATTTCTTGTCTTCATACGATGCGGCAATGTTTTTGCCGACTTCGTCATCGTTGGACCACGATGATATGATGTGAATATCACCGGTATCCATATCCATCGCCATGTTATCGCCCATTCTCATCAGTAGATCGCCGTCAGGCCGTCCGTTGCGGTTTTCCGCTCTGCTGATGAGTGTGAGGACGCCTTTTTCTCGTATTCGCTCCATGCCTCGGTTTTTCCCCACCGCTCATTTGCCTCTTTTTTGTATGGTTTCATATCTTTTTCCCTCGCCTTTCAAAGAAAACCCTGATCTTTTGCGGGTACTGTGAATGGCCAAATTATGCCTGAGTGCCGAGCAGTTCTATGTCTTCGGCGTATGGTTTCATACCTTCAATGCAGATCGCCGCGACGGCGGCGACATCCATACCGAGCATCTCGCAGCCGCGCCGGATCAGTTCCCGGTCACATTTGGCGGCGAACTTTTTATCCTTGAACTTTTTCATAAAACTTTTGACTTCCAGATCGGTGATCCCCAGCGGTCGCATACGGGCGCACGCCTGGATGATGCCGGTCAGTTCATCCACGGTGAACAGACTCTTTTCCAGGTTTGTTTCGGGCGCGACGTCGGTACAAATGCCGTAGCCGTGGCTGAGGATCGCGCGCACGTCGGCGGGATCGACGCCCTCCGCGAGCAGTTCTTTTTCAGTATGTCGCAGGTGCTCGTCGGGATACTTTTCATAGTCGTAGTCGTGTAAATAGGCGACCGCCATCCAGTGTTCCCGATCCTCTCCGAAGTGATCCGCCATCGCGCCCATCGCGTACATCACGTTTTTCGCGTGCAGGATCAGATGGTGTTCGGTCACTTGTGAATCGTTCAGTTCTTTCGCTCTTTCGATCGTAAGCATACGGTTTTTTCCTCCGACTGTTTTTTGTAATTACTGTTTAATTGTAGCATAGTTTTTGAAGAATTGATAGTACCAATTTTACAATTTCAGTCTATACAATACGCATTGCACAACACCGGTTTTCATTTTTAAATCCAAATCAAGTCGAATTTCCGAGACTTCACTTTGATAAAAGCGAAGGTGCCATATGGAGTTTTAGGAATTCGCCGCCACTCATCGCTAAGGCTTTTGGATACCACCGGCTGTGCCGGTGGTTTTTCTTATTCCGGGCGCTTGACTTTTCGGGAGAACGTGATACACTTTGCTTGTAAATCTCCATCAAAAAAGGGAGGGGCTGTTATGCGGTACGGGTTTGAAAACGGCGCCATCGTGGCGGCCGGCAAGCTTTTTGAGAAAGCGGCCTACGACGTCTCCAATACAGTGTTCGGCGCCACGTTCAACGGGTGCGGGACATTTTCGCGCTACCTGCCGGCCAATGAGCCGTGCCCGGATTTTGCCCGCAAAAAGTTTATCAACTATTCCTATAACGGCAAGACGATGGACGTTCTGACCGAAAAGTCGGTCACCATGCTCGGCAGAAAACAGACGGTAAAAATCGACCTTGAGGGGGCTTTTTTAGAGATCTCCCTTTTTCTCGCGAAAGACGTAAACGGGATCTTTGCCTCCTATCGTCTCATCACGGGACACGCGGCTGACGCGCTTGAAATGCGGCTTGTCGGTTATCACTTCAAAGGCCGCTTGCCGGAAGGCGGAGCGCTGCGGGACGGCAAAAAGGCTTTCGCCGCCGACAAACCGTTCGATTATATCGACGAAAACGCGACGGTCGCCTTTACGCTGACGGCGGCCGATCCCTGCCGGAACACAGTGCTGATCTACGGTAAAGAGACCGTTCCGGCGGAGCAATGCGTCGATAACTTTGACGCTTACGCGAGGGAACTCGGCGACGAGTTTGCCGCCATCCGTCTGCCGGCGGGGCTTGATGAGCGGGAAAAGGCGCTGTTTTACTCCTCTTGCTACTGCGCGCTGGAAAACTACAAAGAACTTGACGGCTTCAAAGGCTTTATGGCGGGGTGCGATTATCTCTCGCCGGTCCGCACCTATTATCGTGATGCCTATTTCACGGTGCTGGCGATGTACGCCGGTCACACCGACAAAGTGCGCGCGCAGATCCTGACGCTGGCAAGCGGGATCAGAGAGGACGGCACCTGCCCGTCGGCGATCAAATTTGACGGATCGGCGTTTTGGGGGGACCACTATGACAGCCCGTCTTTCCTCGCGATGATGCTGTATGATTATGTAAACTTTACCGGCGATCTTTCCGTAACAGACGTCTCCCTCGGCGACGCCACCGTTTTCGAAAAAGCGGTCATGGCGCTGGAAGCGCTGGCGACACACGCGGACAAAACCGGTCTCATCTATAAAGACGGCAGATATAACAAACGCGACTGGGCGGATGAAGTCAACCGCTACGGCTACGTCACCTATGATGAACTGCTGTACGCGCGGGCGCTGTACTCCGCCGCGGGCGTCTGCCGCCTGAAAGGCGACGGCCGTTACAAAGAGTATGATCGCCGTTTCAAGAAAGTCAAAAAGGCGATCAACGATATCCTGTGGGACGATGATCTCGGATATTATGTAAACTTCAAAAACGAGGACTACACCGAGACCAATCTGTCCGTCGACACGGTGTTCGCGGCGATATTCGGCATCGCCGACGACGGCCGCGCCCGGCGGATGCTCGCCGCGATGGAACGGCTTCTCGAAACGCAAAACAACGGCACCCCCGAACCGTTCGGCTGTATGTCGGTCTATCCGTTCTACTCAAATCCCGACGGCGCGTCCCACAGATCCAGCCAGCCCTACAACTACCACAACGGCGCGAACTGGCCCTATCTCACGGCGATGTACGCCTACGCCAAGCGCAAATTCGGCATGGAATACAAATATCTGCTGACCGGCTGGTTTGACTATAATTTGAAAAAGGGGAACTACACGCCCATCGAGTATTTTTCGCCTTACTGCGACGACGGCTCGCTGCTGCAGGCCTGGTCGTCCGACACGGCGTTCGTGCTGGACGAGACGATCAGCGGCAATTTTTGGAACTGAACAAAAACTGATTTTTTCCTCCTTAGGTATTGACTTAAGTTGACTAATTCTATATAATATATAATGGTTTTTGCGCTAAAAGTGCAGTATGCCGTTTGTATATGATAGGCGGGACGGTCGCGGCAACAGATCGTTTCCCGCCGGTTATATAGATCCCGGTCCGTCGGGCGGACCACATATTTTTAAGGAGGGAAGTTATATGAAGACTTCAAAACTCGGCAGGCGTCTGCTGTCATTTGTGCTGACGCTTGTCATGGTCCTCTCTATGCTCGCGGTTTTGGATATCACTTCGTTCGCGGCCACCAATGGGCTTATCAAGGCCTATAAAGCCACCGCCGCGAATACGAACGGTACCGATTCGACCGCGGAAGTCATAGAGTCCACCCAGTATTCCCATTCATACTATTCAGCCTCTGATCTTCACAACGGCAGTATTACTGCCCCGGCAAGTTTTGAGAAGATCGACCATTCGGAGCGTTACGAGTTCCGTCAGTGGAAGAGTACCGTGGGATTTTACTCCGGCACTTCTCTTGCCGCTGGCTACAATGTTGCCACTCCGAGCTCTGCCTCTTTCGACTTTTCGTTCTACTCCGGGTACTCCCTGGGGACTGCGACCGTTGACGGCGCGGTGTATGACACCTTTTACCGGGTGATCATCAACAACGCCACGCAGAGTATCAGCTACATCAAGTACACCAACACGTTCACGCTTCCCGTGTTCAACGGCGTCACCCCGGCGGGTCAGACCTTTGTCGCGTGGGAAGACCTTGACACGGGTCTGCTTTATGCGGAAGGCGCGGTGATCTGCCCGGATTCGGCGAAAGAGTACTCCCCGCTGTTCGCCGATACGGACGGCGGCCTTGTCTACTTCAAGGACGCGGAGACCGGCGCTCTGTATCACGTGGAAGAACTTGACTATGTGACAAACGAGATCACGGCTCCCGCCGCCCCGTCCAAAAAGGGCTATACCTTTAAGAACTGGGTCTGCGGCGCCGAGACCGCGGCTCCGGGCGACGTTCTTACCGGCGTTGCCGGCAAAACCTACACCGCCGCCTGGGAAGCGCGCACCTACAAGATCGACGAGAGCGTTCCCGCCAACGCCGACATTCAGTTCAGCTCTCCCGAGATCGTCAACTCCTACGCGCCCTTCGGCGCCGCCATCAAGTTCAAGGTCACCGTTCAAAACGGCGCCAAACTCACCGCTCTGACCGTTGAAGGTCAGGAAGACGGTCAGTTCATCGCTTATAACTATGATGAAGCCACCGGCCTTTATTCCTTCCCGATGCCGGCGCAGAACGTTCTGGTCCGCGTCAAGACCGAGTACAACAAGTATCTCGCGTACTTCAAAGATCCGATGACCAACCAGATCTTTGACGTCAAACTCGTGGATCCCAACACCTCTACGCTGGTGACCGCCGATGTTCCGGTCAAAGCGGGATATACGTTCGATTACTGGTATCGCGGCACCGATGACAACTATCCGGCGAACACACCGGTCGTCGTCACCGCCAATACCGATTATACATTCTACGCGCACTGGACAACGAACACCTATAATGTCTCCGCAGTTGCCGGCGGAAGCTCCGTGATCTACGGATATCAAACGAACCCCGAGTTCGGCGCCGTCGTCACCTTCAAAGTGGATGACACCAACCCGAACGAGGAAGTCCTCGGTGTGACCGTGGAAGGTACGACGGGCAGCGGCTACTACGCGTACTCTTATGACAGCGCCACCGGCACGTACAGCTTTACGATGCCTGCCGAGGACGTCGTGATCCGCACGACCACCAAGATCCCCGGTTTCTTTGTGTATTTCAAAGATTATTCCACCGCGCAGATCTATGATGTAAAATACTTCGATCCGGAAGTGGATACGCTGATCGCGCCGCCCGCTCCCGTCAAAGAAGGATTTACCTTCGCCTACTGGTATCGCGACGTCGCGGAGTATGACGCCGGCGCCGTTATCACTGGTATTTCCTCCGCCAACAACACCTACTACGCCAAGTGGGTCCCCAACCTGTATAGCATCGACATCACCTCGCAGGTCGGCGGCGACGCGTTCGTGAACATCAGTTCCACCTACGAGACGTACAACAACCTTGTTTCCTTCCGCGTGGGTGACAGCAACGCCAACGAGAATATTATCGGCGTTGAGGTCGTGGGCACCGAGCATAACGGATACTACGCGTATCACTATGACGAGACCACCGGAATTTACACCTTCAAAATGCCCGCGGAAGACGTCATCATCCGCGTCAACACCTCTATTGACGAATACGCGGTCGTCTTCCTTGATGAAAACAACGACTACTACGCCACCAAGGTCGTCCTCCGCGGCAACAAACTCGGTACCGATATGCCGCTGGATCCGTTCAAGAACGGCTACACGTTCGACAAATGGATCGTTTCCGGCGAGACCGGCGGCTATGAACTGACCGCCGCCACGCCGATCTTCAGCAACCTGGTCGTTAAAGCGACCTACATCGGCAACGAGTTCAACCTCTACAAAGCCGATGACTGCGACGATGAGCTTGAGTATCTGTATGTAAGATCCTCCATTCAGGACAAGGATCTGACCGATTCCGTCACGCCGCACGTTGCCGCCAAAGCCGGCGATAAGGTCCATCTGGACATCGCGCCGACCCCGACGTACAACATCACCGGCGTCGCCATTCGTAAATACGGCTCCGACGAATACGTCGTCGCGCCCACGCTGATCAGAAAGTATAAGGACGCGTCGAACAACGACTGCTACACCTTTGCCTTCGAGATGCCCATTTCCGACGTTGAGATCGCGGTCTACGTCGCTCCCAACGCCTACGTTGTAAACGTCGCGGAGAATGAAGACGCCGACGGCACCTACCGCATCAACGGCGTCGACACGACGAATCTCGCCGTCAAACAGGGCGGGCAGGCCGTGATCGACATTCTCCCCGAAAAGGGCTACTACGTCAAGGACGTCACGTCCTACTACTTTGACGAGAACAACAACGTCGCGCACCCCGCCGCCACGCTGACCGACAACCCGGACGGCTCCTGGACCTATCAGTTCCCGATGGTCTCGTCCGACGTTTTCGTTACCATCGAGTACGCGCCGTTTGTTTACAGCGTCAACGTCACCGACAGTAACGACGATTCCTATCATCCGGTCTGGGACGACACGCTCAACTACATCGCGGAAGAAAATCTGGATCCCGCCAAGACGGCGAAAGGGCTTGTCACTCTCTTTGATTCTTCCGACAACCTGATCACCGATTGGGTCATGCTGGAGCCCAGCAGAAGCTGCGTACTTCCGCGCAACATCACCGACGCGGTCATCGGCGACGAGATCCGCTTTAAGGTCGACGAGAACATCGGCTATGACCTCGCGAGCGTCACCGTGACCTACGCGGACGGCACCAAGACCTGCCCGACCACGCTGAAAGACAGCATTTATTACTTTACGATGCCCAATGACAGCGTTGTGATCCGCGCCTACTTTGTGGAAGAGACCTACAAGATCGCCAAGATCACGGACAGCGAAGAAAACAATACCGACGCCGAATTCGAAATCATGGGCGAAGTCAACATCAACGGACTCCGTGAAAAAGAAGTCAGCGCCGACTACAAGGAACTTGTCACCGTCACCGCGACGCCGAAAGCCGGATACTTTGTTGAGTCGATCTCCTACACGCTGAAAGACGGCACCAACAAGGACGGCGAGACCGTCGTTGACTTCTCGAACGGCGCCAACTACGCCGGCACGCAGATCACCGACGGCGCGGACACCGTGAGAAGCATTCAGTTCAATATGCCGGCGTGCGACGTGGACGTTTCCGTTACCTACGGAAAGATCCGCTACACCGTTGAGACAGAGGTCACCAGCGGCGATACCACCGGCACCATTACCGTCGCGCCCGTCAACACCTACACCGATCAGGTCGTCTGCACGCTGGAGCCCCAATACGGCTACGTGCTGGATTCCTTCAAGATCGAGAACGTCGCGACCGGTAAAGTCATTCCCTCTGTCGCGAGCCGTATCAACCAGACCTACGGCGCCGACTATACCTTTGATATGCCGGCTTCCAAGGTCAAGATCACCGCGAAATTCGTCAAGGACGCGTACACCGTGACGTACCTTGATACGAACAACGCTTACATCGGTTCCGAATCCATCAAATATAAAGAGCATCCGACCCTGTATCCCGACGTCGTTTCCGTTCCCAACGGTTATCACTTCGTCGGCTGGGTCTCCGCGGACACCGATCCTCAGGTCACCGCGCCGAGTCTGTCGACAGACGACTTCGTGATCGTCAAGAACACGGTCATCACCGCTGTTTACGAGAAAGATCAGACCGAAGTGATCTTCGCCGCGACGACGCACGGTTACGTCGCGCCCGCGGATTCCGCCGAAACGACTGCTGCCGGTGCGGTCTCCATCAATAAGAAGTATCAGGATACCGTCACATACAGCATCGTTCCCGACGAGGGCTATATCATCGACGAGATCAAGGTCATCGGCGTTCACAAAGACCTTGACAAGAACATCAACATCGAATATACCTACTCTGAAGCGGACGGCACTTACTCCTTCATCATCCCCGCGCTCGGCAAAGCCGCTTCCGACGCGGTCAGCACCTCTCCCGTCGATGTTATCGTCACGTTCAAGAAGGACACCTTCGCCCTGACCAAAGACGTGATCGGCGAAAACGGTACGGTCGAGGTCAACGGTAAAGTTTCTACCGATGATACTTATACCTATGAGTATTTGGACACCGTTACCATCACCGCCACCCCGGATAAGGGTTACTTCGTCAAGTCTATCGTCGCGACGATGGTCGATCCTTCCGCGACCAGCACGGAAGACGCGACCCACAAGTACACCTACACCGGTACCGTTCCCGCCAACGACGTGTACGGCACCGTGGAGAGCATCTCCTTCCCGATGCCCGCGACCGATATGACGTATAGTGTGACCTACGAGAAGTGCAACTTCACGATCACCAGCATCGTCGCGAGCGGCGCCGCCACCGGCACGCTGGAAGCTCCCACCCTGCAGCAGATCGACGACCAGATCACGTTTACGATCACCCCGACCTACGGTTACATCGTTGAAACCCTCTCGGTCGTTGACAACAGCGGCAACGTCGTATTTGATACCAAGGATATCGACCGCACCTACGGCGGCACTTACAAGTTCGTAATGCCCGCCTCCCCGGTCACCATCACCGTCAACTACGTCAAGGACGCTTATGAAGTCGTCTACAAAGACGCGGAAAACAGCGTACTCTTTACCGAAGCGATCAAGTTCATGGAGAACGCCACTCTCAACACGACGCCTGTCGCCGCTCCGAGCGGCTACCACTTCGTCGGTTGGATCTCCGCGGACACCGATCCTCAGGTCACCGCGGCGAGTCTGACGCCGACCGACTTCGTGGTCTGGCAGCCCACGGTCATTGAAGCCGTGTACGAAGTTGACAACACCAAAGTCGTGTTCAACAAGACCACCAACGGCTGCGCGTACAACGACGAGATCGCCATCAACACCACCAAGACGGCGGCGCAGAGCCACGTCTATCAGTATGGCGACGTCATCAACTTCACCGCGCTGCCCGACGAGGGCTACACCGTCTACGAAGTGAAGGTCACTTCCAAAGCGGCGGACGGCGTTGCCGTCAACTTTGTCCCGGTCGAAAAGACAGAGACCGGTTACTCCTTCGTCATTCCCGAGATCCATAAGGCCGACATTTTCGCCGCGAATACCGACGATCTGACGGTCGACGTGATATTCTGCAAAGACGAGTATGTTCTTTCCCTGAAATCGGGATATAAGAACGGTACGGTCGAGGTCAACGGCGCGGTCAATACGGATACGTCCTACACATACGATTATCTGCAGCTCGTAACCATTACCGCCACGCCGGATAAGGGCTATTATGTCAAATCTATCGTTGCGACGATGGACGCTCCCGTTAATACGACGGAAGACGCCGCCAACGGCTACACCTACACCTTCGCCGGTGATAAGCCCGCGGTCGGTACGAACGGCGCGGCGCAGACCATTTCCTTCCCGATGCCCGCGACTGATATGAAGTACGCGATCGTATTCGAGAAATGCGACTACAAGGTCACGACCGTCTCCAAGGCGACGACCGCCGGTAACCACGGCTCCGTCACCGTCAACAAAGCGACCGCTCAGGTCGGCGATATCGTTGAAGTCACCGCGGATCCCGACGACGGGTACGCCTTCTCCAAGATCGCTGTCGTCGACGCAGCCGGCAACGCGCTGCCTGTCGCGTTCCGTTCTCAGAACCTTAACTACGTGACCAAGTATACGTTTACGATGCCCGCCTCCAACGCGAAAGTGACTGTCACCTTCAAGCAGGTCGCCAGCAGAGAGTACATCGACGTCAGAGACGACGAGTGGTTCTACGCCGCGATCAACTTCGTAAGCGACAGAGGCTACTTCCAGGGTTACGGCGCCTCCGAGGAGATCTTCGGCGTCAACGACAAGATGACGCGTCAGGACTTCGTCCTCGTCATCGCCAAGATGAACGGCGCTGACCTGTCCGCCTACAAGAATGTTGACTCCCAGTTCGTCGACGTCGTCAAGGGCTCCTACTACGCCCCCGCGGTCGCCTGGGCGGTCGACAACGGTATCATCTACGGCTACAAAGACGGCTCCGGCCGCTTTGGCGTCAACGATCCGATCACCCGCCAGGATATCGTCGCGATCATTTACCGCTACGCGCAGTTTATGAACTACAACACGACGATGACCGCGGACGCTGTCAAGATCAAGAATATGAGATACAAGAAATTCCGGGATCTGGATCAGCTGTCCCCCTACGCGGAAAAAGCTATGGCCTGGGCAGTCGGTTACGGCGTCCTGAAAGGGACCTCCAAGACCACCCTCTCCCCGGTCAAGACCATCACCCGTTCGGAAGTCGCGCAGATGATCAAGAATTTGTACGATCACAACATCGCGAGATAACCGCACAAAACAAAAAATGCGAGAGTGTGAAAACACTCTCGCATTTTTTTGGTTTTTTATTCGCTAAAGGGCAGGCGGTAGACGTAGTCGTCGATGAAAAAGCCGCCGCCGATGTCGATGCGCTCCTCGCGCAGACGGGTAAAGCCCAGCCGCTCATAGATGCGCGTCGTTTCATTATGCCGGTTGACGTTGAGTTCCACGGCGGCCAGCCCTTCCGCCCGCGCGGCGCGGGTAACAAAGGCAAGCATTTCCCGGGCATAGCCTTTACCGCGTTCTTTTTTATATAGGTAGAATTTGCTCAGATACATCGCGCCGCCGCGCGGGAAAAACGCGAGAAAACCGAGCGTCCGTTCCCCTTCTTTGACAAAAAAGTAGCGGTACCCTTTCGCGAGCTGGCCGCGGATGGCGGTCTCGGACTGGTTGACGACCAGCATATAATCGTTTTGCGCCTTTCCGACGATGGGATCGTAATGTTCCCGCAGGATCGCCGTCGCCATGCGCGACATTTCCGCGATCTTTTCGGGAGAGGAGGATAAGGGTTCGAAAGTCATAGTGAGTACCTGCTTTTTTGAATTGAAATGCTTGTCTGAAAGAATAGTGATATTGCCGCCTTTAAGTTGCGCGAAGCGCAATATCACTCGCGAAGCGAATATAACTGAAAATCACGTTTTACGGAAAGAGTTATATTGCCGCCTTTGGCGGCAGTGATATTATGCCTTACGGCATAGTGATATTTCGCGGCTTCGCCGCGAAGTTATATTATATTCGCCTTTAAGTTGCGCGAAGCGCAATATCACTCGGCGCCAGCCGAATATCACTGCGAAGCAATATCACTCGCCGTAAGGCGAATATAACTGAAAAATCCACGCTTATGCGTGGATTTTTCTGGTGGGGACTGCTGGGCTCGAACCAGTGACCTCCTGCATGTCAAGCAGACGCTCTAACCAACTGAGCTAAGCCCCCGAACAAATGGTAGTATACCATACTATTTCTCCAAAAGCAATAGAAATTTCGAAAAAAAGAAAAAAAGGGCATAATAACAACAAAAGACCTTGACAAGTCAAAAAAGATTTGATACAATCTAATTGAACAAAACTTAAAGGAGGCGCTTATCATGTCGATCTATGATCTCAAAGTCGCAAGACGGGGAGACGGCGGCGAGCTTGACCTCGCGTCCCTCAAGGGCAAAGTGATGCTCATCGTCAATACCGCGACAGGGTGCGGGTTCACGCCGCAATACGAGGCGTTGGAGACGCTGTACGAAAAATATCACGAAAAGGGGCTGGAAGTGCTGGACTTCCCCTGCAACCAGTTCGGCAGTCAGGCGCCCGGCAGTGATGAGGAGATCCACACGTTCTGCACGCTCAAATACGATACGAAGTTCGACCAGTTCGCCAAGATCGAGGTGAACGGCGACAACCAGTCGCCGCTTTACGCCTTTCTCAAGCGGGAGGCGCCGGAGGAGGAGATCGGCGGGCTGAAAAACAAAGTCATCATGAAATCGATCGGCAAACTCTCTCCCACGACGAAAGACGCGGGAGACATCAAGTGGAATTTCACGAAATTCCTGGTGGATCGGGAAGGGAACGTCGTCGGACGGTACGCGCCGACGGTACGCCCCGCCGATATAGAAAACGATATCGTAAAATTACTGTAAAGGAGAGAAAAAAATGATCACCAAAGTCACAACGGATACTTTTGAAGCGGAAGTTCTGAAAGCGGACAGACCGGTGCTGGTCGACTACAACGCCGACTGGTGCGGGCCCTGCCAGATGCTCGCGCCGGTCATCGAGGCGCTGGCGGAGGAAAAGAAGGACGTCAAGTTCGTCTCGGTCAACATCGATGAGGAGATCGATCTGGCGCTGGCGGGCAACGTTTCCAGCATCCCCTGCCTCGTGCTGTACAAAAACGGCGCCGAGGCGGCAAGAAGCGTCGGTTTCCGTCCCAAAGAGGACATCGAAGGGATGCTCGGAGAATAAAAATGTATGACATCATCATCGTCGGCGCTGGCCCCGCGGGGCTGACCGCCGCCATCTACGCCTGCCGCGCCGCGAAAAGCGTCCTGGTGCTGGAAGCGGCGGCATACGGCGGGCAGATCATCAACACGCCGGATATCGAAAACTATCCCGTCGCGCCGCATATTTCCGGGTTTGCCTTCGCCACAAAACTGTATGAACAGGCAAAGGCGCTGGGCGCCGAGATCCGCTTTGAAAAAGTCACCGATGTTCTGGACGGCGCGGAAAAACAGGTCGTGACCTCCAAAGAAGTCTATCCCTGCCGCGCTGTTATCCTCGCGACCGGCTCGGTGCCGCGCAAACTCGGTGTAAAGGGAGAGACAGAACTTGTCGGCAAAGGGATCTCCTACTGCGCCACCTGTGACGGCGCCTTTTTCCGCGGCAGGACCGTCGCGGTCGTCGGCGGCGGGAACACGGCGCTGGAGGACGCGCTCTATCTGTCGGATCTCGCCGAAAAGGTCTACCTCATCCACCGCCGGGACGCGTTCCGCGCGGACGGCGGCAGCGTGGAAAAGATCAGGGCGCGCGGCAACATCGAACTTGTTTTGAACAGCACCGTCACGGCGCTGAGCGCCGATAGCCGCCTGCAGGGCGTGACCGTCACCGATAGGGCGGGAGAGAGCCGTACGCTCGCGGTAAACGGACTGTTCGTCGCCGTGGGGCGGATCCCCGCAAACCGGGCGTTTGAAAAACTTGTCGCGCTGGACGACGCGGGCTACGCTGTCGCCGGGGAGGACTGCCGCACCGGCGTGCCCGGCGTTTTCGTCGCGGGGGACAACCGTACGAAGGACGTGCGGCAGCTCGTCACCGCCGCGGCGGACGGCGCCGTCGCCGCCACCGCCGCGGTCAAATACCTGGAAGCGTAAGTTTATAGAAACCAAAAAGGTTCCCTGACGGGAACCTTTTTGGTCAGACTGTCAAAAAAGTCGTTTCACCACAGAGAAACAGAAACATAGTTTTAAATAGTTTCGTTTTCGGGAAAGTTCAAAACCCGAAATCAAAACTGAGAAAAACAAATGTTCTCATCCAAGGAAGCCTTGCGCCGCAAGGCTTTTCTCTGTTTTCCGCAGATAGAACCTCTACCGTACCCACGTACGCCGACGAAGTTCTATCTGCGAAATGCAACTTCCTTTTTTGCAGTCTGTCAGCGTGTCAAAGAGGTTCTTTGACACGCTGACCAAAAAGGTTCCCTGACGGGAACCTTTTTGGTTTTATAGATCTTTGATCGCGGCGGGCAGTTCCGCGAAGGTATGGATGATACGATCGGGCGGGGTGAGGTCGTCCGGCCACGTCCCGACATAGGGGATCCACACCGTTTTGAGCCCCGCGCCGCGGGCGCCGCACATATCGATATAGATCTGGTCGCCGACGTACACCGCCTCATCGGTACGAACGCCCAGCCGCCGGCAGGCGGTGAGAAAAGCGCGGCCGTCCGGTTTGCTGAAACCGATCTCCTCGCTGACCATCGTAAGGTCCATATAGTCCCGCAGTTCGGTATAGCTGAGTTTGAGATTTTGAAACTTTACATACCCGTTGGTGAGCAGGGCGATCTTGTGCCCCTGCTCCCGCAGGCGGCGCAGGGCGTCGTAGACGTCGGGGCACATCACGATATGCTCCGCCAGCGTCGGGTAAAAAACCGCGAGATACTGCTCTTTGGTCGGCGGGACGGCGAACATCCCTTTTTCGATCAGCTCGTCAAGAATGCCGGGATAGCCGAGCCTGACATGGTTTTCCTCGTTGGTCTCGGCGGCGAGCCACGCTTCACTGAACACCTCGTCGGTGATATCCGGGCGCAGGAATTCCGCCAGCCGCCGCCGAAAGACGGGCGCCGCGGCAAGGACCGTCTTTCGACGGTCATAGAGCGTATGGTCGAGATCGAAAATCACTGCTTTTATCATTGCGTTTCTCCTTTTTGATTGATTTTTTTCAGGATCATCGGGTAGACCAGCGACAGCCACAGGGCGATCAGCGCGTAGTCAACGCCTTTGAGCCACAATAGTTCGTAGATGTCCCGACTGATGAGCATCGGCCAGAATTTGAGCGCGACGACGGCGGCAAATCCGATCAGAAATTCCGCCGCGCGGACGGGGACAGAGCCCGCGGGGGTGAAACGGATATATCTTCTTTCCAAAAAAATGCCAAGCAGCGCCGCGCCGCCGAAAGCACACATTTTGATGATGTCCTCGTCGATACCGCCGAAAAGCGTCAGCGCCGCGAAAGCAAGCGGCAGTGCGAACCAAAAAATGTTGCGCTCGTCCTTTGCCATCAGGCTGTCATACGCCTTGCCGCCCAGCCACAGCCACAGGACGCTGATGACCAGCGCGGCGATCACGTCATAGGACGTGTGACAGCCGAGAAAGATCCGGGACAGTCCGATCAGCCCGACGAACGCCCACAAAAGGATCTTGCCCGCTTTTTTGGCGTACCGCGCGAGATAGCCATACACGTTGACGGCGGCGGTGGTATGCCCACTGGGGAAAGAATAACCGGTCGCAGTCTCCGCCCGCAGGACTTGTTCCTTTTTGATAATACCGAGATCCCACGGACGGGGGATCTTCAAAATATTTTTCAGTCCCAGTGTCCAAAAGACGCCGCCAATGGCAAGTGTTGCCATCCGCTGTCCCTTTTTGCTGTCAACGCACCAATACAGCAGTGCGCCGACAATGATGATCACCGTATCTTCCGCGAAAAACGTGATGATCTCAGCCAGTTTCGCGAGAAACGGCACGTCGTGCAGCGCTATGAAATAGGTGATGAGCGACAGATCCATGGCAAATCCTTTCCTCTTATAAGAAAATCATTTTTATTACGCGGGAGAACCGGCGTCGTTCGCTTCCGTCGCGGGAAGCGGCAACGTGATGGTGACCGTCGTGCCCTCGCCCAGCGTGCTGTCGATGTCAAGCGTGCCGCCGTGCATCGTCACGATCTGATCGGAAACGCCCAGACCGATGCCGCTGCCGCGCTTCTGCGAGTGCCCTTTATAAAACATTTCTTTAACGTAAGGCAGATCCTCGGCGGAGATGCCCTCGCCGTTGTCGCTGACCGTGATGATAACATTCTGTTCCGTCAGCGCGAGCGCGGTGCGGATGTTGCCGCCCGCGTGAGAGTGTTTGATGGCGTTGTCGATGATGTTGAAAAACACCTGTTTGAGGCGGTTTTTATCCCCTAAAATGTTGACCTCGTCAAGTTCCGGCGTGTATTCGATGGTGACGTCGTCCACCTTGGCGCGCTCCATCATCATAAAGACGGTGTCCTCGAATTCCGCGACAACGTTCATCGGGGTGACGACGAGTTTGAACCTGCCGCTCTGGATGCGGGTGGTGTCCAGCAGCTCCTCCACGAGTTTGGACAGCCGCTCGGTCTCCTTATAAATAACGGTGATGCCGCGGCGCGCCGTGTCGTCCATCTGCACATCGGCGGCGATCATCGTCTCGCTCCATCCGCGGATGGCGGTCAGCGGCGTGCGCAGTTCGTGAGAGACGGAGGAGATGAATTCATTTTTGAGTTTTTCCGTCTCGCTGAGTTCCTCCGCCATCGCGTTGATGGTGGTACAGAGCGTGCCGATCTCGTCGTTGCGGTCAAACTTTTCGATGCGCCCGGTCAGATTGCCCTTGGCAAGTTCTCTCGCCGTTTCATTGATCCTGCCGACAGGCACAACGATGGATTTTACGAAATACAGCCCGGAAAATCCGGTGATCAGCACGATCAGCAGACCGATCAAAACGGCAAATCCGTAAAGACGCCACAGATGCCGGTCGGTCAGCGCGAGCGCGGTGATCAGGCGCGCCGAGCCGCAGACGTTGCCGTAGCGGTCGTAGAGCGGTGTGGAAAAAGAA
Organism: Clostridiales bacterium Firm_08; assembly: GCA_001604045.1. GTDB lineage: Bacteria > Bacillota > Clostridia > Oscillospirales > QAKW01 > Firm-08. The sequence goes on along the minus strand of LVAN01000013.1, from coordinate 46,462 downwards.
AGCACCTTTTCATCGGACGGGGCGTATTTCCCCACCCAGGAGGACGGGCGGTCCTCCCGCGACGCCGTAAGATCCGGTGTTTCCGTCACCTCGGTGATGGCAAATCCGCTGGAGGATACGGCGACGGCGCCCGTCAGGTCGATGATCTGTATCTCGCAAAGATCCTTGTCCTCAAAATCATCCACCAGAAGCCGCGCCGCGGACGAAAAGGACGCGGCGTTATTATAGTTCGCGTAATAATGCTCGACGTTTTGCGCGTCGGCGCGCAGACGGTCGCGCACCATATTGTAATAGGAATTTTTCGCAAACGCGCAAAACAGGATCACCAGCAGGATCGTCGCGAGGAAAATGCTGCCGAACACGTTTTTGAGCCACCGATAGGTGATGCCGGAAAACATATTGCGCCGCAGAAAGCGGACGTCCCCTCCGGCGCGCCGCATCGAGCGGCGCACGAAATGACGGTGTTTCATCGGCTGTCGCCCCAGCGGTAGCCGAAGCCCCAGACGGTCTGGATATAGACGGGATTGCTCGGTTCGTCCTCCAGCTTCATCCGAAGTCTGCGGATATTGACGTCAACGATCTTATGCCGGTCGCCGGTGAACGCGTCGCCCCACACAGCGGAGGAGATATCCTCCCGCGTTTTGGCAACGCCCGCGTTGGTCATAAAATATTTGAGGATCTGATACTCCACCTGCGTGATCTCGATCTTCTCGCCGTTTTTGGTCAGCATCCTGCCGGACGTGTTCAGCCGGAACGGTCCGAAGGTGATCTCGGAGGATGTCGCGGTACTCTCCCCTTTGAGAAGCTGTACACGACGGTAGAGCGAGTCCACCCGCACGATCAGTTCCATCGGAGAAAAAGGCTTCGCGACGTAATCGTCCGCGCCGCTCATCAGCCCTTCCACCTTGTCGTTTTCCAGCGCCTTGGCGGTCAGCATGATGATGCCGATCTTCTGCGAGGTGGCGCGCAGTTTTTTGCAGACCTCTATGCCGCTGATGCCGGGCAGCATGACGTCCAGCACCGCGATGTCGATGTCCGGGTTGGCTTCGTAAAGTTCCAGCGCCTGCTCGCCTGTGCCCGCTTCTATGATATCATATCCGGCGCGGGTGAGGTTGAGCACCACGAATGCGCGGATGGCTTCCTCGTCTTCCAGTACAAGTACCTTTTTCATACCTTACCTCCGTTTTCTCCGTATGTATGCAGCGCCGCCTTCCACTCATCGGCGGTCAGCGCGCTGTCCGGGGCCGCCTGCTCCGTCCGCACGGCGATCACGCGATCGGTCGATCTGATGATCGTCTGCCATCCGTTTTCGGTGAGCGCCGCGTATTCCGCCGGCGTGAACGCCCGCAGGGAGTAGAGAGCCTCCCCGGTGCGCCGTTTGACGAAACGGATCGTCCGCTCACTTTTCTCATCCCGGGAAACGATCACGGTCTTTTTCCACTTTTCGGGATACAGGAAATAAAACTGCTCCGACGCGCTGGTGAAAGTGACGGTCGGCTCGGACAGCCCGCTGCCGTCAAAGGAATACCAATAGGTGAAATAAGCGGTGTTCTCCGTATCGGTCATCGCGACCGCCTGCGGCACCTCCGGCACGCCGTCGCCGTTGATATCCGTACATTTGACGGCGTTGGGACGGTCGCCCAGCATATGCTCGGCGGTGAACAGCCGGTTTTCGAGAAAATCGTCGGCGCTGATCACCAGCACCTCTGTCGTATACATCTGGTTGTCAAGCTGGCTGTCCACATAGACAGCGGCAAGCCCGCCCGACGTTTTCGCCGTCTGCAGGGAGAGGATGGACTGCGCGCGGCTGTCCATCGGCACACTGGAAAGAGAGCGGATGGCGCCCTCCTTCATCCCGAGCAGTGTGGCGGACGCGCCGGCGGTGTTCAGCACCACCAGCCGTTTGGTCTCCTCCCCGACGGTGACGAACCGGTTGTACATCGCCTGGTGCAGTGAGACGAGCGATCCGTTATCCAGTTTCAGGATCTGCAGGACGTGGTCGCTGCCCGTCAGATACCCGAACCCTATGACGATATCGTCGACGCCGCTGCCGTCCAGATCACAGAATTCCAGGCGGTCCACCGCCGTGGCGTCACTGGCGAAGTGCCCGATCTTGACCCAGCCGCTCCCCTCGTTTTTCAGCACCGCGACATTGACCAGCGCCGGAGAGCCGGCCGTATACAGACAGACCGCCTCGTTCTCCCCGTCCCCGTCAAGGTCGGTAAGGTTGATGCCGGAAAATCCTGACCCGCTCTGCGGCGAGACGAGCTGATAGGCGCTGCCCACCAGAGAGGTCAGCGCGTCGCGGATCTGCTTGCGGGAGGCGGTGAGCTGCGGCGGCTGCATCAGATCCTCGATGCTCGACTCCTTGAAAGAGCAGCCGCACACCGTTATCAGCACAGCAAGGCAGAGGATGACCGCCGTAAATTTTTTTGTCCGTTCGTCCATAAATACTCCATAAGGTCATATTGATGTTTGTTTAACCTCATTATATAGTATTTTTTTGTTGTTTGCAATAAAATAATGGTTTATTTTTCCGCGCCGGTGTGATAAAATGAAAAAACAAAGGGAGGGATCAATGTGAGATTTGTACATACCGCGGATCTGCATCTGGACGCGAAAACGGCGGCGCTTGCCTGCCGCGCGGCGCTGCGGCGCGGCGCGGTGGACGGCTTTGAGGAAATGATCCGCTACGCCCGCGAGCGGGACATCCGGTATATCGTCATCGCGGGAGATCTGTTCGATACGCCTCACCCCTCCGCCGCCGTGTCGGGCCGTGTGGCGGAACTGATGAAAAACGCGCCGGAGATCACCTTTCTGTTGATCTGCGGCAATCATGACGCGCCGGACGGCGACCGGTACGCCGATATCGATCTGCCGGAAAACGCGCGTCTGTTCGGCAAAACGCCGGAATATTTCCCGGTGGCGGGCGGCGGATTTTTCGGCTGCGGCTTCGGCGGGGAACTCCCGGCGGAAATGCCGCGGCATCCCGGCACGACGGTGGGGATCTTCCACGGCAGGATCGGCGATCCCGATCCGCGGCTCTGCCTTACGAGAGAGTGGATCGAACGCAGCGGTCTTTCCTATCTCGCGCTGGGACATCTGCACAAAATGTTCGGTCCGGAACGGATCGGCGGCACCTGGACGGCGCATCCCGGCAGTCCCAACGCGCACGGCTTTGACGAGACGGGCGCGCGGTATTTCTTTGACGTCAGCATAGAAGGCGGCGCCGTGGAGATACGGCCGGTGGAGACGGGCGCCGCGCGGTTTTGGGAGGAGACCGTGGACACGAGCGGGCTGACCTACGCCGAACTCAGCGCGAAACTGGCGAGCGCGGCGGCGGCGTACGATGAAAAGGACGTCATCCGCTTCCGCCTGACCGGGGCGTGCGCCTATCCCCTGCCCGCGGCGGTGGAGGACTACCCGAATGTCGCCGAGATCATCGACGAGACCACCCTGCCCGCCGACTCGGAGGAGATCGCCGCCCGTCCGGGTCTGAAAGGGCTTTTTACAAAATATATGCTGGAAAAGATCCGCGCCGCGGACGGTGAGGAAAAGCGCGTCCGCGAGGCGGCGCTCAAACTTGGATGGGAGGCGTTCGACCGATGAATATCAAACGCCTGGAGATCGAAAGGTTCGGAAAGTTCCGGAAAGAGACAATAGAATTCAAGGACGGTCTTTCCGTCATCAGCGCCCCTAACGAGTACGGCAAGACGACCATCACGGATCTGATCCGCTTCTGCCTGTACGGCTTTGAAAAGAAACGGACCCGTGATCCGGCGATCGAAACGGACGAGCTTAAAAAGTATCAGCCGTGGGACAGTCACGACGGCCTCTCCGCGGCGATGATCGTCGAAACGGCGGACGGCGCGGAATACCGCGTAGAGCGCACCGCCGATGAAAAAGGACGGGGAGAGGCGCGCCTGCTCGGCGTGAACGGCGAGATCCCGATCACCGGGACCCCGGGAGAATACCTGCTCGGCGTCGACGGAGAGACTTTCCGCAACGTGTACTGCATGCGCGCGAACGGCGACGCGCCGGGACGCACCGACCGTATGGAGGTCGCGATGCAAAATCTCGCCGCGACGGGCAGCGAGGACGTCTCCTTTGAAAAAGTGATGGAAGCGCTCGTCAAAGAGCGCGCCAACTACGCCACGCTTCGCCGCAAAGGCGGCAAACTCTATGAAGCCGAACAAAAACAGACGGCGGCGCGGGAGGATCTCGCGCGGCTGACGATCCAGCTGGACGGGATGGCCGGAAAAAGCGAGGCGGAGATCGACGCCGCCATCGCGGAGACCGAGCGGGAAAGCGAACGGCTGACCGCCCTTTTGGAACAGCATAAGGGATATGAGATCTTTCGCCGCCGCCAAAAGCGGGCGGCGCTGGAACAACAGCTCGAGGAACTGGACGGCGCCCTGCGCGATCTGCCGGCGGCGGACGAGAGATCCCTTGCCGACGCCGCCGAACGGCTGGCGGAGATCGACCGCGCTCAGGCGCGGTATGAACAGGCGAAGGAAGCGGCGGAGGGAGAGGAACCGGAAGCGCCGGATCAAACGCCCCCGCCGCGGAGCGGTATGACGGCGGCGGGACTGCTGCTGATGCTCGCCGCGGCGGCGGGCGGCGCGGCCTGCTTTATTTTCCGCGCGTACGCGTTTCTGGTCGGCGCCGCGGCGCTGTTCGTCGTCGGCGTCTGGCTCGCCCTCGCCGAGGGACGGAAAAAAGCGGCGTTTCTCGCGGCGGCGGAAACGCATCGGCGGGAGTATGAACGGCAGGTCGAAGATCTCGGCCGGCGCCGTGACGCGCTGGCGCAAGCCGAACGCGCGTTGCGGGAGGCGCGGGAGCGGGCGGAACCGGTGCTGGCGCGGGCAAACGTCAGAGACCGCGCGGCGCTGGACGCGGCGTATCGCGCCCGGGCGCAGTACGCGAGTCTAACGGCGCAGCGGGCGGCGTGCGCCGCCCGGCTGAAAGAATATGAACAAAAAGCGGATACGGACGCCGCGGTCGCGACCGCGGCGCCGGAGATGCCGAAAGAAACAGTGGAACTGCGCCTGGAACAGGCGCGCGCCCGCAGGACTTCCCTGCTGCGTGAAAAAGCGGAGACCGCCGCGCTGACCCAGCGCCGGGAGACCCTTCTCGGACAGCGCCGCGCGCTGGAGGAAACGCTGACAGACCTTGCCGGTGAGATCGAGGAGATGACTTTCCGGAAAAACGTCGCGGACGCCGCGATCGAAGGGCTTGCCGCCGCGCAGCAGCAGATGCAGCAGGACTACGCGCCCATCCTGAAAAAGGCGGTCGGGCGGCATATGGCGGCGCTGACCGGCGGCAAATACGATACCGTCTCCATCGACCGGGATATGCGCCTGGCGATCCTGGCGGACGGCGCGCTGCGGCCGCTCGGATATTTTTCCTCCGGCACGGTGACGGCGGCGCATCTCGCGCTGCGGCTGTCGCTGGCGGACATCGTGGAGGGCGAGGAGAGCGCGCCGCTGCTGATAGACGACGCCTTCCCGTCGCTGGACGACGCGCGCTCCGCCGCCGCGGCGGACTGCCTCAAAAAAGCGGGGGAGACCCGGCAGATCCTTTTCTTTACCTGCAAAAATATTTAAGGTTGCTTTTTTCGGAAAAATTTAGTAAGATAGTGATGTTAGGCTGCCCCGCGATAAAGACAAGGCGGTTTTGAAAGGTAAAATTTCCGCCATACTTTGCCGCAGAGCCTTGAGAACCTGTCACTATTTTCATCAAAGAGGTGAGACCCTTTTTATGCCGGTAGTTCCTTTTATCATCACCGTATATATCCTGACGGTCTGCGCCGTTTTCTTTACCTTTTTCAGCGCGAGGATCGCGCAGATGAAACTGCGCTCCGGCGCGTGGGGCTTTCTCGGTCTGCTGTTCGGCCCGGTAGGGATGCTGCTCGTCTGCTACCTGCCCTCCCGCCGCAAGGACGGCAAGGAGACCAACCCCATCCGCTCCGGCGTGCACGCGCTGCCGAAGTTTTCCCGCAAACTGTTCGTTATCCTGATCGGGGCCCTCGCGGCCGCGCTGATCGTCATCTATTTCATTGACGGCGTGCCCAAGTGGCAGGAAAACCGCAATTACGAAAACAGCATCGGCGCGAGCGTCAAGAGCAAGCTGCTCTATCCGGCGACGGTGGAGGGCGAACTCGCGGCGGTCTTTTCCGGCCGGGATTCCACCTATGCCGTGACGTCCGCGGGAGATCTCTACACCTGGGGCTATAATGAACTCGCGCTGGCGCAGCAGGATAAGGGCGCGGCGCTCTCCAACGCCAAAGAAGTGGCGCAGCTCGGCAGAAAAGTATACGTTCTCAAACAGGACAACAAACTCTACGAACTGGATGAGGCGGGCAATCAGACGGAGTTCGCGCAAAACGTCGCCAGGGTCGCCGCGACCGACACCTACGGTGTATTCATCAAGACCACGGGCGATCTGTACGTATGGGGCAACAACGCCAACGGTCAGATGGGCGGCGCGAGCAGCGCGAACAATGACAAACCGCTCTGGCTGTGCGGCGGCGCCAAAGACGCGGCGCCGGGCGCCCGCCATCTCCTGATCCTCAAAACCGACGGCACCGTCATCGGCGTCGGCAGCAATCAGACCGGGGCGCTTGCCCGGCCTTCGGAAACACAGATCTCCACGCCCGTCATCATCGCGAAGGGCGTCAAGGCGATCGCCGCGGGCAATGAGTTTTCCCTCATCCTCAAAGAGGACGGCCACCTGGAAAGCTGCGGCATCAACAACTGCGGGCAGCTCGGGCGCAAAGTCTCCGGCAAACAAAAGGGCTCCTCTTTTTACGAAGTCGCGACCGGCGTCAAAGCGATCGGCGCGGGCGGCGCGTTCGGCTGGTATATCGACGACAAGGACACGCTGTACGCCTGGGGGCAGAACCACTGCGGACAACTCGGCATCGGCAACACCAAAAACCAGTCCGAGCCGCAGAAGGTGATGAGCGGCGTCGACAGCGCCGCCGCCACGCATGATCATCTCGTGCTGATGTCCAAAGGACAGCTTTATACCTGCGGCAACAACACTTACGGACAGCTCGGAAAGCCGGGCAAGGTGGAGTTTTCCCCGACGTCCGACATCAACGTGAAAAAGTGAGGCAATAGAGTATGATCCTGATCATTATCGCGGCGTTTTTGCTGATCCTTTCCGTCGTATTCTTTATCAGCGCGCTCATTATGAGCGCCAATCTGAAGCGTGTCAAGACCTCACGCACCTGGAAACTGCTGAAAAAACGCCGCCGCAATTCCGTTATCCTCACGCTGCTCTGTCTGGCGGCGGGCGCGCTCCTGCTGACCTCCTACATCCTGCCCAGACAGCGCGTCAAGGCGATGAAAAACGGCGGATATGATCTCAAATCGACCTATACTTCCGTCCTCTCGTCCGGCGGGGAGCAGAAAGCGTATAATTATCTGCCGGTGGAGATACAGCGGTACGGCGATACCTTCGCCATCCGCAACGGCAGGAACGAATGGTTCTCCTTCGACACCGTAGAGACGGCGCCGGATACGACGGAGCAGAAATGGACCTTCCGCTACGGCAAAACGCTGCGCGCCGCGCAGGCGACGCTGGGCGGCGAGAGCGTGCTTGACATCCATCTCGGCGAGGACGGCAGACTGTATATGGAAGGGCAGTTCCCCTTTATGAAATATGACAGTCACACCCGCAAATACGGCGGCGTCATCGCCACCGGCGTTTCCGACTTTTACTGCAGCGGCAATTCTCTGTATTATATCACCAACAACAAGGATCTGTACGCCTTTGGGTTCAACGAGTACGGACAACTCGGCGACACCTCCAACCGCCACAAGACCTCGCCGGTCTTTATCCGGGAAAATATGACCGCCGCCATCGGCAGCACGACACACGCGATGTTTATCGACACGTACGGCAATCTGTACGCGGCGGGCGATAACGGCGACTCCCAGCTCGGCGACGGCACGATGAACAATTCCTCCGCGCCGATCAAAGTGATGAGCGGCGTCGGCGGCGCGGCCGTCGGCAACTACTTCACCGTCGTGATGGCACAGAACGGCGACGTCTACACCTGCGGGCGCACCGACTACGGCCAGTGCGGCAACGGCACCTCCAACGGCACGGCGAAGTTCGTCAAGATCGGGGAGAACGCGCGCAAGGTCGCCGCGAGCGACGACACCGCGCTTTATATGACGGAGGACGGCAAGGTGTTCGGCTGGGGCAAAAACACCGCGGGCTGTCTCGTGGCTGACGACACCCCGTTCCTCAACACCCCCACCCTGATCGCGGAAAACGCCTACGATATCGCGATCCGCAACGGCTGCGTCGCCATCCTCGGCAGAGACCGCACCGTACGCCTGAGCGGCAACGGACGCAAAGACGCGAGCGCGCTTTTCGAGACCCGTCTGGATCTTGCCGCGGCGGTGCCGCAGGAATACGTCGCGCCCTACACCGAAGAGGACAAACCGGATATCAGTGAACTCGGAAAATAAAGTTTTTTAAAAAAGTCTTTACATTTTGAAAATCGTATAGTATAATATATCGGTATCTGACCGCACCACGGGGATCGGGGTCACCTTCCGTCCGCTGTGATACGGCCGAATTATAAAAGAAAGGTGGTAATCAGGAAATGATTACGCAAGAGACGAAAAAACAAGTCATCGAAGACAACAGACTGCACGAGACGGACACCGGTTCGCCGGAGGTCCAGATCGCGATCCTGACCAGGCGGATCGCGGAGCTTACCGAGCATCTCAAACAGCACCCGCACGATCACCATTCGCGCAGAGGTCTGCTCAAAATGGTCGGTAACCGCCGTAACCTTCTCAACTATCTGACCAAGAAGGACATCAACCGCTACCGCGCGATCATCGAAAAACTCGGCATCAGAAAATAAGGCAGCTCTCAGGCACAGAACGATCCCGTTCTGTGCCTGATTGTACATTTTAAAACGGGGAAGCGGGCATTTTTAGCAGTTAAATGTACGCAAAAACGCGATTTTTGCGCGGATTTAAGTGCTAAAATCCTGCCTCCCGAAACAAAAAGGAGGAAATTTTATGTACGAGAACTACAAAAAGTTCGAAACAGAACTTGCCGGCAGGACACTGACCGTGGAGACCGGCAAGTACGCGCAGCTTGCCGGCGGATCCGCCCTGGTGCGGTACGGCAACACCGTGGTGCTCGCCACCGCGACGGCGTCCGCCAAGCCCAGAGAGGGCATCGACTTTTTCCCGCTCAGCGTGGACTTTGAGGAGCGGATGTACGCCGCGGGCAAGATCCCCGGCGGCTTTCTCAGGAGAGAGGGCAGACCGAGCGAGAAAGCGGTGCTGAGCGGCCGTGTCATCGACCGTTCCATCCGCCCGCTTTTCCCCAAGGATATGAGAAACGACGTCAACGTCGCCCTCACCATTATGAGCGTGGATGAGGATTCCATCCCCGAGATCGTCGGCATGATCGGCGCCTCCATCGCGCTGTCCATTTCCGACATCCCGTTCGGCGGCCCCATCGCCGGCGTCAGCGTCGGCCTGATAGACGGCAAGTACGTCTTTAATCCCACCGCCGAACAGCGCGCCGTATCCGAGATGGCGGTCACCGTCGCCTCCACCGCTTCCAAGGTCACGATGATCGAGGCGGGCGCGAAGGAAGTCGACGAGGACGTGATGATCGAGGGCATTATGGCCGGTCACGCGGAAAACGTCAAACTCGTGGAGTTCATCAACGGCATCGTCGCCGAGATCGGCAAAGAGAAATTCACCTTTACCTCCTGCGCCGTCGATCACGATCTCTATGAGGAGATCAAGGCGTTCATCGAGACCGATCTCAAAGCGGCGCTGGACGACGCGAACAAGGTCACGAGAGACGCGAACATCGCCGCGCTTTACAAGAAAGTCCACGCCGAGTTCGACGAGAAGTGCCCCGAAGCGGGCGCGATGATCGACGAATGTATGTACAAACTTCAAAAGATGACGGTGCGCGCCTGGATCTCGGAAGAGGGCAAGCGCGTTGACGGCAGAGGTCTTGACGATATGCGGGAACTCTACGCCGAGGCGGATATCCTGCCCACCGCGCACGGCAGCGGTATGTTCGCCCGCGGCAAAACGCAGGTGCTGACCGTTGCCACGCTGGGTCTGATCAGCGAGGAGCAGATCCTCGACGGCATCGACAGCGAAACCTCCAAACGCTACATCCACCACTACAATATGCCGAGTTTCACCACCGGCGAGGCGCGCCCGGCGCGTTCCCCCGGCCGGCGTGAGATCGGTCACGGCGCCCTCGCCGAGCGCGCGCTGCTGCCCGTCATCCCGACGAGCGAGGAGTTCCCCTACACCATCCGCCTGGTCAGCGACGTGCTGACCTCCAACGGCTCCACCTCGCAAGGTTCGGTCTGCGGATCGACGCTGGCGCTGATGGACGCCGGCGTTCCCATCAAGGCGCCGGTCGCCGGTATCTCCTGCGGTCTGATCACGAGAGAGGACGGCTCCTTCGTCACGATGGTGGACATCCAGGGCATCGAGGACTTTTTCGGCGATATGGACTTCAAGGTCGCCGGCACCAAAAAGGGCATCACCGCCATCCAGATGGACATCAAGGTGGACGGACTTACCCGCGAGATCATCGCGGAAGCCATCCACAAGACCCGCGACGCGCGGTATCATATCATCGACAACGTCATCCTCAAAGCGATCGACAAGCCGCGTGACGACGTCAAAGAGCACGCGCCCAAGATCACCATTATGAAGATCGATCCCGACAAGATCCGCGAGGTCATCGGCACGGGCGGCAAGGTCATTCAAAAGATCGTCGCCGACACCGGCGCCAAGATCGACATCGAGGACGACGGTACGGTGTTCATCGCCGCCACCCAGAAACCCGCCGCCGACGCCGCGCAGGCGATCATCGAGGGCATAGTGTTCGAACCGGTCCCCGGCGAGATCTACCGCGCCAAGGTCGTCAAGATCATCGAGATCGGCGCGTTCGTCGAGATCGCGCCCGGAAAACAGGGTCTGGTGCATATCTCCAAACTGGACACCAAGCGCGTCGAGCGCGTGGAAGATCTTTTGACCGAAGGCGACGAGATCATGGTCAAATTTATGGAGATCGACAGCAAAGGCCGCTACAACTTCTCCCGCAAAGACGCCCTGCTGGATATGCAGAAAAAACAGGATAAATAAAAGAGAGAAAAGGAACCGAAGGCTTTGTGCCTTCGGTTCCTTTTATTTTTGCCTTTGACAATTGTAACGAAAAGGTATATAATTATTTTAGAATAGTATGGTTTATCATCTTTTCATTTCTCTGTCTGAAGTCTGACAGGAAGGAGATCTTATGAAACAATTTGTAACGCTGACGCTGATGCTCGCGTTGATCCTTTCGCTTGCCTCTTGCCGCGCGCCGCAAGAGGAGGAGCTCGTCTCCACCTATCGAAAAAACGTCCCGGAAACGCAGAGCGCGGAGCAGTCCGGGCAGCAGACGACGGAAACGGAAAATGCGCAGACGACGGAACAGGCCGCGCCGTCGGATGACAGCGCGACCGGCAAGACGCCTTCCGGCGATACCAAAACGCCCGCCGGAACGGCGGAACAGCAAACGCCGTCCGATACGTCCGTCCCTGACAAAAAAGATCCCGCCGCAAGCGACGAGCAGACTCCGAAAACGACACAAAAAGAAACGGCGCAGCCGCTGGGGGACGAACTGGAATATGATCTCGGCAGCGAGGTGCGCTGGTTCGGGCGGACTTACGTCGAAAACGACACCTACTGGTTCAATATGACCGCCTCCGGGTTTGAGTTTTCCTTCAACGGCACAGGCGCGGAAGCCATTTTTGTTTCCAAAAACAATTATGCCTCCAAAGAAAGCGCCGCGGATCACGTGGCGTACATCAAAGTCTATGTCGACGGCGGCAAGGGCACGTCTGTTATGATCACCGATGATATGCCCACCGTCACGCTCGCGTCCAAACTCAAAAAAGGCGACCACACCATCCGCGTCGTCAAGCGGACCAACGCGCGCTCCTCATCCTGCGGGCTGTATTCGCTGACGCTGACGAAAGGCGGCAAAAAACTGACGCCGCCCGCCGCGAAAATGCGGAAAATAGAGTTCATCGGCGACTCGCTGACCGTCGGCTACGGCGCGATCGCGAACGCCTCCACCGCGAAGTGGAGCACGCTGACCGAGGACGGTACCGTCACCTTCGCCGCGCTGACAGCGGAGGCGTTTGACGCCGAAATGCAGGTCGTCGCGGTGTCCGGGCGCGGCATCGTCCGCAACAACGGCGGCGATTCGAATAAGACGATCCCCCAGATGTTCCGCTACGCCGATATCTACAATTCCTCCCTCAAATGGGACTATTCCAAATACCAGCCGGACGTCGTCGTCATCAACGCCGGCGGCAACGACGCCACGGTGGGCGTCTCCGAGGCGGAGATGAAAGAGACGATGGGCGCGTTTTTGGCGGAGGTCCGCAAGGCATACCCCAAGGCGCAGATCTTTCTGCTGTTCAACCCGCACACGCCGGACTATTCGGGCGTTTACAAGACGCTGGCCGCCTCGATGAACAACGTGACTTATGTGCAGATCGAAAAACTCACCGCCGAACAAAAGGCGCTGGGGCATCCCAATATCACCGGGCACAAGGTCTGGGCGAAAACGCTGCAGACCGCGATCAGCAAAGCGACAGGCTGGAAATAACCCTCCGGAAAACGCAAAGCCCCGCAAGCGACGCTTGCGGGGCTGTTCTTCCTGAAAATCATTCCACAACAAACTTCAGATACGCCCGGTCGTCAAAAGAGCGGTTGCCGGGCAGAACACCCTTGCTCGTGCGGTTAGCGCGGAAACAAAGCGGATCCTTCGCGAGAAGTTCGGCAAGTCTGGCCTCGCTTTCGGCGAGGGTGTCGCAAAGCACCGGATACCCGTCGCTTGCCAGCACGACGGTATCGCCCGGGGCGACAGCATGGCGGATGATCAGATCGTGCGCGACCCCCTGTCCGTTGAGCACGCCGTAGCCGAAATAAGAACGCGGATCGTTTTCAAAGGAAAACTGCGTTCTGAAAAAGGGCGCGATCGCCGCCCGGCCGACGTCGTTCGCCGCGATCTCCTGTTCGGTCATCCCCTTTTTGAGCGCTTCCTCGATGACCATCGCCCGAAGGCCGGACAAGATGTCGTCGATCGGTTTGCCATTGGTGAACAGGCGGCCGTTGACCATGAACGCGCAGTCCCCGAGCAGCCAGATCTCCCGGTGGTACCGGCTATACGCCGCGACGCAGGCGCGGGGCCGCTCCTGCGGCTCATTTTCCGATATGATATCCCCGCAGGCGTCGCGAAGCGCTTTGTCCAATTTGTCGAAAAACGTTTCGCAGGACACGTCAGCGGGCATCGCGGCGAGCGTTTCCAGAACGATCTCTTTGGCAAGCCCTCCGCCGGACAGCCCGTCCCGCCAGCGGCGCACGCCTTTACTTGTCACGCCGTCCACGACGGCGGCGAAATGCTCGCCGACAAAAATGCCGTCCTCGCACAGCCGCTGATCGGGCCGTTTGCCGATCAACTGTTTTTCTTCCACACGGATCATAGCCGTCCCCCCTTTTTTGTTCCGGTTTAATTATACCAAACGGGCGGCGATCCGTCAACCGAAACAAAAATCTTAAAAACAAGCAAAAAACCTTTATTTTCCGCGCGCCGGGGACGTTATAATGAAGACACAACAACAGAAAGGACGATCATACTATGAAAAAGAGCGTACTTGTTACGGGCGCCAGGGAAAACACAACGGGATTTGCGATCGCAAAGCGTTTTGCGGAAGAAGGGTATGATGTTTTCATTACCAGCAGACACGCGGAGTCGGCGCAGGCGGCGGCGGAAAAGATCACCGCGATAACGGGTCGTTTTGCCAAAGGCTACGCTCTGTCGGCGTTTGACGAAGGCGATGTCAAGACGGTATTTGAGGATATCCGGGCAAACGGCTACCTGCTGGACACACTGGTCTGCAACGCCGCCAACCTCGGCATCCGGCAGGATACCCTTACCGTCGATATCAAAGATTTTATGGATGTCATCAACACCAACGTCGGCTGGAACTTTATGCTGGCGCGCGCGGCGGCGCTTCAAATGAAGGAAAAGGGCGGCGGCGCCGTCGTGTTCATCAATTCCAATACCGCTTACCGCGCCATCCCCTCCCGCTGCGCGTATTCCGCCTCCAAGGGCGGCATGCTGGCGATGAGCCGCGCGCTGGCGCTGGACCTCGGGAAATACAACATCCGCTCCAACTGCGTACTGCCCGGTATGATCAAGACCGAGCGGTGGGAAAACAATTATAACGACTGCCGCAACGCTCCCTCCAACTTCACGCCCCTCGGGGACATCGCCTCTTTCGAGGACATCGCCAACGCCGCGTGGTATCTCGGCTCCGATCAGAGCCGCAACACGACCGGCGCGGAACTTGTGGTGGACGGCGGCAATATGATCCAGCTTTATCCTATCATCCCGGAAAAATAAACGGTGATCAGCAGGCGTGTCAAAGAACCTCTTTGACACGCCTGCTTTTTATTTTCCCCTCCTCAAGTAAACGATGAATAATTACCGCTACGGCTTGACACGCCGCGTTTATTTTATGATCTGTCCCGAGGGTATCGCGGTCTTTGTTGATTTATCACAAAAAAAGCGTCGTTTTTTCGTGACTTTCCATAATAGAAATCCGGGAAACTTTATATTATAATTATTATGCAACAGTATTTTATAAAAAGGAGCGGATCATTATGAACAACGCGAAACGGCTCGTCTGTCTTGTGCTGGCTGTGCTGATGCTGGCGACCTTCGCCGCATCGCTCACCTTCGCGGAAACGCAGACGCTTGAGGAATTCGGCGTCACGCTGGACGACCTGACGGTCACCGCGCAGAACACCGGAGACGGCGCGTTTATCGTCAAACTGCCGGACGGCAGACCGAGGGTACCGCAGCTTCAGGTCTCAAGCGGCACCGTCACACAGGCCTTCCTGGCGGACGGGGAGACTGCCGGGACGGCGACCGCCGTTACCGGCGGAAAGACCGTCACCGTGACGTTTGAAAAAGACCCCTCGCTTGGATTTGTCCTGCAATATGACGATTATTACACCTTCACGCCGTCTTTCACGGCGACGTCCTTCACGTCGAGCAACACGTCGGTCGCCACCGTCACAAGCGCCGGCGTCGTACACATCGCGGGGGTCAGCGCGAGCCCTGTCACCATCACGGCGACAAACGGCGCCCAAAGCGAAACGCTGACCATCACAAAGACCATCCGGGCGGTGCTCGGCGTGTGGATGCTGACCGGTCAGTCCAACGCGGCGGTCAACTACTACAACAAGAGCGAGGCGCTCGCGCCCAAACCCGGCACCTGCCTGCATTACGGCTGGCAGTTCGCCGCCAATCAGGACACCATCTCGTACACGCTGCCGTCGGATTTCGTCCCGATGACCAAAGCGGACGGCACGGCGAACGTCGGCAGTAACGAGCCGTCGCTTGCCTCCACCCTGTATGACAAACTGGGCGAAAAAGTCCTGCTGCTCAACGGCGCCATCTCCGGCACCGGCATCGGCAAGTTCCTGCCGGGCTGCGGCGACGACGTGAGGACCTACACCTGGGCGCACACCAACGAGGTGTTCGAAGGCGCCGAGGCGCTGTGGTCGGCAAACGCGTTCCAAAACAAATATGAGATCCGCGTCCGCTCCTATTTCTTCTTACAGGGCGAGGCGGAGGTCAGCAGCAACTGGACGGTGCATTACAACGGCTTCGCGGTCAACAAAAACACCAATGCCTTTATCTCCCGCGGCGTGACCTATGCCGCCAGTACGCACACCTGGCATTCCTATATGACCGAAGTGCTGGGCTTTGATTACTGCTTTGATATCCTCGTCGGCTGGCGTCCCGTCGGTATGACGACGTCCACCCGTACGGCGCAGCTCAAACTCGCCGAGGATCTCGACGACTACTACATCGCCACCCGCGTCAATCAGACCTTCTCCTATCCGGAGGGAACGCTGCGGTACGACAACCTGCACAATTCGCAGATCGGACGCAACTATCTCGGTCAGTCCGCGTCAGGCAAGGCGGCGGCGGTCTACCGCGGCGCCGACTGCCTGGAAGCCGCGACGAGCGCCGTGGCGTATTTCGACAAGATCGGATACGCCGACGGGTCGACCATCTATGTCAAACCCGGTGATTTTTACAACTACTGCACCCGCGCCTATCCGTTCACCAGCGACGATCCCTTCAACATCGTCATCGAGGACGGCGGCAGCATCGTGAACTATAACGGCGTCAACGATTTTGCCATCCGCAAGACGGCGGCTCCCGGCAGCAGCTGCCAGATGAAGATCTACTCCTATACGAATTCCGCCACTCCGCTTGCCACCATCACCATCCGGGTGGTCGGCAGCGGCGCCGGTGATTTCACCGCCCGCGGCAACGACGTGTACAGCTGGTCCTTCCAGAACGGCGTCGCCACCACGACGAGCGGCAGCATCGATCTGGTGGACGGCGGGCTGGGCACCGGCGCGTTCGCGCTGTCCGAGGACCTGACGCTGGATTACGGCAAATATTTCTCCATCGAGTGGCGCGCGACGGATACCCCCAGCGGTTCCATGCTCGCCTCCTCCTCCGACGCGGCGGCGACCGCCAACTCGGACGGCGGCAAGCCGGACTTTATGTTCATCTACTACTACAACACGACAGGCTGGCGCGTTTTCCGCGATACCGTGTACACCGACTATTTCTGGAAGACCTGGACGGGCGGCACGGCAAGCGGCACGCACACCTATAAGATCGAATGCTCCGATCATATCTATTCTTTCTCGATCGACGGCGTTGTCAGCGAGACCAAAGAACTGGTCCAGGGCCACGGCAGTTACGCGGTGGGCTCCACCTATTCAGGAAAAGGCTATTACAGCGATCAGTGGAACGTCCACTATCTTTTGGGCGGCGTCAATGAAAGCGGCACCGGCGGCACGCATTACGGTTACAACGCGAACGTTTCCTATGTAAAGATCACTGTCAACAACACCGCGCGCAAGATCACCAACATCAACGGATATCCTTACGCCGCGTCAAGCGGCACGGGTACGGCGACGGATCCGTATGTCATCAACGCCAGGGTCGCGCCGGATACCGTCATCACGCCCGCTTCCTTCACGGCGACAACGCCGAAGGGCACGCTGTCGCTGTCCGAGGAAACGTTCGGCGGCGAGGATCTTGAAAGCCTCACCGTGACGGACACCGCCACGGTATACGCGATGATCACCGGTTCCATCGCCGGCAATTCAAAATTCTACCGCGTCGTGTTTACGGCAAGCGGTACGCCCGACAGTTTCCCCGACAATATGTATCCCGTGGAAAACGCCGTGATGGTGGACACCTCCGCCGCCGCGGTGAACGCCGCGACCGGCAGGGTGCTGGTCAAAACGGTGGAGGGCGTTTCCTACAACTTCGTCAAAGGATACGATCTGTTCACCGACGTGGACGAGGCGATGGACACGCTGAACGACGGCGGAACGCTGATCCTTTCGGCGGGGACCTACCGCGGCGACTATAACATCACCAAAAGCCTAAAGGTCATCGGCGCCAAAGCAGGCATCGATCCCAACGTCAAGGGTCCTGCCGAGCAGGACGCCTGGACGCTCTCCCCCGATCGCTCCGTCACAGGCGAGGAAGCCGTCATCACCGGCGACTGGATCCTGCGGGATCGCTGCGCCTCGTTCGAGATCGACGGCGTGACCTTTACCGGCAGCGGCAGTGTGCGCACCAACCGCACCGCGAACGATGCCCCGCTGAACGTGACGGTGAGCAACAGCGTCATCACCGCCATCACCGCCGGCGACGCGATCAACGTCGGTGAAAACACCAACGTGCAGAGCCGTTCCATCACCGGAACGCTGCTGGTGAAAAACCTGCGCGCCTACGGCAACTCCCGCCGCGTGATGGCGACAGCCGTCGACGACGTGACCGTCGAGAACAGTTATTTCAGCGGCACCAATCAGATAGACTACCACCGTGTGCCCGGCGTTGTGGACGGCAAGACCGACCATACGGCGGCGTACACCGTGAAAGACTCCTTCTTTGACGCTGTCGCGGCGGGCAATATGATCACGCTCGCGCTGACCGTCAACTACTGCAAGAGCATCGCCTCTTACCAAAACGTCGCCGTCAGTTTCACCGGCAACGTGTTCAGAAATTCCGCCGGCAAGGGCGGCGCGACGAACGGCGTGCTGTATCTCAACAGCGACACCGATAATTTCACCCTGAACGTCTCCGAAAACCTCATCTATGAGGGCGACGGCTCGACGAGCACCGCCGCGGCGGCGTTCGTATACGGCGTCGGCTCCAACACGGCGTACGACAAGGAACTCGGCGACAACTACACCTTCCTCAAAAACAGACTGATCAGCACAGAGGCGGATCTGCCCTATCTGTTCAGCACGACAGCGACCGGCGCCGCGGCGCACAGCAACGTTTCGATCAGCGGCAACTACTTTGAAAAGAGCGGCGCGGTGGTCGGCGCCACGGTCAACGACACGGTGACGCAGTACACAGGCACCCATCCCGTCTCCTATTCCGAGTATACCTACACCTCCGCCGATCTCTCTACCAAAAACTGCGCCCACAGCAGGACCGAACTGGTCCACACGACCGCCACCTGCCAGCAGGAGGGGTATGACGGCACGCTCTGCTCGATCTGCGGCGAACTGCTCAGCGGCACCGTGACGCCGAAAGCCGACCACATCCCCGGCGAGTGGAGGACCGTCCTGGCGGCGACCTGCACCGCGGAAGGCAAAGAGGAACGGCAATGCGTCGTCTGCGGCATAAAAATGGATGAGCGGACCACCCAGCCGAAAGGTCACACGCCCGGTTCATGGACCGTCAGCATTCCGGCGACCTGCACCGCGGAAGGTGAAAAGGTCATCCGCTGTCTCGACTGCAAGGAGGTCCTCCAAAGCGAGACGATACCGGAATCGGGTCACAACTACCGCTCCCGGGTCACCCAGGCGGCGACCTGCACCGCGGAAGGCACGACGACCTATACCTGCGCGCTTTGCGGCGACGTTTACACCGAACCGATCGCGAAACTCGCGCATCAGCCCGGCGCCTGGACGACCAAAAAAGCGGCGAAATGCACCGAGGCGGGCGAGGAACAGCGTCTCTGTAAACTCTGCGGCGGTGTGCTCTCCACGCGGGAGATCGCGCCGACCGGACACAAGGCGGGCGCGTGGACCGTCGTCAAAAAGGCGACTACCTCCGCCGAAGGACGGGAGGAAAAACACTGCCTCTACTGCAATATCCTGATGGACAGCCGCGCCATCCCCAAGGTCACGGTGGACGTCACGAGCATATTCAGCGATCTCGGCAATAAGGACTGGTACGTCAAAAACGGCGCCATCACCTTCGCCTATACCAACGGACTTCTGGAAGGCTCGAACGGCAAGATGGATCCGAACGGCACCATGACCCGCGCGATGTTCGTCGCCGTCCTGTCCCGCATTTCCGGCGTCAAGGTCAACAATAAGGTCTCCACGCCTTTCTCCGACGTCAAGAGCGGTCAGTGGTACACCGGCGCCGTCAAATGGGCGAGCGAAAACGGCATCGTTACCGGCGCGAACGGCAAGTTTATGCCCAACGATCCGATCACGCGCGAGCAGATCTGCACCATCCTCGTCACTTACTCCAAATTTGAGAAGATCACGCTCAACCCGCGGATCAAAGCGGTGACCTTCAAAGACGCGGCAAAGATCTCCAAATGGGCCAAATCGGCGGTCACGACCTGTCAGCGCGCCGAACTTGTCGCGGGCTCGAACGGATACTTCAATCCGCAGGGCAAGGCCACGCGCGCGGAAGTCGCCACCATCTTTATGTATTTCTACAAATACTTCAAATGATGAGGCACGCCTTTTCCGGGCGATCTCTCCAAACAAAACACGGCGCTCCGATCGATCCGATCGGAGCGCCGCTTTTTCCCCCAATATAAAAAACCCCTGCCGGTTTTAAACAGCAGGGGGTTTTGGTATTCGGATCTATTTTTTCATCAATATCTTGGCGCCGTCTTTGGTGTCCTCAACGATCACGCCCATCGCGGCGAGTTTCGCGCGGATCTCGTCCGCCTTTGCCCAGTCCTTCGCGGCGCGGGCGGCGGCTCGCTGTTCGACCAGCGCTTTGACGTCGTCGGGAACGTCCGCCTGTTTTTCCTCGCCGAGGATGCCCAGCACGCCGGCAAGTTCCTCAAAGACGGTCAGCGCCGCCGTCAGATACGCGGCGGAATGCTCCTCTGTCAGCGCGGTGTTGATCTGCCGCGCCATATCGAACAGCACGCTGATCGCGTCGGCGGTGTTGAGGTCGTCGTCCATTTTTTCGCAGAACAGATCCCGGTATTTGTCAAAGTCGGCGGCATCCTCGCCGGGCAGCGGTTTTTGCGCTTTCGCGTTTTTGATCTCAAAGCGCAGATTATCCCGCGCGGTATACAGCCTCTCAAGTCCCGCGGCGGCGGCGTCCAGCGCGTCCGCCGAATAGTTGATGGGACTGCGGTAATGAGAGGACAGCATAAAGAAACGGATGGTCTCATACCCGTATTTCTCCGCCGCGTCGCGGACGGTGAAAAAATTGCCGAGCGATTTGCTCATCTTGCGGTTGTCCACGTTGATATGGCCGTTATGCATCCAATAACACGCGAACTCGACGCCGTTGGCGCTTTCGCTCTGCGCGATCTCGTTTTCGTGATGGGGGAATATCAGATCGACGCCGCCGCAGTGGATGTCGACGGTCTTGCCGAGATATTTGTTCGCCATCGCGGAACATTCGATATGCCAGCCGGGGCGGCCCATGCCCCAGGGGGACTGCCAGGCGGGTTCGCCCGGCTTTTGCGCCTTCCAGAGCGCGAAATCCATCGCGTCCTCTTTGCGGTCATCCACGTCGACGCGGGCGCCGCTTTCCAGTTCATCCAGCGGATGGTGGGACAGTTTGCCGTAGCCGGGGAATTTTTTGGTGCGGAAGTAGACGTCGCCGTCCACCTCGTAGGCGTATCCCTTTTCCACCAGCGTTTCCACCAGTTTGATGATGTCCCCGATGCATTCCGTCGCGCGGGGATGGACGGTCGCCTTTTTGACGCCGAGCCCCTCGGCGTCGGTGAAATATTCCTCTATGTAACGGTCGCCGAGATCCTTTACGGTGACGCCTTCCTCGTTGGCCCGACGGATCATCTTATCGTCGATGTCGGTAAAATTCTGCACGAACCTCACTTTTTTCCCGCGGTATTCGAAGTATCGGCGCAGCAGATCGAAGGTGATGAAGGGCCGCGCGTTGCCGATATGGAACAGATTATAGACCGTCGGCCCGCAGGAATAGATGGTGACCGTGCCGTCCTTGAGTTCCTTGAATTCCTCTTTTTGCCGCGTCAGTGTATTGAAAAGTTTCATTTTTCCTCTAACTCCCCGATTCTTTTTTGCAAATGATCGATCTCTATCTGCAGTTTACAGATCGCCTGACTGACGGGATCGGCGAAATGGATCTGATCGAGATCCTGCGTCACCCTTTTGCCCTCCAGCCGCACGACGCGCGCGGGCACGCCGACGGCGGTGGCGTTGTCGGGAATATCGTTCAGCACGACGGCGCCCGCCGCGATCTTGACGTTATTGCCGACGTTGATGGGACCCAGCACCTTGGCGCCCGCGCCGACCATCACGTTGTCGCCGAGGGTGGGATGGCGTTTGCCGGTCTCCTTGCCGGTGCCGCCCAGCGTCACGCCCTGGTAAATAACGCAGTTTTTACCGATCACCGTCGTCTCTCCGATCACGACACCGGTACCGTGATCGATGAACAGCCCTTCACCGAGCGTCGCGGCGGGGTGGATCTCGATACCCGTCCTGAATTTGGCGCGCTGAGAGATCCACCGGGCGATAAAATACATCCGGCGGCGGTAAAACCAGTGCGCTTTGCGGTATTTCCGCACGGCCTTGAAGCCGTTATAGAGAAAAAAGATCTCCGCGTTACCGCGAGCGGCGGGATCGTTTTCCCGTACGACGCGCAGATCGTTTTTGAGTTTTCGAAACATAGTACGCTCCTTATGAAGCAGACGGGTCTACTTTGACGGGTTGATCGCGTCTTTCGCGTCCCACAGATAAATGCCGCCCGAGATGACGCACAGCACAGCGCCCGCCCACAAAACGACGCTGATCGCGATGTCGCTGACCGTCCCGATCGCCGTGATGCCGAAGTCCTCGATCAAAGAGTAACAGGCAAGCGCCAGAATGATGCCCGCCATCTGCACAACGGTCTTGCTCTTGCCCCACATATTGGCGGCAACGACCTTACCCTGCCCGCTGACCATCACCAGACGGATGGAAGACACCATAAACTCCCGGAACAGCACGATAAAGGTGACCCACACGATCTGCCAGCCGATGCCTTTCAACAGAAAACCGAGAAAGGCGGCGGTCGTCAGCATCTTATCGGCGAGCGGATCCATAAATTTCCCGAAATCCGTCACCAGCCCCCGGCTGCGCGCGATCTTGCCGTCCGCGAGGTCTGTCAGCGACGCGGCGATAAACAGAACGAGCGAGACGAGATAGTGCCCGGGAAATCTGAACACCAGCGTCGCCATAAAGATGGGGGTGGCGATCATCCTCGCCACCGTCAGTTTGTTGGGTAAATTCATTTACGCTTCCTCCCCTAAAAGATCAAAATCAAGTATATCGGTGATCCGCACTTTCACGAAATCCCCGCTTTTCACGTGCCCTCCGGCGGTAAAAAAGATCTTACCGTCGATGTCCGGCGCCTCGCCGTAACTCCTGCCGTACCAGCACTCCGCGTAACGGTCAAAGCCTTCCGTCAAAACGGTCAGTGTTTGTCCGACGCGGGCGGAAAGTTTTTGCAGGGCGATGTCCGACTGGATGTCCTCCAGCACCTCGGCGCGCCGCAGTTTTTCCTCCTCCGGGACCTGCCCCGGCATATCATAGGCGGGCGTCCCCTCCTCTCTGGAATAGGGGAACACGCCCAGTCTGTCAAACCGCGCCTGCCTTACGAACTCACAAAGCCCCTCGAACTCCTTTTCCGTCTCTCCGGGAAACCCCGCGATCAGCGTGGTGCGGATGACGGCGTCCGGCAGGGCGGCGCGGATGTCCGAAAGCGTTTGCAAAAGACTTTGCCTGCCGCCGGGACGGCGCATTGCCTTCAGGATCTTGTCCTCGGAATGCTGTACCGCCATCTCGACATAGGGCAGGATCTTTTCCTCCGACGCCATCAGCTCAAGCAGTTCCGGCGTGATCTTGTCGGCGTACAGATACAGCATCCGGATCCAGCGCACGCCGTCGATCGCGGCGATCTCCCGCAACAGATCGCAGAGCCGCCGCTTTCCGTACAGGTCAACGCCGTAATTGGTGGTGTCCTGCGCGATGAGGATGATCTCTTTCACGCCCTCCCGCGCCATCTCGCGCGCCTCGGCAAGGATGCTTCCCATCTCGCGGGAGCGGTATCTGCCCCGGATGGCGGGAATGGCGCAGTAGGCGCAGCGGTTGCTGCATCCCTCCGCTATTTTAAGATATGCGGTCTGCCGCTGTGTGGTGCGGACGCGTTCCCCCTCGACGGAAGACGCGTCGGGATCGGCAAACCGCGTCACGGTCTCTTTGTTTTCAAGGTCCGCAAGGACGTCCGCGATATCGTCAAAAGACCCGACGTCCACAAAGGCGTCCGCCTCATAGATCTCATCGGCGATGCTGTCCTTGTACCGCTGCACAAGGCACCCGGCGACAACGATCTTCCCGACCTTGCCCTCTTTTTTAAGCTCGGCGATCTCCATAATGGTGTCGATCGCCTCTTTTTTCGCTGGCTCGATAAATCCGCAGGTGTTGATGACCACCGCGTCCGCGCCCTCCGCCTGATCGACGATGGTATGACCGGCGGCGCGCGCCTTAAAGATCATCTGCTCGGTGTTGACGACGTTTTTCTCGCATCCGAGCCCGATAAAACCGACTTTCATTCAAAATTCTCCACTGTAATTGCCGCGCGGACGGTGTCATAGTCAAAACCGAGGCGGTTCAGCCCCGCCGCGATCTTTGCCCTTGTTTTGGGATCGGAGAGATCCCCTCCCGCGTATTTCTTTCGGATCTGACAGACCGCGTTTTCGGTATCGTCGAACCCGTCGTCCAGCGCCTCGCGGACGGTTTCCTCCGGAATGCCGCGCCGCCGGAGTTCGAACCGGACTTTTCGATGCCCCCATCTCTTGGTATGGCGCATCACGTCGACGAGCCTCGCGCACAGCGCCGCGTCGTCCACCATCCCGACCTGCTCCAGCCGTTCAAGCGCCGCCTCGCACGCCGCCTCGCCGTATCCCGCGCGGATCAGTTTGTCAAACAGCGCCTTGCGGCTGAGCGCGTTATAGGATAAAAAGGTATACGCCTTTTGCAGCGCCGCGGCGCTCTCCACCCGTACGGTGATCTCCTCCAGCCGCCGGTCGTCCAGCTCGTCGCCGACGTGGATATCCAGCGCCATCACAAGGTCGGCGGTCATCGAGACGAAGGGCTCCCCGTCCGTAAAGATCTGCCGCCTGCCGTTTTCATCCGACGGCGTGATCGCGGTGATGCGCATCACTCAAAATCGTCGGCGGTCACGTCCAGGTTGACCACAGGTTTGCTTTCCTCCGGCGCGGCCTCATCCGCCGCGTCCTTTTTGGAGGTTTTGACGGCTTTGCCGCTGATCACCGTTTCCAGCCCTTTCTGGTTCTCGCGGATCTTGCTGTCGATCTCGGCGGCGATATCCGGATGATCCTTCAAAAACTTCTTGGTGTTCTCCTTGCCCTGTCCGATGCGGTCGTTTTCATAGGAATACCACGCGCCGCTCTTTTTGAGGATGCCGAGCTCCGTCCCGAGATCGACCAGTTCTCCCTCGTGAGAGATGCCCTCGCCGAACATAATGTCGAACAGCGCGACCTTGAAGGGGGGCGCCACCTTGTTTTTGACGACCTTACACTTGGTGACAAATCCCACGTTGTTGCTTCCCACCTTGATGGGCTCGCCTCTGCGAACGTCCAGACGGACCGAGGAAAAGAATTTCAGCGCCCTGCCGCCCGGCGTGACCTCCGGGTTGCCGAACACGATGCCGACCTTTTCCCGAAGCTGATTGATAAAGATGCCCACGCAGTTGGTTTTGGCAAGCGCGCCGGAAAGTTTCCGCATCGCCTGGCTCATCAGCCGCGCCTGCAGTCCCACGTGGCTGTCGCCCATATCGCCCTCGATCTCCGCCTTGGGAACGAGCGCGGCGACCGAGTCGATGACCAGCACGTCCAGGGCGCCGCTGCGGATCAGCGTTTCCGCGATCTCCAGTCCCTGCTCCGCCGTGTCCGGCTGAGAGACGAGCAGGTTGTCCACGTCCACGCCGAGCGCCTCGGCATAGACCGGATCCAGCGCGTGCTCCGCGTCTATATAGGCGACCTCTCCGCCCTGCTTCTGCGCCTCGGCGACGATATGCAGCGCCACGGTGGTCTTACCGGAGGACTCCGGCCCGAAGATCTCCACGATCCTGCCCCGCGGCACGCCACCGATGCCCAGCGCCATATCCAGCGCGATACAGCCGGTGGGGATGGAGTCGACGTTCATGCCCTTGTTCTCCCCCATTTTCATGATCGCGCCTTTGCCGAATTCTTTTTCGATCTGCTGCAAAGCGGTCTCTAATGCTTTTTTCTTGTCTGCCATGTTGATATCCTCCATATCATATATAGTTTATTATAACATTCATCCTTTTAAAAAGCAATACAGTTGACGGTAGAAATTTAAAGTGATATACTGATATAAAACTGAAAAAAGGAATGGTAAAAATGATCGGCATCATCGGCGCGATGCGCGCGGAAACAGACGGACTTCTGTCCGCCATGACGGAAAAGCGGGAACAAAAGATCAGCGGTATGACCTTTGTGACGGGGAAACTCGGGAAAAACGATATCGTCGTCGCGACCTGCGGCATCGGCAAGGTAAACGCCGCGATGTGCGCCGAGGCGATGATCCTCGGCTATCATCCCGACGGCGTCATCAATTCCGGCGTCGCGGGCGGGCTTTCAAAAGAGCTGAAAGTCGCCGATATCGTCGTGGCGACCGCTCTCGTCCAGCACGATATGGACACAACGCCCCTCGGCGAGCCGCGGGGATGGATCAGCGGCGCGGACACCGTGGAATTTGAGACCGACCCCGCCCTGCGGGACGGCCTGCTTTCCGCGGCGGCGGAAAACGGCGTTCCGACAAAGACCGGCGTCATCGCCTCGGGCGACCAGTTCGTTGCCGACCCGGCGGTCAAGAGCGAGATCGTCTCGCTGTTCGGCGCGATCGCGTGTGAGATGGAAGGCGCCGCCGTCGCGCAGGTCTGCCGCGCGAACGGTGTGCCCTGCGCGGTACTGCGCGCCATCAGCGACGGCGAGGGCGGCGCGATGGACTATGGCGCGTTCCTGCACATCGCCGCCGAACGGTCGCTGACGGTTCTCAAAGCGTTTCTA
This sequence comes from Clostridiales bacterium Firm_08, assembly GCA_001604045.1. Lineage (GTDB taxonomy): Bacteria > Bacillota > Clostridia > Oscillospirales > QAKW01 > Firm-08. Next base: position 19,986 of record LVAN01000013.1, on the reverse strand, counting down.
TTATAAAGCAATAAAAGTACGATAAAAAGGACAATGAGGAAGGCGTGCTGCCTTCCTCATTTTTTTATTCGTATGATCTCCGTCTCCGTCACGACGATGCCGCACCGCTTGTCGTGCGGCTCGCGCGGAACTTTGTCATATAGTTGTGACGACGGACAGAGCAAAACGCTTTTGCCTTTGAAATCCGCCAAAAAGCGGTCGTAATATCCCCCGCCGCGGCCGACGCGGTACCCCGCGCGGTCGGCGCAAAGACAGGGAACGATCGCAAGGTCGATCCTCTCCGGCTCCGGCGCGGCGGCGCCGGGTTCCGGCAGACCGAACCGCCCGGGACGAAGTTCGGAAAAAGAGCGGATGACCTTGGGGATCATCTCCCCGCCCGGCAGGGTCAGCGGCACGCTGACCGTCTTGCCCGCCGTCAGCGCGTGCGCGATCAGGGCGCGGGTGTCCGTTTCCCCCGGCACCGAAACGTAGCAGAATATACTTTCGGCTCGCCGGAATTCCCTTAGGGAGGCGACGCCCGAAAAGATCTCCGCGTCATCTTTCCTTTTTTGGTATGGCTTCGCGGAGATCGCGCGGTATTTCGCTTTTGTCATAAGATCCATTTTGTCACGTCTCCGATTGGTTTTATTTGAAATAATCGACGGCGGCGGCAAACATTTCAAGATCGTAGTCGCCGGGGACGTTTTTGTAAAGCCCCTTGCCGATCCGCTCGCTGTGCCCCATCTTGCCGAACACCCTGCCGTCCGGCGAGGTGACGCCCTCGACGGCGCAGAGCGAGCCGTTGGGATTATAGAGGATGTCGTAGGTCGCCTTGCCCGCCTCGTCGACGTACTGGGTGGCGATCTGACCGTTTTTGATAAGATCCGCCAGTACCTCGTCGCTCGCGATGAAACGGCCCTCGCCGTGGGAGATCGGAACGCTGATGATATCGCCGACCTTGCGGCGCGCCAGCCACGGGCTTTTGACCGAGGCGACGCGGGTGCGCACGATGCGGGACTGATGCCGCCCGATGGTGTTGAAGGTCAGCGTCGGGCAGGACGCGTCGGTCTCTATGATCCTGCCGTAGGGGACAAGCCCCAGTTTGATAAGCGCCTGAAACCCGTTGCAGATGCCGCACATCAGCCCGTCGCGGCGGGAGAGAAGATCCTCCACGCCCTCTTTGACCGCCTCGTTGCGGAAAAAAGCGGTGATGAACTTGCCGCTGCCCTCCGGCTCGTCCCCGCCGGAGAAACCGCCGGGGATAAAGACCATCTGCGCGCCGGAAAGGGCGCCGGCGAACGCCTCGACCGAGCGGTCGACGCCTTCGGCGGACAGGTTGTTGACGACGAGGATCTCCGCCCTGCCGCCGGCGGCCTCCACGGCTCTCGCGCTGTCATACTCGCAGTTGGTGCCGGGGAACACCGGGATCAGCACCCGGGGCCTCGCCGTCTTCAGCGCGGGCGAACGCCGCGCGGTCTCCCCGTAAGACAGTGTTTCGGGTGCCTCGCGCTCCGGCGTTTTGGAGGGATACACGCCCTCGAGTTTTCTCTCATAGACCGAAAGCAGTGTGTCGAGCGGTATCTCCTCGCCGCCGTAAGAGAGGGTCGGGCGGTCCGTCACGACAGCGACGGTATGCTCCGCTTCGCTGTCATCGCGGATCTCCAGCAAAAACGCGCCGGTAAGCGGTGAAAACAGCGTTTGTTTCGATACGCTCTCCCCGATCCGCACGCCCAGCCCGTTGCCGAACGCCATTTTCATCAGCGCGGCGGCGACCCCGCCGCGCTCCGGCGTGTAAACGCTGACAGCGCTGCCGCGGCGAACGAGATCCGTTACTTTATCAAACAGTTTGATGAGCGACGCCGTCACCGGCAGACCGTTTTCATCATACTCCGGCGTGAGCAGTACGACGCGGTTGCCCACCGTTTTCAGTTCGGGAGAGATGATCTCTCCGATCTCCTGCGTCGTGACCGCGAAGGAAACGAGGGTAGGCGGCACGTCGAGATCCTCAAAGGATCCGGACATTGAGTCCTTGCCGCCGATGGCGGCGACACCCAGCGCCCGCTGCGCCGCGAACGCTCCGAGCAGAGCGGCAAGCGGCTTGCCCCAGCGTTTGCCGTCTTTGCCGGGTCGCTCGAAATACTCCTGAAACGTCAGATAAACGTCTTTGAAATCCGCGCCGGAGGCGATGAGTTTCGCCACCGACTCCACCACCGCGAGATAGGCGCCGTGGTAGGGACTTTGCGAACTGATATCGGGATCGAAGCCGTAGGACATCAGCGAACAGGTGGACACCTCGCCCTTTTCCGACGATATTTTCTGTACCATCGCCTGGATGGGGGTGCGTTGATATCTGCCGCCGAACGGCATCAGCACGGTGCCCGCGCCGATGGTGGAGTCAAACCTCTCGGAAAGCGCGCGCTTTGAGCAGATATTGAGATCTCCCGCCAGCCGGGTCATCTCCTCCGTGAAAGAGCCGAAAGAGGTCGGCATTTCAAGCCGCGCCGCGGCGGGCGTGACGGTGATATGTTTCTCCGCGCCGTTGGAGTTCAGAAAATCACGGGAAAGATCGACGATGGTGTTTCCCTTCCAGCGCATCGTCAGCCGCCGTTCCGCCTTGACGACGGCGACAGGCGTGGCGGAAAGATTTTCCGCCGCCGCTTTCTCAAGAAAGAGGGGAACGTCTTTCGGATCTATAACGACCGCCATGCGTTCCTGCGACTCGCTGATGGCAAGTTCGGTGCCGTCCAGGCCTTCGTATTTCTTTGGAACGGCGTCCAGGTCGATATCCAGTCCGTCAGCGAGTTCGCCGATGGCGACGGACACGCCGCCCGCGCCGAAATCGTTGCACCGCTTGATCAGCCGGGTGGCGGCGGGATCGCGGAACAGGCGCTGGAGTTTTCTCTCCTCCGGCGCGTTGCCTTTCTGCACCTCGGCGCCGCAGGTCTCGACGGAGGAGGCGGTGTGGGCTTTGGAGGATCCCGTCGCGCCGCCGATGCCGTCCCGTCCCGTCGCGCCGCCGAGCAAAATAACGACGTCGCCCGGCGCGGGGACTTCCCGTCTGACGTTGTCAGCGGGCGCCGCGGCGATGACCGCGCCGATCTCCATCCGTTTGGCGGCATAGCCGGGATGGTAGATCTCGTCAACGATACCGGTGGCAAGTCCGATCTGATTGCCGTAAGAGGAATATCCCGCCGCCGCGGTGGTGACGATGGTGCGCTGCGGCAGTTTGCCGGGCAGTGTGTCCCGAATGGGGACCGTCGGATCGGCGGCGCCCGTCACCCGCATCGCGCCGTACACGTACGCCCTGCCGGACAGCGGATCGCGGATCGCGCCGCCGATGCAGGTCGCCGCGCCGCCGAAAGGTTCGATCTCGGTGGGATGGTTGTGCGTTTCGTTTTTAAAAAGCAGCAGCCAGGGCTCTTTTTTGCCGTCCACCGTCACGTCGGCCTTGACGGTGCAGGCGTTGATCTCCTCGCTTTCGTCGAGTTTATCGAGTTTTCCCTCCGCCCGCAGCGCTTTGGCGGCGAGGGTGGCGATGTCCATCAGACAGATCGGTTTATTCTCCCGCCCGAGGCTTTTACGCGCGGCAAGATAGTCCTCATACGCCGCCTTCAGGAGCGGATCGGAAAATTCCACGTCGTCGATGATCGTCAAAAAGGTGGTGTGGCGGCAGTGATCCGACCAGTAGGTGTCGATCATACGGATCTCGGTCAGCGTCGGATCTCTGCCCTCTTTGCGGAAATAATCGCGGCAGAAGCGGATATCATCCACGTCCATCGCGAGTCCGAGGGACGAGACAAGATCCGTGAGCCCCTTTTCGTCAAGCGCGGTAAATCCGTCCACCGTCGGCACGCTTTCGGGTCTGTCGAACGCCGTGAGCAGGGTCGCGGGCTTTTCCATAGCCGCCTCTCTCGCCTCGACGGGATTGATGACGTATTTTTTGATCGCCGCGACGTCCGCCTCCGTCAGATCGCCGTACAGCGCGTAGACTTTGGCGGACCGCACGACCGGCCGCTCCCCCCGCGACAGGATCTGGATGCACTGCGCCGCGCTGTCCGCGCGCTGATCGAACTGCCCCGGCAGATATTCCACCGCGAACACCGCCGCGGCGCCGTCCGACGGGAGCGTTTCGTAAGTAATATCCTGCTGCGGCTCGGAAAACACGGTGTCCCTCGCCTTGCGGAAGGTCTCCTCCGTTATGTTTTCCGCGTCATAGCGGTTGATCAGCCGCACGCCGGTAAGCCCCCTGACGCCGAGCAGTTCTCTCGCGTCATTCAGCAGAGCCTTCGCCTCGTTGGTAAGTTCTTTTTTCTTTTCGGAATAGATCCTGTAAACCATTTGATCCTCCATTTTACGCTTTTTTGTTCAGCGCCCTCGCGCCGATGTCCCGACGGTAAAACGCGCCGTCGAAGGAAACGCGGCGGACTTTTTCATACGCGCCGTCCAGCGCCTCCGCGAGGGTGGGCGCGACGTGGGTGACCCCCAGCACTCTGCCGCCGCTTGTCACGAGATGACCGTCTTTCAGCGCCGCGCCCGCGACGATGATATCATCCGCGATATCCCGCGGTATTTGGATGGGTTTTCCTTTTTCATAAGCGCCGGGATAGCCCGCCGACGCCATCACGACGCAGGCGGCGGCGCCTTTTTTGAATTTCACTTCCGTTTCGGCGAGCGTGCCGTCCGTCGTCGCCTTCATCACGGTCAAAAGATCGCTTTCCAGCAGCGGCAGAACGACCTGCGTTTCGGGATCGCCGAAACGGCAGTTGTATTCGATGACCTTCGGCCCGTTTTCCGTCAGCATCAGCCCGAAATAGAGGCATCCTTTGAAAGGCCGTCCCTCGGCTGTCATCGCCCGGACGGTCGGCAGAAAGATCTCCCGCATACAGCGGTCCGCGACATCCTCCGTATAAAACGGATTGGGCGCGATGGTGCCCATCCCGCCGGTATTAAGTCCCTTGTCGCCGTCCAGCGCGCGCTTGTGATCCATCGAGGACGCCATCGGAACGACGGTCTTGCCGTCGGTGAACGCCAGCACCGAAACCTCAGGTCCGGTGAGAAACTCCTCGATGACGATGCGCTCCCCGCTTTTGCCGAATTTTTTATCCCGCATCACGATGCGGACGGCGTCAAACGCCTCCCCCCGCGTTTCGGCGATGATAACGCCCTTGCCGAGCGCCAGTCCGTCCGCCTTGATGACGGCGGGCATCGGCGCGTTTTCAAGATAGGCGAGCGCCGCGTCGGCGCTGTCGAAGGTTTCATACGCCGCCGTGGGGATGCCGTATTTTTTCATCAGATCCTTGGCGAATATCTTGCTGCCCTCGATGATCGCCGCCTTGCTGTCCGGGCCGAAACAGGGGATGCCCGCGGCGCTCAGCGCGTCCACGGCGCCCAGTACCAGCGGATCGTCCGGCGCGACGACGGCGTAGTCGATATCATTCTGTACGGCGAACGCCGTGATGCCGGCAATATCGGTGGCGCCGATGGCGACGCAGATCGCGTCCCCCGCGATGCCGCCGTTGCCGGGCAGGGCAAAAACGGTATCGACCGCCTCGTTTTCTTTGAGTTTTTTGATGATGGCGTGTTCTCTGCCGCCACCGCCTACGACAAGTATTCTCATTTGGTGTCTCCTTAATGGTGGAAAAGCCTCATACCGGTAAACGCCATCGTCATATTGTATTTATCACAGCAGGAGATGACGGCATCGTCCCGGATGGAACCGCCCGGCTCCGCGATATACGCCACGCCGCTGCGGCGGGCGCGCTCGATGTTGTCGTCAAAGGGGAAAAACGCGTCGGAACCCAGCGCGACGCCGGACAGCGTGTCGAGATACGCCCGCTGTTCCTCGTCGGTGAATGGCTCGGGACGGCGGGTGAAGTACCGCTGCCAGTATCCGTCGGCGCAGATATCCGTCTCGTTATGGTTGATGTAGTTGTCGATCGCGTTGTCGCGATCCGGCCTGCCGATCTCCGGCTTAAAGGGCAGGGAAAGCACCTTTTCGCTCTGCCGCAGAAACCAGGTGTCCGCTTTGTCGCCGGCAAGCCGGGTGCAGTGGATGCGGGACTGCTGTCCCGCGCCGACGCCGATCGCCTGTCCGTCCACCGCGTAGCAGACGGAATTGGATTGCGTATACTTGAGGGTGATCAGCGCGACGATAAGATCCCGCGCGGCGCTCTCCGGCAGATCCTTTTTCGCTGTGACGATGTTATCGAACAGACTTTTATCGATCTTGTATTCGTTGCGCCCCTGCTCGAAGGTCACGCCGAACACCTGCTTGCGTTCGACGGGCTCAGGGCGGTAGGCGGGGTCGATCTCCACGATGTTGTAGCCGCCCTTGCGCTTGCTTTTCAGGATCTCCAGCGCCTCGGGGGTGTAGCCCGGCGCGATGATGCCGTCGGAGACTTCCCGCTTGATCAGCCGCGCGGTCGTCTCGTCGCACACGTCGCTCAGCGCCACCCAGTCGCCGAACGAGCACATTCTGTCGGTGCCTCTCGCTCTGGCGTAGGCGCAGGCGAGCGGGCTGTCGTCCAGTCCCTCGATATCGTCGACGAAACACGCCTTTTTCAGCGTATCGCTCAGCGGGATGCCGACGGCGGCGGAGGTAGGGGAAACGTGCTTGAAGGAGGTGACCGCCGGAAGTCCCAGCGCCTCTTTCAGTTCTCTGACGAGCTGCCAGGCGTTGAAGGCGTCAAGAAAGTTGATATACCCCGGCTTTCCGTTCAGGATGGTGATGGGCAGCTCCCCGCCCTCCCGCATATAGATGCGCGCGGGCTTTTGGTTGGGATTACAGCCGTATTTCAGTTCAAATTCTTTCACGGTGGGATCCTCCTTACTTGTTTTTATTGATCAGACGATCCTCAAAGGATCCGTCCGCGAGATCGGTATAGCGAACGTAGAGGGAAATCTTATTGTCCGCGTCCAGCGCGTCCCATAAATCGCTCGTAAAGGCGTCGATATCGTCCGGCACCGCCACGCGTTCCGGCTCGCCCTGAAAAGACGGGATGGGCGCGCCGTCGCAAACGTAGGTGTGCAGGAAATGCCCCACGCCTGCCGTCGCCGCGTACTCAAAGGTGTAGCGGTTGCACGCCGTCCCCTCGGGATCGGCGCTTTTGAGGATGCTCATATCATAGCGCATATCCCCGTCCCCGAAGGTGATCATGCCGCTGATACGGGGCGTGAGGTTTGGCGCGTCCGGCTCAAAGGCGCGGGTGCGAAGCGCCGCCGAAAAGGTCTTTCCCTCCCGCAGCGCCCGGGCGATGGTATCGGTCTGGTCGCCGTTGGTGACGATGAGTTTATTTTCAACCTTTCGCAAAGCGGCGTAGATGATCAGCGACGGATCCTCCACGGCGGACGCGTCGAACGGCTCAGTGAACAGCGCGCCGTCTTTCAGCGCGAACACCCGATTGCGGCTGTTGGCGCTGCGCCCCATGATGAAATACGCGGCGACCGCCTTTTTGCCGTTCCCGCTTTTGCCGAGCACGATGCCGCGCCCGACGTAACTGTTGCCGCGGATCAGTTCCGCGATGTCGTTTGTTTTGTAGATATCCATATTACTTACCCTCCACGATCTGTTTACAGATCTTTTCCGTCGCCCGCGGCAGCAGGATCCATTCCGCCCGCTCCATCACAAGTTTCTGCAGCGCCTGCGGCGTGATGCCCTCCGGCACCTCCACCGCTTTCTGCATAATGATCTCGCCGCCGTCGGGGATCTCGTTGACGAAATGCACCGTCGCGCCCGTCACCTTAACGCCCTTTTCAAGCGCCGCCTCGTGGACCCTGAGTCCATAAAATCCCTTGCCGCAAAAGGCGGGAATGAGCGACGGATGAACGTTGAGCACGGGCTTTCCGAACGCCTTTATAAAGTCGGCGCTCAAAATGGTGAGAAATCCCGCCAGCACCGCGATGTCTATATCATATTCCGCGAGTTTTTCAAGTATTTTTTTCTCGAACGCCGCCTGTCCGCCGTCTCCCCTGAGGACGGTGCAGGCGGGGACATCCGCCTTCGCGGCGCGCTCCAGCGCGTAGGCGCCTTCCTTGTTGGAAAGGACGAGCGCCACCGTGCCGTGCGGGATATCTCCCGCCGCGGCGGCGTCCAGGATCGCCTGCAAATTGGTGCCGCCGCCCGAAACGAAGACGGCGATGTTCGCTTTTCGCTTCAGCATATCTCGATCTTCTCCGATCCCTTTGTGATCTCACCGATGATATAGGCGTCCTCGCCGTTTTCTCTCAGAACGGCAAGCGCCTTGTCGGCGTCCGCCGAGGCGACGGTCATACACAAGCCGACGCCCATATTGAAGGTGTTGAACATATCCCGCTCCGTGATGCCGCCGGTCTTTTGAATGAGATCGAAGATCGGCAGGACCCTGACGGCCGCTTTTTCCACTTTCGCGCAAAGACCGTCGGGGATCGCCCTCGGCAGGTTTTCGTAAAATCCGCCGCCGGTGACGTGGGAGATGCCCTTGACCGTCACGGCGTCCAGCGCCGCCAGCACCGGCTTTACGTAAATGCGGGTGGGGGTGAGCAGCGTCTCTCCGAGGCTTTTGCCGCCGAATTCCGCGACCGGCGCCGAAAGATCGGTGTTTTCCACGTCAAACACCTTGCGGATCAGGGAAAACCCGTTGGAATGCACGCCGGAGGAGGGCAGGGCGATCAGCACGTCCCCCGCTTTGGTGCGGGCGGGATCGATCATGCGGTCCCTGTCCGCGAGTCCCACGGCAAAGCCCGCGAGATCGTACTCGTTTTCGGGATAAAAGCCCGGCATCTCCGCCGTTTCCCCGCCGATCAGCGCCGCGCCGGCCTCAACACAGCCGTCCGCCACGCCGCCGACGATGGCGGCGATCTTTTCGGGAACGTTTTTGCCGCAGGCGATATAGTCGAGGAAAAACAGCGGCTTTGCGCCGACGCAAATGATGTCGTTGACGCACATCGCCACGCAGTCGACGCCGACCGTGTCGTGACGGTCGGTCAGAAACGCGAGTTTGAGTTTGGTGCCGACGCCGTCGGTACCGGACACCAGCACCGGCGTTTTGATGCCGGCAAGATCGGGCAGGAACGCGCCGCCAAAGCCCCCTATGCCGCCCGAAACACCTGCCGTTTCGGTGCGCTTTATGTGCGCTTTCATAAGTTCCACCGCTTTATATCCGGCGGTGATGTCCACACCGGCGGCGGCGTACGCGTCTGATTTTGAGATCATAGGCTACTCCTTTCCGTTCCAGCAGTATGTGCAGAGTTTACAGGCGGGCAGTCCGATGGCTTTCACGATGTTTTCCAGCGATTGATATTCCAGTGAGGCGAGGTGGAGTTCCTCGCAGATCCGCTCCCGCAGTTTTTTGCCGCGCTCGGTACTGCCGTCGCTGTACTCGTCGATATGCTGAAAACCGTCCTCCCCTTCCAGCTCGGCGATCATCCTTCTGGCGATGAGTTCCATATCACTCGTCGAGCGGGAAAAATTGAGATATTTACAACCGAACATAATGGGCGGACACGCCGAGCGGATATGGACCTCCTCGGCGCCGCTGCGGTAGAGAAAATCCACCGTCTCCCGAAGCTGCGTGCCGCGCACGACGGAGTCGTCCACGAACAGCAGTTTTTTGCCCTTGATAAGTTCCGGCACGGGGATCTGCTTCATTTTGGCGATGCGGTCGCGGTCGGTCTGCATCTCCGGCATAAAACTGCGGGACCAGGTCGGCGTATATTTGATAAACGCCCGCGTGAAGGGGATGCCGCTTTTGTTGGAATACCCGATGGCGTGCGGCGTGCCGGAATCAGGCACGCCGCCGACGTAGTCGACGGTGGTATTGTTGCCCGCCGCGGCGTCGGCGTCCGCCATCGACGCGCCGTTGCGGTAGCGCATCGTCTCAACGTTGACCCCCTCGTACGCCGAGGTGGGGTATCCGTAATAACTCCAGAGAAACGAGCAGATCCGCATCTCCCCGCCCGGCGGGGACAGCACGGTCACGCCGTCGGCGGTGATGCCGACGATCTCCCCCGGACCCAGCTCCCGCTCATCGGAATACCCGAGTTTCTGATAGGCGAAATTCTCAAAAGAGGCGCACCAGGCGTCCTCTCTTTTGCCGATCTGTACCGGAAGCCGTCCCATCCTGTCCCGCGCGGCGATCAGCGTGCCGTCGTTTTTGAGGATCAGGATATTGGCCGTGCCCTCGATCTTCTGCTGCGCGAAGCGGATGCCTTCGGCAAAGTCCTCTTTCTGATTGATGAGAGAGGCGACAAGTTCGGTGGCGTTGACGCCGCCGTTCGTCATCGCGTCGAAATGTCCGCCGATATCGGTGAGATACCGCTCGATGAGCGCGTCGGCGTTGTTGATGACGCCGGTCACGCAGATCGCGTACACGCCGAGCCTCGAGCGGATGAGCAGCGGCTGGGGATCGTGATCGCTGATGCAGCCGATCGCCGCCGTACCGTGCATCGTCTCAAACACGTGCTCAAAGCGCGTGCGGAACGGCGAATTCTCGATGCTGTGGATCTCCCGCTGAAGTCCTATCTCCCTGTCCCATACGGCGATACCGCCGCGGCGGGTGCCGAGATGGGAATGATAATCCGTTCCGAAAAATACGTCCGCGAGCGCGTCGGTCTTACTGACCGCTCCGAAAAAACCTCCCATAGGTGACCTCCTTGTTTACTCTCCGAACACCCTGCGCATCATCTCGCCGTAGGCTTCCTCTACGCCGCCCATATCCCGGCGGAAGCGATCCTTGTCAAGTTTTTCGCCGGTCTCTGCGTCCCAGAAACGGCAGGTGTCCGGCGAGATCTCGTCCGCCAGCACGATGTTGCCGTCCGGCGTTCTGCCGAATTCAAGTTTGAAATCGACGAGCCTGACGCCCAGCGCTGAGAAATAGGCTTTCAAAACGCTGTTGACCTTGAACGCGAGGCTTTTGATCCGCTCGATCTCCGCGCCGGTGGCAAGCCCCAGCGCCAGCGCGTGATATTCGTTGATGAGCGGATCGTGCAGTTCGTCGTTTTTATAAGAAAACTCTATGGTCGGCGCCTTGAAGACGATGCCTTCCTCCACGCCGTACCGCTTGGCGAAGGATCCCGCGGAAATGTTGCGGATGATGACCTCGAGCGGCACGATGGATACCTTTTTGACGACCGTCTCCCGGTCGTTCAGCTCTTTTACGAAATGCGTCGGCACGCCTTCCTTCTCAAGAAGCCGCATCAAAAAGTTGGACATACGGTTGTTGACGACGCCCTTGCCGCGGATGCTTCCTTTTTTCAGTCCGTCAAGCGCCGTCGCGTCGTCCTTGTAGCTGACGATGACGAGATCGTCACGCTCGGTCGCGTATACTTTTTTTGCTTTTCCCTCGTAGAGTTGTTGTTGCTTTTCCATTGACGTTTCCTTTCTTTTTACAATGAGAGTGCCTTATCTTTTTCCAGAACGGCGCGGGCGTCGTTCTTTCTTTTTTCGTCCAGGCGCGCGGCAAGCGCCACGTCGTCCACGGCAAGGATCTGCGCCGCGAGCAGCGCCGCGTTGACGCCGCCGCCGACCGCGACGGCCGCGACGGGGATGCCGCCCGGCATCATCACGGTGGAGAGCAGCGCGTCCAGCCCGCCCGATATCCCGCCGGCGCAGGGGATGCCGATGACCGGCAGCGTCGTATTGGCGGCAAGCGCTCCGGCAAGGTGCGCCGCCATCCCGGCGGCGGCGATCAGAACGCCGAACCCGGCATCTCTCGCGCCGCGGGCAAAGTCCCTCGCCTCGTCCGGCGTGCGGTGCGCCGAAAAGATGTGCGCCTCATAAGGAACGCCCAGCGCTTTCAGCGTATCAACGGCTTTTTGAACGACGGGCAGATCACTGTCGCTGCCCATCACGATCCCGATTTTTTTCATTTGGAAACCCTCCTTTAGAAATCAAAAAGGGCGCACTATGAACATAAAAGATCAGTTCATCGTGCGCCCAGACGGTCGGCTTTTTATGGCATTTTCCGTTCCTTTGCGGTGCTCCGCACGGGGCCTTTTCCCCGCTTCCGTCAGTCGCGGAAAACTTAGTATATGTATTATATCACCTAATAATATAATTGTCAAGCCGAACGCCCGCGCAAAAACTTGTTTCTTGCTTTTTCCCGCCGGGTGAAGTATAATAAAGCCATAAAACGAAAAGGAGAAATTCCCCTTGTTCAAAAAACGACTGTCCCTGTTTTGGACGTTTTTTAAGATCGGCGCGTTCACCTTCGGCGGCGGGTACGCCATGATCCCGCTGATCCGGCGGGAGATCGTCGAGACCCGCGGCTGGATGAAAGACGAGGACATCCTCGACATCATCGCCATCTCGGAGTCGACGCCGGGTCCCATCGCCGTCAACAGCGCGACGTTCGTCGGCTGGCGGGTGGGCGGCGTTGCCGGCGCCGCGTGCGCGACGCTGGGCGTCGTGCTGCCCTCTTTCATCATCATTTCCCTGATCGCGCTTATCCTGGAACAGTTTCAGGCGCTGCGCGCCGTCAGATACGCCTTTTACGGCATCCGCGCCGGCGTGCTGGCGCTGCTGGTGAAAGCGGTGTGGACGATGTACTCGAAATGCCCCAAAGGCATGGTCTCTTACGTCGTGATGCTGCTCTCCTTCCTTGTCGCGGCGCTGACGAAAGTCAACCTTCTTTTCATCATCGCGGGATGCGCCGCGATCGGGCTGATCTCCTCCCTCGTTTTTCGGAAGGGGGCGGAAAAATGATCTTTCTCTCCCTTTTCTGGACCTTTTTCAAGATCGGCCTTTTTACTTTCGGCGGCGGATACGCCATGCTGCCGCTCATTCAGAGCGAGGTGCTCGCCCACGGCTGGCTGACCGAGGCGCAGCTTGTTGATTTCATCGCCGTCAGCGAGTCGACGCCGGGCCCCTTCGCCATCAACATTTCCACCTATGTCGGCACGACCGCCGGCGGGTCTTTCGGCGCGGTCTGCGCCACCCTGGGTGTCATCCTGCCTTCTTTTATTGTTATTCTTATTGTCGCGAAATGCTATGAGAAATTCAAGGAAAGCCGCGTTGTCAAGGGCTGTATGGCGGGCCTTCGTCCCGCCGTCGTCGGGCTGATCGCCGCCGCCATCCTGTCGGTGGCGCGGGCGGTATTTTTCCCGGACGGCGCGAGCCTTGCCGTCTTTTCCGACATCGGTTTTTACTTTTCCCTCATCCTGTTCGCCGCGGCGGTCGCCGCCGCTTTCAAGAAAGCGCATCCCATCCTCATCATCCTTGCCGCCGCCGCGCTCGGCATCGCGTTCGGCTACGCGTTCAAGCTGCCGGTATAAAAACTTCTTTTTGTTGAATTTCCGGATCCCCGGTGGTATACTGTAAAAAGAAATGAAAAAGGAGCCTGTGATATGAAAAAGAAAACCGTTTCTCTTTTGGCGCTGATCCTGACGGCGGCGCTGACCCTTTCGGGATGCGGCAAAGCCGTCAATCCCGGATTTTATCTGTTCCGTTCCTCTCCCATCGGCATGCAGATCGAATACCCCGACATCTGGGCGAAACAGGTGGAAAACAGTGAAAAAGTCGTCGCCTTCCTCACGCCGACGGAAGGGTACGGCGACGTCTACCGGGACAATGTGACGGTCTCTTTCCGTGAGATCGACGACGGCACCTTTGACGAATTCATCACAGGCTACCGCGAGTCGCTGCCGTCGGTATTCGTCGGCTACACCGAGGAGGACGTCACCGACGTGCTGGTGGACAACCGCCAGACCACGCGGATCACCTTTCAAAGCACCAACACCGAAAAAGACGAAAACGGCAAGGAGACGACGCTGACGCTGAAACTCACGCAGTATCTCGTCAACGACGGCGACCGCGTGTATATCCTGTCCTTCATCGCCGCGCCCGGCTCTTACGATTACTTCCTGCCTTTTTTCAATACGATGGTGGAGACCTTTAAGATCAAGCGGTAAAACGCCAAAAGAGCGGTGTCTGACGACACCGCTCTTTTTTTATCCGAACACCTGATGAACGAAAAAGCAGAGGGTCAGCCCGGCGGCGGTGGGAAGCGCCGCGGCGAGCGCCGTCCAGCCCCAGGAGCCGCTTTCCTTTCGGATGGTGAGAAGCGTCGTGGAACAGGGCCAGTGCGCGAGACAGAACAGCGTGACGCAGAGCGCGCGCTGAGCCGTCCAGCCGTTCTGCGAGAGGATGGCGAAAGCGTCGGCGGCGCCGACGTCGACCAGTCCTCCGCCGACGTACCCCATCAGGATGAGCGGCAGGACGATCTCATTGGCCGGCAGTCCCAGCAAAAACGCCAGCAGGATGACGCCGTCCATCCCGAAGGGCGCGGCGACGGGTTGTAAAAGATCCGCCAATATCCGCATCAACGTGTGATCTCCCACCGTAACGGTGGACAGCGTCCAGATCACAAGTCCCGCCGGGGCGGCGACGGTGACGGCGCGCCCCAGCACAAAGAGTATACGGTCGGGGATGGCGCGAAGCAGGATCTTGCCGATATCCGGCTTGCGGTAGGGCGGCAGCTCCAGCGCGAAAAAAGACGGCTGTCCCTTGAGGACGGTATCGGCGAGCAGACGGCTGCACAAGAGCGTCAGCCCCGCCGCCAGAACGATCAGTCCCGTCATCGCGGCGGCGGTCTGCCACGCCGACAGGGCGAAAAAGGTGGTGAGCAGCGCCACCATCATCGGAAACCTGCCGTTGCAGGGCATAAAGGCGTTTGTCAGCATGGCGATCAGCCGCTCCCGCTTGGAGTCGATGATGCGGCATCCCGTCACGCCGACAGCGTTACAGCCGCACCCCATCATCATGCAAAGGCTCTGCTTGCCGCACGCCCTGCATCCCGAAAAGCCGCGATCCATATTGAAGGCGATCCGCGGCAGCAGTCCGATATCTTCCAAAAGGGTGAACAGCGGGAAAAAGATCGCCATCGGCGGCAGCATCACCGCCACGACCCACGCCACCACGCGATAGACGCCCTCCCAAAGGGCGCTCGTCAAAAGCGGCGGCGCGCCGATCGCCTCGAACGCCCGCCGTCCCGCGTCCTCCCAGCGGAACAACACGGTCTGAAGCCAGGCGCTGGGCGCGTTGGCGCCTTTGACGGTCAGCCAGAACACCAGGGCGAGGAGCAGGGCGGTGAAGGGCCACGCCGTCCATTTGCCGGTGACAAGTTTATCAAACCACAAGGCGCCGCGGCGCGGCGCCTTTTCCGTTACGACGGCCTCAAAGATACGGTCGGCGCAGGCGGCGACGACCCGGGCGGCGTGCGCCGAAAACGCGCTGTCCGCCTTATACGCCGGCAGATACCCCAGCGCCTTTTCAAGCGACGCCTTGCGCGGCGGCGGGAGTTTCGCCTCCGCCGCCCTGCCGTAATCGATGACAAGCCCCCGCTCCGGCGGCGCGTCAAGCGCGGCCCGGATCGCACGCGCCAGCGTTTTGACGCCGTCCTTTTTTCCGCCCGCCGTCGCGACGACCGGCACGCCGAGCATCTTTTCCAGCTTAACAGTGTCCACGGTGATGCCGCGGCGCGCCGCCTCATCCGTCAGATTGACGCAGACGATGCATTTGTCCGCGATCTCCATCGCGCGCAGCGCCAGCGCCAGCCCCCGCTTCATCATGGTGGCGTCGCAGACGATGACCGTCAGCTCGCTCTCCCCGCCGATAAGGTGATCTCTGGCGATCTCCTCCTCCGCAGACCGCGCGGCGAGCGCGTAACTTCCCGGCAGATCCACAAGCGTTATGCTTTTATCGTATCTGATCGTCCCCGCCGCGACGGCGACGGTCTTGCCCGGCCAGTTGCCGGTGTGCTGATGACGGCCGGTCAGCGCGTTGAACAGCGTGCTTTTGCCGACGTTGGGACTGCCGAACAGGCAGACAGAGCGCTTCATGGCGCCACCTCCACCAGCGCGGCGTCCCCCGCGCGCAGCGCGATGACCGTGCCCCTTGCCAGATACGCCGTCGGGTCGCCGAGCGGCGCGGTGAAAAGGCAGGTCACCGTCTCGCCTTCCACAAAGCCGAGATCCCGCAGTCTGCCGCCGTTTCCGTGTATATACAGCACCTTCCCCCGCTGTCCGGGGGACAGGCGCGTCAGATCTTTCATATCCATCACTCCATAGCCCATTCTATGCGCCGCGGAAAGAGAAGGTTCTTGACATTCCCGCCGCGCTGTGTTATACTGATTTGCGAAAGATTTGCAAATTGGAGGTGCGGTATGAAACGGATATTTTTGATCACTTTATGCGTCATATTGACGGCGGGACTCGCGGCGGGATGCGCGCCGAAAGACGGCGGCACGGACGGAAAGACAAAGATCGTCGCCACGACCTTCCCGCTTTACGACTGGGCGCGGCAGATCGCCGGCGATACGGCGGAAGTGACGATGCTTCTTGACAAAGGCGTCGATCTGCACAGTTATCAGCCGACCGCCGACGATATCGCGCGGGTCTCCACCTGCGATCTGTTCCTGTACGTAGGAGGCGAGTCGGACATCTGGACCGCCGACGCGCTGAAAGAGGCGACCAACAAAAATATGGTCGCGCTCTCTATGATGGACGCGCTCGGAGACGCCGTATACGAGGAGGAAATCATGGACGGCATGCAGGCCGACGAGGACGAGGACGAGGAGGACGAACCGGAGTATGACGAGCACGTCTGGCTGTCCCTCAAAAACGCCGCGAAACTCTGCCGCCGCATCGCGGACGAACTGAAAAAGATCCTTCCCGCCCGAAAAGACACGATCGAAACCAACGCCGCCGATTATATCGGAAAACTTAACGAGCTGGACGCCCGCTACACGGCGGCGGCCGGATCCGCCGCCGTCCGCACGCTGGTGTTCGGCGACCGGTTCCCCTTCCGCTATCTTACGGAGGACTACAAGCTGACTTACTACGCCGCCTTCGCCGGTTGTTCCGCCGAGACGGAAGCGAGTTTTCAGACCATCGTGTTCCTGGCGGGCAAAGTGGACGAGCTGGGACTCAAAACCATCCTGCAGATCGAGTCCTCCGACGGCTCCATCGCCCGAACGATACGGGATACCACGAAAACAAAGGATCAGGATATCCTGACGCTTGACTCCATGCAGTCGATGACCGCCGCCAACGTCGCGGCGGGAGAGACCTATCTTTCCGTGATGGAAAAAAATCTCGACGTTTTCAAACAGGCGCTTAATTGATAAAAAAACGGCAATGCAACATTGCCGTTTTTTTATTACAGCGGTCTCGCGACCGGTTTTCTTTTTTTGTAATAGTAATACTGCGAAAAGCCAAGCGTTTTCAGCAGATCGACCGCCGCGTCGAGATCCCGTCCGATATGCTCCGCGCGGTGGGCGTCCGAGGCGATGGTCACCAGCCTGCCGCCAAGCGCCTTATACCGCGCCGCGATCCATGTCTCCGGCATAAAGTCTCCGTAAGGGGCGCTGACGCAGGACGTGTTGATCTCCAGCGCGATCTCCTTTTCTATGATCCGCTCAAGGATCCCGGTGATCCTGTCCTCAAAGCGGCGCAGATCCACCGCCCTGCCGTACACGCCGGTGATGTATTTGAGCGGATTGCCGAGATGCGGCATCACGTCGCAGGGCACGGTCTCCGCCGTTTCCAGCACGTCGTCAAAATACCGCGCCATATACTCGTCCAGCACGCCTTGCGGCACGTCCCGGAAATCGATCCCGGAAAAGGGGGCGGTCATATCCTTGTACCGCACGGCGTGGACCGACGCCAGCACGACGTCGTAGTCGTGACGGCTCAATATGTCCCGGGTATACGCGGCGTTCCAGATCCCTTCTCCGATCTCAACGCCGGTAAGGATCCCGATCCTTCCGTCATACTCTTTTGCCGCCTGTTCCGTCTCCGCCGCCGACGCGGCGATCAGCTCCGCCTGCCGCCGCTCCGTATAATATTCGATATCGCAGTGATCGGTCACCGCGAACGCCGCCATACGGCGGCGGATCGCCGCTTCCGCGAGATCCGTCACCCTGCCCGCCCCGTCGTGGGAGATATGGGAGTGTACGTGGCTGTCACAAAGCCCTTTCATCAAAGATCGCCTCCGTATATTCCGGGATCGCCTCGGTCTTTGACACGACAAAGGCGCTGAGCGCCACCGCGCGTTTCAGCGCGGTCCCGATGGACTCTCCCGCGAGATACGCCGTCAGAAACGCGGCGATGAAGCTGTCCCCCGCGCCGACGGTGGAGGCGGGTCTCACTTTTTTGGCGGGTTCAAAATACGTTTTTTTCCCTTTCAGATCGAACGCGTACGCCCCTTTGCCGCCGCAGGTGAAAGCGAGGATCCGCACGTTCGGATAGGTCTCGCGGATCGCCCGCGCGATATCCTCCGGCGTGCCGTCCGCCTCGTAAAGACCCATCTGCCGCAGCAGCGGCTCCTCCTCGTCGCTCACCTTCAAAACGGTGGCGTTTCGCAGGCAAAACCGCGCGTTTTCCGTATCATAACAGCCCTTTCGCAGATTGACGTCGCAAACGGTCTCCCGAAAGGAAACGTTTTCCCGGATGATATCGAGCGCGGCGCGGGAGACCGGCGCGCGGCGGACGATGGTGCCGAAATACAGCGCGTCCGGCGCCACAGCCCGCAGGCGGGCGATATCCCCGTCCGAAACGGTGACGTTGTCATACGCGACGTCTTTCAGCACATCAAAGGTCGGGACGCCGTTATCATCCAGTGACACGAGACTTTGCCCGGTCTTGCGGTCCGATCTGCCGACAAAGGAGATATCGACGCCCCACCGCCGCGCCGCCGCGAGCATGGCGTCACCCAGATCGTCTTTGCCGACCGCCGAATACAGGAAACTCTCCGCGCCGCAGCGCGCGCAGTGCGCGGCGAAATTGAGCCCGGCGCCGCCGAGACACCGGTCATTTTCATAGACGTCCCATATCACTTCTCCAAACGCCACGATCTTAGGCCGCATACAGATCCCTCCTTTTTGGTCGACCCGCGATAAGGATAAAACGCCTGATAAACGGTGAAAATCAGCGCTTTTCGGCTTGTTGTCCCCGGCGGGCTTTTGTTCTACGAAAATTATAAACCGAAGCCAATGGAAAAGCAAGCCTTTTTCGTCATTTATTACTTTACTTAACTAATTATCGCGCGGGTCTTGTCGAAACTTCGGGAACGGTTTTTGTTGACAGCGCGATCTTTCCCCTGATAAGATAAAGAAAAGAATTTTTTTGTATCGGGAGAGAGAAATGCTGCAGATCAAACAGGCGATCCTCAATATTCCAATCGGGGACATCACGCCGTCCGACGGGCAGCCGCGGCAGAACTTTGAGCGCGAGGCGCTGATCTCTCTGGCGCGCAGTATCGCCGCGCACGGCGTCCTGCAGCCGCTCATCGTGCGCCCGGAGGCGGACGGCGGGTACCGGCTGGTCGCGGGAGAGCGCAGACTGCGCGCCGCGGTGCTGGCGCATCTGTCCGCCGTGCCCTGCATCCTGTACGATAAAAGCAACGAGGAGTGCGCCGTCGCCACGATGGTGGAAAACCTCCAGCGGCGGGATCTGTCCTGCTGGGAGGAGGCGGACGGCTACAAGGCGCTGATCGAACAGTTCGGCATGACGCAGACAAGGCTGGCGGAGACGGTCGGCAAGTCGCAGGCCTCCATTGCCAACAAACTGCGCCTGCTCCGTCTGCCGAAGGAAGTGCGCGTTTTATTTTCCGAGCGGGGGATGACCGAGCGGCACGCGAGGGCACTGCTCGCCCTGCCGCCCGACCGGGCGATCGCCGCGGCGCGGGAGATCGTCAGCCGGGGCTTGAACGTCACGCAGACCGAACGGTACGTCGAACGGCTTTGCGGCGCGCCATCGGCGCCGCCGCGTCCCGCCATCCTGCGGGATACGCGGATCTGCCGCAACACCCTTAAAAAAGCGGTGCGTCTGATGCAGAAAACCGGGCTGGCGGCGGAAATGACGGAAACGAGCGGGGACGGTTTTGTGGAATACCGCATCCGCGTTCCGATAAAACCATAGCGGCAAGATCATTTTTATGATCTTGCCGCTTTTTACGTTTCACGTGAAACGTTGCCGGGCTCGGGCGCCGATGTTTCACGTGAAACACCGGCGCCTTTCCGGTAAACCGTTCTA
>LVAN01000012.1 GCA_001604045.1 Clostridiales bacterium Firm_08 | reverse complement strand
GAGATATAGTACCGTCCCCTGTCTCCTGCAACTGAACCGGCTCCGCGTTTGCCGATTGTTTTAAAGGACAGTCGGCAAACGCGGAGCCGGTTTGTTAAAGATCATAATAGCAATACGCGATGATGGCGTTGTGGTCGCTGGCTTTGTATTTGGCAAGCCCGGTATCGGGCACGCCCGCCGGCTCGAAGGTGTCTTCTACCTTATAATATTTGTGGCAGCCCTGCACGTTGCCGTTGATGTAGATATAGTCGACGCCGGAGTTGCCGGAGTTGTTTTCCGCCACGTCGCGGGAGGATACGAAGTTCGCGGAGGACAGCGTGGCGTACGCCTGTTCCTTCTTTTGATGGTTGTAGTCCCCCGTCGCGAACAGCGGCACTTTTTCTCCGCATTTCTTTTTCCAGAACGCGAGCAGTTCCGCCGCCTGCCGGTCGCGGATCATCGGCGCCGAGTCGGGGTCGACCGAGTAGTTGGAGGAAAAGTGGGTGTTGGTCATAAGGAAGGTGACCTTTTCCTGCTTGTCGTAAAATTTCACCCAATGGTAGCACTTGTTCTTGACGCTGTTGAACGCTTTACAACCGCGGTCCTTGACCTCGAACCTGCCTTTTTTGTAAAAGATCACAAATCCGTTGCTGATGTTGAGCGCCGGGAGGGGGAAACCCTTGTCGTCCAGCGCGCAGCAGTAGTCGTAGGCGGAGGACAACCGCTTTATCAGTTCGCCGACGCTGTCGAAATTGTCGTTTTTGGCGACAGGACCCATCAGTTCCTGTGTGCCGATCAGATCGGGATCGTATTTTTTGATCGTTTTCTCGATGTAGTTGATGCGGACGCGCGGCTCGTCATAACCGACGTCGTGTGTGTCGTACGCCAGCACGTTGAAACTCATGCAGGACGTGCTGTATTCGCGGCCGTCCCCGCCGGGATCATCCCCGCCGGTGTTCCCGCCGTCGGTATCGTCGCTGTTCTTTATGACTGTATCGGGTTTTTCGCCGTTGGTATTCCCGGCATCCTTAGCGTCGGTATCGGTTTTATGACCGTCCGGTTTTTTCGCGCTGTCGGCCGCGCCGGTATCGGCGTCGGCGTTGTCCGTGTCGCCGGCGTCGGCGGCAGGTTTGTCGCCCGCCGTGTCGGTTTGCCCGCTGTCAGCGTCGGTATCCGCGGTATCGTCGTTTCGCAGAGCGGATCCCTTGCCGCCCGCGTTGACGGAAATGTCCTCATCGTCGCGGGGGCGGCAGGCGGCCGCTGTCGTCAGTGTCATCACCACAAGTACGAAAAGAATGACAAGTCTTTTGATTTTTGTCATAAGGATCCCTTCTTTCTGTAACGGAACACAGGGTCGCCCTACGGAACTTCGCTCTTATTTATTTCTGATATACTCGTCGATCGCGGCGGCGGCGGTCTTGCCGGCGCCCATCGCGGAGATGACCGTCGCGGCGCCCGTTACGGCGTCGCCGCCGGCGAAAACGCCCGGACGGGTGGTCTGTCCCGTTGTTTCCTCGACGATGATGCCGCCCCGGCGGTTGACGTCAAGCCCTTTTGTCGTCGTCTTGATCAGCGGGTTGGGGGAGGTGCCGATGGCGATGATGACGGTGTCCACGTCCAGCGTGAACTCACTGCCCGCTACCGGGACAGGGCGCCGTCTGCCGTTTTCGTCCGGCTCGCCCAGTTCCATTCTGATACACCGCATACCGGCGACCGCGCCGTTTTTCGGATCTCTGCGGTCGTCCGGGTTTTCATATCCCAAAATTTCCACGGGATTGTTGAGCAGACGGAACTCGATGCCTTCCTCCATCGCGTGCTCCACTTCCTCGCGCCTGGCGGGCAGTTCCTCCATCGAACGGCGGTAGACGATATACACTTTTTCGGCGCCCAGACGCAGCGCGGTGCGCGCGGCGTCCATCGCGACGTTGCCGCCGCCCACGACGGCGACCCTGCCGCCTTTCATAATAGGGGTGACCGGTTCGTCTTTGTACGCTTTCATCAGGTTGCTGCGGGTGAGGAACTCGTTGGCGGAATATACGCCGTTGAGGCTTTCGCCCGGGATGCCCATAAAGTTGGGAAGTCCCGCGCCGGAGCCGATGAATACCGCCTCAAATCCTTTATCGAACAGTTCGTCCACCGTCAGCGTTTTGCCGATGACGACGTTGGTGAGGATGTCGACGCCCAGCGCCTTCAGCCCGTCCACCTCTGTTTTAACGATCGCCTTGGGCAGACGGAACTCGGGGATGCCGTAGACCAGCACGCCGCCCGCGGTGTGAAGCGCCTCGTAAACGGTGACTTTATATCCTTTTTTGGCGAGGTCTCCCGCGCAGGTCAGCCCCGCGGGGCCCGCGCCGATGACGGCGACCTTATGGCCGTTAGAGGGAGCGGGGGTCGCCTCGTTTTCGCCGCACTCTCTGGCGCGGTCGGCGGCGAAACGCTCCAGCCGTCCGATGGCGACCGGCTCGCCCTTGATGCCGCGCACACACTTTGCCTCGCACTGCGTTTCCTGCGGGCATACCCTGCCGCAGACCGCGGGCAGGGAGGAGGAGATCTGTAAAATATCGTGCGCGCCTTTGAAGTCGCGCTCACGGATCTTGCGGATAAAATCGGGGATAGAGATACCGACGGGGCATCCGCTCACACAGGGACGGTGCTTGCAGTCAAGACAGCGCCCCGCCTCGATGACGGCGGTCTCTTCGTCGTAGCCCAGCGCCACCTCGGAAAAATTACGGGCGCGCACCTCGGGCGCCTGTGAGGGCATCGGCGCTTTTTTGGGATCCATATTCGCCACGTTACTCGCCCTCCTTCAAAAGATTGCAGGCTTTATCATACGCCCTGCGCTCGAAATCGCGGTACATCGCGCCCCGGCGCATCGCCTCGTCAAAGTCGATCTCGTAGCCGTTGAAGTCGGGCCCGTCGACGCAGGCGAACTTCGTCACCCGCTCGCCGTCCCGATTGAGCGTCAGCCGGCAGCCGCCGCACATCCCGGTGCCGTCGATCATAATGGGGTTCATCGACACGGTGCAGGGGATGCCGGTGGGTCTGACTGCCGCCACGACGAATTTCATCATAATGAGCGGGCCGATGGTGATGACCTCGTCAAACGTCTCTCCCGCCGCGAACATCCGCTCCAGCGGCGCGCAGACGTTGCCTTTTTCACCGTAGGTGCCGTCGTCGGTCATCACGAACAGCTTGTCGCTTACCGCGCGGAACTCGTCCTCAAGGATCAAAAGATCTTTGCTTCGAAAGCCGATGACAGAGGTCACCTCGGCGCCGAGCTCATGGAACTTTTTTGCCACGGGCAGCGCGATGGCGCAGCCCACGCCGCCGCCGACGATGCAGACGCGCTTTTTGCCTTCTGTTTCGGTCGCCCTGCCGAGCGGACCGACGAAATCCTCGATACAGTCGCCCGCCTCTTTGCGGGAAAGGGCTTTGGTCGTCGCGCCGACGATCTGAAAGATGATGGAAACGCTGCCCTTTTCGCGGTCATAGCCCGCGATGGTGAGCGGGATGCGTTCCCCCTCCTCATCCACGCGCAGGATGATGAACTGCCCCGGCTCCGCCTTGGCGGCGACGAGCGGCGCGTCGATCTTCATCTCCGCGACGGTGTCGTTCAAATATCTTTTTTCGAGTATTTTATACATATCTTTCCCCTCGCTTTAACTCTTATCATAGCACGCTTTTGCCGTCGTGTCAATTTCTTAAAGCAAGATCGCAGGATCGGAATATATTGCCTGAAATAACGCCCGCCGGGGACAACAAGCCGAAAAGCGCTGGTTTTACCGTTTATCAGGCGTTTTGTCCATATCACGGATCAGCCGATATTTGTGATTTGTTTCTTTTTTACATATTTAACAAATTATTCATTTATATTAAAAAACACTTTACAAAATCAGATATTTGCTATATATTAAAAGCGGGTTAAGGCGGTTTGAATGATATGCAGAAAGGAGCGTCTTAATATGAAAAAGAAGATCATTTGGGCGCTGGCGGTCGTTCTGGCGGTTTCGGTGATCGCCAATATCGCGGTCATCGGCGCCGCAGCGCAAACGGAAAGAAAGCGCCCACCGGAGATCTTTTTCGAGCGCAGCGGCGCAAAAAAAAGCAGGACGCTGCGGATCGGGCAGGAAACACCGCTGAAGCTTTCCTATTTGCAAACGTATTATGCGTCGCTTGATCAGTATTTCGATGAATACACAGCCGGGGACGGCAGAAAGTACAGGTATGACCGCAACGGGAATTTTACGGGCTATTCGATCGAAAAGACTCTTGACGGCGAGATCAAAAATCCCGTGACCTTGGAACAGGCGACGGAGATCGCCGACGTCGAGATGCAAAGGCTGTTCGGGGATGAAGCAAACCGGTTTGAAGAGGCGACCTTGTTGACCGAACGGGAAGATCGCTACTGTCTTATTTATGTGACCAGGTACGGATTTGTGACTGAAAAATGCGTCGGGATCGACGTGCGGAAGGACGGGATCATAAGAAGCGCTTCTTTCCCGAACTTTTACGATTTTGAAGCCTTCGATCCGGCGCTGCTGAACGGCGTGGAGCGGCAGACGCTGGATGCGCTGTTCAGGAGCACCGCCGAGGCGGTGTACGGGGATGCCTATATCTCGGCGCAGGTCAACAGGTACGAGCTCAAAAAGACGGAAAACGGCTATGAGATCGAGCTTAGCGGAGAAGTACATTTTGGAGAGGTGGAGTTGATCGCGGCATTGGAATACCGGTATGCGCTGGGATAAAAAAAGCGTCCTGTGGACGCTTGCCCTTATTATAGCGATCATCGCCGTCAATTTTGTCACGATTTGGAAGTATATCGATTTGCGATCGGGCGGGGCAACGGCCGGCGCCGTCGATTTCCCCTGTCCCGACCGGATCACCGTGACGAGCGGAATACAAAACAAAACGATTGAAAAAGACGAAAAAGCGTTTGACGCGTTGTGGCAGACCTGCCGCAAAACCTGCCGGTCGGTCGATCACGTGTCTCTGCTGAACGCCGCCCGGGAGGACGCGCGGATCACGGTGCGGTTTGAATACAACAGGCCGAAAAAAGGATTCGTCATCTTGCAGCGGGAACGCAGGACGGTAACGACAGAGAAAATCGTTTTTGTCCTGACGGGAGAGCAGTTCGGCACCGTCTGGATCGACGGGGCGGGATACGGCGGACTGATGGCGGATCCGGACGGGATCCAATATGCCGAGGATCTATTTTCGTAACTATAACCACCGGCTTGCCGGTGGTTATGATTTTTTTATTTACAAATAAAAATTGTAAGAGTATAATTGATAATATAGGAAACAAGATCGCAAAAGGAAAGGAGAAACGGTATGCGCAGAAAAAAGCTCATATGGCTTTTGGCGGGCGTTTTGCTGCTGTCGCTGGCGGGCTGCGGCTTTGCCGTCGCGGCGGCGGTGGGAAACAGGATGTCCATGCCGGAATATACAAAACGCCTCGGCGCCGCGCGGACCATCATCATCGGCGGCGACGAACCGCTGACCATCAAATACGTCAGCACCTATCACGAGAGCCTTGATGAGTATTTCGATATTTACGAGGATGAGGACGGCACCCGCTACCGTATCGACGAAAAGGAGTATTTCGTCGGCTATTCCCGCAAGGCGTCGGAGGACGGGGACGGGAGCGGCGCCGGGATCACGAGGGAGCAGGCGGCGGATACGGCGGCCGCCGAACTCAAAAGACTTTTGAGCGAAAACGAGGCGGCGAACTTCGTGGAGGTGACGCCGTCGAGGCAGCAGCAGGACTATTACTTTTTCAACTTTGAGAAACGGTACGGCAAAGACGGGTTCCTCACCGGCGAGACCGTTGAGATCTGGGTGCGGAAAACGGACGGCAGGATCACGTTCTGTTCTTTCCCCGATCTGCACGATTTCGAGCAGCTCGATAAATCGACGCTCGATAAAGTCGATCAGAAAGAACTTGACGCCCGGTTCGCCGACACCGCGAGCGCGGTCTACGAGCTGAACGGCGTCAATACGGCGGCGGCGGAAAGATACAGTCTCAAAAAAACGAAAGACGGCTACGCCGTGGAGATCTACGGCAGCGTCACGTTCGGACAGCCGGAACTCGCGGCGGCATTGGAGTGTTATTATGCGTTGGGATAAAAAGAGCATCATATGGACGGCGGTCCTCGCGGCGCTGATCCTTGCAGTCAATATCGTCACCGTCGTGACGTTGGTCTGCATACCTGAAAAATATGACGGCGGCGCGATGGAGGTCAAAGACCCCGACCGGATCATCGTGCAGAAGGGCGCGGAGCAAAAAGAATTCAAAGCGGGAGAGGCGGAGTATGAAAACCTGCTTTCCCTCTGCCGGACACGGTCGAACATCGACGTGACGCTGACGAAGGACAAGGAGATGAAACGGGACGAGGCGGTGCTGACCCTGCGTCTTGTTTATGACAGACCGCAAAAAGCGCGCATCGCGCTCAAGCGGGAGGTCAAAGATATCAAAGCGGCGGAGATCGCCCTGCCCCTGACCGCCGCGGGGCACGACACCGTATTTGTGGACGGCGTCGCTTACCGCGGACTGCCCGTAGACGCCGCGCTCATCCGCGCGGCGCGGGACTGTTTATGATCATAAAATAAAAGAGGCACTCCGATAACGGAGTGCCTCTTTTTTCGGCTCCCTTGCGTAAAGGGAGCCGGAAAAACGGCGTGTCACGTCAGAACCGCAGGTGCAGGATGTGGGCGGCGTCGCCGTTTTTGAGCAGGTGGCCGTCGTTGCCGAAGGTCAGCACACGGGGCGGCGCCGGCTCGCCCGATTCGTCGAATTCGATGACGGTCAGCGAGGTGTAATTGATGGCGAAGTGGGTGGCGAACATCGGATAGGGGATGCCCAGCACACTGCTGAGAAACGCCCTGCCGAAGCCCTCGTGCGCGAACAGTGCGACGCGTTTGTACGCCGGCTGTTTTGTCATCGTGTAAAACGCGCCGTCGCGCGTAAATCCGAGAGAGGCAAGCAGGCCGTCCGCCTCTTTCTGGATCCGCAGGAAGCCCTTGGCGAGGTCGGTGTCCTTATACTCCGGCAATTCGATCCAGCGCCGCCCGGCGTCGACGACGTCCGGCTCGTTGAAACGGCGGACGGTGGGACCGTCGACAAAGCACCAGTGCCGTTTGCCGTCCGCGCAGTCGACCGTCATCTGTTCGGCGGCGTATTTCTCGTTGGCCCAGTCGAGGATCTCCGGCGTCAGCCCCAGCCGCTCGCAGGAGGGCATTGCCGTTTCGATGGCGCGGTTTGAGCTGCTGGCGAAAATATGCTCCGGCGCGGCGACCGCCATGCGGTCGCCAAGCGCCTGCGCCTGCGCCCGCCCGATGGCGGTGAGGCGGTCGGGGGTATAGATGGGATGACCGTGACGAACAAAGAAAAACAGCATTTTTTACTTCCTTTCCTGATGCCGTTGCAGACGGCGGATAATGATGAGATATACGGCCAAAAAGAACACGCCGGCAAAGAACCACGCGACGGGAGAGGCGAGAGAAACGCCGACGATCCCAAGGGGCGCGATCAGCGCGAAGGTGACGCCGCACCGCCCGATGAGTTCCAGTATGCCGCCGATCATCGCGGTCTTGCCGTAGCCGAGACCCTGCACGGCGTTGCGGTACAGAAAGACCAGCGCGAGGGCGGGGTAAAATGCCGCGAATATCGTAAGATAGGTCGCTCCGTTCGACAGGATGGCGTCCCGCGCGGGCTCACTGCCGCTGAGGAACAGCCCCATCAGCCGTTTGCCGCCGAACACCGAGATGACGGCGCTCACCGCCGCGATGCCCTGGATGATGATAAGGCTCAGCCGCATACCGCGCCGCACGCGGTCGATCCGCCCGGCGCCGAGGTTCTGAGAGACATAGGTCACCATGCCGGTCCCCAGCGGCTCCATGATGCCGCAGGCAAAGATCAGAAAGATCTTGCCCGCGGCGGTAACGGCGCTGACGACGACGGTGCCCAGCGTATTGGTGGCGGTCTGCAGGACCAGCGAGCCGATCGCCGTAATGGAAAACTGAAAGCCCATCGGCGCGCCGAGCGCCGCGGCGCGGCCTGTCGCCTTGCGCGCCCTCGCGACATCCTCTTTCCGGGGGATGAGCTCCGGCACTTTGCGAAAGATATAGACGCCGCAGATCAGGGCGGAGAGGAACTGGGCGATGACGGTGCCGAGCGCGACGCCCGCCACCTTCATCCCCAGGCTTACGAACAGGATATTGAACCCGACGTTGGCGATGCCCGCGACGGCGAGGCTGAAAAGCGGCGTGCGGCTGTTGCCGACGGCGCGCAGCAGCCCGCTTGTCAGGTTGCTCAGCCCGAGAAAGACCGTCCCGAGAAAAATGTAAAAAAGATAGGTACGGCTGTACGCGAAAATATCGGCGGGGCAGTGCATCAGCCGCAGGATCTGTGTGATCAGCGGCAGGCCGAGCGCCGTGATGACGGCGCAGATCAGCAGGGTAAAGATCAGCGCGCCGGCGACGGCGCGGCGCATTTTGTCATACTGTCCCGCGCCGAAATAACGGGCGACGGGGATGGCGCTGCCGGCGGTGCAGCCCTCGACGAACCCGAGAAACAAAACGGTGACGGAACCCGTCGCGCCGACTGCCGCCAGCGCTTTCGCGTCGACCATCCGCCCGACGACGACGGTGTCCGCGACGTTGTACGCCTGCTGGAGCAGCATACTCGCCATAATGGGAAAATAAAACCCGAGGATAAGTTTCAGGGGATCGCCCTTTGTAAGATCTTTGACCACGCCGCTCACCTCTTTTTCGGCAAAACCGTTCCTATGGTTGAGTATAGCAAACCGTCTGTAAAAGTCAAGCCTATTATAGTAATATTTTATTTTTTTCTTTTACGGCTTGACAAACGGGAAAAGGGAGAGTATAATTTCACATATCATCACTTTATCAGGATAAAGCGATAAAACGGAGGAAACGCTATGGAACGCTGGAAAAATACGGCGACAGATACGTTGTGCGACGCGCTTTTGACGCTGAACACGCGCGAGGAGTGTTATGACTTTTTGGAGGACATCTGCACCATCAAGGAACTTCAGGATCTGTCCCAGCGGCTGGCGGTGGCGGGGATGCTGGCGGACGGCGTGAGTTATCACGATATCAGCCGCCGCACCGGCGCCAGCACCGCGACGATCAGCCGCGTCAACAAGTGCTACGGATACGGCAAGGGCGGATACGATACGGTGCTCAAACGACTGGACGGTGAGAGGGACAAATGACGGAGCGGATCCTGAAAAACGAGGAGAAAGCGATCCTTTCCCTGCGGGCGCTGTACCGCAGATACGGCTACCTCCCCTACAAAATGAGCAAATTCGAGGGATACGATCTTTACGTTCGGCACAAGGATTTCCTTGTCGGCGACAGGGTCATCACCTTTAACGATACCAACGGCAAACTGCTCGCGCTCAAACCGGACGTGACGCTGTCCATCGTCAAAAACGGATCGGGCGAGCCGCTGCAGAAGGTATACTATAATGAAAACGTCTACCGCGTGTCGGACAGCACCCACCGCTTCAAGGAGATCATGCAGGCGGGGCTGGAATGCATCGGGGAGATCGACCTGTACCAGACCTATGAGGTAGTGGCGCTGGCGGCGGAGAGCCTCGGCGTCATCTCGGAGGATCACGTGCTGGAGGTCGGGCACCTCGGCATCCTTTCGGCGGTGCTGGAGGAGGCGTGCGCCGACCGTGATTTTCAAAACCGCGCGAGAGCGCTGCTTTCGCAGAAAAACGAGCACGATCTTGTCCGTTTGTGCGGGGAGTACGGCGTGAGCGGGGAGAACACCGGGCGCCTGCGCCGTCTGATCGGCGCCGCCGGAGAGCGGCGGGAAGTGCTGGACCGTATCGCGCCGCTCTGTGAGCGCGGCGCGGCGAAAGAGGCGTATGACGAGCTTTGCCGTCTGTCCGCGATGCTGGACGGGCACGCCGACGCGCGAAGGATCCGCTTTGATTTTTCCGTCGGCGGCGACGCGGGATATTACAGCGGCATCGTGTGCAAGGGATTTCTGTCCGGCGTCAGCGCGGCGGTGCTGGCGGGCGGCAGATACGATAATCTGATGAAAAAAATGGGCAGGAAAGAGGGCGCGATCGGCTTCGCGCTGTACCTTGACCTGTTGGAACAGATCGCCGTCAGCGACCGGCGGACCGACGTGGACGTGCTGTTGCTGTACGGTGAAAACGACGCGCCGGAAAAGGTCGCCGGGAGGGTAAAGGAACTTACGGCGGCGGGCAAAACGGTGCGCGTGCAGAAACAAAGACCCGTACGGCTCCGCCGCGGGGAGGAGGAACAATGCTGAACATCGCGCTTCCCAAGGGGAGGCTGGGAGAAAAAGTTTATGAAATGTTCGAGGCGTCAGGCTATGAATGCCCGTCCCTGCGGGAACCGGGGCGGAAACTGATCTTTGAAAACCCGGAAAAAAGCGTGCGCTATTTCTGGGTCAAACCGTCGGACATCACCAAATACGTGGAACGCGGCGCGGCGGATATCGGGGTCGCGGGCAAGGATATTATCCTGGAATACGCGCCGGATATCTATGAAATGCTGGATCTCGGCGTCGGCAAATGCCGTATGGCGGTCGCGGCGCCGAAGGAGTTTTTCGACGACGGGGAGAAAACGCTTCGCGTCGCCACCAAATTCCCGCGGATCGCGGCGGACTACTATGAGAGCCGCGGGCGGGAGATCGACATCATCAAACTCAACGGATCCATCGAGATCGCGCCGATCCTGGGACTCAGCGACGTCATCGTCGACATCGTCGAGACGGGGACCACCCTGAAGGAAAACGATCTCGAGGTCAGGGAGGACATCCTGCCGATCTCGGCGCGGCTGATCGCCAACAAGGCAAGTTTCAATTTCAAGGCGGATGAGATCCGCCGTCTGACGGAAAGAATGAGGGAGCGGATCAAATGATCAGGATACTTAACGCGGCACAAGTCTCAAACGAGGATATTTTCGCCCGTACCGACGCCGTCGCGAACGTCGGGGACGTGGTGCGGGAGATCATCGCCAAAGTCCGCGCCGAAGGGGATAAGGCGCTGCGGGAACTTACCGGGCGCTTTGACGGCGCGGCGCTGAGCGCTATCGAGGTCACGCGGGACGAGATCGACGCGGCGTGCGCCGCCGTCGAGCCGGAGTTTTTCGACATCCTGCGCGAGGCGGCGGAAAACATCCGCGCCTTCCATGAAAAACAAAAGAGAACGAGTTTTATTCTCAACGAGAAAGACGGCGTCGTCATCGGGCAGAAGGTCCTGCCCATCGAGCGGGTCGGTCTCTACGTGCCGGGCGGCACGGCGGCGTATCCGTCCACCGTGCTGATGGACAGCATCCCGGCGGCTGTCGCGGGCTGTCCCGAGATCGTGATGGTGACGCCGCCGGGCAAAGACGGCAAAGTGGCGTCCGCCATCCTCGCGGCGGCGAAGGTCGCCGGCATTGCCCGCATTTTCAAAGTCGGCGGGGCGCAGGCGATCGCCGCGCTGGCGTACGGCACCGAGAGCGTTCCCAAAGTGGACAAGATCGTCGGCCCCGGCAACGCCTTTGTCGCGGAGGCGAAGCGGCAGGTGTTCGGCAAGGTGTCCATCGATATGATCGCGGGACCGAGTGAAATTTTAGTGGTGGCGGACGGAAAGAGCGATGCGCGCGTCATCGCCGCCGATCTGCTCTCCCAGGCGGAGCACGATAAAAACGCTTCCGCCGTGCTGGTCACTGACTCGGCGGCGCTGGCGGAAGCGGTGAGCGCGGAGATCGAACGGCAGATCCCGGATCTCGCGCGGGCGGACATCGCGCGCGCTTCCATCGACAACAACGGAAAGATCATCGTTTCCGAAAACGATCTTGACCGCGCCGTCGATATCGCCAACGACATCGCGCCGGAACACCTTGAACTTTTCGTGGAGCATCCCTTCGACTGGCTGGACAAGATCAAACACGCAGGCTCCGTTTTTATGGGACGGTACTGTCCCGAGGCGCTTGGCGACTACTTCGCCGGCCCCAACCACACGCTTCCCACCGGCGGCACGGCGCGGTTTTCCTCGCCGCTGTCGGTAGAGGATTTCATCAAGACCACGCAGTTTACCTATTTTACCGAGGCGGCGCTCGGCAGGGTCGCCGGCAAGGTCGCCTATTTCGCCGAAAAGGAGGGACTGGGCGCCCACGCGAAAAGCGCGCTGGCGCGGTCTGACAAAAATGAGTGATTATCTGATCAAAAAATACGCGGGGCTGACGCCCTACGTTCCGGGAGAGCAGCCGAGGGACCGTGTGTTCATCAAACTCAACACCAATGAGTCGCCTTTCCCGCCCTCGCCCGGCGTCGCCGCGGCGGTGGAGAAAGAAGCGGGGAACCTCGCGCTGTATTCCGATCCGGAGTGTACCGACCTGCGGGCGGCGCTTGCCGCGAAACTCGGCGTGAAAGCGGAAAATCTTCTGATGACCAACGGATCGGATGAGATCCTTTATTTCGCGTTTTCCGCGTTCGCGGACCGGGAACGGCCGCTAGTCTTTCCCGATGTCACCTACGGGTTTTACAAAGTGCTGGCGGGGCTTATCGGCGTGCCGTACACCGAGATGCCGACGGACGAGACGCTTGCCGTCCGCCCGGAGGACTACGCCGGCGGCAGACGGACCGTCGTTCTCGCCAATCCCAACGCGCCGACGGGGCTTTCGCTACCCCTTTCAACGATCGGGGATATCGTGAAAAACAACGACGGCGTCGTCATCGTTGATGAGGCGTATATCGCCTTCGGCGGGGAGAGCGCCCTGCCGCTTGTGGAAAAATACGATAATCTCATCGTCACCCGCACCTTTTCCAAATCCCGCTCGATGGCGGGCGCGCGGCTTGGGTTCGCCGTCGCGAACGAGGCGCTGATACGGGATATGAACGCTCTCAAATACGCGCAAAATCCCTATAACGTCAACCGTATGACGGCGGCGGCGGGCATCGCCGCGATCCGGGAGGACGGCTACTATCTCGGAAACTGCGCCCGCATCCGCGAAACGCGGGAGAAAACCGCCGCGGCGCTGACCGAGCTTGGCTTTACGGTACTGCCGAGCGACACCAACTTTTTGTTCATCAAACGCCATGGCCTTGACGGCGCGGGATATTACGCCGCCCTGCGGGACAAAGGGATCCTTGTGCGGCACTTTGACACCGCCCGGCTGAAAAGTCACGTTCGGGTGACGATCGGAACGAGCGGGCAGATGACGCGCTTTTTAGAAGCGACGAAAGAGATCATAAAGGAGAAAGAAGTATGAGACAAGCGACTTTGACCCGTAAAACAGGGGAGACGGACATTGCCCTTTCGCTTTCGCTGGACGGCACGGGCAGATACGACATCGACACCGGCTGCGGGTTCCTCGACCATATGCTGGAACTGTTCGCAAGACACGGCAGGTTTGATCTGACGATCCGCGCCAAAGGGGACACGCAGGTGGACGACCACCACACGACGGAGGATGTCGGCATCGTGCTGGGCAAGGCGCTTGCCGAGGCGCTGGGGGACAAAGCGGGCGTCGCCCGCTACGGCTCGACGACCCTGCCGATGGACGAGGCGCTGATCCTGACCGCCGTCGATCTGTCGGGGCGGGGCGGCTGTTACTACGCGCTGGACATCCCGACCGAAAAGGTGGGCACCTTTGATACCGAACTTGTCGAGGAATTTTTCATCGCGCTGGCGCGGTACGCCGGGATCACCCTGCACGTGAGAAGTCTTGCCGGCCGCAACAGCCACCACATCATCGAGGGCGCGTTCAAGTCGCTGGCGAGAAGTCTCGCCGCGGCGGCCGCCGTCAAAGAGGAGCTGGCGGGGGAGATCCCCTCCACCAAGGGAGTGCTGGAATGATCGCGGTCATCGACTACGGCGTCGGCAACCTGTTTTCCCTGCGCTGTTCCCTGTCCGCCGTCGGGGCGGACAGCGTCGTGACAGGAGATCCGGAGATCATCCGCGCGGCGGACAGGATCATCCTGCCGGGCGTCGGCGCGTTCGGCGACGCGGCGGAAAAACTGAAAGGCAGCGGCATGGCGGCGCTTGTCAAAGAGCAGGCGGCGGCGGGCAAGCCGATCCTCGGCATCTGCCTCGGCATGCAGCTGTTGTTTGAAAAAAGTTATGAATACGGCGAGCACGCGGGGCTGGGGCTTCTGCAGGGAGAGATCCTTCCGATGGAAGGGCGGCTGCCCGCGGGGCTCAAGATCCCGCACATCGGCTGGAACGCCCTGAAAAAGACCAAAGACAGCGCCCTTTTGCGCTACGTCAAAGAGGGCGAGCACGTTTATTTCGTCCATTCCTTTTACGCGCCGGAGGACGCCGAGGGCGTCGTCGCGACCGCCGAATACGGCGTTTCCGTCACGGCGGCGGTGGAAAAGGACAATATCGCGGGATGCCAGTTCCATCCCGAAAAAAGCGGCGGGGCGGGGCTTGCCATCCTGCGCGCGTTTTGTGAAGGAGACAGACGATGATCATATTTCCCGCGATCGACCTGTACGGCGGCAAAGCGGTCCGCCTCATCAAGGGCGATTACGAAAAAATGACGGTATACAGCGACGATCCGCTCGCCGTGGCAAAGGATTTTGTAAGGCAGGGCGCGACCCACGTCCATATGGTGGATCTGGCGGGCGCCAGGGACGGCGGCACGCCGCATCTCGACGTCGTCGCGCGTGTGGCGAGGGAAACGCCGCTGTTCGTTGAGATCGGCGGCGGCATCCGGGATATGGAGACCGCCGGACGGTATCTTGCCGCCGGGATCGACCGGGTCATCCTCGGCACCGCGGCGGTGACCGATCCCGCGTTTCTCGCGGAAGCGGTGGCGGCGTTCGGAAAAAAGGTCGCCGTCGGCGCGGACGTCCGGGACGGAAAGATCGCCGTCAAGGGCTGGCGGGAGACCAGCGCCGAAACGCTGGACGGCTTTATGGCGCGGATGGAAAAAGTCGGCGTTTCCGCCGTCATCTGCACCGATATCTCAAGAGACGGTATGATGGGCGGCGCCAATATCGCGCTCTATAAAGAACTTTCCGAAAAATACAAGGTGGACATCACCGCCTCGGGCGGCGTGTCAGGTATCGATGATATACGGAAACTCAAAGCGGCGGGGCTTGCCGCCGCCATCATCGGCAAGGCGTATTACACCGGCGCGATCGACATCAAAGCGGCGGTCGGGGAGGCGGAAACATGATCACGAAACGCATCATCCCCTGCCTTGACGTGCGGGACGGCAAGGTCGTCAAGGGGGTCAATTTCGGGGGACTTCGGGAGGTCTCCGATCCGGTGGCGCTGGCAAGCCGCTATTCCGAGTGCGGCGCGGACGAGCTGGTGTTTTACGACATCACGGCGTCCAGCGACGGCAGGAAACTGTTCACCGACGTGCTGCGCCGGACGGCGGAGACGGTGTTTATCCCGCTCACCGTCGGCGGCGGCATCAACACCACCGACGACTTCGGCAGAGTGCTGGCGTGCGGCGCGGACAAGGTCAGCGTCAACACCGGCGCTATCAAAGATCCAGACCTTGTGCGCCGCGCGGCGCTGAAATACGGCGATCAGTGCGTGGTGCTTTCGGTGGATATCAAGCGGGTGGACGGCGTGTTCCGCGTGTTCGCGAAAGGCGGCAGAGAAAACACCGGCCTCGAGGCGATCGAATGGATCCGCCGGGGCGTCGAAAGCGGCGCGGGGGAGATCGTCGTCAATTCCATCGACACCGACGGCGTCAAGGGCGGTTTCGATCTTGAAATGCTGGCCGCTGTCTGCGACGCGGTGGACGTGCCCGTCATCGCCTCGGGCGGCGCGGGGAAAACAGAGGATTTTATAACGCTTTTTCAAAGCGTTCCCGGTGTGGACGCGGGGCTGGCGGCATCCGTGTTCCATTTCGGGGAGATCGCCATTGGCGATCTCAAAAAAGAACTTCGCCGTCAAAATATCAATGTGAGGTTATGAAAAATGGTTAGGATTTCCGATCTGAAATTTGATGAAAAAGGATTGATCCCCGCGATCGTCGTCGACGCGTTCAGCAAAAAGGTGCTGACGCTCGCCTATATGAACCGCGAAAGTCTTGAGATCTCGATGAGAAAGGAACTGACCTGTTTTTACAGCCGCTCCCGCCGGAAACTCTGGCTCAAAGGGGAGAAGAGCGGTCACTTCCAGCATATCGTTTCCATCACCGCCGACTGCGACAACGACGCGCTGGTGGTGGAGGTGGAGAAAGACGGTCCCGCCTGCCATCTCGGCACTGACAGCTGCTTTACCAAATCTGTTTACGCGAGCGAAAAGCGAAAGGGCTTTTCCATTGACAAACTGTACGATATGCTTTGCGAGCGGAACGAGAAACGCCCGCATGGATCCTATACGACCTATCTGTTCGAAAAGGGACTGGACAAGATCCTCAAAAAGGTCGGGGAGGAAAGCACCGAGGTCATCATCGCCGCCAAGGCGCAGGACAAAAAGGAAACGGTCTATGAGATCGGAGATCTCGCCTATCATATGATGGTGCTGATGGTCCAGGCGGGCATCACGCCGGAGGATATCCGCAAAGAACTTGCCTCGCGGCACATCATCGACCATAAGGTCAAACAGGAGAAAATGACGAAATGAGACCGGTAACGTTTCACGTCCACACCGCGTTCTGCGACGGCGCCGATACGCCGGAGGCGCTGGCGGAGCGGGCGCTGGAGCTGGGGTGCGAGGCGATCGGTTTTTCGGGGCACAGTCCGACGGCGTTCGATCTGTCCTACTGTATGACGGACGATGCCGCCTACCGCGCGGCGGTCCGCGCCGTCAAAGAGAGATATAAAGACCGCCTGCGCGTGTACCTCGGTGTGGAACAGGACTTTTACGCCGGCACATCGACGGACGAGTACGACTATATCATCGGCTCGGTGCATTACCTTTTGAAAAACGGCAAATATCTGCCGGTGGACGACGGCAGACAAATACAGATCGACGCGGTTTCGGATGGCTACGGCGGCGACTGGTACGCCTTTGCCGAGGACTATTTCCGCACCGTCGCGCGGGTCTATGAAAAAACGGGGTGCGATATCATCGGGCATTTCGATCTCTTGACGAAATACAACGGCGGCGGCGCCCTGTTCGACGAGGGACATCCGCGGTATCTTGCCGCCAGGGACGCGGCGCTGGAAAAGCTGCTCAAAGCGCCGGCGGCGTTCGAGATCAATTACCGGCCCGTGGTGACGGGCGGACGGAAGGACCCCTATCCCGCGCCGGACGTCATTGACGCCCTCCTCAAAGCGGGCAAGCCGCTTGTCTATTCCTCCGACTGTCACGATAAAAAAGATCTGCTGTTCGGGTTTGACGACTGCGTCCGCCGCTGCGGCGGCAGCCTCATCTCTCCCGAAACGCTGATAAAATAACAAGCTCGCCCGGACGAAAGATTGTCCGGGCGGTTTTTTCGATCATCGCTTAGGAGACAGGGGACGGTACTATGTCTCCACGTCAGAGCACGACCTATGGGGCCCGCGTTGATTTGAAAAATCAACGCAAGGGCCGGACGGTCGGCTCCTCCTCTTTCCCAAAAAGTCACGCTTCGCTACCAACTTTTCGGGAGCCCTATAAGAGACAGGGAATGGTACTATGTCTCCTTAAAAATTAAGATATGATCCGTCATCCGCGAAGTCCGCATAAAACATATCGGGCCGCCGGAGGAAAGTGAGTTTACGGTCTGGCGTTATGATATGAGTTCCGCGCGGCGGAACTCATATCCGATCCGCCCCGGATCCGTCAACTTGACTTTTTTAAAAAAAACCTTATAATAGTATATTGGATTACTATGTATAGGGAAGTGACAGTATGAAACGTTACGATATCATCATTGTCGGCGCGGGTCCCGGCGGTATCTACTCCGCTTACGAGCTGACGAAACTCGCGGGGGACAAAAAGATCGCCGTGTTCGAGGCGGGGCACCCGCTGGAAAAAAGATCCTGTCCCATCGACGGCGATAAGGTAAAGTCCTGCGTCGGCTGCAAGCGCTGTTCCATTATGAGCGGATTTGGCGGCGCGGGGGCGTTTTCCGACGGTAAATACAATATCACCAACGCCTTCGGCGGCACGCTGCATGAGCGGATCGGCAAGAAAAAAGCGCTGGAACTTATGCAGTACGTCGACAGCGTCAATATGGAAAACGGCGGCGAGGGCACCAAACTCTATTCCACCGCCGGTACCAAATTCAAAAAGATCTGCATCCGGCATAAACTGCACCTTCTGGACGCCTCGGTGCGCCATCTCGGCACGGACAAAAACTATATCGTGCTGCAAAACCTTTACGCGCTGCTCAAGGACAAAGTGGATTTCCACTTTGACATGCCGGTGGAGGGCGTGGAGATCAACGGCGGGGAATACATCGTGGATACCGCCGCGGGGCAGTTCGCGTGCGAAAAACTCATCGCCTCGGTCGGGCGCAGCGGCAGTAAATGGCTGGAGCACGTCTGCGAGACGCTGGGCATTGAAACGCTGTCCAACCGTGTGGACATCGGCGTGCGGGTGGAACTGCCCGCCGTCGTGTTCGCCCACGTGACCGATGAACTCTATGAGAGCAAGATCGTTTACCGCACCGAGAAATTCGAGGACAACGTGCGCACCTTCTGCATGAACCCGAAGGGCATCGTCGTCACCGAGAACACCAACGGCATCGTCACCGTCAACGGACACAGTTATGAGAGCGCCGAGCATCAGACGGAGAACACCAACTTCGCCCTGCTCGTTTCCAAGCATTTTTCCGAACCGTTCAAAGACAGCAACGGCTACGGCGAGAGCATCGCGAGACTTTCCAACATGCTGGGCGGCGGCGTCATCGTCCAGCGGTTCGGGGATCTGATCCGCGGACGGCGGAGCAATGACAAACGCATCGAGGAAGGGCTGGTCACGCCCACCCTCGCCGCGACGCCGGGAGACCTCAGCCTGGTACTGCCCAAGCGGATCCTCGACGGCATCATCGAGATGCTGTACGCGCTGGATCAGATCGCGCCGGGCACCGCCAACGACGACACGCTGCTGTACGGCGTGGAAGTAAAATTTTACAATATGGAAGTGGCGCTGGACGAGCATCTGCAGACCAAATACAAGGGCTTTTACGTCATCGGCGACGGCAGCGGCATCACCCATTCGCTCTCTCACGCCTCGGCGAGCGGCGTGTACGTCGCGAGACATATCGCCGGGGCGGAATGATTTACCATTTGTAAATCGTGAGCGAGGCGTGTTATAATCGCTATAAAGGAGGTGTATTCCCCGTGAAATGTAAAAAGACCGTCTGCCTGCTGCTGGCGGCTGTGATGCTGCTTTGCGTTCCGTTCGAGGCGTTTTCCGCGAGCGAGATCCAGGGCATTACGACGAGCGGCTTTACCGTCAGCGGGTTTTCACAGGGCATAGACTACTATCTTTGTTATCCGTCCTCCTTCGCGGATCTGAAGATCACCGCCGTCAAAACGGCGACTGCCAATCCCGCCGTCTCTATCTCCACCGAGCAGTATTGCGGCAAGACAAGCGCGCAAAGGCTGGGCGACACGCTGGACGTCGGCTACGGCAGGGCGAAGGTGACGCTGACCGTCACGAGCGGCGGCAAGACCTACAAATATTTGTTTGTGCTGACCGATCCCCGGCAGGACAGTTTTTATTACGCCTTTCCCGTCGGGTCGACGTATGTTTACAAGAGCGCCTCAACGTCGTCCGGCACCATCAAGAGCGTTTCGGCGTCCACCTCCAACGCCGCCGCGTTTTACTGCGTCGGCGCCAGCGGCGCGTGGACGCATGTGCAGATCCTCTCCCAGGCGTCTCTCGGCAGAGAGGGCTGGATCCAGACGAAATATCTTTCCAGAGGGTATATTTCCACAGATCTGCCGGATCGGTATTTCGACGCGGTGACCGCGCTCAAAAAAGCGCATCCGACGTGGGAGTTCACCTACGTTTACGTCGGCGGGAGCATGTCGTCCTACGCGGCGACGATACAGACACAGCTCAAAAACGACGCGGGCATCACAAAGTCTCTTGAAACCATCATGTCCTATATGGATCCGAAAAATTATATGACGGAGGATAAGATCTACGCTTTTCTCGATCTCACGCAGTACGATCCCGCCCATTTCAACGATACGGGGCTGGGCGCCATGTGGGTGGAGAAAAGTAATGCGATCGTCACCAAAAAGCAGGCCGTCGCCTATATCAATGAGGCGGCGAAGTCACTGCGGATGAACCCGTTTTTCATCGCGTCCCGCGCCGCCATCGAGTCGGGATACGGCACGAGCAAACTCGCCAGAGGCGAGGTGGCGGGCAGTGAGGGGTATTATAATTTCTACGGCATCCGCGCGGTGGACAAAAATCCGGAGAACGGCGCTTCCTACGCCAAGGAACGCAACTGGAACACCCCCCGCCGCGCGCTCATCGAGGGCGCCAACTGGATCAAGGATCAGTACGTCGACCGCGGACAGTGCACGCCCTATTTTCTCCGCTTTTTCCCCTTCAAATCGACGCATATCTATATGTCAGATCTCACCGCGCCCACCAGCGAGGCGGCAAAACTCAAACAGGGGTACACCGCGGCGGGCACGGCGGGCAAGTCGCTGCATTTTTTCATACCGGTCTACGACGAGGACAACAACGGAAGCGGTATGTTTTTCGACGTATCTCCCGCGTCCTGGTATTATGAGGACGTCTATCGATCGGTCAAACTCGGGCTGTTCGAGGGCATAGGCGGCGGTCTGTTCGCGCCGGAGGGAGATCTCACGCGCGCGCAGTTCGTCGCGGTGCTGGCGCGGCTCAGCGGCGCCGACCTGTCCTCTTACAAAACGACGTCCTTTACGGATATCAAAAGCGGCGCGTGGTATTTCAAAAGCGTCGCATGGGCGGAAAAGAACGGCGTCATCGCGGGGACGTCACCCGGCGTGTTCTCGCCGGACAGGGCGCTGGACCGTCAACAGCTCTGCACGATGCTCTGCCGGTTTTCCGACGCGATGAGGATCGAGCTGCCGAAGGGCAGCGTCACCGGGTTCAGGGACGCCGCCGACATCGCGGACTGGGCGGCGGAAAGCGTCGGTTGCTGCGTTGCCGCGGGGCTTGTCAGCGGCACCGGCAAAAATATGTTTTCGCCCCATCTCACCGCCTCGCGCGCGCAGGGCGCCCGCGTCATGTCGCTCTATTGTGAGAAGTATAAGAAAAAATAATTTTTTCGCGGTGTTTTCGAACACCGCGAAAATTATTTAAATGTAAGAAAACGCCCCCGCCCTTCAAAGGGCGGGGGCGTTTTAGCGTTCTATCCTCAATAATTCTCCGCGTGGATCTCGAAATACGCCCGCGGATGGGCGCAGACGGGGCAGATCTCCGGTGCGGATGTCCCGACGACGATGTGTCCGCAGTTGCGGCACTCCCACACCTTGACCTCGCTCTTTTCAAAGACCTTGCGGCTCTCGACATTGGCGAGCAGCGCGCGGTAGCGCTCCTCGTGATGCTTTTCGATCTGCGCGACGGCGCGGAACTTCGCGGCAAGGCCGGGGAAGCCTTCCGCCTCGGCGGTTTTGGCGAAACCGTCATACATATCCGTCCACTCGAAGTTCTCGCCCTCCGCGGCGGCGGCGAGATTTTGGGCGGTGTCGCCGATGCCGTCCAGCTCCTTGAACCACATTTTCGCGTGTTCCTTTTCGTTGTCCGCCGTTTTCAGGAACAGCGCGGCGATCTGCTCAAAGCCCTCTTTTTTCGCTTTGGAAGCGAAATAGGTGTACTTGTTTCTCGCCTGGGACTCTCCGGCGAACGCCGCCATGAGATTTTTCTCGGTTTGCGTGCCTGCGTACTTGTTTGCCATAGTGATTTCCTCCTTTTAATTTTTCAAACTTTGGAGCGGCGCGGGGATCCGACCGCCTCTTGCTATGAATTTCGCGGGGGAGCAGGTGCTGACCTTCATGACCGGTCCGCTGCCGAGCAGACCGCCGAAAGAAAGTTCCTCTCCCACCTTTTTGCCGATGGCGGGGATGACCCGCACGGCGGTGGTCTTGGAATTGACCATACCGATCGCCGCCTCGTCCGCGATGATGGCGGAAATGACGTCCGCCGGCGTGTCGCCGGGGATGTTGATCATATCCAGCCCGACGCTGCACACCGCGGTCATCGCCTCTAACTTCTCAATGCTCAGCGCGCCGATCCGCGCGGCGTCGATCATCCCCGCGTCCTCGGTGACCGGAATGAACGCGCCGGACAGCCCGCCGACCTGGCTGGACGCCATCACGCCGCCTTTTTTGACCGCGTCGTTGAGCAGGGCAAGTGCCGCCGTCGTGCCGCAGCCGCCGCATTTTTCCAGCCCGATCTCCTCTAAGATGTGCGCCACGCTGTCGCCGACCGCGGGGGTGGGCGCCAGTGACAGATCGACGATGCCGAACGGGATGCCGAGGCGACTGGCCGCCTCGTTCGCGACGAGCTGGCCGACGCGGGTGATCTTGAACGCCGTGCGCTTGATGCGCTCGGCGATCTCGTCGATAGGGACGTCCCCCGCCCTGGCAAGCACGCTTCGAACGACGCCGGGACCCGAAACGCCGATGTTGATGACCGCCTCTCCCTCGCCGACGCCGTGAAAGGCGCCCGCCATAAAGGGGTTGTCCTCAACGGCGTTGCAGAACACCACGAGTTTCGCGGCGCCGACGCAGTCGCGGTCCGCCGTCAGTTCCGCGGTGCGGCGGACGATGCCGCCCATTTTGGCAACGGCGTCCATATTGATGCCGGCGCGGGTGGAGCCGACGTTGACGCTGGAACAGATATGCTCGGTCTCGGACAGCGCCTCGGGAATGCTCTCGATCAGCGCGAGATCGCCCGGCGCGAAGCCCTTTTGCACCAGCGCGGAGTACCCGCCGATAAAGTTGACGCCGACGGCGTTTGCCGCTTTTTCAAGCGTCAGCGCGAACTTGACGACGTCCGCGCCGGGACACGCCGCCGCCAGCATCGCGACCGGCGTCACCGAGATCCGTTTGTGGATGATGGGAATGCCGTAGGTCCGCTCGATGTCGTCGCAGACCTCGACGTGCCGCGCCGCGACCCGCGTGATCTTATCGTAGATCTTGCGGCAGGCGGCGTCGATATCGGGATCGATACAGTCGAGAAGGGAAATGCCGATGGTGACGGTGCGGATGTCCAGATGCTCCTGCCGGATCATCGCGATGGTCTCTAAAATATCCTTGGTATTGATCATACGTTTACACCCTGTGCATCGCGTTGAAGATGTCCTCGTGCATCACGTGGATGTCCATCCCCATCTCTTTGCCCGTTTTTTCCATTTTGTCCGCGAAGGTGCCGAACGGCACGTTCATCCCGTCCATTTCCGCCAGCATGATCATACAGAACATGTCCTGCAGGACCGACTGGGTGACCTCGATGATGTTCAGTCCGTTTTCCGCGCACATCGCGCTGACTTTCGCGAGAATGCCGACGGCGTCCTTGCCGACGACGGTGATGACGGTTTTCATATTGATATTTCCTCCTGACAGAAGCGATTTCTTTTCATTTTAACTTATTATAGCACGCCCCGCCGCAAAAGTCAAAACGGAAAACATATTTTTCCACACCCGAGCCCGTTTTATGTTTCGTTCCGACTTGCGGACGGCGGATCAACGGACCGGGGAGAAAGGTCAGAAAAACGGACTCCATACAAACCTTGTCGTATAAAGTCCGTTTTTTAAAGTTTGTCTTTCGGGAATAACGATTCTATCGGCAGTTCAAGAATTTTAGCGATGATCATCAGTTCCATATCGGAAACTTTACGGATCTGACCCTCTAATTTTGAGTAGCTTGTTGGATTTATGTCCACGCCCATCGCCTGCATTTTGGCGATAAAATCCTTTTGCTTGATTCCTCGCTGCTTGCGGAGCGTCTCAATGGTCTTTCCGACCATGTTTTCCGTCCCATACTGCTGTTTTCTTGTTTTCAAGATTTTCACACCGCCTTACCTCTTTTTTATAAGTATATGCGGTTTTTTCTTGACAAAATTCCATATTGGAATTATAATAAAAATAATTCCAAATAAGAATTTTAATGAGGGGTATAAAAATGAACAATCAAGATAGTCAAAATCTGCGAACAGCGGCGGACATC
The DNA here is from genome assembly GCA_001604045.1 of Clostridiales bacterium Firm_08. GTDB lineage: Bacteria > Bacillota > Clostridia > Oscillospirales > QAKW01 > Firm-08. Next base: position 5,263 of record LVAN01000012.1, on the reverse strand, counting down.
ATAATTGCTGTGGGGATGGGAGCGTCTATAATTGGCGGAATATATCTTTTAACTTCTCTTAGCAATTTGCTTGCAATTGGAATTGCTACTATTGCATTTGGATGTTTGTCTTCATATGTAACATACTGTATTTTGAATGGGCTGGCGGCAATTGTGGAAAACACCTCAAAGAAATATCATTCTAACCAAAGTGGAAAAACAGAATTTCAAAGAAATCTTAAAGAATTGTATGATGATGGCCTGATCACTAAAGAGGAGTATGAGCAAAAAAAGAAAAAGGAAAAACACAATTGATGAAAAAACGGTTTGAAAAAAAAGCAATTTTTGCACTAATCCTGTTTGGTTGCTGCTCATATTTTTTGTTTTCTCCTCTGATGAGCTCAGGTTTTCATGGCGTATACTACTTATGTTATTGGGTTATAGCTGGGATATCTTTTTCCTTTTTCTTCATATGGACACTTGCGTTTTATGGAAAATGGCAATATATAATTGGCATCCCCATCTATTTTTTTCTATCAGTTTTACAACATCTGATTCCAGTCGCTATCGTTCGTTTTGAGTATGGTGGTGACAATGATGAGCTTATAAGTAGGTATATAAATGAACAACTTATAATGGCACTTCCGTGGATTGCTCTTACGTTCTTTTTTGTTGCCGTAATTTTCGTAAAAATAGATGAACGTCAACACAAAATTTGTTTTTCATTTCTAATGCTGCTTGTTCCGGCATCGAGAATCGTTGTATTATTCATCGAACAATCCTATTATCACCATGTGTATTATTACAGTATGGATTATTTAATTAACAATCTACCTATAGTGATGGAAGTGATCTCCCTATTTTTGTTGTTATTTGATTACGGCTTTTTTAAGGTCCGGCTTCCGAGCGTTACGCAGGGAAATCAAAAGGAAATCAGAAAGCAGTTAATGCGAATCCAGCGGTTTTATGATCGCGGACTATTGTCAGAAGCAAGATATAAAAGTATACGCGAAAAAATCGTCAATTCAATATAAATTGATTATGCTTTTTCGGGATGCCGAGGTCGTCGTCCCCTATGATCCGCGGACAGAATGTCCGCGAATACACCTCATCCGTCGCCTATGGCGACGCCTTCCCCTCCAAGAGGAAGGCGTCATAAAATAGAACAACGCCTTGTGTAAAAACACAAGGCGTTGTTGGTTTTGTCGTTATTTCGCGTATTCGACGGCGCGGCTTTCGCGGATGATGTTGACTTTGATCTGTCCGGGATACTGCATCTCGTTTTCGATCTTTTTCGCGATGTCGCGGCTCATCAGCGTGAGCTGATCGTCGTTGACCTGGGTCGGATTGACCAGAATGCGGATCTCGCGGCCCGCCTGGATGGCGTACGTGGAGTCGACGCCGTCGAAAGAACTCGCGATCTCTTCCAGTTTTTCCAGCCGTTTGACGTAATTTTCCAGATTTTCTTTCCGGGCGCCGGGACGGGCGGCGGAGATGGCGTCAGCCGCCTGTACGATGGCGGCGATGACCGTCTTGCACTCCACGTCGCCGTGGTGGGCGGCGATGGCGTGGACGACGTCCTCGCCCTCGCGGTATTTCTTGGCGATGTCCACACCGACCTGGATGTGGGAGCCTTCCACCTCAAAGTCCATACTCTTGCCGATGTCGTGCAGCAGACCCGCGCGCTTGGCAAGCGTCACGTCCGCGCCGATCTCGGCGGCGATGACGCCGCAGAGCTTGGAGACTTCCATAGAATGGTTGAGGACGTTCTGACCGTAACTCGTGCGGTATTTCTGCCGGCCGAGCAGTTTGATAAGCTCGGGATGCAGACCGTGCACGCCGGTCTCGAAGGTCGCGCGCTCGCCCTCTTTTTTGATGATGGCGTCAAGATCTTTCTTGCAGCGCTCCACCGTCTCCTCGATCCGTCCGGGATGGATGCGGCCGTCATTGATGAGCTTTTCCACCGTCATACGGGCGATCTCACGCCGGATGGGATTGAAGCAGGACAGCGTGATGGCCTCCGGCGTGTCGTCGATGATGATATCGACGCCGGTGATGCTTTCAAGCGAGCGGATGTTGCGGCCCTCACGGCCGATAATCCTGCCCTTCATTTCATCACTGGGCAGCGGCACGACGCTGACGGTGGCTTCCGTCACATAGTCGGCGGCGCATCTCTGGATGGCGGCGGCGATGACGTTGCGCGCCTTTTCGTCCGCGTCCTCCTTATACTGTTCCTCGAAGCGGGTGATCCGCTCCGCCATTTCGTGTGTCAGTTCGCTTTCCAGCTGGGCAAACAGCTCGTGCTTGGCAGTGTCGATACTGTACCCGCTGATCTTTTCCAGCATATGGAGCTGGGCTTTTTTGACCTCCTCGACCTCGGACTGCAGTTTTTCGAGTTTCGCGGTCTTTTCGGCGAGGGCGTCCTCTTTCTTTTCAAGGTTCGAGGACCGTTTGTCGATGTTCTCTTCTCTCTGTAATAAGCGATTTTCCTGGCTCTTGATCTCGCTGCGACGCTCTTTGAATTCTTTTTCCTGCTCGGCGCGCTCTTTGTGCAGCGCCTCGCGGGCTTCCAGCATCGCTTCTTTTTTCTTGGTATCTGCCGTTTTTATTGCTTCGTTTACGATCCTTGTGGCTTCCGTTTCCGCGGAGCCGATCTGCTTTTCACCAACGCGTTTTCTATATAAAAAGCCTGCAATAAACGCGACAAACCCGACCACGATCGCTACGATTACAGGGATCACTATGTTCCACATAGCAATGCCTCCTTTTCGTATTCTGTTTCGGGGCGCGGCGGGGGCTTGAACCCGCCGCATCTAACAGCGGTCCGTCGGGACCGCCGCGAACGGATCTTACGTGTGGATCTTTATGCTGCCACATAAAAACCCATCATATCAATAATACATTTTTTTAAGGGAATTGTCAAGGAAAAAACTTGTCATTTCAAGATTTTTGTAACGCCGGCACATTTCGCGGTGATCTCGTCGATGTCCGCGAGGATGCCGGAAAGACGGCAGGGAGAAGGCGCGTCCCTTACGGGGACGCGGTCGTCGGGATAGCGGAAATTATGGACCGCCGCCTCCGCGTTTTTGCCGAGGACGCTGTAGACCGGTCCCGTCATCCCGATGTCGGTGATATATCCCGTGCCGCCGGGCAGTATGGTCTCATCGCTGGTCTGCACGTGGGTGTGCGTGCCGAACAGCAGGGAGACCCTGCCGTCGAGGAAATATCCCATCGCCTGTTTTTCCCCGCTTGCCTCGGCGTGGAAGTCGACGATGATCAGATCCCGGGGCGACGCTTCTTTTTCCAGCAGTTTTTCGATACATTCAAAGGGATTTCGCACCGGAGGCATAAAAAGCGAGCCCTGCAGATTGACGACCAGCACGTCCCGCTTTCTGCCCTCGATACGGCACCAGCCCCGTCCGAAGGTGTCCCCGAGATTTGCGGGGCGCAGTAAAAACGGCGTCTCCTCCAGAAGCGCCTCCGCCGTTTTCTTTTGGAAGGAATGGTTGCCGCCGGTGATGACGTCGGCGCCCGCGTCAAAAATATCCCGCGCGCTGTCCCGGTCGACGCCGTTGCCGAGCGCCGCGTTTTCGCCGTTGACAATGACAAGATCGGCGCCGGTCTCCTTTTTGAGGGGACGGAGATGGCGGGCGAGATATTCACGCCCCGTGTCGCTGACGATGTCTCCGATGCAAAGGACTTTCACTTGTCTTTCTCCTTTTCCGTGATGACGGCGAACAGTTCTCTCTCCCGAACGGTGTCCCCCGCGAGGTGCAGAAAGCCGAACAGGGCTTCAAGCCCCGTCGCGCGGTGGTATTGCGGCAGGTCGACGTTTTTCGGGTGGGAGTGGCTTTTGGCGTTGCGGCCTCTGCGGTAGACCCCCGCCTCCTGCTCGGTGAGCAGCGGTTCCAGCGCCTCGACAAAGCCGCTTTGCGCCGCCGCGCTGACAAAACGCTTGGCGCGGCGGTGCAGGACGCCCGCCGGCGCCCCCGTCCGCAGCAGATATTCCCGCACGTACAGCTCGAACACCGCGTCCCCTATATAGGCGAGAGACAGCGTGTCGCAACCGCGTATGATCTCCTCTTTTTCCATAAATATCTCCTTACAGTTCAAGTATTGTCATATAGATATCTTTGCCGGGCCGCCACTCCAGCAGGGCGGCGTTCGGCACGCCGGTCATCCGGCTGCCGCAGACGGCGCCGGGACAGAGCAAAAGCGTGCGCCCGTGAAATTCGTAGTTCGGCAGGTGGGTGTGGCCGTACAGGATCGCGGAAAACGCGTTTTCATCCGCGAGATCCCGCAGGCGGCCGGTGCCCGCCTTGACGCCGTAACGGTGACCGTGGGTCAGGAAAAACCGCTTGCCGCCGATCTCCACCGTCCGCTCGTCCGGCGCGCCGGAAAAGTCGCAGTTGCCCCGCACGACGTACAGCGGCGCGATATCCCGCAGGACGGCGGCGTCGGAGGCGTGGTCTCCGAGATGAAAGATCGCGTCGGGCGAAAACCGTTTCGCCGCGTCGATCATCCGCGTTTTATTGCCGTGGGAATCGGAAAAAATCAGAATAGTCACAGGCGCGCCTCCCTCCTTTTTTGTCATCCATTATTCAAGTATAGCATATATTGAAACGAAAGGGGAGATAAATTTTGGACAGAAACGAAGAAATTTTGAAAATGGCGGGCAAAATGGACCGCGCGGCGCTGCAAAAGACGCTTGTCGGCGTGCTGGCGGGCATGTCTCCCGAAACACAGCGGCAGATCAAAGAGATCGCGGCGGATAAGGCGCGCCTGAAGGCGCTGGGCGAAAAACTCACGCCGCAGGATATCGCCTCGCTCAAAGCGCATATGGGATCGACGGCGGAACTGGCGGCGTTCCTGCGCTCTCCCGAGATCCGCAAACGGCTCGGAGAACTTTTATAGGAGAAAGATATGGCGGATATAGGGGAAATGCTCGGCAAACTCCTGGAGGATCCCAAAAGCATGGAGATGCTGACGGGACTTCTCGCCGGGCTGTCAGAGCCCGCGCCGCCGCGCGGGGAACCGCCGGCGGAGCCGGCGCCGGATATGGAAAAACTGATCAAAGCGGCGGGCGTTCTGCGGCAACCGGATGACGAACGCTGTACGCTGCTGCTTTCGCTGCGGCCTTTTGTAAATCTTGAGCGGCAGGGACGCATCGATCAAAGCGTCAAAATGCTCAAACTGCTCAAGATCGCCGAGCAGGTGGGAGGGCTTGGACTTGTATAACAGTTTTACGGTACAGAACCGCGAGCCGCCCCGCCACGACCCGCCG